>NZ_RJUQ01000016.1:0-282817 GCF_003751355.1 Marinobacter sp. 3-2 | reverse complement strand
GATCCCATCCCGAACTCAGAAGTGAAACAGACCAGCGCCGATGGTAGTGTGGCGTTGCCCATGTGAGAGTAGGTCATCGTCAGGCTCCTAATACCAAAACCCCAGCATCCTTGATGTTGGGGTTTTTTATTGCCTGAAATTCACGGCCTCACTCACGGCAGGCCGGTGATATACTCTCCCCATAACGAACGACATCTCAGAATGGAGCCTGCCAATGCCTGCCACTGATCACCTGGTTATCTTCGATACAACGCTCCGTGATGGCGAGCAAAGCCCCGGTGCCACCATGAACAAAGCCGAGAAGCTCCGCATTGCGAAAGCGCTGGAAAAGCTCCGGGTGGATGTTATTGAGGCAGGATTCGCGATTGCCAGCCAGGGTGATTTCGAGGCGGTGAAAGCGATCGCCGAGTCCATCAAGGACTCAACGATCTGCAGTCTTGCTCGGGCGCTCGACAAGGATATCGATCGCGCGGCAGAAGCTATCCGGCCGGCACAGCGCGGGCGTATTCATACGTTTATAGCCACGTCGCCCATTCACATGAAGCACAAGCTGCAGATGCAGCCCGATGAAGTGATTGAGCAGGCGGTTCGCTCTGTGAAGCGCGCGCGGAGTCATGTCGACGACGTCGAATTCTCCTGCGAGGACGCCGGACGTTCCGAACTGGACTTCCTCTGCCGGATCATTGAGGCCGCCATCGATGCCGGTGCCAGCACGATCAATATCCCGGATACGGTCGGTTACGCCATTCCCGAGCAGTTCGGTGAAACCATCCGTCAGTTGTTGAACCGGATTCCGAACGCGGACAAAGCTATTTTTTCGGTGCATTGCCACAACGACCTGGGACTGGCTGTATCGAACTCCCTGGCGGCGGTTTCCCAGGGAGCCCGTCAGGTAGAGTGCACCATCAATGGGTTGGGTGAGCGGGCCGGTAACGCGGCGCTCGAAGAAATTGTCATGGCGGTTCGTACCCGCCAGGATCTGTTCCATATCGATACCCGCATTGATGCCCAGCACATCGTGCCGGCGTCTCGTCTTGTTTCTACAATCACCGGTTTTCCGGTACAGCCCAACAAGGCTATCGTCGGCGCCAATGCCTTTGCCCATGAATCCGGGATACACCAGGATGGGGTTCTGAAGCACCGGGAGACCTATGAGATCATGCGGGCGCAGGACGTTGGTTGGCATACCAACAGCCTCGTCCTGGGCAAACACTCCGGTCGGAACGCCTTCCGTACCCGTTTGCTGGAGCTCGGAATTCAGTTTGAGACCGAGACCGAGCTGAATGAGGCCTTTACACGGTTCAAGGCGCTGGCAGATCTGAAACATGAGATTTTCGATGAGGATCTTCAGGCGATTGCCAGCGATACCCGGCAGAAAGAGGAAGACGGCCGTTATGGCCTGGTCTGTATGCAGGTCTGCTCGGAGACCGGAGTCGTGCCCAAAGCCAATCTCACGCTGAGCGTAGACGGCAAAGAGCACAAGGTTGAAGCCGAGGGCAGCGGGCCGGTCGATGCCACGTTCAAGGCAATCGAATCTCTGGTGGATTCCGGCTGCAATCTCCAGCTGTATTCCGTAAACAACATTACCAGCGGCACCGATGCCCAGGGCGAGGTAACGGTACGCCTGGAGCGCGGTGGCCGCATCGTTAACGGCGTGGGTGCTGATACTGATATCATCATCGCGTCCGCCAAGGCTTACATTGAGGCCCTGAACCTGATCAGCAAGGGCGGAATTCGACAGCATCCCCAGGTCGCGGATGTGTGAGAATGGTTATTCGGTGAGTCGCGACAGGCGAAGGCAATGATTGGATCGGAAGCAGAGCGTCAGTTTTATCTGGGAGCAGCGGGGATACGAATGTGGTATGCCCGGCAACCGTTGCCCGGCGCGGCGCCAAGCCCGGATTTTGAGTTTCCCGAGGAGAGTCAGGTTCCGGAGCCAATGCCTGGAACTTCTGAGACCATACCCAGTCCGGTAAGAGATGCCGGTCGGCCTGCGCCGCGTAAACCGACGGGACCAGATAGAACTGAAGGCGTGGCCCGAATAGCGGATCTTCAGGCCTTGATGGAAGGTGAGGCTGTCGCGCCAGGCAACGCCTCCCGACAGCCTCGCCAATCGCCTGCCGTGTCGGATGACGCTGCGAACGCTCCGGAGCCCGCAGCGCCAGAAGAGATGGCAGCGCAGCCTGCCGGGATTCCCTCTGAGAGCGTTAACGTCATGATCTGGGCGGGAACCGGAGCAGTGCTCATCGGAGGCATGTCTGCGGATGCCAGCAGTCGACTGCAGGAAACCCTCGCACTGAATATTCTCAAGAGCCTTGGTGAGGAGCAGCCTCAAGTGCTCGGGCAAGTCTCCTGGCCTATCTTCAACAATCTGTTGGTGCCCGGGAACTCCGGCCATGACTTTGTTGAGGTGATGCGCAGTGTTCTGTCGGGCCTGGAAAGTCAGCAGGTTGTCGTCTTGCAGGGTGGAGAGGATGCAGAAAAAAGCTGGCTGAGCGAAGCCCTTGGACACGACGCAGCAGTCCGGTTTCCGCACACCCTTGCTGAGATTGCCGGCAACCCGACATTGAAGCGCTCCCTGTGGCAACAGATACGGCCTCTGGTCGCCCGTTAATGCCTTATCCGGAAACCTACCAAAAAGTTCTTGATGCCGATCTTATTGTGCGCCCCCTGGTGCCCGAGGATGTCCCGGATGTGCTCGATATAGAGCGCCAGGGTTATTCGCACCCCTGGAGCGAATCGGTGTTTCTGGATTGTTTCAAGGACAACTACCGGCTCTGGGGTGCCTGCCATGGGGGCAAACTCACCGCGTACGCTGTCGTGGCCTACATGGTTGATGAAGCGCATTTGCTGAATATCTGCGTCCACCCGAGAGCCCGCGGTGAGGGGGTGGGGCGCTATCTTCTGAGGCATGTTCTGGCAACCGCAGCTCATGAAGGTATGGCTCAGCTGTTGCTCGAAGTCAGGGACAGCAATCATGCCGCTATCGCGTTGTACCAGAATGAAGGCTTTCACGAGATCGGCCAGCGCCCCGGGTATTATCCGTCTGCCAGTGGGCGGGAGGATGCCCGGGTCCTGATGCTTGCCCTCGGCCAGTGATCACTGCAGTGCGAGTTAGCGTCACAGCGGCATAGGGCCTATAATGGCCGCCTTTTCCAGAACTTCAGATTCAGGTTGCTTTTCGATTATGTCTAACCTTTCCCAGGAAGTGGCCAAGCGCCGCACCTTCGCCATTATCTCGCACCCGGATGCCGGTAAGACCACGATTACCGAGAAGGTGCTTTTGTTCGGGCAGGCAATCCAGAAGGCCGGTACCGTCAAGGGAAAGAAGTCTGGCCAGCACGCCAAGTCCGACTGGATGGAAATGGAGAAAGAGCGGGGTATTTCGGTAACCACCTCCGTCATGCAGTTTCCTTATGGTGGCAAGCTGGTGAACCTGCTGGATACGCCGGGCCACGAAGACTTCTCGGAAGACACCTACCGCACGCTCACGGCGGTGGACTCCTGTCTGATGGTTATTGACAGCGCCAAGGGTGTCGAGGAACGGACCATCAAACTGATGGAGGTTACCCGGCTGCGGGATACGCCGATTATCACGTTCATGAACAAGCTGGATCGGGACACCCGGGATCCGGTGGAGCTGATGGACGAGGTTGAGGAAGTTCTGAAAATTGCCTGTGCACCGATCACCTGGCCCATCGGTATGGGCAAGAGCTTCAAAGGGGTTTATCACCTGCTTCGGGACGAGGTTATTCTGTATCAGTCCGGCCAGGGCCATATGATTCAGGACAAGCGCGTTATCTCGGGGCTGGACAATCCCGAGCTTGATCAGGCGATTGGTGCTTACGCCGACGATCTGCGTGATGAAATTGAGCTGGTCAAAGGCGCGTCCCACGAGTTTGATCAGGAAGCTTTTCTTGCCGGCGAACTGACGCCAGTCTTCTTTGGTACCGCACTGGGTAACTTCGGCGTGGACCACATGCTCGATGGTCTGGTGGAGTGGGCCCCGGCGCCGCAACCGCGGGAAACCGACCAGAGACTGGTCCAGCCGGCCGAGGACGGGTTCTCGGGCTTCGTATTCAAGATTCAGGCAAATATGGATCCACAGCATCGTGACCGTGTTGCCTTCCTCCGCATTGTCTCCGGCAGTTACAACCAGGGTATGAAGGCCCGTCATGTCCGTATTGGCAAGGAAGTCCGGTTTTCCGACGCGCTGACGTTCATGGCCGGCGACCGCGAACACGCCGAGCAGGCGTTTGCCGGCGATATTATCGGCCTGCACAACCATGGCACCATTCAGTTGGGTGATACCTTTACCGCCGGCGACGAGATGAAGTTCACCGGCATCCCCAACTTTGCGCCCGAATTGTTCCGCCGGATTCGCCTGAAGGATCCGCTCAAGGCCAAGCAGCTCCAGAAAGGGCTGATACAGCTGTCCGAAGAGGGCGCCGTGCAGGTGTTCAGGCCGCTTCGGAATAACGATCTCATCGTCGGGGCGGTCGGTGTGCTGCAGTTCGATGTGGTGGTCAGTCGCCTGAAAAGCGAATACAAGGTGGAGGCCATCTACGAGCCAATTAACGTGGCCACTGCGCGATGGGTCACCTGCAGCGATGAGCGCAAGCTTGACGAGTTCCAGCGCAAGAACAACGACAACCTGGCCCTTGATGGGAGTGACAGGCTTGCCTACATTGCTCCGACCATGGTCAACCTGAACCTGGCTCAGGAGCGGTATCCGGACATCCAGTTCCACAAGACCCGGGAGCATTAACGGTTCCGGGCGGAGGTGACTGTGCAGCTGATCGACGCCCATTGCCATTTCGATTTTCCCCAGTTCGATGGCCGCCGCGATAAAGAGCTTGAGCAGGGCCGATCGCGCGGACTCCGGGGGCTGGTGATACCCGGTGTCCGGCGACCGGACTGGGACCGCGTCCGCGAGACAGCGCTGGCTCATGATGGTCTGTTTTACTGTCTCGGCATTCACCCCTGGTTTGTGGAAGAGCATTCTGAAGAAGACTTGACTCGGCTCCGCCGATTGCTGGAGGGTCGTCCCGACCGCTGTGTGGCAATCGGTGAATGCGGACTCGATCGAATCCGGGGAAGTCTCGAAGCGCAGTTGCCCTGGTTTGAAGCCCAGGTGGCGCTGGCTGACGAACTGAATTTGCCGCTGGTGATCCACTCCGTCAAGACCCATGACGAAGTTCACGGTGTGCTCAATCGTCGCCAGTGGCAGGGTCGAGCACTGATTCACGGATTCAGCGGAAGCTTCCAGCAGGCCGCAAAGCTGGTCGATCTTGGGTGCTTTATCGGGGTAGGGGGCGTGATTACCCATCCCAGGGCCCGAAAGACCCGCGACGCAGTCGCAAAATTGCCATTGGAGGCGCTGGTGCTTGAGACCGACGCCCCGGACATGGCGCCGGAAGGCGTGCCACAGGGAGCGAACTCCCCCCGCTATCTGCCGGATATTCTGGACGCGCTCGCGGAGCTCCGTGGCACGTCGCCGGAGCATCTGGCGCCGGCGCTTCTGGATAACGTGTCGCGGCTTTACGGTTGGGCGACTGCCGGTATAGGGGAATAACGAAACGAATCCACACAGGGTTGGCTTTCCTGGGTGGTTCGAGTATACTTCGCGCCCTGGCTTTTCAAGGCGATGTCATTATCTCAGCCCCGAATGATGGCAACGCAACACAGGTATGGAACCCCCTCCGGATGCCTTGCATTTACCGGCGGTGGTTTTTAACGTTTCTTATATAGCGTTCAAGGCGGAATCAATGAAGACTCTGAGTGCGAAACCAGAAACAGTAAAACGTGACTGGTACGTTGTAGACGCAGCCGGCAAGACGCTGGGTCGTCTGTCAACCGAAATCGCCCTTCGTCTGCGGGGCAAGCATAAGCCTGAGTACACCCCCCACGTAGACACTGGCGATTACATTGTAGTGATCAACGCCAGCCAGGTGCGGGTTACCGGCAAGAAAGCATCTGACAAGATGTACTACAGTCATACCGGCTTTCCGGGTGGAATCAAATCCATCAACTTCGAGAAGCTGGTCGACAAGGCGCCCGAGCAAATCATCCAGAAGTCTGTCAAAGGCATGCTTCCCAAGGGACCGCTCGGTCGCGCCATGTTCAAGAAGCTGAAAATCTATGCCGGCGCTGAGCACCCTCACGCAGCCCAGCAGCCCAAAGAACTCGACATTTAACGGAAGGCGGATATGTCTGTAGCACAAAATTACGGTACTGGTCGCCGCAAGACATCCACGGCTCGGGTTTTTATCAAGCCGGGAAGCGGTAACATCTCCATCAACGGTCGCACCATCGAAGATTTCTTCGGTCGCGAAACGCTGCGTATGATCGTTCGTCAGCCCCTGGTGGTTGCCGAGTCTACCGATCGTTTTGATATCAACATTACCGTTAAGGGTGGTGGTATCAGTGGCCAGGCCGGCGCAATTCGCCACGGTCTGACCCGCGCTCTGATGGATTACGACGAAACTCTGCGCCCGGCGCTGCGTAAAGCGGGTTATGTCACCCGTGATGCACGTGAAGTTGAGCGTAAGAAAGTGGGTCTGCGCAAGGCGCGTAAGCGTCCTCAGTACTCCAAGCGTTAATTCCGCTGGAGCAGATCCTGGAAAACCCGGCCCTTTTCGGTCGGGTTTTTTTATGTTCCAGTGATTTGTCAGCAAATTGATCTGGAACAGGGATGGAGCGCCAGTGGCGGCTTTCCGACTTGTAAGCCCTTGGTAATTTCATTACCATTTGGGCGCTTATATTTTTGGGTTGTGAAGTCCTTTTAGATGCACATTGCCGGCTGCGTTGCGGGCTGTGACATCGCCTGATGGGAGAAAACCATAATGAGTAATGGCGACGTGAGCCAAGGCAGGCGCCGGTTTCTGATCGGTGCTACGTCTGTGGTGGGTGGAGTCGGCGTCGTCGGTGCGGCGGTTCCGTTCCTGGGGTCATGGAATCCCAGTGCAAAAGCGGAAGCGGCCGGTGCACCGGTAACCGTCAATATCAGCAAGATCGAGCCGGGCCAGCAGATTACTGTTGAATGGCGAGGCAAGCCGGTCTGGATCATCCGCCGTACCGAAGAAATGCGCGCAAATATCGAGAAGCTGAATGACCGGGTGAAAGATCCCCAGTCCGAAGCGCCGCAGCAGCCGCCGTATATCGATGGCATCCTGCGCTCGCTGAAGCCGGAATTTGCCGTGCTTGTAGGTCTGTGTACCCACCTTGGCTGTGTTCCATCCTATCGCCCGGAAGTTGCTCCGGCAGACCTGGGTGACGAGTGGCTGGGCGGCCTGTTCTGTCCCTGTCACGGTTCACGATACGATATGGCTGGCCGGGTTTTCGAAGCGCAGCCTGCTCCCCTGAACCTGGAGGTGCCGCCCTATCGTTACGACGATGATGTGACCCTCACGATTGGTCTTGATCCGGAGGCAGCGTAATGAGCAAGTTACTCAACTGGGTAGACGAACGGCTTCCGGTCATTGATGCCTGGAACAAGCACCTTGGCAAGTACTACGCGCCGAAAAACTTCAACCTGTGGTACTTCTTTGGTTCCCTCGCGATGCTGGTTCTCGTGAATCAGTTGGTCACGGGAATCTGGCTGACCATGAGCTACAACCCTTCGGCGGAAGGCGCATTCGCATCCGTTGAATACATCATGCGTGATGTCGAGTGGGGTTGGCTGCTGCGTTACCTGCATTCTACCGGTGCCTCGGCCTTCTTTATTGTGGTCTATCTCCACATGTTCCGGGGGTTGATGTACGGCTCCTATCAGAAGCCGCGTGAGCTGATCTGGATCTTCGGTATGCTGATCTACCTGATCCTGATGGCTGAAGCGTTCATGGGCTATCTCCTGCCGTGGGGCCAGATGTCCTACTGGGGTGCGCAGGTTATCGTTAACCTGTTCGGGGCTATCCCCGTGATCGGTGAGGACCTCTCTCTCTGGATTCGTGGTGACTACCTGATTTCCGGTATTACCCTCAACCGATTCTTCGCGCTGCACGTAGTGGCACTGCCGATCGTTCTGCTGGGCCTGGTAGTGCTTCACATCCTGGCACTGCACGAAGTGGGCTCCAACAACCCCGACGGTATCGATATCAAGAAGAACAAGGACGAAAACGGCATCCCCAAAGACGGAATTCCGTTCCATCCTTACTACACCGTGCACGATCTGCTCGGCGTGGGCGTTTTCTTCTTCATCTTCTTTATTGTTGTATTCTTCTTCCCGGAAGGTGGCGGGTTGTTCATCGAGAAGCCGAACTTCGAGCCGGCAAACCCGTTGAAAACACCGAATCATATTGCGCCCGTTTGGTACTTCACTCCGTTCTACGCAATGCTGCGTGCGGTGACGATCGACCTGTTCGGTCTTGACGCCAAGTTCTGGGGTGTTGTTGTAATGGGTGCGGCAATTGCCATCCTGTTCGTACTGCCCTGGCTGGACAAGAGCCCGGTACGGTCCATGCGTTACAAAGGCTGGCTGAGCCGTATTGCACTGGCCATCTTCGTGGTGAGCTTTGTGATCCTCGGCTACCTCGGTCTTGTACCCGCTACCGAAGGCCGCACAATGGTTGCTCAGGTTCTGACGGTGCTGTACTTCCTCTACTTTATCCTCATGCCGTTCTACACGCGCATGGAGAAAACCAAGCCAGTTCCAGAGAGGGTGACAGGATAATGAGAAAGCTGATTTTTGGTCTTTTCATCGCGGTCCTGCCAGCTCTCGGGCTGGCAGCGGGTTCAACCGTGCCGCTGGACAGCTTCGAGTCAGATCACTCTGACAAGGCATCTCTCCAGCGCGGAGCGGTAACCTTTACCAACTATTGCATGGGTTGTCATTCCATGGAGTACGCGCGCTACAAGCGTGTGGCTGAGGATCTCGAAATTCCCGATGAGCTGTATGAGGAAAACCTGATCTTCACCGGCGCCAAAATTGGCGAGCTGATGAAAAACTCCATGAACAAAGACATGGCGGCTGACTGGTTCGGTGCTCCGCCACCGGATCTTACGCTCGAAACCCGTCTGCGTGGCGAAGCGTGGGTATACTCCTACCTCCGCGGTTTCTACAAGGACGAGTCCCGTCCGCTGGGCGTCAATAACGTGGTATTCCCGAATGTCGGTATGCCCCATGTTCTGGTTGGTTTGCAGGGCCTCTGCGCCGTTGAACCGAAAATCGGAACGCCGGCCAGCGTTGAACCGTTGAGTGGGAATATCAACAACGCGGACGCTTGCCCGGAGTACGCAATCGAAGGCAGCATGTCTGGAGCCGACTTCGACCAGGCGATGTACGACCTGACCAACTTCATGTCGTACATGGCGGATCCGGTCAAGCTCGAGCGTGAGCGTCTGGGGATCTTTGTTCTGATCTTTGTGGCCATCTTCTTCGTGTTCGCTTACCTGCTCAATCGTGAGTACTGGAAGGACGTACACTGAGAAATAGGGTATAATCCCGTCCCCTGAGTTCCAGCGGGCATAACCGGCCCGCTGGATTTTTGCGTTTTTTCAGGATCATTTCGGTTTGTTTACTCGTGAGGTAGTTCTATGGGCGTTGTGACCAAGCGGTCATCAATGACGTTTTTCTCGGATCCGGCCAGCCATTACAGCCACAGGGTGCGTATTGTTCTGGCAGAGAAGGGCGTTACCGTCGATATCGTTGATGTGGATCCGGATAACCCGCCGGCTGAACTGGCGGACCTGAACCCATACAACGCCCTGCCGACGCTGGTAGATCGTGATCTTGTGCTCTATGAGCCCAACATCATGATGGAATACCTCGACGAGCGTTTCCCGCATCCGCCTTTATTGCCGGTGTATCCTGTGGCGCGAGCCAACAGCCGTCTGATGATCCATAGGATCCAGAAAGACTGGTGTGGCCTGGTCGACCAGATTCTGGCTCAGCCGAACGCCAAGGCGTCCGACACAGCTCGCAAAGAGCTGAAGGAAAGTCTGTTGGCAACGGCGCCGCTGTTTGGTGAGATGCCGTTTTTCCTGTCTGAAGAGTTCACCATTGTGGACTGTTGCATTGCTCCCATCCTGTGGCGTCTTCCGTCGCTGGGTATTGAGCTGAATGAGAAGCAGGCCAAGCCGCTGCAGAAGTACATGGAGAGCATCTTCAGTCGGGATGGCTTCAAGGCAAGCCTGTCAGATCTGGAAGAAGACATTCGCAGCTGATTTGGTAACGTTCCGCTTGCCGGAGCAGGAGAGTGGCAGTGGCTGAGAGTAAAAACACCATGACGTCCAGCCGTCCGTACCTGGTACGAGCATTCAATGAGTGGATTCTGGACAATGACTGTACCCCCTACATTGTAGTGGACGCAGGCATTCAGGGTGTGCAGGTGCCGACAGAGCATGTCGCGAACGGGCAGATTGTGCTGAATATCAGCCCGGGCGCCGTGCGCGGCCTGGTCATCGGGAATGGAGCGCTGGAATTCAGTGCCCGTTTCGGTGGCGTGCCCATGCAGGTGTTTATTCCGTTGCAGGCGGTGATGGCAATCTACGCCAAGGAAAACGGCGAGGGCATGGTCTTCGGCAGTGAGCCGGGCTCTCCCGATCCTGACGGTACCTCGAAGGAGCGCGATGGTGAGCAGGCGTCACCTGGTCAGGAGGATCGCCCCTCTGGCAGGCCTACCCTCAAGGTTGTGAAATAACGCCAGCGCACTGGTTTTGAAAAAGCCAGCTTACGCTGGCTTTTTTTATCCCCCGAAGATTTTTGCGTCGATAAGCCCGCAAAGGGCATTGATGATGAGCAGCAGCAGAGGTGTAGCCTCCGTGGGACTGAGATCGTTCAGGGCGATTTCGTGGTCCTCTGGATGCAACAAAGAGGTTATGTCCGATTTCTCCCTGGCACTGAGAACCACAACACTCATTTCCCGATCATGGGCAACCTGGATAGCCTGGATAAGATTTGCCTTGTGGCCATCGTCGACGATCACGAACAACAGGTCCCCGGGTTTGCCAATCGCCCGGACCTGACGCGAGAAGGTATCGTTGAAACGGTTATCCCGGCAGATGGCCGAATAGGTCGTTGCGTCGGCGCCGAGATTGATGGCGGGCAGTGCCGGCCTGTCCTGTTCGAAACGGTTCAGAAGCGCGGTACAGAAGTACTGGGCCAGAATGTTGGCATTACCGTTGGCGCAGGTAACTATTTTCCCGTCCTGGAGCAGAGTTTCCACGAAGGCATTGGCAACCTCCTCGATAGCAGGGCCGGCCGTACTCGCGGCCTGCGCGGTATGCTCCATATGGCTTGCGAACCACTGGTTGATCTGGTGTTCGGTGTCGGTCATTTTCGGTATCACTATCCTGCCAGAATTGCATTCCTGATCCATTGTACCCGGTATTTTTTGACGGTACCCGGGCTGATGGCAACCACATCTATCCGTGAGAGACTGTTCCAGAGCCCGTGCCTGTGCAGGTAAAACGAGACTGCACGAATCAGGCGTTTCTGTTTGGGGTAATTGATGGAGCTTGCAGGATCTACAAGGCTGCCAGCGCCCCGATAGCGGACCTCGAAGAATACGAGAGTCTCACCTTCCTGTCCGACGAGATCAATCTCGCCGCCGCGATTGTAGACGTTGCGCTCAATAATCCGGACGCCCCGACTGGCGAGGTAACGGGCTGCAACGCCCTCGAAGTGGTTACCCAGGGTTTTGGTGCCATCCATGGCTACTGTTTTTCTCCGTTGGTGTTATTCGCTGAGAGGTGGGGCTTCCTCTTGAGCGCCTTCCATCTCTCCCTCTTCGGTTACCGGTTCAGGAATGAGTTCAGGGGCGCCGTTGCGGAACTGGGCCCAGAGTTGTTCCCGATGGATGCTGCCCTCGGGCGTCATGGTCAGCACACCTGTTTGGCCTGATATCGAGGCGCTTTCAACCTGTTTCAGCAACGGCAGGCGTTTGCTCAGGTGCCACGCATCGGCGCCCATGGCGAAAAGGCGCCCGGGCTGGCCACGGGTTCCGGACAGATTTTCGGTAGCTCGCGTACGCAGCTCATTGTCGTCGCCCAGTACCCAGGGAATATCAGTGAAAATAACGCCGTTCAGGTCACGGTCCCGTGAAGGTGCGGGTGTGCCCTCATAGATAATGGAAGGCGAGTACACAGGCAGGTCCCCGCCGAAATAGAAGGCGAAAAGCGGTTTGAACTGTCGGGCGACAGTGGGCTCTGCCACCATGACGATGGCGTCGGCATCCTGCCGGCGACGCGGCTCGAATTCGACATTCATGCCAATGGTGCGTTCAACCTGGATGGCCCGGTCGCGGGAAACGGTAATGCCCAGCAGGTCAGCCGTTACCGCCCTGAGGTTGTCTTCCCGGTAGAAGCGCTCGATATCCAGGGCAACGCCTTCATGGGACGCCATGCGTTTCAGCAACGCAGCCTCAACGCGATCGCCCCACTCGCCGCCGGGGATAAGCACCAGAACCTGGCGCAGTTGTTCTGCGGCAAGCCGGTCGGCAATTTGCCGGGCCTCGTCCTCTGCCGAGAGACCGAACTGGTAGAGTCCGTCAGCAGGCTTGGTATCCGCAGGCAGGTAATTCAGCCCGAGAGCGGGTACGGGCAGCGTATTCATTGAACCCAGTCCGGCCAGAGCCTCTTTTTCCAGGGGGCCGACAATCAGGTCGATATCCTGTTCCGATAGCTGCTTGTAAAGTTCGCTGAAAGACGTGCCGGCGGTATCAAAGATCCGAATGTCGGTTTTGCCCCGGTCAGCAGTGTCATCCAGGTAGTACGCTGCCAGAAAGCCATCCCGGATGGCCTTGCCCGCCGTTGCCAGCGGGCCCTGGAGAGGCAGGGCAAGAGCGATTTTTTCCGGACGGCTGTCCGCCAGTGTGGCGATCAGTTGGAGTTCCGAGGGCAGAACCTGGGCGGCAGGATGGCCGGGCCAGTTGTTTTGCCAACCCCGGATGAGTCGGCCCTGCTCGTCTATGCCGGTTTCTGCAGTGCGCACCAGGTTTGCCAGCTCCAGCCAGCCCTGGGCCTCATAGCCAATCGCTTCGGCAGAGGCCGAGCTCAGCTCGGTGCCCGGTACCTTCTCCAGCAGGGACCAGATGCGGTTATGAATCTGTTGCGCATCCGCGGTGTTATCCGTCTGGGCCAGCAGGATAAGGGTCATGGCCGCAGGCATCGGCTTGCCCGCTAGGTCATAAGCGTCCGCCTGCAGGTTGGCGGCCCGGGCCATCAGGTCGGCCGGGTACTCTATAAAGGTCGACGGCGTGAGTTCGGCGGCAAGCGCCGCTGCCCAGGATTCGTCCTCAAGGGCCTTGGCGCTTGCCATGGCTAGCAGGAGTTTCTGGTTGCTAAGGTCCGCAGCCGGTTGCGCCAGCTGCGAACTTTGAAGTAGCGTTCGTGCTGCCACGTGGTTGCCCTGGTCCTGGAACCTGCTGGCGATCCGGAGGAGGTAGGCCTGGGCGGTCTCGATATTATCTTCGTTGCCGGCAAGCTCGAGGGCCTGGTCGGCCGTTTGCGCGACGTGGGTTTCGAGATTGACGGTGGCGCAGCCCGCCGACAAAAGGGCGGCAGTAAATACGCTGGCCAGGGCTCGTTGATGAATACGGATATTTAACATGGCAGGCTCGACATACTCCGGATGATTGGGCTTGTAGCGCCAGACTAACGCTGGCAAGTTTAACAGCTCCGGGGTTAATTCACATGACGTAACTGTCACGCTCCCGGATACCCCATCA
Source organism: Marinobacter sp. 3-2 (assembly GCF_003751355.1). Classification (NCBI taxonomy): domain Bacteria; kingdom Pseudomonadati; phylum Pseudomonadota; class Gammaproteobacteria; order Pseudomonadales; family Marinobacteraceae; genus Marinobacter; species Marinobacter sp. 3-2. The sequence continues at coordinate 269,150 of NZ_RJUQ01000016.1, read as the reverse complement.
CAGAGGCACACGCTTTGAAAAACGAGGTCAGCGATTACCCGTCGTCCGATAGCCGCAGGGATGAACAGGGCGGCACTCTTTATGTTGTGGCCACCCCGATTGGCAACCTTGATGATCTATCTCCAAGAGCAACCCGGACCCTGGCCCACGTGGATGTGGTCGCGGCAGAGGATACGCGCCACAGTGGCCGGCTATTGAGCCATCTGGGCATTCAGAAGCGAATGATCGCATTGCATGACCATAACGAAAAAGATCGCGCAGCCGGGATCCTCGCTGAGCTTAAGGCCGGGCGCGATGTGGCGCTGATCTCCGACGCCGGTACACCGCTTATCTCCGATCCCGGATACGTGCTGGTGCGAGACGCCAGGGCTGCGGGGTATCGGGTGAGCCCGATTCCGGGGCCCTGTGCACTGGTAGTGGCTCTGAGCGCGGCCGGCCTGCCGACGGACCGCTTTCTCTACGTGGGGTTTCTGCCTGCCAAGCGCTCGGGTCGCAGGGCCAGTCTTGAACCCCTGGCCAGTGAGTCGGCCACTCTTGTGTTCTATGAATCGCCGCACAGGATTCTAGAGTCGGTACGGGATATTGCCGAGGTGCTGGGCGAGGATCGTGAGATGGTTCTGGGGCGGGAAATCACCAAGACCTTCGAAACCTTCTATTCCGGTTCGGTTGCGGAGGTTCTGGCAGAGTTGGAGCAGGATCCCCACGGAACCCGTGGGGAGTTCGTGGTCATGGTTCGAGGTGCGATGGCGCAACCTGGTAATGATGACGCGGCTACCATGGATGTGGACCGTGTGCTTCGGGTTTTGCTGGCAGAGCTTCCGGTGAAGAAGGTCGCCAAAATGGCCTCAGAACTGACCGGTCTGTCGAAAAATGAGCTGTACCAGCGCGCACTGGCGCTCAAAGACAACTGAGTACAGTGGCGTTTTCCCTTGCAAGGCTTTGGGCGCAGGAGTATTGTCTCGCCCGAGCTCGCCAGACAGTCGCCGCCGGTTTTCCGGGGGAGGAAAGTCCGGGCTCCATAGGGCAAGGTGCCAGGTAACGCCTGGGCGGCGCGAGCCGACGGAAAGTGCAACAGAAAGTATACCGCCTAAGCGCCCTCGGGCGCCGGTAAGGGTGAAACGGTGCGGTAAGAGCGCACCGCGTGGCTGGCAACAGTCCACGGCGATGGTAAACCCCACCTGGAGCAAGACCAAATAGGAATCCAATGGCGTGGCCCGCGCTGGATTCGGGTAGGTTGCTTGAGGTCTGTGGTGACGCAGACCCTAGATGAATGACTGTCCAAGACAGAACCCGGCTTATCGGCGAGCTCGCTCTTTTCCCTTCCTGTGACATTCGTCATTCTCAACAGATGTCCTTTATAGCCAAAAAATCTTAAACCTCACTTGCAGTCTTCAGACTTTTTTGCAGGTATTTGATTTTACTTCTTTTCTTTTCCGTAATCTCACCATTTCATCGAATCCGCCTCCGTAACCTCTTGTCATAAAAGGAACTTTTGCAAGTGTGGCGCTGTTTGCGGCGCTTGCATTGTGTATTGCGTGTTTCTATAGTGTGCAGAAGTGGGAAAAAGTGGTTTCTAGTGGTTTTTTGTGGATATCGGGCACCCAGAGACAGCGTAAATGAGTAATTTTCTCGGCAGTCATGCCATCAATATGGATGCGAAGGGTCGCCTGGCGATCCCCTCCAAGGTGCGCGAAGAGCTCGCGCAGGCCTGTGGTGGGCGCATTGTATTGACAGCAAACGCTGACGAGGAGCGGTGTCTGCTGGTCTATCCGGAGCCCGAGTGGGAAGTTCTACGGCCTAAAATCGAGGCGCTTCCCAACATGAATAAGGCGGCCCGGCGGCTGCAGCGTCTGATCCTGGGTAATGCTGCTCCCATGGAGCTGGATTCGGCCGGGCGCATTCTGATTCCGCCAACTCTTAGAAGCTATGCCCATCTGGAGAAAAAGCTGATGTTGATCGGGCAAGGCAAGAAGCTAGAGCTCTGGAGTGAAGAGCGCTGGTTTGCCTGGCTGGATGAATCCTCTGATGACGAAGACATGCCGCCCGAGATGGAGGCGCTGTCCTTATGACCACCGATCGCAACCAGGAGGCCGGGGCGGCGTACTCGCATCGCTCGGTGCTCCTGGATTCGGCGGTCGACTATCTGGTCAACGACCCCGACGGTTATTACGTGGATGGCACCTTTGGACGGGGTGGTCACAGCCGCCTGATTCTCGATCGCCTCGGCCCGTCGGCGCGGTTGCTGGGTATCGACAAGGATCCCGAGGCGATACGCGCGGCGAAGGAATTGGAAGCCCAGGATAACCGGTTCCACAGTTTCCACGGTTCGTTTGCGGAGCTGGGCGCTGCGGTGGTCGGTCAGGGTTGGCAGACAGTGAATGGTGTGTTGCTGGATCTCGGCGTGTCATCGCCGCAGCTTGATGATGCCTCCCGTGGATTCAGTTTCATGCGTGATGGTCCACTGGACATGCGCATGAATACCGAACAATCGCCCAGTGCCGCCGAGTGGCTTGCAACAGCGGACGAGTCGGATATCGCAAACGTGATTTTCCGTTATGGCGAAGAGAAATTCTCGCGGCGCATTGCCCGGCTACTGGTCGAGCGTCGGCAGGAAGCGCCCGTCGAAACCACTCGCCAGTTGGCAGAGTTGGTCAGCGAGGCGGTCCCGAAAAAGGAAAAGCACAAGCATCCGGCTACCCGGACCTTCCAGGCAATCCGGATTTTTATCAACCGGGAGCTGGAAGATCTCGAAGTGGGTCTTCAGTCTGCTGTTGACCACCTCGCTCCTGGAGGGCGTCTGGTGGTCATCAGTTTTCATTCGCTGGAAGACCGATTGGTCAAGCGGTTCATGAGGGATCTGGCGCGCGGGCCACAGCTGCCCAAAGGGGTGCCCGTAACCGCGGAACAGGAAGCCTCGGATTTCCGGCTCGTTGGCAAAGCCAGCAAGGCCGGCGCCGAAGAAGTAAGTGACAACGTACGTGCCCGCAGCGCAGTCATGCGGGTGCTCGAACGCACCGATATCAGGAAAAACTCGCAGGGGAGCGCGTAACCATGGGCGCTGTTGCCATTGAAGAGCCGGTAAAAACGGCGAAGCTCAACAAGCAGAAGGTCCGGGACGGTGTTGCAACCGCGGTCCGTATCTCAAGGCAGGTTTTCGCTGCCACGAAGCAGGGCAAGGTGCTTGTCTCGCTTGGTCTGGTCGCCGTGTTGCTGGCTTCCTCTATTGGCGTGGTGGTCAGTGCCCACGAGAACCGGGAGCTTTTCAACACGCTGTCGCAACTTCAGTCCGAGCGCGACCGTTATCAGAGCGAATGGAGCCAGCTTCTGCTCGAGCAGAGTGCGTTAAGCGCTCATGGCCGGGTCGAAAAGCTGGCGGCTGAGCGTTTCGGCATGGTGGTGCCGGGACGTCAGGATATTGTGCTGGTGCCACTGATGTCGCCGGTTACCAGCCGGTAATCAACGAGAATAACAACGATTCAGGGTGATCGACGTGTCCGATCAGGGAAAGAAGACAACATGGGGGCAGCGTTTGGCGTCCGGGCTGGCAGCCTGGCGTTTTGGCTCCGTCGTGGGCGTCTTCCTCCTGGTGGTGGGTGTGCTTGGCTGGCGCCTGGTCGACCTCCACGTCGTGGATAATGATTTCCTGCGCAAGCAGGGTGATGTCCGTACGATCCGGGTTGAGAGTATTGATGCTCATCGTGGTGTTGTCACCGATCGTTATGACGAGCCTCTGGCCGTCAGCACGCCAGTGCAGACCATCTGGGCGAATCCTTCTGAAGCCAATCCCTCCGAGGCGCGACTCACCAACCTTGCGCGGCTGCTCGATATCAATGAAGCCTCTCTCCGGCAGCGTCTCGAAGAATACTCCGGGCGGGAATTCATCTATCTGCGCCGCAAGGTTCAGCCGGATCTGGCCAGAAAGGTTCTCGAATTGGAGATTGACGGGATATACACCCGTCAGGAGTACCGTCGCTATTACCCCGCCGGCGAAGTGACTGCTCACGTTGTGGGCTTCACCGACATCGACGAGCGCGGGCAGGAAGGGATCGAACTCGCCTACAACCAGTGGCTGTCCGGTGAAACCGGCCGGAAGCGGGTCCTGAAAGACAACCGCGGCCGGGTTATCAAGGATCTGACCCTGATTCGCGATGCCAGCCCCGGCCAGAACCTCGCCCTCAGCATCGACCTGCGCCTCCAGTACCTGGCCTATCGGGAACTCAAGGCTGTGGTGGCGGCTCATAATGCCAGAGGGGGTACGCTGGTCATGCTCGACGTGGATACCGGTGAGGTCCTGGCGATGGTCAACCAGGGGTCCTATAACCCCAATGACCGCAGTCAGCTCGCAGCGGAAAATCTTCGAAACAAGGCTATCACCGACCTGTTCGAGCCAGGCTCAACCATGAAGCCGATCACCATGGCGGCGGCTCTGGAGTCCGGCAGCTACTCGGTTAACAGCACCATTGATACCAACCCGGGTTTTCGCCGTTTCGGTCGTTTCACCATCCGGGATCATCGCAACTATGGCGTCATGGATATGACCGAGATCATCGTCAAGTCCAGCAACGTCGGAATCAGCCGGATTGCTACCGACCTTGGCGGCGATGTGATTCGTGATCTTTACGCCCGTCTGGGGCTTGGCCAGCCAACGGGGATCGGTTTTCCCGGCGAAGCCGTGGGCGTATTGCCATCGCCACCCAAGTGGCGCCCCGTGGAAGAGGCGACACTGTCCTACGGATACGGTATGAGCGTGAACGCTCTTCAATTGGCCCAGGCCTATATGGTGATCGCCAATGGTGGCGTGCGTTATCCCCTGAGCTTGGTCCGGCAGGATAAGAAGCCGGAGGGGCAGCGAGTGCTCTCGGAGCAGGTCACCCTCCAGGTTCGCAATATGCTGCGCGAGGCCGTTTCAAGGGGTACCGGTAAGCGGGCCCAGCCTGGATTCTACTCGGCTGGCGGCAAGACCGGGACTGTTCATCTTGTTGGGGCCCAGGGTTACGAGGATAGCCAGTACAAGGCGATTTTTGCCGGTATGGCGCCTATTGATAACCCCAGGCTGGTTACGGTTGTGGCCGTTGATGCGCCGCAGTCCGGAGAATACTACGGTGGTGAAGTGGCCGCGCCAGTATTCTCACGGGTAATGAGTGACGCACTGCGACTGTTGAATGTGAAGCCTGAACTGGAAGTGGGAGAGGCCGAAATGGCTGCTTCTGCATCCGGAGAGCGAGGGTAGGCCTATGTGCATCACATCTCTCAGCACGTTATTGCAGGGTATCGTAGCGGTTCCGTCGGTGTTCGACGTGACCATCCACGGACTGAAAACCGACAGTCGGGAAGTCGCCTCCGGCGATGCCTTTATCGCCCTCTCGGGCGCCCGAACGCCGGCTGACTTCTATGTCGATAAGGCCATTGCAGCGGGCGCAACGGTCATCCTCTTGGAAGCGCAGCACGCGGGAGAGTGCACCGAACACCACGGTGCCTTGATCGTACCTGTTGCTGGCCTGCGCGGTCTGGTGGGGCGAATCGCAGACCGCTTTTTCGAGCATCCGTCGCAACGGCTTCGCCTGATTGGCGTGACCGGAACCAATGGCAAGACGTCGGTCTGCCAGTATGTCGCACAGCTGCTCAAGGAAACGGGAACGCCCTGCGGCATCCTCGGCACCCTGGGCTATGGCATGCCCGGCGCCCTGCAGCCTGCGACGCATACGACACCGGATGCGGTTCAGGTTAACCGGGTGCTGTCCCGGATCGTGAAACAGGAAGGTCGGGCAGCCGTGATGGAGGTGTCCTCCCATGCCCTTGATCAGGGTCGCGTGGATAACCTCTCGATGACCGGCGCTGTATTCACGAATCTGACCCGGGATCATCTGGATTACCACGGTTCCATGGAAGCCTATGGTGCCGCCAAGGCTCAGCTTTTCCAGCGCGAAGAGCTGCATTTTTCGGTAATCAACTTTGACGATCCATTTGGTCGACAGCTCTTCGAACAGCTGGACGGCAAATGCGATCGCGTGCGCTACAGCCTGCACGAGGCCCAGACCGAGCTCTGGTTGCGGGAATTCCGACCAACCGACGAAGGCTTTGAAGCTGAGGTCGATGGCGAGTGGGGCCGGTTTGTTGTCTCGGTTCCGCTGATGGGAAGTTTCAACGCGAGCAATGTGTTGGCGGCTATGGCAACGGTTCTGACGCTTGGCGTGCCGATTGAGCGCGTGCAGCAGGCTGTCGGTCGGCTCACACCGCCACCGGGCAGGCTGGAGCGGTTTGTGGGTGCTAATGGTGTCAGGGTGGTGGTCGATTACGCCCACACCCCGGATGCCCTCGCCAATGCTCTGACAGCACTGCGTCCGCACGTTACCGGTGAACTGGTGTGCGTGTTTGGTTGCGGCGGTGACCGTGATGCCGGTAAACGTCCGGAAATGGCCCGGGAAGCCGAGAGGCTTGCAGATCGGGTGGTCGTTACTGATGACAATCCCCGCAGTGAGGACCCCGAAACAATTGCACGGCACATCCTCGCCGGTTTCACGGACGCTGCCCGGGTCTCTGTTATCCATGACCGGGCCGAGGCCATTCAGTCGACGATCCGCTCGGCCACGCCAAACGACGTAGTTCTGATCGCAGGGAAAGGCCACGAGGCTTATCAGGAAATCGCCGGCCAGAAATACCCGTTCAGCGATGCGGAGCAGGTTCGCCACGTCTCGAAACTCAATGGGGGTGTGGCATGATGCGCGCCTTTTCGCTGGCGGAAGCCAAGGGTTGGCTGGGCGCCCATTGCGCTTCGGGCGACCTTGCGTCGGTGAGCTTCGCCGGAGTTTCCACTGATACCCGCACCCTCGAGCCTGGCCAGCTCTTTGTGGCCCTGCGCGGCGAAAATTTCGATGGCCATCGTTTCCTGCAACAGGCCATGGATAAAGGCGCAGTTGGCCTGGTGGTCGATACGCCTGATACCAACCTGGCTCTGCCTCAGTTGGTAGTGAATGACACACTGGAGGCCCTTGCCCGGTTAGCGGCCGCCAACCGTGAAGAAAGCACAGCGGCCATCCTCGCGATCACTGGCAGCAGCGGCAAGACCACCGTCAAGGAAATGTGCGCCGCCATTCTGTCGCAGATGGGCAAGACGCTTTCAACGAAAGGCAACCTGAACAATCACATCGGCGTTCCGCTTACGCTGTTCGGCCTTTCTCCGGAACACCAGTACGGCGTGATTGAACTGGGTGCCAGTGGGCTGGGTGAAATTGCCCATACCGTCGCCCTGGCAAAGCCCCGTGTTGCCATTCTCACCAATGCTGGCGAGGCCCATCTGGAAGGGTTTGGCAGCTATGAGAACATTGTCCTGGCCAAGGGCGAAATCATTGACGGCGTCGCGTCAGACGGGCTGATGGTGCTCAACGGTGACGATCCGGCCTTCGCGCAGTGGCGCACCCGAGCCGGGGCCCGCCGCGTCGCAGGTGTCAGCCGTCTCGGCGCCGAGGCGGATTATCACGCAGTCATTGAGGGCCAGGAGGCCGGAACTAGAACCTTTCAGGTCAGCGGCCCGAACGGCTGGCTATGCAGGGTCACGCTGGGCCTGGAGGGCGATCACAACATCACCAACATGCTGCTTGCCATCGCGGCAACCCGTGAGTTGGGTGCCAGTGATCAGGCGATTGTTGCAGGGCTGGCAAGTGTTGCGCCGGTGAAAGGGCGGCTTCAGGTCTTGGAGTTGTCGCCGGAAATGACGCTGATTGACGACAGTTACAACGCCAACCCGTCGTCCATGAAAGCTGCGCTCGGCGTGCTGGCCGGCCGTGCAGGTCAGAAGATTGCTGTACTCGGTGCCATGGCAGAGCTTGGCGCCAAGGCAAATGCGTTGCACAGGGAAGTTGGAGTGTGCGCCCGGGAGCATGGTATCGATCGACTGATTACCGTGGGGCCGGGTTGTGAAGGTTATGCCGACGGGTTTGGCGAGTCCACGGAACTCGGGCTGAGCCATGAGCAGGCCGTTGAATCGGCGATTGGGGATAAAAACACACCATTGACAGTGCTGGTCAAGGGTTCTCGCAGTTCCGCCATGGAGCGTGTGGTGGAGGGAATTAAAGAAAAGGTGAATAACTCATGCTGCTCTGGCTGACAGAGGTCCTATCACAGTATTTCTCCGCACTGACGGTGTTTCAGTACCTGACCCTGCGTGGAATTCTGGGCACACTCACCGCGCTGCTGATTTCGCTGATCATCGGCCCCGTGATGATCCGCAAGCTGAGCCAGTACCAGATTGGTCAGGCGGTGAGAGATGACGGTCCGCAAACCCATCTCAGCAAAGCTGGCACCCCGACTATGGGTGGCGCACTGATCCTGGTGGCCATTGGCATCAGTACGCTGCTCTGGGCGGATCTTGGTAACCGCTACGTCTGGGTCACCCTGCTGGTGACGCTCCTGTTCGGCGCAATCGGCTGGGTTGATGACTATCGCAAAGTGGTGGAACGCAACCCGCGGGGCCTGCCGGCCCGCTGGAAGTATTTCTGGCAGTCGGTTATCGGCGCTACGGCGGCCGTTGTGTTGTTCTTCAGTTCCGCCTTGCCCCAGGAGACGTCCCTGTATGTGCCCTTCGTAAAGCAGGTATCCCTCACCCTTGGCCCGGTGCTGTTCATTCTGCTCACCTATTTCGTGATCGTTGGCAGCAGCAATGCCGTCAACCTGACGGACGGCCTTGATGGTCTGGCAATCATGCCGACGGTGATGGTCGCCGGAGCGCTTGGTATCTTCGCTTACCTGTCCGGGCACGCCCAGTTCGCCAATTACCTGTTGATCCCGCATCTCCCGGGCACCGGGGAGCTTATCGTATTCTGCGGCGCACTCGTTGGCGCCGGGCTTGGTTTCCTCTGGTTCAACACCTACCCGGCTCAGGTTTTCATGGGGGATGTGGGCGCCTTGGCCCTCGGTGCCGCCCTGGGTGTGGTCGCGGTGATTGTTCGCCAGGAAATTGTGCTGTTCATTATGGGCGGTGTGTTCGTGATGGAAACCGTGTCGGTGATCCTGCAGGTAGCGTCCTTCCGTCTGACCGGGCGGCGGATATTCCGCATGGCGCCGCTGCATCACCACTTTGAACTGAAAGGCTGGCCGGAGCCACGAGTGATTGTCCGGTTCTGGGTTATCACGGTCGTTCTGGTCCTGATTGGCATTGCCAGTCTGAAACTGAGATAGGAAAGCGCTGCAACTATGAGTGTCATTGTTTCGGATCGTCGCACACTGGTCGTAGGGCTCGGTAAAACCGGGCTTTCCTGCGTGCGCTACCTGTCCGAACAGGGGCGGGACGTTGCTGTGGCCGATAGCCGCACGGCTCCTCCGGGTCTTGATCAACTGAAGGCCGGTTGGCCGGATATTCCGGTACACCTCGGGACCTTTGACGCAGAGCTGTTTGCCGGTTTCAACGAACTGGTGGTCAGCCCGGGAATCAGCATTGCCGAACCAGCCATTGCAGCTGCCGCCCGCCAGGGAGCAAGAATCCGGGGTGACATTGATCTGTTCGCCGAGGCTGCCGATGCGCCGATCGTCGCGATCACTGGCTCCAATGGCAAAACCACCGTCACCACACTGGTGGGTGAGATGGCCAGAGCGGCGGGCCGGAACGTCGCCGTTGGCGGCAATATCGGTACCCCGGCCCTTGATCTTCTTGGCCAGGGCGCAGACCTGTATGTGCTCGAGCTTTCGAGTTTCCAGCTTGAGACCACGGACGAGCTGAACGCCCTTGCGGCAACGGTGCTCAACCTCAGTGACGACCACATGGACCGTTACCCCAATAAGATGGCGTATTTCCAGGCCAAGCAGCGGATATTCCGGGGGTGCAAGAACGCCATTGTCAATCTGGACGATGCCCTGAGCACCCCCATGGCAAGGGACAACCTGAGGTTCCTGTGTTTCGGCTTTCACCGGGTGAATCCCGAGACGTTCAGCACCCGGGACGATGACCAGGGCACCTGGATTACCTTCGGGTTTGATAACCTCTTGCTGGCCAGCGAGTTGAAGCTGATGGGGCATCACAACATCAGCAACGTGATGGCTGCTCTGGCACTGGGCCATGCCGCCGGGCTGCCCATGGATGTGATGCTCAGGGTAGCGCGGGAATTTCCGGGGCTGCCGCATCGCTGTGAATTCGTGCGCCGGCTGAACGATGTGGACTTCATCAACGATTCCAAGGGAACCAATGTCGGCGCCACGGTAGCCGCTATTGAGAGCCTCGCCCCGGACAAAGGCAAAGTGGTGCTGATTGCCGGTGGTGATGGCAAAGGGGCTGATTTTACCGCCCTGGAAGCGCCCATCGCCCTGCATTGCCGGGCCGTGCTGCTGATCGGGCGTGATGCGCCGGCCATCGCCGATGTGCTGGGCAGCGGTATTCCGGTACACCGGGTAGGTAGCCTTGCCGAGGCGGTTTCCCGCTCTGTCGAACTGGCCATGCCCGGAGACCGGGTGTTGCTGTCGCCGGCTTGCGCCAGCTTTGACATGTTCCGCGACTATCTTGATCGCGGTGACCAGTTCCGTTCTCTGGTGGAGGCCCTGTGATGCACGCAGATCTTCCACTCCAGAACCGGAACCCGTGGCTGGGCGAGATACAGCCCCTGCCGATGTTGGTGATCAGCTCCGTGGCATTGCTGGTGATGGGTGTGGTCATGATTTCCTCGGCGTCCATGGATATGGCTGCCGAAACCATGGGTAACAGCTACCACTATGTGATCCGTCAGCTGATGTTTGCCGGTCTTGGTTGCCTGCTGGCCCTGGTAGCGGTGAACGTGCCGGTGGCCTGGTGGGAGCGCAGCGGCTGGCTGCTGCTGGGCATCGGTCTGTTGGTCCTGGTTCTGGTGTTGACGCCCCTGGGCCGTACCGTGAACGGCTCCACCCGCTGGATTCCGTTCGGCCTGTTCAACGTCCAGGTCTCGGAAGTGGCGAAACTCTGCCTGATTGCCTACCTGGCCGGCTACGTGGTCCGTCGTCGGGATGAACTGCTCAATACCTGGCTTGGTTTCCTGAAGCCGTTGGTCGTCCTCGGTTTGGCATCGGTTCTGCTGGTGATTCAGCCGGACTTCGGTGCCACTGTGGTGTTGGTGACGGCAGCGGCGGGGATGATCTTCCTGAGCGGTGTCCGGCTGAGCCGGTTCGTGCCCCTGATCGGCACGCTGGTGGTCCTGGGTGCCATTCTGATCGTTACCCAGCCTTACCGTCTGAAACGGGTTGTCAGCTATCTCGATCCCTGGAAAGACCAGTTCGACAGCGGTTACCAGTTGACCCAGTCCCTGATTGCCTTCGGTCGCGGAGACTGGGGTGGTGTCGGCCTGGGTAACTCCATCCAGAAGCTGTTCTATCTGCCGGAGGCCCACACCGACTTTATCTTCGCCATTATCGCCGAGGAATTCGGTCTCCTGGGATCCTTGCTGGTACTTAGTCTGTTCACCCTGCTGGTGGTGACCGGATTCGTCATTGCCCGCCGGGCCGAGAAGGCGGACATGCCGTTCGGCGCCTGTTTTGCCTATGGGCTCACCCTGCTGATTGGCCTGCAGGCAGGCATCAACATGGCGGTTAGCACCGGGCTTCTGCCAACCAAGGGGCTGACTCTGCCGCTGGTGAGCTACGGTGGATCCAGTCTGATGATTACCTGTATCTGCATTGGCGTTCTTGCCCGTGTGGAAATGGAGCGCCTGGATCAGGAAAAGCTGGCCCGAGAGAAAACCGGTCCGAAGGCGCGGGGAGGTGCGGTGTATGACTGAACAGCGTCGCTTCCTGATGATGGCCGGCGGTACCGGCGGGCACGTGTTCCCGGCCCTGGCAACGGCTCGGGCGCTTGAGGCTCGTGGTCACCAGGTGTACTGGCTCGGAGCCAGTGGCGGAATGGAACAGAGACTGATCGGCGAAACCGATATCCCGCTGTCACTGATTCATATTTCCGGTTTGCGGGGCAAGGGTAAGCTCGCTCTCTTGCTGGCGCCGTTCCGGCTGATGCGGGCGCTGGGTGAAGCCTTCACCATCCTGCGCCGGATTCGCCCGGATTGCGTTGTAGGCATGGGCGGATTTGTTACCGGGCCCGGTGGTGTTGCCGCCTGGCTGAACCGTACGCCGCTGGTGATTCATGAACAGAACGCGATCGCCGGAATGACCAACCGCATCTTGGTCAGGTTTGCAGAAACCGTGCTCGAGGCTTTTCCGGGTAGCTTCGGGCCGAAAGTGGTTACCCGCTGTACCGGCAATCCGGTGCGGGAAGACCTCGCCTCCTTGCCCGTTCCGGAAAAGCGCCTGGCGGACCGTGAAGGTGCTCTCAGGCTGCTGGTGATCGGCGGCAGTCTCGGCGCGCAGGTCTTTAATGAGCAGCTCCCCGAGGCGCTGGCCATGTTGCCGGAAGGTGATCGGCCCGTGGTCCGCCACCAGTGTGGTGAGCGCCATGCCGAGGCGGCGAAGCAGGCCTATGAGGAGCATGGCGTGGAGGCGGCCGTTGAGCCGTTCATCAAGGACATGGCCGAGGCCTATCAGTGGGCCGATCTGGTGCTGTGCCGGGCAGGCGCACTGACGGTTTCGGAATTGTGCGCCGCGGGTATCGGCGCTGTGCTGGTGCCTTTTCCCCACGCCGTGGATGACCACCAGACGAAAAACGGGCAACAAATGGTGTCGGCGAAGGCAGCCATTCTGATTCCACAGGCAAAAATGACCCCGGCGGTGCTTGCGGAAACCCTGGGTGATCTGGCCCGGAATCGTGACCGGGTAAACGAAATGGCGAAGGCCGCCCGAACGTTGGCCCGCCCCGATGCAACGGAGAGAGTCGTGAATTACTGTCTGGAGGCCGCCAATGGCTGATGCAAATAATCCGCCCCTGGTCTATCAGGTGCCTGAAATGCGCCGGATCCGTCACATCCACTTTGTGGGGATTGGTGGTGCGGGGATGAGCGGCATCGCCGAGGTTCTCAAGAATCAGGGCTACGACGTTTCCGGATCGGATCTGAAAGAAGGGGCGGTTACCGATCGTCTCAAGGGTATGGGCGTAGAAGTGCAGATCGGTCACCGGGAAGAGAACAGCGCCAGTGCCGATGTGGTTGTGGTGTCTTCAGCGGTGTCTGTGGAAAACCCGGAAGTCGTGGCGGCCCGCAGTCGTCGGGTGCCGATCGTACCCAGGGCAGAAATGCTGGCGGAAATCATGCGCTATCGCCACGGCATCGCCGTCGCTGGAACCCATGGCAAGACCACAACCACCAGCCTGATCGCATCCATTCTGGGTGAGGCGGGCCTGGACCCGACTTTCGTGATTGGCGGCAAGCTGAACAGCGCCGGCACCAACGCTCAGTTGGGCGGTTCCCGCTATCTGGTGGCGGAGGCTGACGAGAGTGATGCGTCCTTCCTGCATCTGACGCCGGTGATTTCAGTGGTGACCAACATCGAAGCGGACCATATGGATACCTATGGCGGCGATGTCGAGAAGCTGAAGCAGACCTTTGTGGACTTTCTGCACAACCTGCCGTTTTACGGTGTTGCGGTGATGTGCGTCGATGACGGTTACGTTCAGGAGATCATCCCCCGGATATCCCGGGCCATCATCACCTACGGAATTGACAACCCGGAGGCGGATTACCGGGCCGAGAGTATCAATTCCGACGGTTTGCGGACCCACTTTGTGGTGAAGCGTCCGGCCGGGCGCAGCGACCTTGCGGTCGAGCTGAAAATGCCGGGCCGTCATAACGTGCTGAACGCGCTGGCGGCCATAGCCGTGGCCACAGACGAAGGCGTTGCCGATGATGCGATCTGCCGCGGGCTGGCCGGATTTGCCGGCGTCGGTCGCCGGTTCCAGGTCTACGGCGATTACCAGACCCCCAAGGGCACGGTCACCCTGGTGGACGATTACGGTCACCACCCGACGGAGGTAGAGGCTGTTATCCGGGCTGCACATGATGCCTGGCCCGACCGGCGTCTGGTCATGCTTTACCAGCCGCACCGCTTTACGCGGACCCGCGACCTTTATGAAGACTTTGTCCGGGTGCTTTCGGAAGTGGACGGCCTGCTTTTAATGGACGTGTATTCCGCCGGCGAACCGGCGATTCCGGGTGCCGATGGTCGGGCCCTGTGCCGCAGTATTCGCCAGCGGGGGCAGGTGGAACCGGTATTTGTTGAGGACAACCTGGAAATCGAGTCCTTGCTGGCCAATGTGCTGCAGGACGGTGATCTGCTGATAACCCAGGGCGCCGGCGATATTGGCGGCGTGGCAGCGCGGCTGGCAGCCGCGGGAGTGATAGCTGGTGAGTGACATGCATCATGGGGAACCACAGGCTTATCAGGCCGACCCGGAGCTCGTTCGGTCGCTCGGTCGGGTGGCCGTGTTCATGGGTGGAGATTCCGCTGAAAGGGAAGTGTCCCTGAAAAGCGGCAAGGCGGTACTGGCGGCGCTGGTGTCAGCCGGCGTGGATGCGTTTGCCGTGGACGTCCGCGGCTGCCTGCTGAGAACCGTCGACAACCCTGATTTTGACCGGGTGTTCATCGCGCTGCATGGTCGTGGAGGCGAGGACGGTACCTTGCAGGCCATCCTCTCGCAGGCCGGTATTCCCTACACCGGCAGCGATGTGCTGGCCTCGGCACTGGCCATGGACAAGCTGAGAACCAAGTACGTGTTCGAAGGCTGTGGCCTGCCAACGCCGAAGTTCCGCACCATGTCCGGAGCAGATCAGGCCGAACAGATCATTGGTGAACTGCGGGCGCCCTTGAGTGTGAAACCTTCCCGGGAAGGCTCCAGCATCGGCATCCGCAAGGTACACACGGCGGCCGAACTGGCTGACGCCTACGAAGCCGCCGCCGCGCTGGACAATCTGGTGCTGGTGGAGGAGTGGATCGAAGGGCCGGAGTTCACCGTCAGTCTGTTGCAGGATCGGGCGCTTCCGGCCATTGGCCTGAGCGCAAGCACCGAGCACGTTTTTTACGATTACGAGGCCAAGTACCTGGCAGACGATACCCGGTATCGCATTCCCTGTGGTCTGGCGCCTGAAGACGAAGTCCGTCTTCAGCACCTGGCACTGGAGGCCTTCCGGGTTGTTGGCTGTCGGACCTGGGGCCGGGTCGACATCATGCAGGACAGCGACGGCAAGTTCTGGCTGCTGGAGGTCAATACCGTGCCCGGTATGACCGACCACAGTCTTGTGCCCATGGCCGCGAAGGCCGCAGGCATCAGCTTCGAAGAGCTGGTGGTCCGGATACTGAAAGACAGTCTGGAGGACGCCAATGCTTGAAACACTGCTGATCCGGAGCCGGGCGACTCCGTCCGAGCTCCCGCGACGCCGGGGGGCAACGTCCCTCGGTCCCGAGCGGGACCGGTTTGGCGTGTTGAAGGGTGTGCTGGCAGCTGTACCCTGGCTCCAGGTGGGCATGGGCGCGGTGATTGTGCTGTTGGCTGCACTGGTGCCCTGGGGCACTGGCAAGGTGTTGGGTGCTATGGATCAGCAGATCCTTGCCGTCGATGTGAAAGGAGAATTTGTGGGCGATAGCCGGGTCGCTATTGAGCGCGCCGCTGGCGACTGGATCGGCAAGAGCTATTTCGCCACGGATCTTTCGGAAATCAAAGACAGCCTGGAGCATCGGCCATGGGTTGAGTCCGCGGCGGTGCGTCGGGTATGGCCGGATCGCCTGGTGATCGATATCAGGGAGAAGAAACCCCTGGCTTACTGGACCGATGGACGTCTCGTAAGCCGCACCGGTGAGCTGTTCGCGCCGGCGAATCCCGAAGTTGCGGGGCGGTTGCCGCGACTCGCAGGGCCGGATGAAAGGGTGCGGGATGTGATCGATATGGCGCGGGACATGAGCGACAAGCTGGTCGCCCGGGGGCTTGGATTTTCAGGCCTGACGCTGGAACACCGGGGTGCGTGGACCCTGCAGCTGGCCAACGGCATCGAGGTGGTGCTTGGCCGCGATCAGGTGGCGCAACGGTTTGATCGGTTTATCACGGTTTATGAAAACCGACTGGCAGCAAGGTCGGACGAAGTCAGTCGGGTAGATGCCCGCTACACCAACGGTGTGGCGGTCAAGTGGAAGGCTGTCGAGACAGCCTCCAGCCCAAAATCATAGCAACGGTTAATTCAGACCTACGGTTTGGTGGAACACATGTCATCGGTTGAAACGGAAAACATGATTGTCGGCCTCGATATCGGAACCTCGAAGGTGGTTGCGATTGTCGGCAAGCGCAAGATGGACGGCACCATCGAAGTGGTGGGCATCGGTTCCCATCCTTCCCGGGGCCTAAAGCGTGGAGTGGTGGTGAATATTGAAACCACCGTCCAGGCAATTCAGCGCGCGGTGGAAGAGGCGGAATTGATGGCCGGGTGCCGCATTCACTCGGTGTATGCGGGTATTGCCGGCAGCCACATCAAGAGCCTGAATTCCCACGGCATTGTTGCAATCCGTGACCGTGAGGTCACCCAGGCCGACATAGACCGGGTCATTGACGCCGCCCAGGCGGTTGCGATCCCTGCAGACCAGAAGATTCTCCATATTCTGCCCCAGGAGTTCGTGATCGACAGCCAGGAAGGCATCAAGGAACCCATGGGCATGTCCGGTGTGCGCCTCGAAGCAAAGGTGCATCTGGTGACCTGCGCGGTCAATGCTGCCCAGAACATAGAGAAATGCGTGAAGCGCTGCGGGCTTGAGGTGGATGACATCATCCTGGAGCAGCTGGCATCCAGCCACGCCATTCTCACCGAGGATGAGAAAGAGCTGGGTGTCTGCGTGGTGGATATCGGTGGTGGCACCACGGATATTGCGGTGTTTACCGGCGGTGCTATCCGGCACACGGCGGTGATTCCGATCGCCGGCGACCAGGTGACCAACGACATTGCCATGGCGCTGCGCACACCGACCCAGAATGCCGAAGAAATCAAGATCAAGTATGCCTGTGCACTGACCCAGCTGGCCGGTGCGGATGAAACCATCAAGGTGCCCAGTGTTGGCGATCGCGCGCCACGGGACCTTTCCAGGCAGGCCCTGGCCGAGGTGGTGGAACCGCGCTACGAGGAGCTGTTCACCCTGGTTCAGTCAGAGTTGCGCCGGTCCGGCTTTGAAGACCTCATTCCGGCAGGCATCGTGATAACCGGCGGTTCCTCCACCATGGAAGGCGTGGTGGAGCTGGCCGAAGAGATCTTCCACATGCCGGTAAGGCTGGCCTGTCCGCAGGCGGTTTCCGGCATGACGGAGGTGGTCAACAATCCGATCTACGCCACTGGCGTTGGGTTGTTGATTCATGGTTTCCGCCAGATGGATCTGGGGCGGGCACCGGTGCTCAAGGGTGAAGATGCACCCTCGCTGTTTGAGCGCATGAAAGCCTGGTTCACCGGTCATTTCTGACGGGGCCGGGCGGGCAGTACACGAAGGTATCTCGAAAACACAATCTCGAACAAACAGCCCGGAACAAGGGCTGAAAACAGCACGAAGGAGTAGGGGAAATGTTTGAACTCGTCGATAATGTCCAGCAAAACGCTGTCATTAAAGTCGTCGGTGTAGGCGGTGGTGGCGGCAACGCCGTTCGCCATATGCTTAACAGCGACATCGAAGGTGTGGAATTCATCTGCGCCAACACGGACGCCCAGGCGCTGACCGATATGGACGCGCGTCAGATCATCCAGCTCGGTGGCAACATCACCAAGGGGCTGGGTGCCGGCGCCAATCCGGAAGTCGGTCGCCAGTCTGCCCTGGAAGACCGCGATCGTATCGCCGAAGCCATCAAGGGCGCGGATATGGTCTTCATTACCGCGGGCATGGGCGGTGGTACCGGTACCGGTGCCGCGCCGATCGTAGCGGAAGTAGCCCGCGAACTGGGCATCCTGACCGTTGCCGTGGTCACCAAGCCTTTCATGTTCGAAGGCGGCAAGCGCATGAGCGTTGCTGAATCCGGTCTGAAAGAGCTGGAAGAAAGCGTCGACTCCCTGATTACCATTCCCAATGAAAAGCTGCTGGCGGTCATGGGCAAGAAAACCAGCCTGCTGGACGCATTTGCCGCAGCTAACGATGTGCTTCTGGGCGCAGTTCAGGGCATCGCTGATCTGATTACCCGCAACGGTATGATCAACGTCGACTTCGCCGACGTGAAGACGGTCATGTCCGAAATGGGTATGGCGATGATGGGCACCGCCCGTGCCACGGGTGAAAATCGTGCGCGGGAAGCCGCCGAAGCGGCCGTTCGCAGCCCGCTGCTCGAAGACATCAACCTGCAGGGTGCCAAGGGTATTCTGGTCAACATTACCGCGGGCATGGATCTCAACCTGGGCGAATTCTCCGAGGTTGGCGACATTGTGCGTGAGTTTGCTTCTGACTCTGCCACCGTTGTTGTCGGTACCGTTATTGATCCGGAAATGACCGACGAACTGAAGGTAACGGTTGTTGCGACCGGCCTGGGTGGTGATCGTGAGAAGCCGACCAAGGTGGTGGACAATACCCGCACTCTGGATGGAAAAACCGATTACAACCAGCTGGATCGTCCCGCTGTTCTGCGTCGCCGGGCCGTTTCCCATGGAAACGTGGCTATCGACCAGAGCAAGGATAGCGAGGAGCAGGGTGTCGACTATCTCGATATTCCCGCATTCCTCCGTCGCCAGGCTGACTGATAATCTGGTGCAATTGTGATCCGGTTGTGGTTCTTGTGCGAAACATGGAACCCGGTATCCGGTAAATACGTGCACTGATTGCCATGGGTTGGATGCTGGATGAACATTCAGCAACAACGGATTGGTTAAATGGTATTCAGTCTTATTTTCTGATATTCTCCGGGCAGATTTTTGCCTAGAATATCGCCTTTTTGTGACGGAATTATGTACCGATGATCAGACAACGGACACTTAAAAACACCATCCGTGCCACCGGTGTTGGCTTGCACTCGGGTGAGAAGGTCTACCTGACCCTCAAGCCTGCCCCGGTGGACTCCGGTATCATCTTCCGCCGTACCGATCTTGACCCGATGGTTGAGATTCGTGCCTGCGCGGAGAATGTAGGTGAGACCATGCTGTCCACGACGCTGGTAAAAAACGGTGTCCGTGTGGCGACTGTGGAGCATTTGCTCTCGGCCATGGCTGGTCTCGGGATTGATAACTGTTTCGTCGAACTAAGTGCCGCGGAAGTGCCCATCATGGACGGCTCTGCCGGTCCTTTTGTGTTCCTTCTGCAGTCCGCCGGCATTGCCGAGCAGGATGCAGCCAAGCGTTTCATCCGCATCAAGCGTGAGGTAACGGTTGAGGAAGGTGACAAGAAGGCTACCCTGCTGCCTTTCGAAGGCTTCAAGGTGAGCTTCGGTATCGACTTTGATCACCCCGTGTTCAAGGGTCGCGCCCAGACAGCAACCGTCGATTTTTCCAGCACCTCCTTTGTAAAGGAAGTGAGTCGCGCTCGGACTTTCGGGTTCATGCGTGACATCGAAAAATTGCGTGCCATGAACCTTGCTCTCGGCGGCAGTGTGGACAACGCCATCGTTGTTGATGACTACAAGATCCTCAACGAAGACGGTCTGCGCTATGACGACGAATTTGTGAAGCACAAGCTGCTTGATGCCATCGGCGATCTCTATCAGTTGGGCAACAGCCTGATTGGTGAGTTCCGGGGGATCAAATCCGGCCACGATCTGAACAATAAGCTGTTGCGCAAGCTCAGGGCAGAAGAGGATGCCTGGGAAGTGGTTACCTTTGATGACGAGGCCACTGCCCCGATTTCCTACATGAAGCCTGTGCTGGCGGCGGGCTGAAGCAGGACGCTTTAATCCCGGACGTGGCTAGCGAGTTTTTCGAGAACCTCGCGTAATGCTTTATCCTTCGTGTGCCCGGCCTCCTCTTTGAGGAGCCGGGCATTTTCTTTGCTCAAGGGTTCTTTTTTGAACACCGGTTTTTCCCGAAATCTGGGCGGTGCAACCTTGACCTTCAGTTTCCAGACGAACCGGAACAGTTCGTTCTCTCGCAGCTTTTCCATAATTTCGTGCTGGCGGAACCGGATCTGACTGGCTTTACCCGCGGTTTCCGTGGTCAGGACCAGCTCTCCGTCCTTGCAGCTGACAAAGCGTGTCCCGTTGACCAGCTCACTCGGCAGGGCGGCCAGGACTTCTCCTTCCGCCTGTCGATGGAGCTCGGCCTTTGCCACAAGATCCTTCAGTACCGGGGTTCTGCCAAGCTTGTCGAAGGTCATTTTTTGCTCGCTTTTGCGTTTCATGGCGGCGTTTTTACTCGACGGCTGCGTTTACGATTGGTTACACTTCGGCACGGTTTATGCGTAGTGCCTGTATTACACTCGTTTTACATTGTGATAAATGAGTATGTCTACCGGGCGCTGCAATTTTTTCAGTATGTAGCTGTTGCCAAAGGATGGCAGACCCCCTTCGGATTTTTCCGGGGCGCAACACTACAGGATGCGGTTGCGGCTCAACGATGAAACCAGATGATGATATGAACATTATTCTCGTTGGCAAACGCCACGGAAAGTCCCGTGTGCTGTCGATTAACAGCACGCTTGCTGCCGGCTTGCTGTTCCTCGTACTCTCCCTGCTGGTCGCGGCCGGCTGGGCAGGGTATCAAATGGCTGTGCAGCAGGTAGAGGCCAGAGAGCCCACCAACTCCGAGCTGGTCGCCGAGTGGAAGCAGAAGCTGGCAGACCAGAAGGCAGAACTGGCCAGTATCGAGGAGAACGTCCAGCAACAGGTGGATGCGCTGACTCTTCGTCTCGGCGAGATCCAGGGCCGTCTCCTGCGGCTGGATGCGCTGGGCCAGCGGTTTGTGGAATCCGGCCTGGTGGCCAGTGACGAATTCAACTTCGATCAGCCGGCTGCAGTCGGCGGGCCAGAAGATGCCTTGTCCGGGGATTCCTTCTCCGCACCTGAGCTGACCCGGATGATTGAGGAAATGGAATGGCGAATCGAAGACCGCGAGCAGCAACTGCGGTTGCTCGATCAGCTGGCCTCCAGCAAGCGGCTCGAAGATGAGCTGTACCTGGAAGGCCGCCCGATCACCTGGGGCTGGCTGTCTTCGAAGTACGGTTACCGGTCCGATCCGTTTACCGGCAAGCGGACCTGGCATGCCGGTGTTGATCTGGCCGGCAAGGATGGCAGCGACATTATTTCGGTCGCCGGCGGTGTCGTTACCTATGCCGGAGAGCGCTATGGCTACGGTAACCTCGTGGAAGTCGACCATGGTGATGGTCTGATAACCCGCTATGCCCACTGCAAGACTATCAAGGTGAAGGTGGGCGATGTTGTCCAGAAAGGCCAGGTAGTCGCGCTGATGGGCAGCACAGGGCGTTCCACCGGGCCTCACGTGCACTTTGAAGTCATCCGGAATGGCAAGTCTGAAAACCCGGAAACCTATATCAAGCGGGCGAGCCGCTAATCCGGTTCCGGCCCGCAAGCCGTTGTCAGCACTTTCCCGCCAGTCGGCCTCCGGCCAGTTTTTATCCGTGAATCCGGTGCCTCATCAGCGACTTATTGCGCCTGTGTGAGGCCTACCTTTTGTCCTGTTACAAAATAAGGTTAGAATGCCGGCTTCCTCCGTTTAATCAAAGAAGCAGTGGTCTATGTTCACAAAGCTTGCAACCAAGATGTTCGGCAGTAAAAACGCCAGAGAAATCAAGAGAATGCGCAAGACGGTCATGCGCATTAACGAGCTTGAAGAGCAATATGGCAATCTGTCCGACTCCGAGTTGCAGGGCAAGACCGCGGAGTTCCGTCGTCGGATCGACGAAGGCGAATCCCTGGATGCGCTTCTTGCGGAAGCCTTCGCAACCGTGCGTGAAGCGGGCCGCCGGGTTATGGGCATGCGTCATTACGACGTCCAGCTGATCGGTGGTATCACCCTGCACGAAGGCCGGATCGCGGAAATGAAGACCGGTGAGGGCAAGACGCTGGTTGCTACCGCTTCCGTGTACCTCAACGCGTTGTCCGGCAAGGGTGTCCACGTGGTTACCGTGAACGATTACCTGGCCCGTCGTGATGCCGACTGGATGGGCAAGCTCTATCGGTTCCTGGGCATGCAGGTGGGTGTCGTGGCCTCGGGCCAGCCAGCGGAGGAAAAGCGGGCAGCCTACCAGGCCGATATTACCTACGGTACCAACAACGAATTCGGCTTCGACTACCTGCGCGACAACATGGCGTTCAGTACCGAAGACAAGGTCCAGCGCGGGCTGAACTATGCGATCGTGGACGAGGTGGACTCCATCCTGATCGACGAAGCCAGAACGCCGCTGATTATCTCCGGGGCAGCCGAGGACAGTTCAAAGCTGTACCAGGCCATCAATGAACTGATCCCCAACCTCGAAAAGGGCGAAGTGCCTGAGGAAGGAGAGCCGACCGGTGACTTCACCATCGATGAGAAATCCCGCCAGGTCGAGCTGACAGAGAGCGGTCACGAGAAGGTTGAAGAGCTGCTGCTTGAGCGTGGCCTTCTGAAGGAAGGTGAAAGCCTCTATTCCGCCGCCAACCTCAGCCTGTTGCACCATGTGCACTCAGCATTGCGGGCCCACCACCTGTTCCAGAAAGACGTGGATTATATCGTCCAGGGCGGCCAGGTGGTCATCGTCGACGAGCATACCGGTCGTACCATGCCGGGTCGTCGCTGGAGTGAAGGTCTGCACCAGGCCGTTGAGGCCAAAGAGGGCGTCAAGATTCAGGCCGAAAGCCAGACGCTGGCATCGACCACCTTCCAGAATTATTTCCGGCTGTACGACAAACTGGCCGGCATGACCGGTACGGCAGATACCGAAGCCTTCGAGTTTCGCCAGATCTACGGCCTCGATGTGGTGGTCATTCCTCCCAACAAACCGATCCAGCGGACCGATTACAACGACCTGGTCTACCTGACCCAGGAAGAGAAATTCCACGCCATTATTGACGAGATCAAGGATGTCACTGCCGAAGGACGTCCGATTCTCGTCGGTACCGCCTCCATCGAGGCCTCCGAACTGCTCTCCATGCTGCTCAAGAAGGCGCGGATCGAACACAAGATCCTGAACGCCAAGCAGCACGAATCCGAAGCCCATATCATTGCCCAGGCGGGCCGCCCCGGGGCGGTCACCATCGCCACCAACATGGCCGGCCGTGGTACCGATATCGTGCTGGGCGGTAACTGGGAACACGAAGTTGCCGCCATGGACAATCCCTCAGAAGAGGAGATTGCCCGGGCCAAGGCCGAGTGGACCGAGCGTCACAATCAGGTGCTGGAGGCCGGTGGTCTGCACATCATTGGTACCGAGCGTCACGAATCCCGTCGAATTGACAACCAGCTTCGCGGTCGTGCCGGGCGTCAGGGTGATCCTGGCTCCTCAAGGTTCTTCCTGTCTCTGGAAGACAACCTCATGCGCATCTTTGCCCCAGACCGGGTGAAGAGCCTGATGCAGGCCATGGGCATGAAGAAGGGGGAGGCCATCGAGCACCGGATGGTGACCAACGCAATCGAGAAATCCCAGCGCAAGGTGGAAGGTCGCAACTTCGACATGCGTAAGACCCTGCTGGAATACGATGACGTGGCCAACGACCAGCGCACGGTTATCTACGACCAGCGCAACGAAGTCATGTCTTCCGACGACATTTCGGACATGGTGACGACCATTCGGGAAGACGTTGTCGACTCGCTGATCAGTGAATACATTCCGCCCCAGAGTATGCCGGAACAATGGGACGTCGCCGGGCTGGAAGCACAGCTCCAGTCGGAGATGGCGATTGATCTGCCGGTTCAGAAGTGGCTGGAAGAAGACAACAAGCTGTACGAAGAAAACCTGCGCCAGAAGATTCTCGACGAGATCGTGGCTGCCTACCAGGCCAAGGAAGAGATTGCCGGTTCCGAGGCCATGCGCAAGTTCGAGAAGCAGGTGTTCCTGCAGGTGCTCGATACCCTCTGGAAAGAGCATCTTTCCAACATGGACCATCTGCGCCGTGGTATCCATCTGCGGGGTTATGCCCAGAAGAACCCCAAGCAGGAGTACAAGCGCGAGGCGTTCAACCTGTTTGAAACCATGCTTGATACCATGAAGCGGGATGTTACCCGGGTACTTTGCCACGTGCGTGTCCAGAGCCGTGAGGAGATGGAAGAAGTCGAGCGCCGTCGCAAACAGGAGCTGGAAGAAGAGCTCGCAAAGGCCCGTCTGCGCCACGACGAAACCAGCGCCACGGCCCAGAGCCAGGGTGAGGGTGAGGCTGACGAAGCCCGGCAGTCGACTCCGGAAACCTTCGTTCGACAGGAGCGCAAGGTGGGTCGAAACGAACCCTGCCCCTGCGGGTCCGGCAAGAAGTACAAGCAGTGTCATGGCAAGGTCAGCTGATTCAGAGCACTGACCGCACCATCGGAACCCGCACTCTGCCAGCCACAACTGGTGGGATGCGGGTTTTTTCGTTTTCAGCGGGTCGTGTGTTACCTCGAGCGCACCCCCAGACAAGAGGAGTGGCAGAATGGCGGTAGGTCCGGGAACCTTACCTGAGTTTTATCCGGTAGCCGGAATCAAGGTCGGCATAGCCAGTGCCGGTATAAAGAAGCCGGGACGTAAGGACGTGGTTGTTTTCGAGCTGGCCCCGGAAAGCCGGGTTGCCGGTATCTTCACGAAAAACCAGTTCTGTGCAGCGCCGGTTACCCTCAGCCGCCGGCATCTGGCCGAGACCTCGCCCCGGTACCTCTTGATCAACACGGGCAATGCCAACGCCGGTACGGGTGAGCAAGGTATGCGGGATGCTATGGCCTGTTGCCAAGCCCTGGCAAAGCAGGCGGGCGTCACGGAAGCCGAAATTCTGCCGTTTTCCACGGGGGTGATTGGCGAGCCGTTGCCGGTCCAGAAGATCGTTGGCGCGCTTCCGGAGGCTTTGGCGAACACTGCAGAGAATCGCTGGGCTGAAGCGGCCAGTGGCATCATGACCACGGACACCCGCCCCAAGGGCGCTTCCTGTCAGATTGAGCTGGATGGTCACACGGTAACCATCTCGGGCATCAGCAAGGGTGCGGGCATGATTCGTCCCAACATGGCGACGATGCTCGGTTTTATTGCCACCGATGCCCGGATTGCGCCGGCACTGCTGCAGACGCTTGCCTCGGAACTGGGGGAAAAGTCCTTCAACCGCATCACTATCGATGGCGACACCTCTACCAATGACGCCTGCATGCTGATGGCCAGCGGCCAGTATTCCGGCCCCGAGATCACGGCCTCCAGCGCGGCGCTGCCGAAGCTGCGGGAAGCCCTGCAGGCAATCTATCTGGAACTGGCCCACGCCATTGTCCGCGACGGCGAAGGAGCAACCAAGTTTGTCACCATCGACGTCAGCGGAGCGGCCGGTCAGCAGGAGGCTCTGGACGTTGCCTATACCGTGGCGCATTCGCCGTTGGTCAAGACCGCACTGTTCGCCTCGGACCCGAATTGGGGCCGGATTCTGGCGGCGGTTGGTCGCGCCGGTGTCGAAGGACTGGACCTCAATGCCCTTGAAATCTATCTGGGCGATGTCTGCCTGGTCCGCAACGGTGGCCGGGCCGAGGATTACTCGGAAGCCCGCGGGCAGGCCGTGATGGACCGGGAAGAGATCACCATTGCCATCGACCTCAAGCGGGGTGATGTTCGGGAAACCGTGTGGACCTGTGATTTCTCCCACGATTACGTGACTATCAACGCCGAGTATCGTACCTGAGCATGTCTGCCAGAGAGACGTCGGTCAAAGAGGTTCACGTTGCCGTGGCGGTCATCGTCCGTGATGGCCGGGTGCTGATCGCCCGACGGCCAGACCACGTTCACCAGGGGGGCTTACTGGAGTTTCCCGGTGGCAAGGTGGAGCCTGGCGAGACGGTTCAGGTGGCGCTTGTGCGCGAAATTGCCGAGGAAACCGGTCTTCACGTGCCGGAGGGTTCCCTGGAGCCTGTTATCGGTATTCGGCACGATTATGGCGACAAGCGGGTTTTCCTGGACGTCTGGGAAACCAGCGCTGCCGAGGGCGAAGCAAGGGGATGTGAGGGGCAGCCCGTGGAATGGCTGACCCCGGAGCAGCTTCGGGATGAGGATTTTCCCGCCGCCAACCGGCCGATCATTCGCGCCCTGCGTCTGCCCCGGCAGTTGGCAATCACCGGTTCCGAGAATGGCCCGGAGCCAGCCCTTGCGAACCTTCAGGAGGGTCTGAGCGCCGCTCGACCACCGCTGGTACTGCTCCGGGCTCCGGCGTTGAGTCCGCTGGCCTATCGGGAGTTGGCGGCGAACGCGTTGCCGGTTTGTGAAAAGACCGGAGCTGCCCTGATTGTGCACGGTGGACCGGAGGTATTCCGCGCCATACCCGGCGCCCATGGGCTGCACCTGCCCTGGCGCGAGGCGGCCAAGCTCTCGGCCAGACCGGTTCCGGAAGATGTCTGGCTGGGGGTTTCCTGCCATGACAGGCAGGAGATCGAGCATGCGACGGCTATCGGAGCGGACTACGTGACCCTGGGGCCAGTTCAGCCGACCGAAAGCCATCCGGGTGCGCCGACCCTGGGATGGTCGGTCTTTGCCGACCTGGTGTCGGAAGCGGTGCTTCCGGTATTTGCCCTGGGCGGTTTGTCGCCCGGCGATCTCCGCGAGGCTCGCCAGCGGGGAGGTCAGGGCATCGCCGGAATCCGCTTCTGGTGGCCGCAAAGCTGATACTTGTCAGCGACGCCGTGGCCATGTCTGTTATGCTGTCGTTCCTGCATTTTTCACCATCTTGCACAACCGATTCCGGGAGAGACCGTGAGTAAACTGACCCATCTCGACGACAAGGGCGAAGCCCGCATGGTGGACGTGACCGACAAGGCGGCCACCGAACGCGAGGCCCGCGCTGAAGCTACCATCCGCATGGCGCCGGAAACCCTGAACATGATTATTGAGGGTGAGCATCCCAAAGGGGATGTCCTGGCTGTTGCCCGCATCGCCGGTATCATGGCCGCAAAGAAAACCCATGATCTGATTCCCTTGTGTCATGCGCTGAACCTGACGTCTGTGAAAGTTGAACTGACTCCGGGCGACGACGGGGCATCTGTACATATCCTGACCCGCTGCAAACTTTCCGGCCAGACCGGTGTCGAGATGGAGGCGTTAACCGCGGCAAGCGTGGCGGCACTGACGCTGTACGACATGTGCAAGGCGGTCGATCGTGGCATGGAGATTGATTCCGTGCGTCTGCTGGAGAAGAAAGGCGGCCGCAGTGGCCACTGGGTCGCCGATAAAGCCTGATCTGGCGGACCGCCGCGCTCGTAAGTGTTGGTTACCAAGACCACTCCGGAGGAGCGACAGTGCCGAGACTACGCCAAGCGGGCGGGCCCGTGATAGAATGCGCGGCCCGATTGACTGAACCACGAGGAAACACTGTGGCTGTTCGTTACATCCAGACCTGCCGGTTGCCGACCCCGTTCGGGGTATTTGATATGCACGGCTTTGAAGAACCGGACACCGGAAAGGAACACGTTGCCCTGACTCTCGGCGACCTGGATAGCGACGAACCCATGCTGGCCCGCACGCATTCCGAATGTCTGACCGGCGACGCCCTCTATAGCATGCGGTGTGATTGCGGCTACCAGCTGGAAGAGGCGCTGCGCAGCATTGCCCGGGAAGGTCGGGGTATCCTCATGTATCTGCGTCAGGAGGGTCGGGGAATCGGTCTGTTGAACAAGATCCGCGCCTACCATCTGCAGGATCAGGGCGCTGATACGGTAGAGGCCAATGAGCGCTTGGGTTTCGCGGCGGATCTTCGTGACTACAGCATGTGCAAGGACATGCTGGAGCATCTCGGTATCAGGAGCCTGAGGCTGATGACCAATAATCCACGCAAGGTCAAAGCGCTCTCCTCCTACGGCATCGACATTACGGAAAGGGTGCCTCTGCACGTGGGCCGCAATCCGCACAATGAACACTACCTCGATACCAAGCAGAGCAAGCTCGGCCACTGGCTGGAGACCCATCAGGACGATGATCCCGAAATTTGAGCTGGGTTTGTTGCCACATACGAAAAAGCCCGCGAACTCCGCGGGCTTTTTGCATTCTCAGGTTTGTGTTCCGTCTATTTGACGGCTTTCAGGTTCTGGTGGCGCAGGGTCTCGATCCGCGTGCGGATAGACGATTCAATACCTGCGGCGTCCAGACCACATTCTTCCAGCAGCTCCCCGTGCTTGCCGTGGTCCATAAAGGTATCGGGCAGGCCCAGTTGAAGTACCGGCATGGTAACCAGGCGGCTGTTCAGGAATTCGGTCACGGCGCTGCCTGCACCACCGGCAATGGCGTTTTCTTCCAGGGTCACCAGCAGTTCATGCTGCTCGGCCAGCTCCAGCACCAGTTCTTCATCCAGGGGTTTGACGAAACGCATGTCTGCGACCGTCGCGCCTATGGCTTCTGCGGCCTCCAGAGCAGGCGCCAGCAGGGTGCCAAAGTTGAGGATGGCAACACCTTTGCCGTTGCGAATCCGGCGGCCCTTGCCAATCTCAAGCGGCGTCAGTTGCTGCTGAATTTCGGCACCGGGGCCTGTGCCACGCGGGTAGCGCACCGATGCCGGTCCTTCGTAGAGCATGCCGGTCTGGAGCATCTGGCGGGTTTCATTTTCGTCCGACGGTGTCATCACCACCATGTTCGGCACGCAGCGCAGGTAGCTGATGTCGAAAGCGCCAGCGTGGGTCGGGCCGTCTTCACCGACGAGGCCTGCGCGATCAATCGCGAACAGCACATCCAGGTTCTGGATAGCGACATCGTGAATCAGTTGATCGTAAGCCCGCTGCAGGAACGTCGAGTAGATGGCGACCACTGGCTTGGCGCCGTCACAGGCGAGCCCTGCGGCCAGCGTGACTGCGTGCTGTTCGGCGATGGCGACATCGAAGTAGCGTTCCGGGAAGCGCTGTGAGAATGCCAGCAGATCCGAGCCTTCACACATGGCCGGGGTGATGCCCACCACGCGCTCATCCTGTTCGGCGGAATCGCACAGCCATTGCCCGAAGACGTTGGCATATTTGGGCTTCTTCGGTTTCGGCTTGACCGGTTCGGGTTTACTGGGTGGAACCGGCTCGATCTTGTTGATGGCGTGATAGCCGATCGGATCCGCTTCGGCCGGGGCAAAACCCTTGCCCTTGGTGGTCACCACATGCAGGAACTGCGGACCTTCAAGTTCGCGGATGTTCTCCAGGGTTTCCACCAGCAGGGGCAGATCGTGGCCATCGATCGGGCCGATGTAGTTGAACCCCAGTTCCTCGAACAGTGTGCCAGGGGCAATCATGCCCTTGAAGTGTTCCTCGGTCTTCTTGGCCAGCGCCATCAGGTGTGGCGCTCCCTGCAGAACCTTCTTGCTGCTATCGCGGACCTGATTGTAGGTCCGACTGGACAGCAGTTTGGCAAAGTAGTTGGACAGCCCGCCAACGTTCCGGGAAATCGACATGTCATTGTCGTTGAGGATCACCAGCATGTCGGCGTGCAGGTGACCGGCGTGGTTCAGTGCCTCGAACGCCATGCCGGCGGTCATGGCGCCGTCACCAATGACGGCAATGCTCTTTCGACCGGTCTGCTGCAAGCGTGCTGCGATCGCCATGCCCAGCGCTGCACTGATGGAGGTGCTGGAATGGCCAACGCCAAAGGTGTCGTACTCGCTTTCGGCTCGTTTCGGGAAGCCGGCCAGACCGCCTTTGCGGCGGATGCTTCCCATGGACTCTTTCCGTCCGGTCAGGATCTTGTGGGGGTAGGCCTGATGGCCGACGTCCCACACAAGGCGGTCGCTCGGCGTATCAAAGACGTAGTGAAGGGCGACGGTAAGCTCAAGCACGCCCAGGCCGGCCCCGAAATGACCGCCAGTCTGGCCCACTGACCATAACAGAAAGGCCCTGAGCTCCCGGGCCAGCCGGGTCAGCTGTTCCGGGGCCAGCTCTCTGAGCTGGGCCGGTTCGTCAATCCGGTCCAGAAGCGGCGTATTGGGCCGCTGTGACGGGATTTCCTTGAAAATATAAGTGTCCTGCATCTGCTCGGGTCTTTTCCGGTACGTTCAGTAACTGACTGACATTATAAGGGAACAGGGGAAGCTGTTTCACACAAAGCGGGCCAGTTGTTACGAAAATATTTACGGCCAGTGTGCGCCTTCGGAGCGCCGGGATTCAATGGGTTCTTGCCACCACGTAATCGGCCATTGCCCGCAGGAGGTCTGCTTCGGGACCAAACGCCTGCAAACTTTGCTGGGCCTGTTCCAGCAGATTGGCCAGGTGCTCCCTGGCGCCTTCCAGGCCAAGCAGGGCGGGGTAGGTGGGTTTGGCGCGGGCGGCATCCGAGCCCTGGGGTTTGCCAATGACCGTTGTATCGCCTTCGATGTCCAGAAGGTCATCCTGAACCTGGAAGGCCAGGCCCAGGGCTTTGGCATACTGGGTCAGGGACGCCAGGGCCTGTTCGTCGACCGACGGCGCAGTCAGGGCGCCAATTCGCACGCTGGTTTCGATAAGGGCGCCAGTCTTGTGGCGGTGCATGGTTTCAAGTTGCGCCAGGGCCAGGGTTTTGCCGACGGACTCCAGATCGATGGCCTGGCCACCAACCATTCCTCCGTGGCCACTGGCCCGGGCCAGTTCCCGGACCATGATCAGACGCACCGACTCAGACAGTCCCGGCGCTTCGGCAAGCCAGCCAAAAGCCAGTGCCTGCAGGGCATCGCCAGCAAGGATGGCGGTGGCTTCGTCGAAGGCAATGTGGGTAGTGGGCCGTCCGCGGCGCAATTCATCGTCATCCATGGCCGGCAGGTCATCGTGGATCAGCGAGTAAGCGTGGATCAGTTCCACTGAGCAGGCCGGGATCAGGGCCTCGTCACCGGTCTGTCCCATTGCCTTTGCCGCTGCAAGACACAGTGCCGGCCGGATTCGCTTGCCACCGCCCAGCACGCTGTAGCGCATGGCTTCCTGCAGCCGGCCAGAGGCGGAATCACGGGTAATGCACCGGTCCAGTTCCGCATCGACACGGGCCCGGCAGGTTTCCAGAAAATCAGAGGCAAGCAGGTTCTTTCCGGACATCAGTCAGCATCATCCGGTGAGAACGGGCGGGTTTCCAGGGTGCCGTCGCTGTTCTGGACCAGTTGTTCGACCCGTTGCTCGGCGCTCTTCAACGCCTGCTGGCATTCCCGGGTCAGCTTTACACCCCGCTCGAACGCCGTCAGGGACTGTTCCAGGGACAGCTCGCCCTGCTCCAGATCGCGAACCAGCTTTTCCAGTTCATCAAGAGACTTCTCAAAATCAGCTATCGATGTGGCGCCTTGTTCACCGGCCATCAGGGGCCCTCCGATCGGGTGGCAGAATTTCGCGGATTATACCAGAGCCAGATCGCTATCGCCGCCAGTGGAAGTGACGTCGTTTACCGGTCCGGGCATCCGGACCCCAGTTCTGTTCCGTCACCTCGATTTCACCGCTGGCTGAAACGGTCACCACGGTGGTTGCCCGGGTGCCGTAGTCCGAACCCACGATGAATGGCGACGACAGAAAGCGTTCCGTCTCCAGGCCAACGCCTGTATCGGGCAGCATATGGTCTGGCGCGGGCGTGCTGTCCTGGAGCAGCGGAATCAGCTCGTTGTGCAGTGTTGCTGCATCCCGTCCGGCGGCGGCAATGGTATCTCCCGCAGCCTGCCGGAGGCGTAGAAGCTTGGGCCAGGGTGTCTGCAAAAGATGATTGCTCAGTCCGTAAACCCCACGGTGGATTTGTCGGCCCGGATGGGCATCCCGATTGCTGAAATACCATCCGTCTGCTGTGGTGAGCTGCACCAGGTTGAAGCCGGAAAACTGGTCGGCGGTGTCGAGCAGATAGCGTTCAAGATGCTCCCGGGAATCAGTGAGTGCCCGCAAAGGCAGTTCACCACGACTGATACGGCCGGTTTCCGGTGCCCCTTCCCGGACGTTGGTCACGGCGCTGACCTCGCCCGCGGTATTAATCGCAAGCCAGGTGCCACCGGAGAGCAGGTCACGGCCGGCAAGCACCCGGGTACCGGATTCGGTGGTCCACCAGTCCATGGCGGCCGTCGGGCGGCGGAAAAATTCATCCCGATTGGCGGCAACCACCAATGGGAAATGAGGGTTCTGGCCAACGGCGAAAGCGATCAGGCACATGGTGTAGGTGTGGGCTCCCGGATTTAATGAAGTTGACTCTTGCGCTGTGTATCATACCAGCCTTGGTTTCCCGGGTGCGGCTCAAACAATGACTCTGTTTTACGTAATAGCTTCTTATCTGGCCCTCGGTGCCCTGGCAGGCACCGTGGCGGGGCTGTTCGGCATTGGTGGCGGGCTGATCATCGTGCCCGTGTTGATGTTCACCTTTGGTCTGCAGGGAATCGATCCGGATATCATTCCCCATCTGGCCGTAGGCACCTCGCTCGCGACCATCGTGTTCACCTCGGTCAGCTCCATTCGCTCCCATAACAAGCACGGCGCCGTGCGCTGGGATCTGTTCCGGCCCATGACGGTCGGGATTATTGGCGGTGCCCTGGTTGGTGCCTGGACGGCATCCCTGATGAGCGGGCGCGCGCTCGAACTGGTCATCGGCATTTTTGTCATTCTGGTGGGGCTGAAAATGTTTTTCCAGGTTGACCCCAAGCCGGGTCGCGACGTTCCCGGGGTGGCAGGCCTCGGCGTCGCCGGTGGTTTTATCGGCTGGGGGTCGGCGATTTTCGGAATCGGCGGGGGAACCCTTACAGTGCCTTACCTGAGCTGGTGTAACGTGCGGATGCAGCAGGCGGTCGGTACATCTGCCGCCTGTGGCCTGCCCATCGCCGTGTCCGGTGCGCTGGGTAACATCTGGACCGGGTGGCATCATCCCGCAGTGCCGGAACTGAGCGCCGGCTTCATTTATCTGCCTGCGCTCATAGGTATCATTCTCACCAGCGTTTTCTTTGCCCGGGTTGGCGCCAATCTGGCCCATCGGCTGAACCCGCGGATTCTCAAGCGTACGTTCTCCATCATGCTCCTGCTGGTGGGTCTCCGTTTTCTCCTGAGCTGAGAGGTAGTTGATGCTGCAGCATCCCCAGATTGATCCGGTGGCCATTGCCATCGGCCCACTCAAGATCCACTGGTACGGTCTGACTTATCTGTTCGGTTTTCTAGCCGGCTGGTGGCTTGGACGCATTCGCACCCGCAAGCCCTGGTCGCCTATCAATGAAGAGCAGATGGGCGACCTTCTGTTTTACCTGGCCCTGGGGGTCATCCTGGGCGGCCGCTTCGGCTATGTCCTGTTCTACAACTTTGACGCCTTCCTGGCGGACCCGCTCTGGCTGCTGCGGGTCTGGGAAGGGGGCATGTCTTTCCACGGCGGTTTGCTGGGCGTGATGTTTGCCATGTGGTGGTATGGCCGCAAGGTGGGCAGCGGATTCTGGCGCCTGGCCGACTTCGTGGCGCCGCTGGTGCCCCTTGGACTCGGTGCAGGGCGGATCGGCAACTTTATTAACGGCGAGTTGTGGGGCAAGCCCACTGACGTTGCCTGGGGTATGGTGTTTCGAACGGCTCCGGATTCTCTCGCCCGTCATCCCTCCCAGCTTTACCAGTTTGCCCTGGAAGGCGTTGCCCTGTTCGTGATCCTGTGGTGGTTCTCATCCCGGCAGCGCCCGACCATGGCGGTTTCCGGTCTGTTCCTCATCTGCTACGGCGTGTTCCGCTTCCTGGTGGAATTCGTGCGTCAGCCGGATCCGCAGCTGGGCTATCTTGCCTTTGACTGGCTTACCATGGGACAGGTACTGTCCTTCCCGATGATCATTGCCGGCGCCGCCCTGATGTTTATTGCCTACCGGAGACAAGCCCGATGAAAGCCTATCTCGACCTTATGCAAGACGTTGTTGATAACGGATTCGACAAGGGAGACCGCACCGGTGTCGGAACCCGGTCGGTGTTTGGCCGTCAGATTCGCTTCAACCTGCAGGAGGGCTTCCCTCTGGTAACCACCAAAAAGGTCCACCTGCGCAGTATCATCTACGAATTGCTCTGGTTTCTCCGTGGCTCCACTGACAACACCTGGCTTCAGGAGCGCAAAGTCTCGATCTGGAACGAGTGGGCATTGGAAAATGGTGATCTCGGGCCGATCTATGGCAAACAATGGCGCAGCTGGCAGTGCCCCAATGGCGAGGTGGTTGACCAGATCAGTGACGTGATCGAACAGATTCGCACCAAACCGAATTCCCGCAGGCTGATCGTGTCCGCCTGGAACCCCGCTGAGCTTCCGGACGAATCCATCGGTCCCCAGGATAACGTTCGCGAGGGCCGAATGGCGCTGGCGCCCTGTCACTGCCTTTTTCAGTTCTACGTGGTGGACGGCAAGCTGTCCTGCCAGCTTTACCAGCGAAGCGCCGATCTGTTCCTGGGCGTGCCTTTTAATATTGCCTCGTACGCCTTGCTGACGCACATGATTGCCCATCAGTGTGACCTGGATGTCGGTGAGTTTGTGCATACCTTCGGCGACTGTCACCTCTACCAGAACCATCTGACCGATGACATCGTCTTCGAACAGTTGAAGCGCGAGCCCCGCGCGTTGCCGACGTTGGTGATCAAACGCAAACCCGCGAGTATCTTCGAGTACGAACTGGAAGACTTCGACTTTGAGGGCTATGACCCCTACCCGGGCATCAAGGCGCCGATTGCCATCTGACCGAACCCCGAAGAGGCCAGTACATGAGAAAAGCCCTGATCGTTGCCATGTCCCGTAACCGGGTAATCGGCCGCAATAACAATCTGCCCTGGTATCTGCCGGGTGACCTTCGTTATTTCAAGCAGGCCACCATGGGCAAGCCCATCATCATGGGTCGGAAGACCTGGGATTCCATCGGTCGGCCGCTGCCGGGGCGGATGAACGTGGTGATCTCGCGCAATGAAGCCTGGGAAGCGCCAACCGGAACAGTGGCTGCGAAGTCTTTGCCCGAAGCGCTGGTGAAGGCCGAGGCGCAGGCGGAGCTGGAAGGTGGTGACGAAGTGATGATTATCGGTGGCGGGCAGATCTACGCCGAGGCATTGCCGATGGTTGATCGGATGTACATCACCCAGGTGCACTCTGAGGTGGACGGCGATGCGTTTTTTCCGGAAGTAAACTGGGATGAGTGGGAAGAAATCGGACGGGAGGATTTCTCCGCGTCCGATAACAACCCTTACGACTACAGTTTCGTGGTCTATCAGCGTCAGGCTTAGGCCTGACGAGGCGGGCGCTTGCCTGCGGGCTTGCCGCTCTTGCCGGGCGGTTTGCCTCGACCACCGGGGCCGCCACGACCCTTCGGACCGCCTTTCTTGAAACCGCCTTTCGGGCCCTTGCGATTCTCGCCGGGACGGCCGCCGCCACCTTTACGATCACGGCGGGGAGGTGTTGCCGACACGGTTGGCAAGGCCTCTGGCTGCTCGAGGGGCAGAGAACCTGGCTGAGCTGCTTCCATCCAGCAGGCGAGGGCGCCGGCTACCATGGCCATGTCCATGTCATTGCGCTCGGCAATTTCGTCCAGCAGCGACATCGCCTTTGCCAACTTCTTGTCTTCCGCAAAGCCTAGCAGTTGGGATTCGAACTGCTGTTCCCTCATTTTCTTGAGCTCGACGGGAGACGGCAACTCGTAAGCTTCCATCGGCGAGTTTGTTGCGCGTTCAAGCGTTCGCAGCCAACTACGCTCGCGGGGTGTTACCAGCAGGATCGCCTTGCCTTCGCGACCGGCACGACCAGTGCGGCCAACCCGATGGATGTACGCTTCAGTGTCGTAGGGAACGTCGTAGTTGATGACGTGCGTGATACGGGACACGTCCAGACCGCGTGCTGCCACGTCGGTGGCAATGATAATGTCTTTCTTCCCGCGCTTCAGGTCTTCAACCGTTTGTTCACGTTGGCGTTGGTTCAGGTCGCCGCTCAGGGGCGCGACCGCATGGCCCCGGGCAGAGAGCTTTTCGGCCAGCATGGTGGTTTCCGCTTTGGTGCGCACAAAAATAATGGCGGCGTCAATCGGCTCAACTTCCAGAATGCGGGTCAGGGCATCCAGCTTGCGCTCAGCGTAGACCGGCAGAACGAATTGCGAGATACGCTCGACAGTGCGGGTTTCGCTTTCAATGCGAACTTCTGTGGCGTTGCGCAAGTAGGTCTGGGCCACTTTCTTGATTTGCGGCGGCATGGTGGCCGAGAACAATGCCCGTTGGCAGTTCTCCGGCGTCTTCGCCAGGATCGCTTCCACGTCGTCGATAAAGCCCATGCGCAGCATTTCGTCGGCTTCATCAAGAACCAGCGCTTTCAGGCTGTCCAGCTTCAGGGTGCCTTTGCGCAGGTGGTCGAGCATCCGGCCCGGTGTGCCCACGATTACCTGGGCACCGCGGCGCAGGCCCTTGATCTGGGGGTAAAAGTCCTGGCCACCGTAAATGGGCAGAACGTGGAAATTCCGGAACTTACTGGCGTAGGTGGTAAACGCTTCCGCCACCTGGATGGCAAGTTCCCGTGTTGGGGCCAGAACCAGAATCTGGGGGTCGGTAACAGAGGCGTCAATCCGGCTCAGCAGGGGCAACGCAAATGCCGCGGTCTTACCGGTTCCGGTCTGGGCAACGCCCAGCAGATGGTTACCGGCCAGCAGCGCGGGGATAGACTGGGCCTGGATGGGTGACGGGGTTTCGTAGCCAACGGCGGACACAGCTTCAAGTACGGCTGGATCCAGCCCCAGTTCGGCAAAGGACAATTCAGACATTGATTCACTCGGAATTCGGGAGGTAGAGCATTGCCGGGCAATGCATTGTGTGGGGGCATTATAGCGGTTTTATTGCTGCTTTAATACGCAAAAACCCGGGCAGGGCTGTAGGTAGTTGCCGGGGACGTGCCGTTGCGTTGCCGTCCGATCTTGGGCAGGCTTCGTATTTATCCCGATAGGTTGCTAACAGGAATTTAAAATGACCTTTGATGAATTATTGCAGGCGGCGCGTAGCAGCAAGGAACTGGTGATGCCCGGGGGCTGGTCCCAGGGAAGAGCCACATTTGGTGGTCTCACGGCTGCGTTGATGTTCGAGCGGATGGAGAAGCTTGTTGCCGAGGGCCGTGCCATGCGGTCATTGCAGGTATCGTTCGTGGGGCCGGTGGAGCCGGAAGTCCCCGCGAGTTTCGAGGCCGAGATTCTGCGCGAGGGAAAAGCGGTCAGTCAGGTGCAGGGCCACATTGTCCAGAAGGGTGAAACCCGGCTGGTCTGCCTGGCCAGCTTTGGCGGAGACCGGGACTCGCAGGTGCAGGTGGATGCCCTGCCGGCGCCCGAGGCAAACCCGGTCAGCCAGTGCCCGGGGCTGGACTACATTGAGGGTGTTACCCCGGAATTCATTCGGCAGATCGAGATGCGCTGGGCCTTCGGTAACCTGCCATTCAGCGGTAAGGGAGGCCGGGAGCTTGGCGGCTGGATGCAGTTCCGGTCACCGCCGGAAACGTTCTCCGATGCCCACATTATTGCTCTGGTGGACGCCTGGCCACCGGCGGTTCTGCCCTATGTAAAACAGCGGGTGAGGACCAGCTCCCTGAGCTGGGCGTTGGATATTGTACATCCGAGGCCGGTTATGGAGCCGGGTGACTGGCTCCTGTACAAGGTTTCCATTGATCAGGCGGGCGCCGGTTACGGCCACACCCAGGCCAGAATCTGGACCGCTAGAGGCGAGCTGGTGGCGCTGAGTCGCCAGACGGTAACGGTCTTCGGTTGACGGAAATGGCGGCTCAGGCCGCCATTTCCGATTTCAAAGCATCGATGATGATGCGGGCGAAATCTTCCGGTGAATCTTCCTGGAGAAAGTGCCCGCCTCTGAGTGTGATATGAGGTTGTCCGTGGGCACCGGGAATCCGGCGCTGCATGTGTCTGTCGCCGCCCCGGGTAATCGGGTCGCCACTGCTGAAGCAGGTAATGAAGGGCTTATTCCACTTCTCCAGGACCTGCCAGGCCGCCTTATTGGCGTCGCTGTCCGGTGTGTCCGGTTCAGTCGGAACCAGTTTTGGAAACGCCCTCGCTCCGGCCTTGAACTCTGCTGACGGGAATGGGGCTTCGTAGGCGGCAATTTCAGCTTTGCTCAGGGTTCGATCGGTGCCCAATTGCACGATACGACCGACCGGGAACCAGGGGCTGTGGGTGGCAAATGCCTTCCACATGGAAAATACCGCTGGAACAGGCGTTTCGCCGGTCGGCAGCATGCCGTTTCCGACGATGATTCGGCTGAATCGCTGACGGTGTTCCGCGGCCAGTCGCAAGCCCAGCAACGATCCCCAGTTCTGGCACACAAGGGTGATATTGGTCAGGTTGAGCTGTTCAAGCCAACTGGCCAGCCAGGTGAGATGGCGGCTGTAACTGTAGTCTGCAACCGACGCAGGCTTGTCGGATTTGCCGAAGCCGATCAGATCCGGGGCCAGCACGCGGTGACCGGCCTCGGCCACCAGAGGGATCATGTGCCGGTACAGGTAGGACCAGGATGGCTCGCCGTGGAGCATGAGAACCGGCGAGGCGTTTCTCGGGCCTTCGTCAACGTAGTGCATCCGGAGACCCGGTTCTACGTCAACGTGGTTTGGAGCAAAGGGGTAATCCGGAAGACCTGCGAAGCGGGCTTCATCGGTTCTCAGAATACGCATGCCATCGACTGTCCTGACTGATTGGTTGCGTGATTGCCGGGCGGCATCCGGTGCTCATAGTGCCCTACTACAATCGTCGAATATCAGGATAAAGCAGATGGAAATTTTGTGTGTTTGAGTTGCGTAACAGAGCGTTGTGGCTTTGAATCAGGACGCAATGCCAAACAGGCGTTCAGGGTTGTCAACGTGGGCCAGAGCGTCATCGCAACAATTGACGGCGCCGCAATCGTCGGCTGAGCAAAGGCCAATGGTTTGGCACTCCGTGTTCGGGTGCTGGTCGCCCTCATTCCGGAAAATCCGGGCCCTGGAGAGAATCGAGTGGCAGTGGCCACAAAGGAGTGTGGGAACCGCGCTGCCTTCAGCGAGAAGTGCTGTGTATTGATGTTGTTCAGTCATAAATATCCTCCTGATACTGCCCAACATATGGGCCAAGTATGACATTTCAAAGTCGGGATGCCGGTGTTATACGGCTTAACTGTCAGGATCGACCAGTGGCCGACGGTTGGAGCGCTTGTCATCCCAGTCAAGCTCCTTGGGGTCATACCAGCCGATTGCCCCCAGCACTCTCTCCCGAGTCTGTGGCGACAGGGTAGGCCACAGCTCCTGGAAGTCCTCAAGGCCCAGCTCCCTCTGCTTCATCTGCTTGCTCTGGAGCCGGTTGATAATGCGTGGTAGCTGCAGGGCCTCGCCTAGCTGACCCGGCACCATGACTTCCTGACCCATCACTTTGCGCCGGTGCGTTCGGGCGGCCAGAACCTTGCGCAACTCGGTGGCCGCATCCAGGGCTGTTTCGATGGTGAAGGTTTCCAGTTCCAACAACATGACCTGTCTATTAGTTGATCAACAACCGTCCACTATAACCCGAAGACAGCTACAGTGGCCACGCCAGCGTGGTAGGGTAGAATGACTCGTTATATCGCAGAACCAACATCAGGGAATCGCATAATCTATGTACGCAAAACTTGAAACACGGACTTTTCTGGCGTTGCTGGTCGGCGTTTCCCTTGCCTTTGTTTTTCTTATGAAGCCCTTTTTCGGGCCCATATTCTGGGCGGTCGCCATCGCCCTGATTTTCCACCCGGTGCAGCAACTGCTGGAGCGGAAACTCGGGGACAGGCCCAATGTAAATGCACTGATTACCCTGTGTATCTGCATGTTCATCGTGGTTATCCCGGTTCTGGTACTGGTGACCTCATTGGTTGCCGAGGGCGTCGCGCTTTATCAGCAGATCCAGAGTGGTGAAATACGCCCCGGGGAATACATAGATCGGGTCAACCAGTCGTTCCCCGCCATCCAGGCCTTTCTGGCACAGTTTGATATCAGCTTTGCCGAGCTGAGGGACCGGGCCGTGAGTATCTTTGTCGGAGGAAGCCAGTTCCTGGGCAGGCAGGCGCTGGGCGTGGGCCAGAATACCTTCCAGTTTTTCCTGGGCCTGGCCTTGATGGTGTATCTGGCGTTCTTTCTGCTTCGGGATGGCCGTGCGCTGGTCGAGCTGATGATTCGGGCTCTGCCGCTGGGCGATGAGCGGGAGCGGTTGCTGTTTGCCAAGTTTGCGGAGGTGACCCGCGCGACCGTCAAGGGCAACCTGCTGATTGCCATCATCCAGGGGGCTCTGGGCGGGCTGATTTTCTGGATCCTGGGCATCAGCGGTGCGTTGCTCTGGGGTGTGGTTATGGCGATCGTATCGCTGTTGCCGGCTGTGGGTGCGGCGTTGGTCTGGGTGCCGGCAGCCATCTACCTGGCGGCCGTGGGCGATGTTGTCGAAGCGGTGGTGCTGACAGCCTTTGGCGTGGTGGTCATCGGGTTGGCAGACAACCTGCTGCGCCCGGTACTGGTTGGTCGTGATACCAAACTGCCGGACTACATTGTTCTGTTGTCGACCCTTGGGGGCATTGTCATGTTCGGCATCAACGGATTCGTAATGGGACCGCTGGTAGCTGCACTGTTTATGGCGTTCTGGGGCATTTTCATCCGCGAATTCAGCGAAGAAGCCCACCGCCCAGCCGCTTCTGCGGACGAAGAGACCCCTGCGCAAAGCAAGAAAACGGGACATGATGTCCCGTAAGGCGACATGCGACAAAAGTATGGTAGTCTTTTAACCGTTTGCCCCAGCCTGTGGAGATAGGCACCACACAACAAGAAAGAAACGGATATCGATGAGATATCAGGAGTTAGCAGGTGAGTACCATGAGAAACGCAACAACCCGATTGGGACGCCTGGCCGCAGCGGCCGGATTGGCGGTCACACTGGGCTTTGCCCCTGCAGCCTTCGCGGATGAGATCGTTGCACTCAAGAACGCGCTCTACGGAGCAGGATACGACATTACCAATGTCAGCCCGCAGATGGATGACTCAACCCGGTCCGCCCTAACCCGGTTCCAGCAGGATAATGGTCTTCAGGCCACGGGAAATCTGGACGATCCGACCAAGGAAGCCTTGGGTATGATATCGGTTCAGGTTGCCGCTTCGGCACCGTCACAGTCCGCCGCAGCCAGCAGCGCGCCGGCTCAGGAGTCGGCTTCTTCCGCGGCAGAAACCTCGGCCCCGGAGCCTGAGCAGGATGACGCCATTGAAGAAGAGGAAGATGGCGGCTGGTCGCTCTGGTAATCGGAGTTTCCTGAACAAAAAAGCCCGGCGAGATGTCCCGCCGGGCTTTTTTGTTGGTTCAGGATCTCAGTGCTCAGTCGAGCTTTTCGAGATCCCTAACGGCGCCCTTATCGGCGCTCGTGGCCAGTAGCGCATAGGCTTTCAGGGCTGCAGACACCTTGCGGTCCCGTGGCAGTTCCGGTTTCCAGCCCTTGGCGTCCCTGGCTTCCCGGCGACGATCCAGTTCGGGCTGATCCAGCTCCACGTTGATGCTCCGGTTCGGAATGTCGATGCGGATTGTGTCGCCATTTTCGATCAGGCCAATGGCTCCGCCGGCGGCCGCTTCCGGCGACGCGTGGCCGATGGACAGGCCGGAAGTGCCGCCAGAGAAACGCCCGTCCGTCAGTAGCGCGCAGTCTTTGCCGAGTCCCTTGGATTTCA
Organism: Marinobacter sp. 3-2; assembly: GCF_003751355.1. Classification (NCBI taxonomy): domain Bacteria; kingdom Pseudomonadati; phylum Pseudomonadota; class Gammaproteobacteria; order Pseudomonadales; family Marinobacteraceae; genus Marinobacter; species Marinobacter sp. 3-2. The sequence goes on along the minus strand of NZ_RJUQ01000016.1, from coordinate 227,639 downwards.
GATAGCTGGTCGGATACAGCATTTCCTGCATGCCCGGTCCGCCACGGGGCCCTTCGTAACGGATGATGACAACCTCGCCCGGCTTGACCTCGTCAGAGAGAATTCCGGCAACGGCGGAATCCTGGCTCTCGAATACCCTTGCCTTGCCTTCGAAAACGAAGATGCTCTCGTCTACGCCGGCAGTCTTGACCACGCAGCCGTCCAGGGCAATATTGCCATAGAGTACGGCCAGGCCGCCCTCGGAACTGTAGGCGTTCTCAACCGAACGGATGCAGCCGGTCTCCCGGTCACCGTCCAGGGTTGGCCAGCGGGTGCTCTGGGAGAAGGCGGTCTGCGTGGGAATGCCGGCGGGACCGGCCTTGTAGAACTCGACCACTTCGGTGGGCGGCGACCTCATGATATCCCAGGTCTCGAGCGCTTCTCGCATGGTCTTGCTGTGCACGGTGGGAAGGTCGGTATTGATCAGGCCGCCCCGTTCCAGCTCGCCGAGAATGCCCATGATACCGCCGGCCCGGTGCACATCTTCCATGTGATATTTGGGTGAGTTCGGAGCCACCTTGCAGAGTTGCGGAACACGACGTGACAGCTGGTCGATCTCGTTCAGAGTGAACGGAACGCCGCCTTCCTGGGCAGCCGCCAGCAAGTGAAGGATGGTGTTCGTTGAGCCGCCCATGGCGATGTCCATGACCATGGCGTTTTCAAAAGCCGCCATTGAAGCAATGCTCAACGGCAGTACGCTGGCGTCATCCTCCTCGTAATAGCGCCGCGCATTCTCCACAATCTGTCGACCGGCTTTGAGGAACAACTGCTCCCGATCGGCGTGCGTTGCCAGGAGTGAACCGTTGCCCGGCAGCGCCAGACCGATGGCTTCGGTGAGGCAGTTCATGGAGTTGGCGGTGAACATGCCGGAACAGGAGCCACAGGTCGGACAGGCGCTGCGCTCATACTCTTCCACCTGTTCGTCGGAGGCATTGGGATCTGCAGCAATGACCATGGCGTCCACCAGGTCGAGCTTGTGCTCCGACAGTTTGGTCTTGCCTGCTTCCATGGGGCCGCCGGAGACGAAGATCGTGGGGATGTTTAGGCGCATGGCAGCCATCAGCATGCCCGGGGTGATCTTGTCGCAGTTGGAAATACACACAAGCGCATCGGCACAGTGGGCATTGACCATGTACTCTACGGAGTCGGCAATGATCTCCCGGGATGGCAGGGAGTACAGCATGCCGTCATGGCCCATGGCGATGCCGTCGTCGACCGCGATGGTGTTGAATTCCTTGGCAACACCCCCGGCGGACTCGATTTCGCGGCACACCAGTTGCCCGAGGTCCTTAAGGTGCACGTGGCCGGGCACGAACTGGGTGAAAGAGTTGGCAACCGCGATGATTGGTTTGCCGAAGTCGCCGTCTTTCATGCCGGTGGCGCGCCAGAGGGCACGGGCGCCGGCCATGTTGCGGCCTGCGGTGGAGGTCCGCGAACGATACTGAGGCATGGGGTTCTTTTCTCTCTGTTGTTACCTGATGACGTTGATCAAAAAAACAGAGGATACCAGATTAGACTCCAGGCGCATGGTTGTTTTCAGAGCCTCTGTTTACAATAGTTAACACAGTTGCCAACTTATTTTCCGGTTTGATCCGACAAGGAGTATGCCTATGGCCGGCCAGGAAAGCCTGCCGCTTCGTCGCCTTAAAGAGTTCCAGCCTTTGAACCGGCTGACCGATGACCAGTTGGTTTTGCTTGCCAGCCGGGCCGAGCGTCGTACCCATGGGCCCGGGCAGAGGGTTCTGGAACGCGGTGTCCGTGACGGTCTCGATTTTTTCCTGGTGGCAGGAAAGATTGAGCTTGAGTCCGTGGATGGCCGAAAAACGATCATCGAAGCCGAAACCGAGAAAGCCCAGAACCCGATTGCCAGACTCCAGCCACGGATGTACGACGTTACAGCCGTCAAACCCTCGGAATTCCTGGTCGTCGAGCAGGACATCCTTAACCAGTTGCTGCGATCGGCGCCTGTCGAACAGGTTGAGATGGATTCAGGTGAAGGCAATGGAGGGCTCGAGAGCGAGGAACATCACCTGCTGATGGAATTCCTGTCGGAGCTGAGATCGAACCAGGTGAAGCTTCCCAGTGTGCCGGATGTGGCCTGGAAGGTCCGGCGGGCGGTAGATCGCGAGGAGTCGACGGCGGATCAGGTGGCCCTTGCCGTATCGGCCGACCCGGCGATGGCGGCCAAGCTCGTTCGCGCCTGTAACAGCCCGCTATATCGCGGATTCAGTGATGTCCGGAATGTCCGGGAAGCAGTGGTCCGTTTGGGCATGCGCACCACCCGCCAGCTGGTGACGGTGTTTTCCATGCGTGAGGTGTTCAAGACCCGACAGGCGTCGCTTCAGAAAGAGATGGAAAAGCTTTGGCGTCACTCTCGTGAAGTGGCTGCCCTTTGCTGGGTGCTGGCGGATCACGCCACCAAATTGAATCCGGAGGAGGCGTTGCTGGCGGGACTGCTCCATGATATCGGCGTGGTACCGATCCTGGTCCAGGCGGAACATCATGTGAATCTCTTTGCCGATGAGGCCAACCTCAGCCATGCAATCCGCGAACTCAGGGCGGATGTGGGTACGGCGGTTCTGGAGAACTGGTCGTTCCCGCCGGCGTTCGTTGAGGCGGTCCGTCATGCCGAGGACTGGGGCTATGAATGCCGAGAGACATCACCCCAATTGGTGGATGTGGTTATCGTGGCGCAATTGCATTCGATGATCGGTTCCAGCCAGAATGCCGAGCTTCCCCCGTTCGACCAGGTGCCGGCGTATCGGCGTCTGGGCGAGCTTGAACTCAATGCTTCTCGCAGTTTGCAGCTTCTGACGGAGGCCAGGGCCCGGGTCGACGAAGTTCAGCAATTGCTGTCCATCCGGTGATTGTCCGGGCTGTGTAAACTGTGGAGTCTGCTTTCCGGTGACTGTTGCACTTATGAATGTACCTTTATTCCCCCTGAATTCCATCGTCCTGCCCAGGGGGAGGATTCCCTTGCAGCTGTTCGAGCCGCGCTACATCGACATGCTGACCCGTTGTCTCAAGGAGGATCGTGGGTTCGTTGTGGTGCTGTTGCAGGAAGGCGGAGAGGCCGGGCGCACCGCCGCCTTCTACGATATCGGCACCTATGTACGTATTATTGATTTCCAGCAGCTGGAAAACGGCCTTCTGGGGATTACCGTTGAAGGCGAATCCAAGGTCTCCGTGGTCCGCAGCTGGCAGCAGGAAGACGGCCTGAATGTGGGGGACGTCGAGTGCCTGATTGAAGAGGCAGAGAGTGAGGTGCCGGAGCGTTTCAGCGAGTTGCCCTCGGTTCTGAAGGCGTTGTTTCGTCATCCGGTCATCCGGGACCTGAACATGGACATTGACTATGGTGATGCCCGGGATGTTGGCTGGCGGCTCACCGAACTTCTGCCATTGGACAAGCAGGAGAAACAGAAGCTGGTGGAATTGCAGGACCCTCTGGAGCGGCTCACCCGGCTTCAGGGGCTCCTGGAAGCGCTGGAAGAAGGCTAGGTTCCAGCAACCGGCCTGAAGTTCAGAACCGCCTGATCCCAGGACAGCAGGATGTAGGCTCCCGTAAGGATTAACCACACCACCGCTGCACCAACGATGGTGATATCCGGCGCCAACGGAACCTTGTCATAGCGGCTGTAACTGGCCCGCACCGCACCGGTAACGGCCAGGGCAAGCAGCAGTCCTCCAATCACATCGGTGAACCAGTGCACCCCAAGGTAGAGCCGGCTCAAAGCCACGGGCACCAGTGGCAGCGAGAGCAGCACGTAGTATTGCCAACGTCTCCGATGCCTGCTTTCGCCGGCGACGAAACTTGCCAGCAGCGTCACCAGCAGGGTGATGCCCGCCGTGTGACCACTGGGAAAAGCGCCGGAATTCGGCGGGCCCATGACTTCATCCGGCCGGGGCACGCCCAGCAGCGCCTTCAGGCCCCAGACCAGAACCACCGTCACTGCGATAGCCGCCAGAACATGGATGGCCGCGGCGTAATAGCCCCGGAATAGCAGTGCCGCGCAGGCAAGTACACCGGCGGTCATTAACACCGGCGCGTCACCCAGCAGGGTAATGGCAATGAAGGGGCCGTCCAACAGAGGTTGCCGGAGTTGCTCAAACCAGAGAAGGGTGGCCTGATCGAACCCATCCAGGAGGCTGGTGGCGGTAGCCAACTGCCCCCAGATCAGAAGTAGTGAGGAGGCACCCAGCGCCAGCATGAATGAGGCCAGCGGGAATTCGCCCTCCCGGGCCGGTCGTTGATTCGTGTACAAGCGCCAGAAACGGTTCGTAGCCTCGTATTGCGCCATCCACTGCTTCAGCCAGCGGTAGAAACGGCTGTCCTCCCCGAGCCCCAGCTGAAACCTCAATAGCACGAAATAGACCACCGTCAGGGCCGCGAGGCTGATGCCGATGACCGCGTAAAAATGCGCCGGAGGCCTGATATCACTGGCCAGGGCACTGCCCACCAGAAACCCCGGGAAGATGTAGACTGGCGCCCAGGCAACAGCGGAGCCGATGTTGAAAGCCAGAAAGCGCCGCCAGGACATCATCAGGGCCCCGGCCACGAGCGGGATGATCGGTCTGACCGGGCCGACGAAGCGGCCGATGATCACACTCTTGCCGCCGTGACGCTTGAAGAAGCGCTCCCCGGTACCGATGATTTTTGGATAGCGGCTCAGTGGCCAGGCGGTTGTCAGGCGCCCCTGCAGCAGTCGCCCCAGGCCAAAACTTGCCGTGTCGCCGGCGATGGCCCCAAGGCCCGCCCACAGCAGTGCTTCCGCAAGCGGCATGCCGGTCTCCCCCGCCAATACGGCGACGGCAAACAGGATGGCGACACCCGGGACAATAATGCCGGCTATAGCGAGTGATTCGATGAAGGCAGTCGTAAACAGGGCTGTTGCCAGCCAGCCGGGATGCAGGCTGAGCCATGCCGACAGATCGTTCAGCCAGGCACTGCTCATGTTTCGATGGTTTCTCCCGGGCTGAACCAGACCGAATCCGTACCGCGTCTGCGAGCTTCTTCCATGGCCTGGTGGGCCCGGTCCCTGAGTGTGTCGGTACGGGTGTCGCCACTGCCGCGGGTGGTGCAGCCGAGGCTTACTGTGGCTTTGCCAACCACCGGCCAGTGGTGTTCGGCAATGGTGCGGCGAATCCGCTCGGCAATCACTCGCACGCCTTCTTCCGGGGTAAACGGCAGGATCAGGAAAAACTCCGAGTCTTTCAGTGTGTACAGGGTATCGCCGGCCCGAATCACGCCGAAGAGGTGCTCGGTCATATCCCTGAACAGGCCCTGAACCTGGTCCCTGCCGTGAAGGTCGGCCACTTCGTCGGCGTAATCAATGCTCAGGTCGATGACGGACAGGCAGTGCCCCGTGGCGATGGCACGGCTGATCTCTTTATGAAGGGTTTCATCCAGAAAGCGGGCATTATGGGCGCCAGTCACCGGATCGGTAATGGCGAGGTCCTCTGCCGACTGGGCCATGTGGTCATAGTGCCAGATGTACAGGGCTGCAACCGCCAAAAGGATGAACAGGCCCCCCGTGATGGCAATGGCGTCAGCCGGTGCCTTTTCGAGGAACAGGATGATCGACATGGGTACCAGCAGCAGAAGCGATAGCCCGACACCCTGACGCAGGGGCAGTATAAGCAGATTCAGCACAAGCAGGGGCATGGCCCAGTGGCTGATGCCCGGGGCATCCATGGTTAGCAGCGCTGCCAGCATGCCACTGTTCAGGCCGGAGAGGATGACCAGGTGCCCGGGGGCCGACAGCTGGTGCCGGCGGCAAATGATGGTGTAAACGGCACCCGCGAGGGTCAGAACCGCCATCCCTGAGGCCAGGTAAAAGAGTTCGTAGAAACCATAGCGGAGGTTCTGCATCGCCAGGGTGAAAATGAACAGGCAGGCGATGCCGTAGCCAAAGGCATGGGTCCAGGTTCTCAGTCGGGTCTCTGTCATGCCACTGGCCCCTCTGCCCGAGGCTGGCTTGGTTGTGCCGGCTGCGACCATGAACTGTAGGCCTGGCTTCGGTTGCCTCCCTGCTGCTGGGCCCGGCGCAGGGCATTCGCGGCACTCTGCTGCAGACTGTTGGCATCGTCACCGATATTCAGGCCGGCGATCCCGGTGCTGACGGTCAGGTTCATGCCATGGGATTCCAGAAGCGTTGCCAGGCCCTTGCGGATCGTCTCGGCGCGGGCGATTGCGTCGCTGGTGGAAATGCCCGGCAGGATCACCAGAAACTGCAGGTCCGCGACCCGGTAGTAGGTGTCGAAATCACGGATCTGGGAATGCAGGTAGCGACCAATGCGGGGAAGAATCGAGCGGATGTCCTCATCCGGTTCGTCATCGCTCAAATGGGTGTCCAGCCCGATCATGATAATCGACATATCGGTGCCCTCCCGCTCACTGCGCTGGATTTCCTTGTGCAGGTCGGCAGACAGGTATTCCCGGCTGGCTGCCTGGGTCAGCTCGTCGGTACGGCGCAACGGCGCGAGTTGACGGGTCTTGTAATCCCGCAGGAAGACCAGTAACGCCGAAAGCAGCAGGGTAAGAAGAAAGGCGCTGATCATCTGGTGGCGGTCGGCAAGGCCTACCGCCCATTGTGCCGCGATCATTGCCAGTACAGCGATGATCAGTGTTACCACGGCTGCGGCCGCTGGCGGAACCAGGGCGAAAGCAACCAGAGGCAGCGCGTAAAGCCAGTGACTCAGGATCCATGGGCCGGTCCAGAAACTGGCCAGCAGTATCAGCAGAAGGACGACAAAGAAAGCCTGCTGGATTCTCGGCCAGGGCTGGTGGACCCGGTTGGGGTGGAACGTCTTTCCGGCAATGACAATACCTGCCGCGGCAGCCGCGGCTGCGGCAACCATGGGTTCGCCCAGCACGGCGCAAAGGGTCGCAATGGCGATCAGGGCCACGAAGCCCGCTCGCGACAACTTGCTCAACAGGAATTTTTCGGCCATCTGGGCCATGGTGTCCTTCCTTTTCCCGAACTCCCTTGAAAAACCGTCCCCGGGGAACCTTCATCGGTCCGAGTATGGCATATCGCAGCGGTATAATATCTGTTTGGGATGCGTACTTGAAACGGGAAAGGTAAAGTTAGGCCCTGATTCCCGATTCCGCTTGAAAACAGAAAGGTATTTGAATGGATATTGCAGCGTACATGGCTGAGGTTGGGCAGCAGGCCCGTGCAGCGGCAACCGGAGTGGCTCGTTCGACCACCGCCGTGCGTAATCAGGCGCTCCTGGCGACGGCCGAGGCGCTGGATGCAGCCCGGGAAGAGCTGGCCCTCGCCAATGGCAAGGATCTGCAGATGGGCCGGGAAAATGGCCTGGATGCGGCGATGCTTGACCGGCTGGAGCTGACACCCCAGCGAATCGATACCATGATTGAGGGCCTGCGCCAGGTGGCCTCCCTGCCAGACCCGATAGGTGCCATCACCGACATGAACTACCGGCCCTCCGGTATCCAGGTGGGCAAGATGCGTGTTCCGTTAGGCGTCATCGGTATTATTTACGAGTCCCGTCCCAACGTGACGGTCGAGGCTGCGAGTCTGTGCCTCAAGTCGGGCAATGCGACCATTCTCCGGGGCGGCTCAGAGTCCATTCATTCCAACCAGGCCATTGCCCGCTGTCTTTCCGCCGGGCTCGCCAAAGCGGGACTGCCCGAGAATGCGGTGCAGGTGATCAAGACAACGGACCGCGCTGCAGTCGGAGAGTTGATCACCATGCCGGACTACGTTGATGTGATTGTGCCCAGGGGCGGCAAGGGTCTGATCGAGCGCATCAGCCGCGATGCCCGGGTGCCTGTTATCAAACACCTTGATGGCGTCTGCCATGTCTACATCGATAGCCATGCCGATCCGGAAAAGGCGCTGAAGGTGGCGATCAACGCCAAAACCCACCGGTACGGAACCTGCAACACCATGGAAACCCTGTTGGTGGATGCAGAAATCGCCGAGGATATCCTGCCTCTGCTGGCCCAGGCTTTTGTTGAAAAAGGCGTGGAATTGCGGGGCTGCGAGCGGACACGGGCCATCGTCGAAGGCGTGGTCGAAGCTACCGAGGCAGACTGGGAAGCCGAATATCTGGCTCCGGTCCTGGCAGTGCGTGTGGTTGACGGCCTGGAAGGCGCCATTGCCCATATCAACCGCTACAGCTCCCAGCATACCGACAGCATCATTACTGAGAACTACACGCGGGCACGGCGCTTCATCACGGAGGTGGATTCCAGTTCGGTGATGGTCAATGCCTCCACGCGCTTCGCCGATGGGTTCGAGTATGGTCTGGGGGCCGAAATCGGCATCTCCACTGACAAGATCCACGCCCGGGGGCCGGTGGGGCTGGAAGGCCTCACGTCCCAGAAATACGTGGTTTTCGGTGACGGGCACATCCGGACCTGATGCCCATGCATGTCATTTATGGAGGGACCTTCGACCCGGTGCATCATGGCCATCTCAGGCTTGCACTGGAAATCAGCGATCGTCTTGGCGTGGATTGCGTCAGCCTGGTGCCCTGTCATATTCCGCCGCACCGGGGGCAAACCGGGGCGTCTTCCAGTCAGCGCCTGGAGTTGTTGAGGCTGGCAGTGGCCGGTGAGCCCCAGTTGCGGATTGACGACCGTGAGCTCTCACGGGAAGGAGCGTCCTACACCGCCGATACCCTTCGCCAACTCCGGGCCGAGCTTGGTCCGGATGAACCCCTGGTGATGGTGGTTGGCACGGACGCATTTGCTGGCTTCGATCGCTGGCGGGAATGGCAGCAGATTCCGGGTCTGGCGCATGTGGTTGTGGTCCGTCGGCCAGGCCCGGCATTGGACCCATCCTCCGAACCGGCCCGATTACTGGCAGAGCGTGGTGTGGAAAGTCCGGAGGCCCTGCATGACAGCCCCTGCGGCTGCGTTCTCGAGCTGGATCCACCCTTGCTGGATGTTTCCGCGACCGGTATTCGGGAGCGTATCGGTGACGGCCGTTCGCCACGCTATCTGGTGCCTGACTCGGTCTGGACAGAAATTCGCCGCCAGGGGCTCTATGGAGCATGCCCTGACGGGAACTTTTAGTGCTACAATCGCGTCTGAATATGACATTTCGGGCGGCCATACCGGCAAACGCCCGTCCAACAGGGTGATTATGCAGGCAGAGCAACTGAAAGATCTGGTAATTAATGCGCTTGAAGATGTGAAAGCACAGGACATCAGCGTGATCGATGTCCGTGACCGCACCAGTGTCACCGACTTCATGGTTCTGGCATCCGGAACGTCCAACCGACATGTAAAATCCCTGGCAGACTCCGTCGTGGTCGAAGCGAAGGAGAAGGGCGTGCGCGCGAGCAATGTTGAAGGTGCCGGCGTCAGCGACTGGATTCTCGTGGATCTGGGCGATGTGGTTGTTCACGTTATGATGCCTGCCACACGAGAATTTTACGATCTGGAGCGCTTCTGGCGTGATGCTCCGGATCTTGGTGTTGCGGGCAGCGAATAATCATGCGGTTACGCCTGATCTGTGTGGGGCAGAAAATGCCCGACTGGGTCAGTACCGGATTCGGAGATTACGCCCGCCGCATGCCGCCGGAGCTACCCGTGGAACTGGTTGAAATCCCCGTCGCCCATCGGGGCAAGAATCCCGATATCCCCAGGCTGATGCAGCGAGAAAGTGACGCCATTCTGGCGGCCACCGGCGCGAAAGACCGGGTCATCGCGCTGGAGGTTGGTGGGCGGCCGTGGTCGACCGAAAAGCTTGCGGCGCAGCTGGAGAACTGGCAACAGGATGGCCGGGACGTCAGCTTTCTGGTGGGCGGCCCGGATGGCCTCGCCGACGATTGCCGCAAACGGGCCGACCAGCAATGGTCGCTGTCGCCCCTGACCCTGCCTCATCCCCTGGTGCGTATTGTTCTGGCAGAGCAGCTCTACCGGGCTTGGTCGATCACCCGCAATCACCCGTATCACCGGGCCTAGGGGGACGTTATGCCATGGGGTGAGTTCAAGGATACGGCAGCGGAACGCCGGCTTTTCCAGCGGCGGAGCCTGGTCATGCTGGTGCTTGTCATGCTCGCTATCGGTGGCCTGATTGCCCGGATGTATCAGCTTCAGGTCGTGGAACATGAGATATACACCACGCTCTCAGACAAGAATCGCGTCCAGGTCCAGTCCGTGCCTCCTCCCCGGGGGCTGGTATACGACCGCAATAACACCCTGCTGGCGGAGAACCGCCCCGTTTTCAGTGTGACGCTTGTGCCCGAGCGGGTACAGGGCATGGACGATACCCTGGCGCAGCTTGACGCGATCCTGGAGATCTCCGAGGAAGACCGCGAACGGTTTCAGCGTCGGCTTCAGGAGCCCCGCCGACCCTTCCAGGAAATCCCCCTTCGCTATGACCTGAATGAGCAGGAGATGGCACGCCTCGCCGTGCATCGCCACGAGCTTCCGGGCGTCGAGGTCAAGGCTGAGCTGGTACGGTATTACCCCCACAGTGAGCTGACGGCCCATGCCCTAGGATTTGTCGGGCGTATCAATCGGGATGAGTTGCAGAGGATCGATCCGGTCAACTACGCAGGCACCAACTACATCGGCAAGTCGGGCATTGAGCGGTTCTACGAGGAAATCCTCCACGGCCAGGTCGGCTACCAGCATGTAGAAACCAATGCCCGTGGCCGGACTCTCAGGGTTCTGGAACGTGAGAACCCGGTTCCCGGGGAGGATCTGCAGCTGCATCTGGATCTCAGGCTGCAACAGCGTGCCCACGAGCTTCTTGATGGTCGTCGGGGCGCCATCATTGCCATAGAACCGGATACCGGCGGCATTCTCGCGCTGGCCAGCGTGCCGGGGTTTGACGCCAACAAATTCGTCACCGGTATCAGCGTCAACGATTATCGGGAATTGAGCGACAGCAAAGACAAGCCCCTGTTCAACCGTGCCTTGCGCGGTCAGTACCCGCCAGGCTCAACGCTCAAGCCCATGCTTGCGGTCGCGGCCCTCGACAGTGGCGCGACCACCCGGGATTACACCATCTGGGATCCGGGGCATTTCCGGCTGAATCAGGGTGGCCGGGTCTGGCGCGACTGGAAGCGGACGGGGCACGGCTGGGTTGATCTCAAGGACGCTGTGGCCGAATCCTGTGACGTCTACTTCTACGAGGCGGCGGTCGAAATGGGCGTGGATACCATGCACAGCTACCTGTCTCATTTTGGCTTCGGGGAAGACGCGACGCTTGATGTCTCCGGGGCCCTGAGCGGCTTGCTTCCTTCCAGAGACTGGAAAAGGGCAGTGCGCAATGAACCCTGGTATCCGGGAGATTCCGTGAACCTGGGTATCGGCCAGGGCTTCATGTTGGCAACACCGTTGCAACTGGCGACAGCGACCGCCCTAATCGCCAATCGAGGCGAGTGGGTCGAGCCGAGGCTACTGAAAGATATCAAGGGGGATCGCCCGGTCGAGGAGTTCTTACCCGCCGAAACCCACGAGCCGCTCAAGTTGAAGAACCCGGACGACTGGGAGTATGTGGTGGAAACCATGGTTGAAGTCATGCACGGAGCGAAGGGTACTGCCCGGGGTGCTGGCCGTGGTGCCCCCTACAAGATGGCAGGCAAGACAGGAACTGCCCAGGTCTTCAGTCTGGCCGAGGATGAAGAATACGATGAGGAAGAAATCCGCGAGCGGCTTCGGGATCATGCGCTTTTCGTGGGTTTTGCGCCGGTAGATAACCCGAAAATTGCCGTCGCCGTTATTGTCGAGAACGGCGGCAGCGGCAGTGGCACCGCGGCACCGGTCGCGCGGGCGCTGTTTGACTCCTGGTTGCTGGATTATGGCCAGGGGGATAGCGCATTGGTCAGTGGTGTCGGCGAGGTGGCTGACTGATGGCGTTCAAGGCGTTACTGGATTCAACCGCAAGCAACCCTCTTGGCCGGCACCGGAGCATCTGGACAGCGCTGCATCTGGATCCAATCCTGTTGCTGCTGTTACTCCTGCTGGTTTCCGGCGGGCTGTTCGTACTCTACAGCGGTGCCGACCGGAACCTTGAGGTCGTCAAGGCCCAAGGCATCCGGCTGGGCGTGGCGTTTGTCGTGATGCTGGTATTTGCCCAGCTGGATCCTTCGGTGTTTCGCCGTTGGGCGCCGTGGCTCTACGGCGCCGGTATTGTGGCCCTGATTGCGGTTCTGCTGGTGGGCGTTGGTGCCAAGGGTGCGCAACGATGGCTGGCTATTCCGGGACTGCCGCGTTTCCAGCCATCGGAATTGATGAAGCTGGTGGTTCCCATGATGGCGGCCTGGTATCTGTCCAGGCATTTCCTGCCGCCCAGATTCCGGCATGTGACCGTCGGGCTGGCGATCGTTCTGGTGCCCATGGTCATGATCATGCAGCAGCCGGACCTGGGGACCTCGCTGCTGGTCGGCATGGCCGGTATCTTCGTGGTGTTTTTTGCGGGCATCAGCTGGAAACTGATCACGGCGTTCGTGGCCATGGTGTCCGTTTCGGCCCCGCTGATGTGGTTCTTCGTCATGAGGGAATACCAGAAACAGCGTGTATTGACGCTTCTGGACCCTCAGAGTGACCCCCTTGGCGCCGGCTGGAACATCATCCAGTCCAAGACCGCCATCGGTTCCGGTGGCGTGGATGGCAAGGGCTGGCTTCAGGGAACCCAGTCGCACCTGGAGTTTCTGCCAGAGAGCCATACCGACTTCATCGTCGCAGTGCTGGCTGAAGAGTTCGGGTTCGTGGGCATGCTGATCCTGATGACGGTGTATTTCCTGATCATATTGCGGTGTCTGTATATTGCCGCGACGGCCCAGGATTCATTCAGCCGCCTTCTCGCGGGTGCGCTCACCATGACGTTCTTCATCTACATCTTCGTAAATGTCGGGATGGTAAGTGGACTTTTGCCAATCGTTGGTGTGCCATTGCCCCTGATCAGCTACGGTGGGACATCGGGGGTCACCCTGATGGCAGCCTTTGGTGTTTTGATGTCGATTCATACCCATCGGCGAATGATTGGCGCCTGATTTGGTCAATCAAACCATGGCCACAGGGTAATGGTGATTCCGTCGGAGAACCCGTTACAATGAAGGCTGGACCACCGGGAACCTGATACCGGTGGCCAGTGTAGTCAAGAGGAATTCCGGACAGTGAACTGCAAGCCCTCATTCTCCCTCCTGCTGTCGGTGGTTGTGTCGCTGATACTCGGCGGCTGCGCGTCGGCCCCGGAAACGGACCATTCGTCCCGCTATACCCTGGCAACTGACAGGGCCCCTTCGGGTAACTTCGATGTGTCCGGTCTTGACGATGCGGTTCCGGTTTATGAGGCCCCCAGGAGGGCGGGCAACAAATCGCCCTACCAGGTCTGGGGCAAGCAGTACCATGTGCTCGACAGCAACGACGGTTATGTCGCCCGGGGTACGGCGAGCTGGTACGGCGAGAAATTTCATGGCCACAAGACCTCCAACGGCGAAACCTTTAACATGTACACCATGTCCGCCGCGCACAAATCCCTGCGAATCCCCGGCTATGCACGTGTAACGAACCTTGATAACGGTCGCTCGGTGATTGTCCGCGTCAACGACCGCGGTCCCTTTCACAGCGACAGGATCATCGACCTGTCATACGCCGCTGCCAAGAAGCTGGGGTACCAGGCCAGGGGCACGGCCCGTGTGGAGGTGGCTGCCATCACCGTCAGGCCGGATGGCGCCATGTTCATTGCCGGCGAGCCTTATTCCCCGGGAGATCCGGCCGGATACGCTGAAAGCCGGGTGGAGGCAAGCGGTGACATGGCCATGACCAACCGGTCATTGTTTGTGCAGCTGGGGTCCTTCAGCAGCCGGGATCCGGCTGAAAAACTGCTCAGCCAGGTGAGGGCGGTGCTGGAGAACCCGATGCGCGTTCGGGCAGTGGATACCTCCGCGGGGCGCTTCCATCGGGTTCAGGTGGGCCCCTTCAATGACGAAGACAGCGCCAGGCGTACCCAAAGCCTGCTGGAAGCCCGTGGTTTCGATCAGTCCATCCTGCTGACCGATACGCACTGAATAAACCGAACACGACATATTTAAAAAAATACACTTAACGACGAATGAATGGACCCATGGCCTTAAACTCTGCTTTTCGAACTCTCTCCGTTGTCCTTGTGCTGATGCTTGCCCTGACAGGCAAGGCAATGTCCCAGTCGGTGCTGATTCCGTCGCCGCCGCAGATTGCCGGCAGCTCCTACGTGTTGATGGATCCCAAGAGCGGACGGATCATCATGGAGGAGAACAGCCACGAGCGTTTGCCTCCGGCCAGTCTGACCAAAATGATGACGGCCTATATTGTCGAGCGTGAGCTTGATGAGGGCCGCATTGCCATGTCCGACATGGTTCCCATCAGCGTCAATGCCTGGAAGACCGAAGGTTCGCGCACCTTTGTTCGGGAAGGCACCCAGGTTTCGGTCGAAGATCTGCTCAGGGGAGTCATCATTCAGTCGGGCAACGACGCCTCTGTTGCCCTGGCGGAATTTGTTGCAGGCAGTGAAGGAGCCTTCGTTGACATCATGAACCAGCAGGCCCAGCTGCTGGGAATGAAAGACACCAATTTTGTGAACGCGACCGGCCTGCCCTCGCCGGAGCATTTCTCAACAGCGTATGACCTGGCGATGCTGGCCCGCGCGATCATCAACGATTACCCGGAGAACTATCCGCTCTACGCTGAAAAACATTTCACCTACAACAACATTCGCCAGCCGAACCGGAACAGTCTGCTCTGGCGCGATGACAGTGTCGACGGCCTGAAAACAGGCCATACCGAGGAGGCGGGTTATTGCCTTGTTGCCTCTGCCAAACGCAACGACACCCGTTTTATTGCCGTGGTTATGGGCACCAACAGTTCAGAAGCACGGGCCCAGGAAATCCAGAAAATGCTGAACTACGGCTTCCGCTACTATGAGAGCGAACGCCTGTTCCGGTCGGGCCAGGAGCTCATCGAAGCCCGTGTCTGGGGCGGTCAGGCTGATCAGCTCTCCGTTGGCATGACTGAGGATGTCTACGTGACCATTCCACGGGGTTCCCGAAACGATCTTGAATCGACGGTCGACCTTGATTCTGTGATCAAGGCACCCATTAAAGTCGGGGACGAGCTGGGACGGGTCAAAGTGTCCTATAACGGCGAGGTACTGGTTGATCAGCCGGTGTTGGCCCTGACCGAGGTTCCCGAAGGTGGCTTTTTCAAACGCATCTGGGACGCCATCAAGCTCTTTTTCGTTCAGTTATTTCAGTAAGGTGATGTTGATCCCGGGGAGTAAAACGGCATGAGTGAGCCGAAAGCACCAAAAATTGAGTTTCCTTGCGACTATGTGATCAAGGTGATTGGCAATGCGGCCCCGGATTTCACCGAGTTCGTGGTCGAGGTTGTGGAGCAGCATGCCCCCGGAATCAGCGAGACCGACATCACCGTTAACGACAGCAGCAAAGGCCGTTTTTCCTCGGTTCAACTGAAGATTGTGGCCACGGGTGAAGCGCAACTGAAGGCCTTGTTCGAGGATCTCAAGGCCAGTGGCCGCGTACACATGGTGCTCTGAGCCCGATGCCTGACCTGATTGTCCGATCCCTGGGTGAGCAGCCCTATCTGGAAACCTGGGAGGCCATGAAGGCCTTCACCGCTGACCGCGATGACAGTGTGGCGGATGAACTCTGGTGTTTGCAGCATCCGCGGGTTTATACCCAGGGCCAGGCGGGGAAGGCCGAACATATTCTTGCCCCGGGCGACATCCCGGTGATCCCGGTGGATCGGGGCGGGCAGGTGACCTACCACGGTCCCGGCCAGCTCGTGATTTACCTGATGATCAATCTGACTCGCAAAAAACTTGGTGTACGTTCTCTGGTGGACGAGATCGAACAGGCCATCGTCCGCACGCTTGCAGAATTGGGCGTTGAGGCCGCTCCGAGACCGGACGCCCCGGGCGTTTACGTGGGCGACGCCAAGATTGCCTCGCTCGGACTGAGGGTTCGCCGGGGTTGTTCCTTTCATGGCCTGGCGCTGAATGTGGATATGGACATGGAGCCTTTTCAGCGCATAAACCCCTGCGGCTACGCCGGAATGGCCATGTGTCAGGTTCGCGACTTTGTTCCCGGTGTGACACTGGCTGACGTGCAGCAGCGGTTGTCGCAGCAGCTGGTCAGTGGCCTGGCTCACCACGATGTCGATTTCCGCGAGGGCTGGTAGCTCAGGCCGCGGCTTCATTCTCGTAACCGCATGCGCGGTTACGTCCCTCGGATTTCGCCCGATACAGGGCTTCGTCTGACCGCTGCAGCAGGCGATCAATGGATTCCGAGCCACGGATCGACGCCACCCCCACACTGATGGTTGCCTGAATCGGGCCCTGCTCCGTGCTCACGGATCTGACGGCAAAAGCTTCACGGATCCGGTTTGCGGATGCCAGCGCCTCCCCGGTATTGGTTTCGGGCAGCAGAACCAGGTACTCCTCACCGCCCCATCGGGCCAGCGTATCAACTTTGCGGCATTGTTCCCGAAGGGTCCTGGCCACCAGAATGATCAACTCGTCACCCACATGGTGCCCGTAGTTGTCGTTAACGCTCTTGAACAGGTCAATGTCCATCAGCAGCACCGAAAAGGGCCGGGCGTTGCGAAGATAGCGCTGATACTCGATGTCCAGTTGCTCAAGCGCTTCGCGGCGATTGGCCAGGCCGGTCAGGGCATCGTGCTTGGCGGCATACTCGAATTCCGCGGCCAGCTTCAGCAACCCCAGCTTGCTGCGCCGACGGCTCTGGTCAAGGATGTAACAGGTGACCATTTCAAAACCCAGCACCGCTATCATGGTGATTCTGAAACTGGTGCTGTGCGGCGGCTCGAACAGGAAATCCCCCAGTGGGCTGAACAGGAAGATGACGGCGGCGAACCCGCCACAGCAGGCGAGCAACCCAACCCGGGATTCGCTGATGTAAAAAATGATGGGCGGGTAGGCAAACAACCAGATAATGGCGGAACCGTCCTCTACCGCGTTGATAGCCAGGTAGGTGAACAGCACCGTAATCAGGGTTATGAAGCCGCGACGCTGTAAGGTCTTGTTACCGAAGAGCAGGTAGCTCACAGAGTTGACGGCAAGAAGAACGGCGAAGCCAACCAGTAGTGGCGGCGTGATCGGGTCGTTCTGCAGGCTGGAGCGCCAGGCAAAGAAACAGAGCAGGGGCACGGCAACAGCGGTCAGCCAGTTGATCAGGATCGGGACAGGAATCTCGCCCTTGACCCGGAACTGCGACAGCTCCGTATCCGGCGTTTTTCTTGCGGATTGCGGCATTTTCAGATCTTGTTGTTGTGATAGTCGTTGTTGGACCTTACGTATCTAGAAATACTAGACCGGTTTCCCGGCGGAAACTGTGTCGAAACGTAAACGATCCGGTTGTGCAGGTGTAAACCGGCAACGGGGCTGGCGCATTGGCCCCGTGGCCGCGGCAGGCCGGTCGACTCGGTTAGGTCAGCTCCCCTGACTATCCGTATAATGGTGTAAGCCGCCAAACGTGGTGAAATTCTCTGATCCGAACAGGTCACTATGTCTTCCAGACGTTCAGGAAATTCGGTTTCCCGCATCAAGACAGGCAGTTTCGAGCGCAGGCTGAGTCTGACCCGTGCCGGGTTGTTTGCCGGTACCCGTATGGCCTCACACATGGCAACCAACTGGTTCAGCACTCGGGAAAATCGGGAAAAGCGTCACCGCGCCATGCTTTCGAGCCAGGCCCGGTTCCTGGTGGATGAACTGGGCAAGTTAAAGGGCAGCGTGGTCAAGATCGGCCAGGTTATGGCTCTGTACGGCGAGCATTTTTTGCCCGAGGAAGTCACCGAAGCGCTCCACACCCTGGAAGATCAGACCACTTCTCTGGAATGGCCGGCTATCGAGCGTGTGCTGAAAGACGAGCTGGGCGCGGAGCGTCTGGCGCAACTGGATGTAGAGCCCGAGCCTATTGGCGCTGCGTCGCTGGGGCAGGTCCACCGGGCCTGGCGCCGCAGTGACGGCCTGGAGCTGGTGTTGAAGGTGCAATACCCGGGCGTTGCCGACGCGGTAGACAGCGACCTGAATGCTGTCGCCCAGTTGCTGCGAGTGGCCAGGCTGGTCAGTTTTGGCCCCGAGTTCAATGACTGGCTGGAGGAAGTCCGGCAGATGATGCATCGCGAGGTGGACTATCGCCTTGAGGCGAAGACCACCGAGAAATTCCGCAACATGCTGGCATCGGATCCGAGGTTCATTGTGCCCAGGGTCCTGCCGGAGTTTTCAACCGAGCACGTTATTTGTTCAACCTACGAACACGGGCATTCGGTCAGTTCCCAGTCGGTCAGGGACCTCCCGCTGGAGCGTCGCAGCGCCCTTGGCAAGGCCGCCCTGGAGCTGTTTTTCCGGGAGTTGTTCATCTGGGGCGAAATACAGACCGATCCTAACTTCGGCAACTATCGCATCCGGATTGCCGGGGAGGAAGGGGATGACCCGGGGTACGACCGTATCGTCCTCCTCGATTTCGGCGCCGTGCAGTCCTACTCGGGCGAGTTTCTCAAACCGGTCATCCAGATGATCAAGGCATCCTACGAGAACGATCTCGATGCGGTAATCGATGGTGGCGTGAAGCTGCGTTTCATGAGCACCGAGTGGCCGGAGGAGGTACTGGAGAAGTTTGGCCAGGTCTGCATGTCGGTGCTTGAACCGCTCTCCAGCGACAAGGATTCCTGGCCAGACTATGCAGTAAACAGCCATGGCCAGTATCGTTGGAAGCAGAGTGAACTGCCGTCCCGGGTGGCGCGTCAGGCGGCCCGGTCGGCGATCAGTCGCTATTTCCGGGTGCCCCCGAAGGAGTTCGTGTTCCTTAACCGTAAACTGATCGGGGTCTACACCTTCGTTGCGGTTCTGAATTCCGAATTTAACGGCGAGCCGCTGCTTCGGAAATACCTCTACGGTGAAGGTGACGATGCACCGGACGCCTCCGCGACGAGCCAGAGCACAAAGGCGTAGCGGGCCCCCTTGCCAATTCCTACCAGTATCACAAAATTGAGCCACGGCACGCGCATGATCCCGCCAACCAGGGTCAGCGCGTCGCCGCCCAGAGGCAGCCAGCCCATCAGCAGAGACCATTGGCCATATCGGTTAAAGCGGTTCCTCGCCTTGTGCAATTGCATCTCGCTGATCGGAAACCAGCGTTTATGCTTAAAGCGATCTACCTGCCGGCCGATAACTCCATTAACGACCGAGCCCAGCGTGTTACCCAGTGTTGCCCAGAACCACAGCCACCACCAGGAGTAACCCTGTGTTATCAGCGTGCCCAGCAGAACTTCCGAGTAAGCGGGCAGCAGCGTGGCAGCGGCGAACGCGGTCAGAAATAGCGTCAGGTAGGCCACCGGCCCCTCCGTGCTCTAAAATAGAATGAACCTCCAACTCCCCGCAGGTCCGCCTTCACCATGAAACAGTTATCGCTCCGCTTCAAGCTCTACGCCCTCGTTGTGTCCCTGCTTCTGATAATGGGTATCAGTATCGTGGTGACTGCCCAGCTGTCTCTCGGAGCCATGGAGAAGAGGTTGAGTGTCGAGACCCGGGATACGGTGCAGGGCATTGTAATGGATCAGCTCAGCGCAACCGCTGGCAAGTTCGGCGAGCTGGTCAGTGGTCAGTTTGCAACTGCCTTTCGGACCCCGGAAGTCGTCCGCAATGTCATTACCCGCAATATTCAGTCCGACAGTTCCGGTCGAATCAGCAGGACGGCCCTGCAGGAGACTGTTGGCGCCGTGCTTGAGGAGCAGAAAAGTCTGAGCTCGATATACGCCCAGTTCGAGCCGGATGGCTATGACGGGCAGGATCGCTATTTCACCGGTGGTGTTGAGGAGCACAGCAGTGACGAGGGTACCCTGGAAATCTATTACTACCGGGATCCGGAGGGCAGGGTTCACTTCAGCCGCACCGAGGACCCGGCTACGAAGTATCTGGATAGTCTGAACGAATTCGGGATTCGGGAAGCCGAGTGGTATCTGTGCTCGCGGGACACCAAGGCACCCTGCATCATGGAGCCCTATGATTACGAAATCAGTGAGGGCTATTCCGAGCTGATGACCAGCCTGGTGGTTCCGATTCTGGATGATGGAGCATTCGCCGGCGTGGTGGGCGTCGATATCAATCTCTCGACACTGCAAAGAACCATTTCCGGTGTCAGCAAGGAACTGTTTGACGGCAAGTCCCGGGTCACGCTGATCAGCGAGCAGGGTCTTATCGCGGCATCCAGTCATTATGAGGCTCATCTTGGTCGGCCCCTCCCGGAAGCTTTGCCGGAGCATGGCGATACTTTCTCAGGACTGCATAAGGGTGAGGGGACCTTCGATGACGGCCAGACCCTGGCCGTGGCCTATCCCGTCGAAATCAGCCTGCCCGATGCCGAGTGGTCGTTGTTGATTGAACTGCCAAGAGATGCCGCGCTTGCCAGCGTTTCCGAAATCACGGGCCTGCTGTCAGAAGAAGTGGCCGCGACCGCGACCCGCCAGACCCTGGTAGGCATCGGTGTCGTGGTTCTCGCTGTTGTCGCCCTTGTTCTCCTGGTCCGCTCGGTGACCCGCCCGCTGGATGAGATCCGGGATCGCATGAAGAACCTGGCCAGTGCCGAGGGGGACCTCACCCGTGAGCTGGAAATCGACACCCACGCCGAGCTGATCGAGCTGGCTGGCGGATTCAATGCCTTCCTGGCGAGGCTGAGAGAGATGATCAACGACCTGAAGGATGTAAACGCCAAGGTCCGCGAACAGGCCGGGGATGTCGGAAGTATTGCGGTTGAGACCGATGAGCAGACCGGCAGGCAACATCAGGACATCGACAGCGTGGTGACCGCCATGAACGAAATGTCTGTCGCTGCCGGTGAGGTCGCGGGATTTGCCGGCGAGGCGGCGGACAACGCCCGGATGGCCCAGGACGGCATCCGCTTTACCCAGGACACCTTGTCGTCCGCAGTCAACGGCGTGAGCGCGGTGGCCAATGATATGGGCGAGGCCAGCACTGCGATCGGCCAGGTGGCCAATCGCAGTGAGGACATCAACCGGATCCTGGATGTCATCCGTGGCGTCGCAGAACAGACCAACCTGCTGGCGCTTAACGCCGCCATCGAGGCGGCAAGGGCCGGTGAGCAGGGGCGCGGCTTTGCCGTTGTCGCCGATGAGGTCCGAACCCTTGCCTCCCGGACGCGGGAATCCACCGATGAAATCAGCACCATGATCGACGGTCTCAAGCAGGATGTGAACGGGGCGGTTTCGGTGATCCAGAGCGGTGTTGATCGCGCCACCTCGGCGGTGGATGGCACCCAGGAGGCGGCCCATTCTCTGGCCACGGTTGTCGAGCGGATCGGAACCATTGTCGAACACGTGACCCAGGTGGCGACCGCAGCGGAAGAGCAAAGCTCGGTGAGCGAGGAAATCAATCGCAACCTCACTCATATCGGTGACGCCGCCAACGATCTCCGGGAACTTGCTGGTCGCGTCAAAGGCAGTGGTCAGGCCCTGGACAATGAAGTGCAGGTTCTGGAGCGGGAGCTCGGTCGCCTGAGGACATGATGGGCGGCTACTATGGTGGCGATTCAAAGCATCAATTTTAAATTAGCGTGCGCCGTGCCATCATTCAGCCATAGGATTTGAGTCCCGAAACATACAGCCAGAGACTTTAGGGAGGTGTTTATGGAGCAGGTCACGATTTATGGCCGCTCGAGTTGTGGTTTCTGCGTGCAGGCAAAGCGCCTGTGTGAGGCCAAGAACATTCCCTACGTCTGGGTCGATATGATTGAGAAGGGCATGAGCAAGCAGGATATCGCGGACAAAATTGGCCGGCCGGTTTATACCGTGCCGCAGATTCTGGTGGGCAACCAGTACGTGGGTGGGTTTGATCAGTTCTACGCCTACATGCGCGACCAGCAATCAGAGCTGGCCCGCTAACCATCTGCGTGTAGTGTCTGAACAATGAAAAAGCCTGACAGAGCTACTCTGTCAGGCTTTTTTTGCTTTCCGGTACGCTGTTCGTTCGGTTACAGCTGGAACTCGGTCTTCAGTTTCTTCTCGGTCAGCGTATTCTGGAGTTTGGCAACACGCGGCAGGCCGTTATCGAATGGCGGGAAACTCTCACCGGCAATCAGAGGTTCCAGGTAATCCCGGCAGTCCTGGGTGATACCAAAGCCATCGTCGGTGATGAAGTGGATCGGCATCTTTTTCTCCTGGTTTGCCACTTCGCTCAGCGGGGCCTCACCGATCTTCCAGACGTAAGGTTTGCCCTGTTCGCGGACGATCGTGGGCATCAGAGCCTGCTTTCCCTCAAGTGCCATTTCCACGGCGGCCTTGCCAACCGCATAGGCCTGCTCCACGTCGGTGGCGGAGGCAATGTGGCGGGCACTGCGCTGGAGGTAGTCGGCAACGGCCCAGTGGTATTTGTGGCCCAGGGCCTGCTTGACCATATTGGCCAGGGCCGGAGCAACACCGCCCAGCTGGGTGTGGCCAAACGCGTCCTTGGCTCCGGCGTCCGCCAGGAAGCGACCATCTTCGTACTGGGCACCTTCGGAGGCCACCACTACACAGTAGCCATATTCCTTCACACAATGATCCACGCGCTCAAGGAAGGCGTCGCGATTAAAAGGGATTTCCGGGAACAGGATGACGTGGGGCGGTTCGCCCTCGCCCTGTCCTGCCAGGCCGCCGGATGCGGCAATCCAGCCGGCATGGCGCCCCATGACTTCCAGGATGAACACCTTGGTGGACGTTTCGCACATGGACTTGATGTCCAGGCTGGCTTCCAGGGTGGATGTGGCGATGTACTTGGCTACAGAGCCAAAGCCGGGGCAGCAGTCGGTGAACGGCAGATCGTTGTCCACGGTCTTGGGCACGCCGATGCAGGTAATTGGGTAGCCCATCTTGTCGGCGATCTGGGAAACCTTGTAGGCGGTGTCCTGTGAATCCCCACCGCCGTTGTAGAAGAAGTAGCCAATGTCGTGGGCCCGGAACACCTCAATCAGGCGTTCGTACTCGCGCCGGTTCTCGGAAATGTTCTTGAGCTTGTGACGGCAGGAGCCGAAGGCGCCGCCCGGGGTGTGAATCAGCGCCTGGATGGCATCGTCGCTCTCGAGGCTGGTATCAATCAGTTCTTCCTTCAGCGCCCCGATAATGCCGTTGCGTCCGGCAAACACTTTGCCGATTTTGTCCGGATGCTTGCGGGCGGTCTGGATGACGCCACAGGCACTGGCATTGATGACGGCGGTGACACCGCCGGACTGAGCGTAGAATGCATTCTTGATGGCCATCTCGGGCTGGAGCCTCCTGCTGGTTCGACAATGGCGCAGATGATACGCCAATCGACGGCAATTTTCATGAGCAGGATTGCGGATAGCGTGGCTCTTGACGGGGTGGGGCGGATACGGGAGGCTTGTCGGGTTTCAACTCAGAGGGCAGTTGCCGAATGCACATTCATATCCTCGGAATCTGTGGCACTTTCATGGGCAGCCTGGCCGTTCTGGCCCGGGAACTCGGCCATACGGTGACAGGCTCCGATCAGGGTGTTTATCCACCCATGAGCACCCAGCTGGAGGCTCAGGGTATCAGTCTGATGGAAGGGTATAGCCCGGATCACCTGGAGCCGAAACCGGACCTGGTGCTCATCGGTAACGCCATGTCCCGCGGCAATCCGGAAGTCGAAGCAGTGCTCAACCGCAATATCGACTACATGTCCGGGCCCGAGTGGCTGAGCCGCGAGGTGCTCAGGCACCGTTGGGTCATGGCGGTAGCCGGTACCCACGGCAAGACCACAACCACGTCCATGCTGCTCTGGATCCTGGATCAGGCCGGGTTTGGACCGGGCTACCTGGTGGGCGGTGTTCCCCGGGACTTTCCCGTGTCGGCGCGTCTGGGCAACAGCGACTTTTTTGTAATCGAAGCAGACGAGTACGACAGCGCCTTTTTCGACAAGCGCTCCAAGTTCGTCCATTACCGCCCCCATACCCTGATCCTGAATAATCTGGAATTTGATCACGCCGATATCTTCGAAAACGTCGAGGCCATCGAGCGGCAGTTTCATCATCTGGTCCGGACCGTCCCTTCCCAGGGCCTGATTATCCGTCCCGCGGTGGATGGCCACCTGGACAATGCCCTGGCACTGGGTTGTTGGAGCCCGATCCAGGACACCGCCATTGGCAGCGAGACCCCGCGCATGTCGGACTGGCGGGCCGAGCTGCTATCGGAGGATGGCAGCCGGTTTCTGGTGATTCACCACGAACAGCCGGTGGCCACGCTAAAGTGGGATCAGACCGGTCTTCATAATGTCCGCAATGCTCTTTCTGCCATTGCTGCCGCCCGTCACGTGGGGGTCACCCCAGACCATGCGGTGGCCGCCCTGTGCCGGTTCTCCGGCGTCAAACGGCGGATGGAGTTGCTGGCGGACATAGACGGGGTGCGCGTATACGACGACTTTGCCCACCATCCCACGGCTATTGCCACCACACTTGAGGGCTTGCGCAACCAGGTGGGTGATGAACCTATCCTGGCATTGATCGAGCCTCGTTCGAACACCATGAAGCAGGGCGTCCACCAGCAGACACTGCTGCCCAGCGCGGAAATCGCGGACCGGGTTCTGTGGGGGAACCTGAATGACATGGAGTGGCTGCCCGAACTGATTGCCGGTTGGCAGGCGCTTAATGCCGGCTCCAATCGACACCGGGTGGAGGCTACAGTGGAAGATTTGCTGGCGCGCACCCTGGAAGATCTTCCCAGCCCCTGCCACATTGTGATCATGAGCAACGGCGGCTTTGGTGGTATTCACGGTAAACTTATTGCCGAGCTTGAGCGTATCCGTGGCTGATCCGGCGCAACCGGCGACTCCCCCTGACTGACAAGTGGCGATATTCATGACCAACGACCATAACCGGCCAACGACCGTTAACCTGGCCTTCACTGGCGCGTCCGGTGCCCAGTATGGCCTGCGCCTGTTGCAGTGCCTGGTCTCAGCAGGCTGCCGGGTGAATGTGATGGTCAGCCGGGCTGCGCAGGTGGTGATCGCCACGGAAACCGATCTGAAACTGCCGGGAACGCCGCCGGCGATGCAGGAAACATTGTCTGCCTACTCGGGCGCTGAACCGGGGCAGGTTCTGGTGTTTGGTCGGGAAGACTGGTTTGCACCGCCGGCTTCCGGATCCGGGGAGAAAGCGCCACTGGTGGTCTGCCCCTGTAGTACCGGAACGCTCTCGGCCCTGGCGACCGGTGCCAGTAACAACCTGATTGAGCGGGCCGGAGATGTTGCGCTGAAAGAGCGTCGTACGCTCATTCTGGTCCCCAGGGAGGCACCTTTCTCCGAGGTGCATCTGGAGAATATGCTGAAACTGACCCGGATGGGTGCTGTCATCATGCCGGCGAGTCCCGGCTTCTACCACAAGCCCCAGTCGCTTGAGGATCTGGTGGATTTTATTGTTGCCCGGATCCTTGATCATCTGAACCTGCCGCAGGACCTGATGCCCCGATGGGGCGAAGCCCGGGCTGAGGACAAGCGCAAGGGCTGAGGCTGCTCCAAGCGATGGTTTTGGCCAGCCCGATTGATGCTTTTCATCATTGAGCAAACCGGGCTCCGGGCAGAGACTTGGTGAACGACAATCACAACACAGGTTATTCACCGAGGTTCACCATGATTCCACGCACTCTCTTCGACGCCGACCTTGAAGGCTTTCGCGATTCTGTCCGCAAGTTCCTGGAGCAGGAGGCAACGCCTTACCATGATCAGTGGGAGAAGGACGGCCAGGTTAGCCGCGAGCTCTGGCAGAAAGCTGGTGAGCTGGGTTTCCTTTGCCCATGCCTGCCGGAAGAGTTTGGCGGTGTTGGCGCGGATTTCCGGTATAGCGCGGTGTTGATCGAAGAGGTAGCCAGGGCCGGCTTGACGGGCATAGGCTGGGGCCTGCACTCTGACATTGTTGCACCTTACGTTCTCAACTACGGCTCCGACGAGCTGAAAAATCATTATCTGCCCAAACTGGCCAGCGGCGAAATGATTGGCGCCATTGCCATGACGGAGCCGGGTGCCGGCTCGGACCTGCAGGGCGTGAAAACGACGGCGGTGAAAAACGGCGATCATTACGTGCTGAACGGTTCCAAGACCTTCATCACTAACGGCCAGCTTGCTGACGTGGTTATTGTTGTTGCCAAGACCGATCCCAAGGAAGGCGCCAAAGGCATCAGCCTGTTCATGGTGGAAACCGCGTGGGAAGGTTTCGAGAAAGGCCAGAACCTGAACAAGGTGGGCATGAAGGCCCAGGACACCTCCGAGCTGTTCTTCCAGGATGTGAAAGTACCTGAGAAGAATCTGATCGGCCCGGGCGAAGGCCAGGGCTTTTTCCAGCTGATGCAGGAGCTGGCAGCCGAGCGCCTTCAGGTGGCCCTCGGTGCTGTTGCCGCAGCCGAAGCCGCCTGGCAGTGGACCCTGGATTACGTCAAGGAGCGCAACGCCTTCGGCAAGCCGGTGATTGCGTTTCAGAATACCCGCTTCAAAATGGCGGAAATGAAGGCGGAAATTACCGCTGCCCGGGTGTTCACCGATCGGTGCCTGGAGCTGCATCTGGACAAGAAGCTCGACATCCCCACCGCGGCGATGCTGAAGCAGCTCACCACAGACCTGCAGTGCAAAGTGATGGATGAGTGTGTTCAACTTCACGGCGGCTACGGCTACATGTGGGAATACCCGATCGCACGGGCCTGGGCGGACTCAAGGGTGCAGCGGATCTACGCCGGCACCAATGAAATCATGAAGGAAATCGTTGCCCGTTCATTCTGAACCCTCGCTACGGGAGCTGGTCATAAGGGCAAGTGAGGGCAGTGCTGGCACTGCCCGTTTCCTTTGATCAGGAGAGGCACAGATGAAACAGCCGTTGTCGCGAGAAACCGGTTTCGAGGTGACCAACCTCGAGGAACTTGCACCGATGGCCGATTATTCCCTGATGGATCATCTTACCCCTGATCCTGACGCCACGTCTGATGGTGTTGACCATCGGCCAAGGCAGGTCTTTTCGGGGCATTATGTGCCGGTCAGGCCCACGGCCATCGAAACCCCTGAATACGTTGCCCACAGTGAGGATTTGTTCCGCGAACTGGGCTTCGCCGACAGCCTGGCCCAGTCCGACGACTTTATCCGGATGTTCTCCGGCGACCTCTCGCTTGTACCGGAGCCGATGCGAAAACTGGGCTGGGCCTCTGGCTACGCGCTTTCCATCTACGGCACCGAATACACCCAGCAGTGCCCGTTCCAGACCGGCAACGGCTATGGCGACGGCCGTGCTATTTCGGTGCTGGAAGCTGTTCTGAATGGTCAGCGCTGGGAGATGCAGCTTAAGGGTGGCGGGCAGACTCCGTATTGTCGCGGTGGCGATGGCCGCGCCGTTCTGCGTTCCAGCGTTCGTGAATTCCTGGCGCAAGAGCACATGCACGCCCTGGGTGTGCCAACCTCGCGATCACTGAGCCTCTATGTCTCGAAAACGGAGCGGGTGCGACGTCCCTGGTACTCCGAGGGCTCCCATTCCCGGGATCCCGACCAGCTCGTTTCGGAGCCGGTTGCCATTTCCACCCGCGTT
This sequence comes from Marinobacter sp. 3-2, assembly GCF_003751355.1. Taxonomy (NCBI): domain Bacteria; kingdom Pseudomonadati; phylum Pseudomonadota; class Gammaproteobacteria; order Pseudomonadales; family Marinobacteraceae; genus Marinobacter; species Marinobacter sp. 3-2. The sequence continues at coordinate 200,048 of NZ_RJUQ01000016.1, read as the reverse complement.
GCGCCTTCCTTCATCCGGGTTGGTCAGCTTGAACTCTTTGGTCGCAGGGCCAGAAAACAGGAGCACCCTCGAGCGATCGAAGAGCTCGAACAGCTGGTGCTGCACCTGATTGATCGGGAGTACAGCGGGGTCATTGACCAGACGGTCGCAACTCCCACGAAAGTCGTCATGCTTGCACAGGCGTTCCGGGGCCGCCTTGCCTCGCTGGTCGCAAACTGGATCCGAGTTGGCTATTGCCAGGGCAATTTCAACAGCGACAACTGCGCCGCTGGCGGCTTCACACTGGACTACGGGCCTTTCGGCTTCTGCGAAGTGTTTGAGCCGTTTTATCAACCGTGGACCGGTGGCGGACAACACTTTGCTTTCCTTAATCAACCGGCGGCCGCTGAGCAGAACTTCAAGAGTTTCTGCTCGGCCCTCCGTCCACTGCTCAATGGCCATGAAGAGGAACTGGCTCAGCTCGATGAGATTCAGAAGGGTTTTTCGGAGGTGATGCAGGCGGAAATGGAACGGATGTGGTCAGCGAAACTGGGGCTGAAAGGTTTTGACGCCGAACTCTTCCGGGAGCTGATGATGCTGATGACCCGCACCCCGGTGGATTACACCATTTTCTTTCGTGAGCTGTCCTCGGTACCCGACGATATTGAGCCACTAAAGCAGAGCTTTTACAGGTCACTGGATGAAGCGGGAGGAGCTGATTCGGAAGGGCTGCTCAAGCGGTGGTCCGAATGGCTTGCCAAGTGGAAATGCCAGATTGGAATCGACGGAGCGGGCAACGGTTCCCGGCTCCGCGAGGAGCTCTCCCGGGACATGAAACTCGTGAACCCGAAATACACCATGCGCGAGTGGTTCGTGGTTCCGGCTTATCAGCAAGCTGCCGACGGTGATTATCTGCCACTGAGGGAACTGCAAAAAGTATTGAATCAACCCTATGACGAGCAATCGGATGGGGTTGAGCATCGCTACAACCGTCTGAAGCCTTTCGAGCTGTTCGATCTCGGCGGGTTTTCCCATTACAGCTGTTCGTCGTGAAGAGTGTCCCGTCTGGTTACCAAACTTTACAAATTGCCAAACCTATCAAGGTCTCCGATCACCACATCCCCTAAAGTAGCGGCACAACCTCTAACAAGGATAAACGGTTGCCGCGATGAAACGCCTGATAGGTTTCTCTGTGTCTGTTCTCTCCCTCGCTCTGGCCGGTTGCGGCGAGGAATCCGATGAACTGCCCGTGGACGGGCGGGATTTTGATGGTGTGGAGTACAGTGAGCCGGCGCCCTATACCGGCAAGGTTATCGACGGATACCTGAATAACGCCCGGGTCTGGCTGGATATGGATGGCGACAGCCAGTTTACGCCGGGGCCCCTGGTCATCGAACTGGATAACGGGGCAGAAGTCACCCTTGCCTCGGGTGAGCCCACGGCAATGAGCGGTACCGGTGGCCGTTTCACAATCGACATCTCGGAGTTGGTTCTACCCCCTTCCGTGGGCCGGGACCTGGATCCCAGGGACTATCCGTTACATGCAGTCGCCCTGCCGGGTAAAACCCTCGAGGAAACACGCAACGGCGAGGTGCCGGTGGCCAGCGCCTATCTGATGTCGGCGCCTCCCGGTGTTCGCAATATCACGCCACTGACAACACTGGCCCGTTACCGGGGCGTTGTCGGGCTGGGTTCGTTCCTGGAAACGCCATCTGGCGTTGCTGCCAGCCTGGCGGACCTGAATCTGGTGCGGGATTACATTCTCGCCCAGGACGACCGCTCACACGCCTACGCCAGGGCATTGGCAAGATTCATGGCCAGTCAGATCCCCGAGGCCTACAACGACCTGCTGGCAGCAGAGAACAGTGACGGCACGGAGCGATTCCTGAGCAGGGAAGCGGCGTTTCTGCTGGGCGTCTCTCTGATTCAGAATGCCGCGGACGTTATTGCGGTGGTCGATACTGCTGCTCAGGGTGACTTTGCCAATGTCGATGCCGACGCCCTGGCCCTGCCCGAAGTGGATGTGGAATTGAGCGATCCCGTGCTGCTCACCGGCCAGAAGGTATACGCCGAGCCTTCCAACCAGGACACCCTGCCTGCCAATCGTTCAGGCCTGCAGATCTCCGCCGAGCTGGCCTTCGATTACAGTGAGAGCGGGCGTCTGCTATCCGTCTCGGCGAATGGCTGTCTGTCACCGTCCATGCCGGAGTTGGCGCGCCTGATTGGTGTAAATGGTTATATGGCGAACCTGCACACCCAGTGGCTACCCTCTGCCGCACTGTCGGAGCAGAGCCGCTTGAATTTCGATGAAGACGGAACGGATGAGCGTCTGATTTTCGACTGGGACAACCGCCGTGCCTATTTCGAAACCAGTACCACCTGCCATCAGTATCGCGGGATTTCAGCAGGCTCGACTGAGCTCGGCGGTAACCCCGAGGTAACCTACAGCTGGACAAAGGACAGTGGTGAGCTGGCCGAGCTGGTTGCAGAGTATGGCGCCGGCAAGACACGCACGCTGGTTCCGGACATGGTGAATTCGTCTTCTGTATTTCCGGGTTATCGGCTTTCAGAGCAGGGCAGTGAGGTGGAGGCCGTGACGTTTGCGGTCGGCATCAGTAACTGTACCCCGCAAGAGGATGCCGTGGACGCGAATCAGGTTGTCACTGGCGTTCAGCCTTACCAGTTTTCGGGCTACGACCCTCAGCCCGGGGGTTTTACCGATACCGTCCTGGAATTCGACCGCAGGGAGTTTTCCGGCCCGGAGCAACCGGATCTTCGACTGCTGCGATACGGATTCCTTGATCCCGATCGTCTTGGGCTAGACAGGGTAACCGGGGATGGCAGTTTCGAGTGGGTGATGAATTACCCGACAGCAGGCGGGCCGGGCTTCGTTGCTGAACAACCGAATCTTATTCGTGATGCCTACATGACGCGATATAGTGCGGGCGGTGACTGTGGCCGCGAGTTCGAGGGCATTCCCAGCTCCGCGTATGCGCGGGTGGAGTATAGCTACCAGCGTTTGTCTGAGTATCTGGTTGAACTGCTGGAATAGGTACTATTGAACCGGATTCTTTTCTGGCTGCAGGGAGCGCGTGCACGGGAGTTACAGGAGTTGGCTGTGCTTCAAAGGGAGTCAACATGTGGCCGGTTGGCCAATTTACCACTTCCTGAGGGAGGAAATGGTGCCGAGGAGAGGACTTGAACCTCCACGGGGTTGCCCCCACTAGCACCTGAAGCTAGCGTGTCTACCAATTTCACCACCTCGGCAGGTGATTTGCAGAACCTTAGCTTGTTGAAAACTAAACGTTTCTGCCAACGCTGAGGTGTGTGCCTCAACCGATGGCGCGTACTTTAATAATTCCGGCCTGGGCTGTCAAACATTTTTTCGCAAAAAGAATGGCAGGTATTTATGCCTATTCCGGGCAGGTTGATAGGCAGGACCTCCATCCCAACGTTATACTCGTTGCAAACGAATCTATACTGTGCCGCGTTGGTGCAGCCTCAGGACAAGGATCCGAATGGTTTCCAGGAAGAAAAACGACCGGGATCCTCACGCCAGCCGTGAGGCCCAAAAATACGATAATCCTATTCAAAGCCGGGAATTTATCCTCTCGCATCTCAAGGATCGCGGGGCTCCCGCAACACATGAAACATTGTGTTCCGAGCTTGGTCAGTCTTCGGAAGAGGGTATTGAAGCCCTTCGGCGGCGTTTGATCGCCATGTGCCGGGATGGACAGCTGATCTGCAATCGCCGTGGCGCCTACCTGCCCATTGAAGAAGCGGATCTGGTTACCGGTCGCGTGATCGGACACAAGGATGGCTTCGGGTTTCTGGTGCCGGACGATGGCGGCTCCGACCTGTTTCTTACAGCCCGCCAGATGCGTCAGGTGTTTCACGGTGACCGCGTGGCTGCCCGGGTAGATCGGGTGGATGACCGCGGTCGACGTGAGGGTGTGATTGTCGAGGTTCTTGAATACCGGACCAGCCAGACAGTAGGGCGTTTTTTCCAGGAGAGCGGTATCAGCTTCGTGGTTCCGGAAAATGCGCGGATCAACCATGAGGTGCTCATTCCCCAAGAAAATTGCGGCAACGCCCGTCATGGCCAGTACGTGGTGGTGGATATTGTTCGTCAGCCTACCGTGCGCACCCAGCCATTGGGCAAGGTTGTTGAGGTACTGGGAGAGCATATGGCGCCGGGAATGGAGATTGACGTTGCCATTCGTTCCTACGACATTCCCCATAGCTGGCCACCCGCCGTGGGTGAGCAAACAGCCGCAATTCCGGAAGAAGTCACTGAAAAAGACAAGGTCAACCGGAAGGATATCCGCAATCTCAGGCTGGTAACGATCGACGACGAGACGGCACGTGATTTTGACGATGCCGTGTATTGCGAGCCAAGGCCCCGTGGTGGCTATCGTCTGCTGGTCGCGATTGCCGATGTTTCCCACTACGTCCGGCCTGGTACACCACTGGACGAAGAGGCGGTAAATCGCAGTACGTCGGTTTATTTCCCGGATCACGTTGTGCCAATGCTGCCGGAAAAGCTGTCCAACGGCCTGTGTTCGTTGAACCCGGGGGTCGACCGCCTCTGCATGGTGGCCGATATGACCATCAGCGCCGCGGGCAATATCAGCAGCTACAGTTTCTATCAAGCGGTCATGTTCAGTCATGCCCGGCTTACCTATAACAAGGTAAGCACCATGCTGGAGCACCCGGACACCGAACAGGGCTACAAGCTTTGTGAGCAATACGCCAACGTGCTCCCGCAGTTGCACAATCTTTATGGCCTCTACCAGTTGTTGCGCAAGGCCCGAACCGAGCGTGGTGCAATTGACTTCGAAACCACCGAAACCAAGATTGTGTTTGACGCCGACCGGAAGATAGAAGAGATCGTTCCGGTGCAGCGCAACGACGCCCACAAGATCATCGAGGAATGCATGCTGTGTGCGAACGTTGCCACAGCGCGATTCCTGAAAAAACACAAACTGCCGGCACTCTACCGGGTCCATGATGGCCCGTCAGAAGAGCGACTTAATGCTGTGCGGCTGTTCCTGGGTGAGCTGGGTCTGCAATTGGGTGGTGGCGATAGCCCCACGTCTGCGGACTATCAGGAGCTGCTGAGCAGTATCAAGGACCGCTCGGATGCCAATGTGATACAGACGGTTATGCTGCGTTCGCTCAGCCAGGCCGTCTACAGTCCGGAAGAGGGTGGCCATTTTGGCCTTGGCTACGCGGGTTACGCCCACTTTACGTCGCCGATCCGGCGTTATCCGGACCTCATTAATCATCGGGCCATCAAGTCGGTTATTCACGGCGGGCAGCCTTCCAAGGATGTGGTTCCGCCACCGAAGCCGGATCCCGAGCTTGCCGAATATCCTTACGATATGGCCCGGATGGAGCAGTTGGGTGAGCACACCTCGATGGCAGAGCGCCGTGCCGATGATGCCACCCGTGACGTCATGGCCTGGCTGAAGTGCGAGTACCTCAGTGATCATGTCGGTGAGGAGTACGACGGTGTCATTGCGTCCGTTGTGCCCTTCGGTTTCTTTGTGGAGCTTTCTGGCGTCTACATAGAGGGGCTGGTGCACGTGTCGACGCTCAGCGGTGACTTCTTCCATCACGATTCAGCCAAGCATCGCCTCATCGGTGAGCGCACGGCAATGAGCTTCCGGCTTGGTGATGAGGTTCGTGTGAAGGTCGTTCGGGTTGGGATGGAAGATCGCAAGATCGACCTGGAGCTGATCAGCGAGCCCGTGCATCGACAGGCAGATCGCGACGCGCTCAAGGTTCCAGATAAAGGCGAGCGAGGAAAGGGCAAGCGCGGCCCCGGCAAAGGTGGCAAGCCGCCCGGCAGAACCAAGCCTGGCCAGAAGAGTGCGTCACCCGGCGAGCCTGGCCTGAAGCGCCCGAGGAAACGCCCGGCGTCGGCGTCATCGAAGAAAAAGGGGCCTGAGGCCTTCGATGATAATGAAACGCCATCTGCCAGAGATGAGCTGGTTGCAAAGGCTGCGAAACTTGCCCTGAAAAAAGGCAAGAAGGGCAGTGGCGCTGGCAAAGACGACAAGAAAGCCAAGCCGCGAAAATCAGGCAAGTAACAGGAATCAGAACCAGTGTCCGGAGAGTTTGTGTTTGGCTGGCACGCGGTTGAGGCTGTCCTCAAGCGCGAGCCTGAGCGTCTTCAGCAGGTCTGGATCCAGACCGGCCGGCAGGATAAGCGGGTCAAGAGCATTACCGATACCCTGGACGGCCTTGGGGTGAAATGGAGGGTCGTGCACCGGAAGGAGCTTGATGAGCGGGTGTCCGGTGTCCATCAGGGTGTTGTGGCGGCTGTCAGTGAAAGCCGGGAATGGACCGAAGATGATCTGCTGGCCCAGTTGGCCGCCAGTGACAAACCGCCGTTCCTCCTAGTACTTGATGGCGTAACCGATCCTCACAATCTTGGTGCCTGCATGCGCACCGCCGATGCGGTTGGTGTTCAGGCGGTTATCGTGCCCAAGGACAAGTCTGCGTCACTGACGCCGGTTGCCCGAAAGGTCGCCTGTGGGGCTGCCGAAACGGTGCCCTTTGTGCGAGTCACCAACCTTGCCCGCTTTCTGCGCAGTTTGCAGGATCAGGGTGTCTGGCTGATTGGCACCGCCGGTGAGGCGGACGCCACCCTTTACCAAGCCGATTTCAAAGGGCCGGTAGCGCTGGTGATGGGCGCCGAAGGCAAGGGTATGCGCCGGCTCACCCGCGAGCACTGCGATCAGCTGATCAATATCCCCATGCTCGGCCACGTAGACAGCCTCAACGTCTCTGTGGCTACGGGTGTTTGCCTATACGAAGCACTGCGCCAGCGGCTTGGTTAACCCTTGCACACAGGGCCTTCCCCGCCTAGAATACGTGACCCCTTTTTTAAGGGGTGGTTTTGTATTGCCTGATTGCAGGCAATACCGGGCCAAGCTTTTGATCAAGCCTTTCTTGTAAAGCCTTATTGATAAAGCAAAAAGAAACCGGCAGCAGCAGCTGTCAACTCCTTGCTTTCATGTTTGTCGGTCGCGGGTTCAACGCCGTACCGGTAAAAAGGAAGCTGTTTAAACCGTAGGGAGAACTCATGCGTCACTACGAAATCGTTTTTATGGTACATCCGGATCAGAGCGAGCAGGTGCCCGCGATGATCGAGCGTTATACCGGCGTCATCACTGAAGATGGCGGCAAGGTACATCGCCTGGAAGATTGGGGCCGTCGTCACCTGGCATACCCGATCAACAAGATTCACAAGGCTCACTACGTACTGATGAACGTTGAATGTTCACAGGCCGCGATGGACGAGCTGACTCACAACTTCCGTTTCAACGATGCAATCATCCGCGACATGATCCTGCGCCGTGATGGTGCGGATACAGACCTGTCCCCGATGAAAGCTTCCGAGTCCCGTGAAGACCGTCGTGGCGGCGATGATCGCCCGCGTCGTTCAGCCGAATCTGACGAGCCACGTCAGCGTGCTGAAACCCAGGACGAAGAAGAGTAATTAACCGGAGTTGAGGAGTTAAGTTATGGCTCGTTTTTTCAGACGTCGTAAGTTCTGCCGCTTCACGGCAGAGGGTGTTAAGGAGATCGATTACAAAGATCTGGACACCCTGAAAGGCTACATCACTGAAACCGGCAAAATCGTGCCCAGCCGCATCACCGGCACCAAAGCACGTTATCAGCGTCAGCTGGCTACCGCTATCAAGCGTGCCCGCTACCTGGCACTGCTGCCGTACTCGGACAGCCACGATAACTAAGTAACAGAAACACAGGACTTGGGACCATGCGTGCACTTGCACAGTATGTAATGCGCGGTCCCTTCCAGGCCGGCGGGGTAGCAGCAGTCACGACTGCAGTGCCCTTGTTGTTCTGGATTGGCGCAGCCGTTGTCGGCCTGGTTATTCTCAGGCTTGGCATCAGCCAGGGGGTCAATATCGGGCTCTGGGCATTACTTCCGGCGCTTGGCTGGAGCATTTTCGGGCAGGACCCGACCGCTCTGGCTCTATTGCTCCAGGTGATGCTCATGGCGTCGCTGATCAGAACCACGCAGTCCTGGGAAAAAGCCCTGCTTGCGGGAAGTTTTCTCGCAATCGTCACAGGCCTGATGTTGCCTGTGGTCTACCCGGGCTTGCTGGATGATCTGGTCCAGGCCGGGGTGAGCTTTTACCAACAGTACAATGCCGAAATCGCGCAGAGTCTCGGCGATGACCTCGACAGGGTTATCCGCGACACGATGAACGCGAGTATGGCCGGCACCTACCTGGCAACGGGTGTGGGCATGACCATGCTGGCGCGGTCCTGGCAGGCGGGGCTTTATAACCCCGGTGGGTTCCGCAAGGAATTCCATAGCCTGCGGCTGTCGGCGCCGATTGCGGTGTTGTGTGCAGTGACCATGGTGGTTGGTCCGATCCTCGGGCTGAATTCCATGTTGCTTGCCTGGGCTGCGGGAACACCGTTGTTCCTGGCCAGCCTGGCACTGGTGCACGGCGTTGTTGGTTTGAAAAAGCTCAGTGGGAACTGGTTGGCGATGTTTTATGTAGCGCTGATCCTTTTGGGCCCAAGCCTGATGATTCTGTTAGTGGTTCTGGCTTTTGTGGATAGCTGGCTGGATATCCGGAGGCGTATAAGCCCTGCCGGGCCGGCTGAATAAAGCACGAAGAGGTTAACGAGATGGAAGTTATTCTGCTCGAGAAAGTTGCAAACCTTGGCTCCCTGGGTGACAAGGTAAAGGTTAAGGCCGGTTACGGTCGTAATTTCCTGCTTCCTTATGGCAAGGCTGTACCTGCCACTGAAGCAAACCTGAAGGCGTTCGAAGAGCGTCGTGCCGAGCTTGAGAAAGCAGCTGCTGAGAAGCTGTCTGCTGCCCAGGCCCGCGCCGAGGCCCTCGAGGGTGCCGCTTTCACCATCAGCTCCAAGGCCGGTGAAGAAGGCAAGCTGTTCGGTTCTATCGGTGTGCGCGACATCGCTGACGCGATCACTGCCGGTGGTACCGAAGTAGAGAAGAGCGAAGTTCGTCTGCCGGAAGGCCCGATCCGGGTGACTGGCGAGTACGAGATCGAGCTTCAGCTGCACTCCGACGTTGAAGTAAGCGTCAAGCTGGCGGTTGTTGCCGAGTAAGCCGTTTTCTCTGGAAACGGTGCTGGGGTTGCCCCGGCTCTGGTAATACGCTGGTGGCCTCACTGCCTCTTTGGAGGCGGGTGCCGGCCAACCTGACAGGCCCGAACCGCATCTTGCGGCTTTCGGGCCTGTTGCTTTCTGGTATGCTGTTAAGTCCCTGTAACCCCCTCCCATTGCTTCGGCAGGTCGCTTAAACTGTCGTGGTTATGATGTGCAACTGAAGATGTGTTCATGGCCAAGCCCAATCTGAAGCCCGCGAGTACCGATCTCGAAACCAGCCGGATCAAGGTTCCCCCTCATTCTGTCGAAGCAGAGCAGGCAGTCCTGGGCGGCCTGATGCTGGACAATCGCCGGTTTGACGAGATCTCCGAGGTGATTTCGGCCGCCGATTTTTACCGACAGGACCACCGGCTGATCTTTGGCGCTGTGGAGCGCCTTGCCAGTGAGAGTGAGCCTCTGGATGTGGTCACCCTCGCCGAATTCCTGGAGCGGGCCGGTGATATCGAAGATGCCGGTGGTTTGTCCTATCTGGCCGAGCTGGCCGAGAAAACCCCGGGTGCAGCCAACATCCGTGCTTACGCCGATATCGTCCGGGAACGCTCCATTCTGCGCCAGCTGGTGGAGGTGTCCGGCAAGATTTCCGATTCGGCCTTTAATCCGCTCGGGCGAAACAGCAATGAGATTCTGGATGAGGCTGAGCGCAGCGTTTTCCAGATTGCCGAAGCGCGGGTCAAGGAGGGTTCCGGGCCGCAGGCCATCAACCCCATTCTGGCCAAGACCCTGAGCCGGATTGAGGAACTGTTTGAGTCGGGTGAGCAGACCACCGGCCTGACCACCGGTTTCAAGGATCTGGATGAGCAGACCTCGGGCATGCAGCCCTCGGACCTGATCATCGTGGCGGGTCGCCCCTCCATGGGTAAGACGACCTTTGCGATGAATATTGTCGAGAATGCCCTGATCAGCACCGGCACGCCGGTTCTGGTGTTCAGTATGGAGATGCCGGCGGATGCCCTTGCCATGCGTATGCTCTCGTCACTCGGTCGCATTGACCAGACCAAGGTTCGCGGCGGCAAGCTGGAAGAAGACGACTGGCCCCGGCTGACGTCGGCGGTGAGCCTTCTGAAAGACAAGCCGCTTTATATCGACGATACGCCGGGCCTGAGCCCCACCGAGATGCGTTCCCGGGCGCGCCGTATTGCCCGGGAAAACGACGGCAAGATTGGCCTGATCATGGTCGACTACCTGCAGCTTATGCGGGTGCCCGGCAACACCGAGGGTCGGACCGCTGAGATCTCGGAAATTTCCCGGTCACTGAAGGGTATCGCCAAAGAGTTGAGTTGCCCGGTGGTGGCCCTGTCCCAGCTTAACCGGAGTCTTGAGCAGCGGCCGAACAAGCGCCCGGTGAACTCGGATTTGCGGGAATCCGGCGCCATCGAGCAGGACGCCGACGTCATCATGTTTGTGTATCGGGATGAAGTCTACAACGAGGACACCCCGGACAAGGGCATTGCCGAGATCATTATTGGTAAGCAGCGGAACGGCCCCATCGGCACTATCCGACTTGCGTTTATCGGCAAGTACACGAAATTCGAAGATCTGGCCCACGGCGATTACAGCGACTACGGCGGGGAGTATTGATGCCCCGCAGTACGATTGCCCGGATTGATCTGGACGCCTTGCGCCGGAACTTCCAGACTGCCCAGCGGCGGGCAGGCGGGGCCAGGGTGATGGCCGTGGTGAAAGCCGATGGCTATGGCCACGGTATCGGGCCGGTGGCTTCGGCGCTGGATAGCCTGGCGCCGAAATACGCAGTGGCTTGCCTGGAAGAAGCGCGTGCTATTCGGGAAACAGGTCTGATACAGCCGGTCGTCCTGCTTCAGGGCGTCCATGCTGAAGCGGATATCGCTGAATGCGCCCTGAGTGGCTTTGAGCCGGTGTTCCATAGTTTCCAGCAACTGGCGTGGCTGGAGCGTCTGGATACATGGCCCGCTTTCTGGCTGAAAGTGAACAGCGGTATGAATCGTCTCGGCTTTCATCCGGACGAACTGGCCGGGGTGATGAGCCGGTTACAGGCCATGAGCGCTGATACAGAACTCCTGGGGTTCGTCACGCATTTTGCGTGCGCCGACGATCCCGACAGCGCAATGACGGCGCAGCAGACTGCGGTGTTCGAAAAGGCCACGTCTTCGTTCCCGGATTTAATGAAGAGCGTTGCCAATTCGGCCGCCCATTTTCGACCGGGCCAGCCGATGTTTGACTGGAGCCGCCCCGGAATCATGTTGTATGGCGGCTCACCAATGGTGGGCACGACCGGTCCCGAGCTTGGCCTGGAGCCGGTAATGTCGCTTGAGGCCCCCTTGATCAGCACCCGCTTGGTGCCGGCGGGCGAGTCTGTTGGCTATGGGGCCAGCTGGGTTGCCGATCGGGACACCCGGATGGGCATGGTCGCGATCGGTTACGGTGATGGCTACCCCAGGCATGCCGGCACCAATACGCCTGCGGCGATCAACGGCCAGCGGATCAGGCTGATTGGCCGGGTATCCATGGACATGCTGGCGGTGGACCTCACCGATGCACCCGATGCGAAGGAGGGTGACAGCGTTGAACTCTGGGGTCGCACCGTGGGGGTCGATGAGGTAGCCGCCTGTGCCGGCACCATCTCCTACGAGTTGATGACCGGCATCACCGGGCGGGTACCGCGGCAATACCGGTAGCGTTTTGGAGCGCTTTTTCAGCCCGGTTCCGGTTCGTGAATGATTTCCTCGATAAAGTCGAGAATGGCAGCGAGGCTGCGGTCGTCCAGCTTTTTGAGCACCTTGTGCACGACCATCTTGCTGCCCTTGAGCATGCTGCTGATGCCCATTTTGGCCATGCCCATCATCATGCTGCTGGCATGCAGGCGGCGAAGCGGCTCCAGGAAAAAGAAGTCCAGACCTTCTTCGGTCATGTCCACGATCAGGTTGAAGAGTTTGTCGATGGCTTCCTTGTCGGCCTTGCCGCGTTCGCGCAGTTCGCCGACGGTATACAGGGCCCGGGTTCGCAACTCATCAGGGATCGGCGCCACAATGTGGCTCTGTTGTTTCAGCATGACAGTTCCTGTTGTTGTATGCTCTTGAAAGAAATAGCAAAGCATTAAATTCAGACTGCATTAGTTTAGGCGCCGGAATCCAGAAGCCATTGGCCAGACCGGTTCCGAAATAACGTCACATCAGTGATATCGGGAGGCATTGAATCCTCGTGCATGTACTTGTTGTTCACGATTACGGCCCTTTGGGGAAGGTTTTGCTGGAGCGCTTGCGGGCAACGCACCTGCACGTCAGCCCTTTGCTTGTCAGCGATCCCTCCAACGCCGATCTTGATGCACTGGAGAACTGGATTCCCGAAGATACCGACCTGATCGTAAATGCACTCTGGATGGCCGATCCGGAGGTCGCCGAGAATGATCCTGAGGGGGTCCATATGGCGGCATTCTCGCTACCCGTGGCCATGGCCGAGTTTGCACGTGATCGTGGTATGGCGCTGCTCCAGCTGTCCTCCTGCTACGTGTTCGATGGCCGGAAGCAAAGCGGTTACATCACTTCCAATCCGGGGCAGCCGGTGAATGAGCTGGGTAACTGGCAATGGGAGTGCGAGCAGGCCCTGCGGACCCTGTTGCCTCGGCATATTATCCTGCGGACCGGCTGGAGCCTGGCACGGTTCATCCGGAAAGTGCAGGCCAGTACGGCTGCCGGTGAAATACTGTCACTGCCCGGACGATGCCGGGGGCAACCCGTGTCGGTCCGTGATCTGGCCCGGGTAATCGAGGCGGTGGTTCTGCAACTTGATTGCGGGGCCGAGGTCTGGGGCACCTATCAGTACGCCGGTGCCGAGGAAATCAATCTGTACGAGCTGGGCCTTGCGATTGCCGGGCTGCCCGGCATTCCCGAAGGGATCCGGGTGGTGGACGAGGTTCCCGAGTGGGGCCATCTTGAGCCGGTCAATACCACGCTGATCTGCACCAAGATCCGCAATACCTTCGGCATCAAGCAGATGCCCTGGCGCTCCGGCCTGGTGGATGAGCTGACGATGCTGAAAAAGAATAACGGCAGGGAAGTGGAGAGTGAGCCCGCCGGCTAGTGGCAACGGCGGGCAAAACGCAGTTTCTCAGTTATTGCACTGGCGGGAGAATTCCCGGCTGACCATTTGCAGGGCTTCGATATCCAGAAGTTCGACTTCCCGGCCCCGGGCCTTGATGATGCCCTGATTCTGAAAGCGCGTGAATACCCGGCTTACCGTTTCAACGGCGAGGCCCAGGAAGTTTGCGATGTCGTTCCGTGCCATGGGCAGACTGAAGTTGGTCGGCGACATACGGCGGCGCTGGAATCGGCTGGACAGCGACAAGAGCAGTGCAGCAATGCGCTCTTCAGCGGTGTTCTTGCTCAGCAGCATGGCCAGTTGATGGCTGTTCTGGATCTCCTGGCTCATCAGGTGATACATGTGGTGCTGCAACTCGGGCAGTTTGCCGGTCAGCTCCTCCAGTTTCTCCATCGGGAACTCACACACGCTGGTCCGTTCCAGAGCCTTGGCGGTGCACGCATAATGTTCACTTCCAATACTGTCCAGGCCTACCAGCTCTCCGGGCATGAAAAAGCCCGTCACCTGTTCCTCGCCATTCTCGGTAATGATCGACGTCTTTATGGAGCCGCTTTTTACCGCAAAACAGGAGCGGTAGGGCGTGCTCTGGTCGAAGATGTGTTCACCACGGTTGAAGATCCGCCCCTGCTGGACAATGTCTTCCAACCGGTCGAGGTCATTCTCTTCAATTGCCAGGGGCAGGCACAGGTTGCTCAGACTGCACTGGTGGCAGGACGCCTTGAGGGGAGATGCCTGACGAAACGGAATTGCTTGAGCCATACGTGATAATCCGTCCGATTTGATCCATGTCAACTATGTACCTTAATACGGATGGCCGTCTTTGCCAATAATCAAGCTGGATGATCTTAGAATATATTTTTTAAAAATAAGGGCCCGCAGGCCCTTATGCATCGCGGTTTCAGAGCTTCTCGAATACCAGGGACGCGTTGGTTCCGCCGAATCCGAAACTGTTGGACATCACGGTGTTCAGCGAGGCTTCCCGACCTTCAGGGCCTACAATAGGAATATCGCTGATTTTCTCGTCCGGATTGTTCAGGTTCTTGGTGCCGGCAATGAACCCGTTCTGCAGCATCAGCAGCGAGTAGATGGCCTCCTGAACACCGGCAGCGCCGAGCGAATGACCAGAGAGTGATTTGGTTGAGGAAATGGCCGGGATGTCGGAACCGAAGGTGGCCCGCACCGCGCCCATCTCGGCAACGTCGCCAACCGGTGTGCTGGTGCCGTGGGCATTGATGTAGTCAATCTTGCCCCGGATGGTAGCCATCGCCTGCTTCATACAGCGCTGGGCACCTTCGCCGGAAGGCGCGACCATGTCATAGCCGTCCGAGGTGGCGCCGTAGCCGGTCAGCTCGGCAATGATGTTGGCGCCGCGTTTCTTCGCGTGTTCCAGTTCTTCCAGCACCATCATGCCGCCACCGCCGGCAATCACGAAACCGTCACGGCCGGCATCGAAGGGGCGGGAAGCCGTTTCAGGGGCGTCGTTGTATTTGGTGGACAGCGCTCCCATGGCATCGAACATCATGGTCAGGCTCCAGTCCTCTTCCTCACCGCCGCCGGCGAACACGATGTCCTGCTTGCCAGCCTGGATCTGCTCCATGGCGTGGCCGATGCAGTGGGCGCTGGTGGCACAGGCCGAAGACATGGAGTAGTTCACGCCACGGATCTTGTAGGCGGTGGCCAGGCAGGCAGACACTGTGCTGGTCATGATGCGGGGAACCATATAGGGCCCGATGCGCTTCACGCCTTTCTCGCGCATGATGTCGGTGGCTTCTACTTGGCTCGAGCAGGAAGCGCCGCCGGAGCCGGCGATCAGGCCGGTGCGGTCGTTGGAGATCAGGTCTTCGGTCAGCCCCGCCTGGGCGATGGCCTGCTCCATGGACAGAAAACTGTACATGGCGGATGGGCCCATGAACCGGCGGATTTTGCGGTCGATAACGGATGTGTCCACATCCACCGAGCCTGCAATCTGGCTCCGGAAGCCCATTTCCTTATAGGTTTCGTTGAAGCGGATGCCTGATTTTCCATTCTTCAGGCTCTGGGTGACCTCGTCCAGTGAGTTTCCGAGGCAGGACACAATGCCCATGCCGGTGACGACGACGCGTCTCATAAGTTCCTCCTTACCGACCGGCCGAAATGGCCGACCTTGCGATCAATAACGTTATTTAACAGTCTAGGCGCTTTGGCCCGGATACGATATTTGACCTTGGTAAGGGGAGAAGGCCGGATATGGCGCCATAGAGTGTTTAGCGCTTGCCGCTTCGACCCTTTCTGGCCCCCTTCTTTGATCCGCTGGCCTCCTCGCGAGCGGCTTTCTCAGCCGCGGCTGCCTCGGCTTCCCGGGCTTCGCGCTCGACCATCTCAGGGGTTTCCAGCGAGATGCGTCCCAGAGTTCCGGCCCGGAATTCGTTGAGCAACACCTCCGACACCTTGTGCAGATCCGGGATGCCACCGCGGCCGAAGAATCTTCGCTTCTCGGCCATGCCGTCCATCAGCGCCAGGGCATCTTTCGGTAGTTCCGCGAAGCCGTAGCGGGTCCTGACCAAGTCCGGGTAGGCTTCCAGCAGGTACTCGGCCTCGAACATGGCCACATCCTCAAAGTCCAGAACCGCGCTTCGAATCGCCCCGGTAACCGCCAGACGGTAACCGCAGGCTTCGGGGGACAGCTTAGGCCAGAGAAAGCCGGGGGTGTCGTAGAGCAGAATGTTATTAGGCAGCTTGATGGCCTGCTGGGCCCTGGTCACGGCCGGTTCGTTCCCGGTTTTGGCCGCAGGTCGTCCCGCCAGTGTGTTGATCAGGGTGGACTTGCCGACGTTCGGAATGCCCAGGATCATCACTCGCAATGCGCTCTTCTGGCGATCGTGACCGGGCGTCATCTCTTCCGCCAGCTTGAGGATGGACAGTGCCTCATTGCGCTGGTTGTGGGTAAGCGTGATGGCGCGTACCCCACGTTCTTTCTCGAGCCAGGCTAACCACTGCTCGGTAATTTCTGGATCCGCCAGGTCGCGCTTGTTCAATACCTTGATCAGTGGCGTATCACCACGAAGGGCCGGCACGAGCGGGTTTTCGCTACTGAAAGGAATACGCGCGTCAACCACTTCGATGATGAGATCCATCTGCGGCATGACTTTTTTGATCTCCTTGCGGGCCTTGTGCATATGCCCTGGAAACCAGTTAATGGCCATCTTGTCTGCTCCGGATGTGGTTAAACGGCGCCATTATGAAGGGGAATGACCAAACTTTCACATTTGTTTGAATCCCCGTGTGTGGCGGCTTTTGGCGCGGGATACTGAGAAGTATGTACAAAAAGAGGGCTGATCGGGGTGAAAAACCGTATCCGTATGTTTTAGGGTGTAGTCCCTGAACGATGAAACCAATGTATGTCGGTGGTATTCAGATTGTGGCCACCCTGTTAACGGAGACATTTATGAAGCTCGTAAAACTGTTTGGTACTGCCCTGGTAGCCCTCAGCCTGTCGGTCCCGGCCATGGCCCAGCAATCCGGTGGCCAGCCGGATCAGGTAGATCAACTGGCACAGATGGTGGGGCTGACCGAAGATCAGCAAACTGAAATCCGTGCCATCATCGACGAGATGCAGGGCGAGATCGGAGAACTCCGTCAGGAAGCCCGTGCGCTGCAGCAGCAGATGCAGGGTGAGATCAAATCAGACTTTGATGAAGCCGCTATTCGCGAGCAGGCCAAAGAGCTGGGCGATGTGACCGGCGAGATCGCGGCTCTGTCCACTCTGATGCAGGCGAAGGTAGATAGCGTGTTTACCCAGGAGCAGCGCGACGAGTTGGACAAGCGTATGCAGCAGATGCAACAGCAAATGCAGCAGCGTCGTCAGATGCAACAACAGATGCAGCAGGGGCAAGGTCAGGGCATGCAGTGATTCTGCTTTCCCTCTGACTTTGTTAGAGAAGGGCCGCATCCTTGGATGTGGCCCTTTTTTGTGCCCCTAGCCTGCGAGTTTTGGTGGGGCTCGGCGGGTGTGGGTCTTTGCCAGAACCGCTACGAGCACATCCATGTGCGCTTGGCGTCGGCCATCCTTGGCCGCCGACATTCTGGCAAAGGCCCACACCCGCCAAGCTTCAGAAATCGGAGCTATTGGAAGTCACCTTGGATTCGAATCTCAGCGTGCCTTTTGACGGTTTGCGATTACTGAACTGTTTGAAGAACAGGGGTGTTGCCCCCTCCCAAAAATGTCTGTGGCCAAGGATGGCCACAGCCAAGCGCACATGGATGTGCTCGTAGCGTTTTTTGGGAGGGGGCAACACCCCTGTTCCTTCTCTGAAACCGGAAGGCTAGGAGCCCAAGCCAGAAGCCCCGTCAGAGCCAAAGGGTTTGACGAGAACAATGAGCCGAGGAAGCAGCGTAAGCGCCCCCACCAGAGCCATGAACATGGCGAACCCCGTAAACAACCCGAAGTAGATGGTCGGGATGAAGTTGGACAGCACCAGTATCGAGAACCCGGAGATGATGGTCAGCGAGGTGAAAAACATGGCCTGGCCGATGCTTCGGTGGCAGCGGTGCATGGTGGCGATATAGTCGCCGTCTTTCTGGAACTCGGTTTTGAAGCGGTGGATGTAGTGGATGGTGTCGTCCACGGCGATGCCGACGGTGATGGCCGCCACGGTGATGGTCATCATATCCAGGGGAATGCCCAGCCAGCCCATCAGGCCGAGTACTGAGCCGGCGGCGATGAGGTTCGGGGCGATGCCGATCAGGGCCAGTTTCAGTGAGCGGAACAGGATCAGGAACATCAACATGATGGCGGCGAAGACTACGCCGATGGTCTTGATCTGGGAATCGAACAGGCTTTGCAGCATGTTGTTGTACATCACCGTCATGCCGGCAAAGAGTACCTGATCTTTCGAGTACCCCAGTTCCGTTGTCAGATGTTCATGGATGCGGTTCAAGAGCTCCTGTCGACGCAGTTCCGGCATGGTTTCCAGGATCCGGATGCTGAATCGGGCCTGGTCGTGCTCCTCCGAGATGTAGGGTGTCAGCAGGGTATCCTGCAGGTCATCCGGAACCGCAGCGGGTACAAACGCCAGTTCCAGGGCGTCCAGAGGCTCGCCCTGGTTGATTTGGGCGAGGATATCCAGCGTGGTGTTGATTGAGAGCACCTTGCCGGTCTCCGGTAGTCCGTCCAGGTAGTCGTGAACCGCCTCCAGTTGTTCCATTTTCTGGTAGGTGTACCAGGTATCCCGGTATTCCTCTCCGGCACCGCAGTCCTCCACGAACGGGTCGCAGTCACTGGCAAACGGGTCGCCGCCGCTCGCGCCTTCCGGTGGCGGATCGTCGGTGATAACCACGTCCAGGGGCGTGGTACCGCCCAGGCGGTTGTCGATGGTGATCATGCCCTGATGGATTTC
Source organism: Marinobacter sp. 3-2 (assembly GCF_003751355.1). Classification (NCBI taxonomy): domain Bacteria; kingdom Pseudomonadati; phylum Pseudomonadota; class Gammaproteobacteria; order Pseudomonadales; family Marinobacteraceae; genus Marinobacter; species Marinobacter sp. 3-2. Next base: position 181,434 of record NZ_RJUQ01000016.1, on the reverse strand, counting down.
GGTGGACGATTTGAAATAGTCGATAAAGCTGTTTTCCACCGTCAGCTTGTTCAGGCCGACCACGCAGAGCGCCGCAATCAGGCCGGAGCCGACCAACACTGTCTTGCCGAAGTGTTCCGTGAACCGCGCAAAGGCATCGGTGAAGGGAACCCTGTCAGAGCTGACCCGGCTGTCCAGTGGTGGTGGCAGCAGGGTGAGCAGGGCCGGGAAAACAATAAAGGTGATGAGAAAAGCCACGGTCAGGCCCAGGGTCATCATCCAGCCGAAATCGATGACCGGGCGAATGCCGCTGAAGGTGAGCGAGCCGAAGGCGACAATGGTAGTGATGGCCATGTAGAAGCAGGGCTTGATCATCGCCATTACGGTGTTGCGCAGGGTGTCTCTGGCGCTTGCCTCGGGCTCGTCATGCTGGAATTCCCGGTAGCGCACGATCAGGTGGATGGTGAGCGACAGGGTCATGATCAGCAGCAGGGAAATAAAGTTGGAGGAGATGACCGTCACCGGCCACTGGGCCCAGCCCAGAAAGCCGACCATCAGCCAAACGGTAAAGCTGCAGCACAACAGCGGCACCAGAACCCAGCGCCACTGACGGAAAATGATGGCCAAAGTGAGCAGCAGAAAAGCCAGGACGCCGAGCCCGAAGGTAGACAGGTCGTTCTCGATGAAGCGGATCATGTCCGCCACAATCATGGGCACCCCACCCAAGTGGATGTCTGCGCCGTCGCGGTAGGTGTCGAGAATGGAGCGAACCGTGCGGATGGTGGCATCGCGCTCGACCCCAAGGGTTTCGGTAAAGTCGATGAAATCCTGTTTTACCTGTTCCAGTTCGGCCAACTCGGCCTCGGAGGCTTTGCCGGCATCGGCCTTGTCTCTAAGATCGTTGCGCTTTCTCAGTAGCTCAAAATAGCGATCCGGCGTGGGCAGGTTGACCTGTATGGCAGTGGTTCGCCCGTCTTCGCTGATCAGCAGGTTGGGGTAGAGCGGATTGTTCAGAAGCGCCTGGCGGGCTGTGTCCGGCGTTACATCGTGGTCGTCCAGGGTCTTGATCTCGCTGTCCACGGTATCCAGCGTCAGATCCGGGCTGTGGAGCAGGGGTACGTTCAGGATGCTGTTGGTGGAGCCTACGGCTTCCAGGCCTTGCAGTTCATCCCGCAACGCGCCCAGTCTGGCCAGCCCATCTTCGGAGAACAGTTCACCTTCGGGGGTATAGGTGACGATCAGGAAATCGTCCGAGGTGGTGAAGCGGCGGTTTACCTGGCGGTATTGTTCGAGGGAACGGTCGTTTTCCAGTACCAGGGATTCGGCGGAAGCATCGAGGCGGAATTCGCCGAATTTGATAGCGGCGATGGCTAGAAGGAGGCCAAAAGCCGCAAGGATAATAACGGGATGCGGAAAAATCAGGCGGTCATACAGGGCGCGAAGACGATTCATGAACAACTACTCTGCCAGTTCAAACGAGTGCAGAGTGTGCCATAAACCTTAGTGAACCGTGACCTTTGACGAGGCTTCTTCCAGGGAATCGATCAGCTTTTTCAGGCGGCGGCTCATATCCGCGCTCTCGGCAAGCTGGGTCACCATGTTCTGGGTGGTCTCGCGAATGCCCTGAACGTTAGCCAGCACATCGTCGGTGCCGGCGGTCTGGTCTGCCGAGACGTTGGCGATTTCCTGGTTGGTATGATCGATCCGGCTGACCACCTCGTTGATGGCTTCCAGGGCGCGGCGGCCTTCCTCGGATTCCTCGACGCAGCGGGTGGCATCCTCGGAACTTCCGGTCATCTGATTTACGGCGGTGTTGATGGCGCTTAGAAGCCGATCGATCGTGCCCTGAATCTGATCGGTGGAGTCCTGGACCCGTTGGGCCAGTTTACGGACTTCATCAGCCACGACGGCAAACCCTCTGCCCTGTTCGCCAGCTCGGGCCGCCTCGATGGCCGCGTTCAGGGCCAGCAAATTGGTCTGCTCGGCAATGCCCCGGATTTCGGTGATGGCGTGGCTGATTTCATGGCTGTTTTCGGCCAGGGCTTCGACGCTGCTGGCGGAATTGCGCACCACATCGGCAAGCTTGCGGATGCTGTCGGCACTCTGTCCGACACGGCTGCTGCCGTCGCGAGCGGCATCGCTCGCCTCGTGGGAGAGAGTCTTGGCAATCCCGGCCTGTTCGGCGATGCCGGTGAAACTCTGCAGCATGGTTTCGATGACTTCCGCGGACCGGTCGGCGCCCTGTTGTTGGCGACCGAGGTCATCCCGACGGGCTTCGGCGGCCGCGGTCAGCTCCTCGACCTCCTGGTGCAGCCGTTCGATGGCTTCCTTCATGCTTCGGACCACGCCCATGGTGCGGTCCTGCATGGCATTGAAGGCGCTGGCCATCTCGCCGATTTCGTCGGTGGAATCCACCACCGCCCGCTGGCTAAGATTGCCCGAAGCCTGAACGTCGACCATGGTGTTTTTCAGGCGGTTCACGTGGCGTTCGATAAACGAGATCAGCAGCTGGGACCCGGCCATCTCTAGCACCATGAGTATTGCCACAACCAGCGCGAAGCCGGGTGCTGTATCAGCGAAGACCTCGTTGAACGACCGGCCGGTCTGCCCGGCAATCGTGTTCATGGCATAGAGAACGAGCAAGCAGAGAACTGCAAAAACGACAATGTTCAGCAACCAGAATTTGTACTTCAGCCGGGCATTTCGCAGCAGTGTCAGCATGTATGTTCTCAGTCGATGGCCTTCACCGGAATCTGCATGGCATTGGAGGCTTGGGGAACCTCGGGCACGGCAAGACCCAGATTGTTTTTATCGAAGACTTTGTCAGCCCGGTAGCTGGAGCGGACCATGGGGCCGGATGGCACTTCCATGAAGCCCTTCTCCAGGCCGATTTCCCGGTAACGGTTGAACTCTTCGGGGGTGACGTAGCGTTCTACCGGCAAGTGGTTCGGAGTAGGGCGCAGGTACTGGCCCAGAGTCAGGATATCCACACCGATGGCGCGCAGATCGTCCATGGTTTCCAGGATTTCCTCTTCGGTTTCGCCGAGCCCCAGCATCAGGCTGGTCTTGGTAAGCACGTCCGGACGGTGCTTCTTGGCGTGCTCCAAGACCCGGAGGGTTTTTTCATACCCGGCACGCGGATCACGAACCCGACTGGTCAGCCGCTTGACGGTTTCCACGTTCTGGGCAAAGACATCCAGCCCGGAATCCACCACCTTCTCAACGTCCGCCATCACCGCATCAAAATCCGGCGTCAGCGCCTCAACGGCGACTTCCGGCGTGCGCTGTTTGATGGCAGAGACACAAGCGGCATAGTGGGCAGCGCCGCCGTCGTCCAGGTCATCACGGTCTACCGAGGTAAGCACGATATAACGAAGGCCCATCAGCTCTACGGACTTGGCCGTGTTCTCCGGCTCTTCATGATCGAGCCAGCCTTTCGGGTTGCCGGTGTCCACCGCGCAGAATTTGCAGGCCCGGGTACACACAGACCCCATCACCATGATGGTGGCCGTGCCGGCGGTCCAGCACTCACCGATATTGGGGCAATGAGATTCCTGGCAAACGGTGCTCAACCGGTGCTCACTGACGTTCTTGCGCACCGCCTCATAGCGCTCGCCCCCGGGCATGCGTGCCCGGAGCCATTTGGGCTTCGGCTCTCGCTTTTCCGCTGTTGTGGCTTCCTGCTTCGATGACCGCTTGACGCCATCCTTGATGGCCGAGAAGCCATGCTCGTTGCGGAATTTGGAACCACTGGTAATGCGGGTTTTTGCGCTTTCGCTCATTGCAACCGGACTCTCGATTCGGGCATGGGGAACACTAAAGAGTAATGGCCTGGCGGGGGAGTTACAAGACAGATAGGGGCAATCACGAGGGTGCCGGGCACGACATTGGTCGTACCCGGTTGACCGCTATCAGGCCTGGGCTTTGTCCAGGGCCTGGGTAATGTCGGCAATGATGTCGTCGACATGCTCGATACCGATGGACAGCCGCACCAGATCCTCGCTCACACCGGCGCTCTTCAGCTCTTCCGGGTTGAGCTGGCGGTGGGTGGTGGTCGCCGGGTGGCAGGCCAGGGACTTGGCGTCACCGATGTTCACCAGACGCAGGATCAATTCCAGGGCATCGATGAACTTTGCCCCGGCTTCCCGGCCACCCTTGATGCCGAAGCTCAGGATGCCGGACGCTTTCCCGCCGGAAATCTTCTCGCAGGTCGCCTTGTACGGGCTGTTGGCCAGGGTCGCGTAGTTGACCCACTCAACAGACGGGTGCTCCTGCAGGAAGTTCGCGACTTTCTCGGCGTTCTCGCAATGACGTTCCATGCGCAGCGCCAGGGTTTCCAGACCCTGCATAATCAGGAACGCATTGAAGGGAGCCAGGGCAGCACCGGTGTTGCGCAGCGGAACCACTCGGCAGCGGCCGATGAAGGCAGCAGGGCCCAGGGCGTCTGTGTAGACCACGCCGTGGTAGGACGGATCCGGTTCGTTCAGCATCGGGAACTTGTCAGCACTGGCTTTCCAGTCGAACTTTCCGGAATCCACGACAACGCCTGCGACGGTGGTGCCATGGCCACCGATGTACTTGGTGAGCGAGTGAATCACGATATCGGCGCCGTGCTCGATCGGGCGGCACAGGAACGGCGTGGCAACCGTGTTGTCCACCATCAGCGGGATGCCGTGTTTGTGCGCAATTTCGGCCCAGCGCTGGATATCGACCACGTTGCCCGCCGGGTTGCCGATGGACTCGCAGAACAGGGCGCGGGTGTTCTCATCAATAGCCTTTTCCACGGCATCGAAATCGTCATGGCGAACCATTTTGCACTCAATGCCCTGGTTCGGCAGCGAGTGCGCGAAAAGGTTGTAGGTGCCGCCGTACAGCTGGCTGGTGCTCACGATGTTGTTGCCCACCTTGCAGATGGTCTGCAGCGCATAGGTGATGGCCGCCATGCCAGAGGCCACGGCCAGGGCGCCAACACCGCCTTCCAGTTCTGCCATCCGCTCTTCGAGAACCGCGTTGGTCGGGTTCATGATGCGGGTGTAGATGTTGCCCTGAACCTTCAGGTCAAACAGATCGGCACCGTGCTGGGTGTCATCGAAGGTGTAGGACGTGGTCTGGTAAATCGGGGTGGTAGCGGCCCGGGTAGTGGGATCGCTTTTGAAGCCTGCGTGCAGGGCGAGGGTTTCCGGTTTCATGTCAACGGTCCTTGCTGCTAAGTTGTTGTGTATGGGTTTTAGCTCGTGAGTATGCCACAGAGTTTGTCTTTAGAGGATCGTCCCGCTCCCTCCTTGCAGACCTGAGATAGTCACTGATGGATGGGTAGAAGAATATCCCCAGGCAGACCCAGAAAACACTGATCGACAGGATGGCCGCCTTCACGCTCGCGCCGGCGAACCCAAGGGCAATGGGGACCAGAACAACGGCCAGGAACACTGTGAGCGCGTGGCGGGATTTCATAATGCGATACAACCTTAAAACGCATTCGGGCGGAGCTTCTATCCTATCCGACTCTCCCCTACGGAACTGTCAAAGTTTGTTTAGGTGGCGTTGGATTTCTTGGCGTCCGTGTCAGGAAATATTGTGTCGTAACACCAGGTGAATACGAACGCATACACCAGATAGAACACCACGAACGCCACATCTACGATCAGCGCTTGCAACAGGCCAATGCCCATCCACCAGGCAATGATCGGCAGGAAGATGAGCATCAGGCCCAACTCGAAACTCACCGCATGCAGGAAACGGATCCGCAGGGATTTTCGGGTTGAGCCATTGAAGTGCTTCAGGCCGTGATCGAATCCCAGGTTGAACAGGTAGTTCCAGATGGTCGCGATGGTGGCGCCAACCACACCAAGAACTCCGGTTCTTCCCATATCGAATCCGAAGGTTACGGCAGCGAGGGGAACGGAAAGCAGGAGGCCGATAACCTCAAAGGAAATCGCCTGTCGAACTCTGTCTCTTGTTGATCTCATAGAACGTTTTGTACGGAGGCGGGTCGTCCCGCGTTCACTGCCCGGGAAGGGTGGGGTCGTCCCCAGAAGCTCAAGAGCCCGGCGCTTTCGCGACGGGCTTGCCAGAATACTGGCAGCAAGGGGCGGAGTCTAACCGCCGCCCGATAAAGACCACTAAGCAAAGGGCTGGAAAAGATGAGCACGGTGCCGATATGACAACTACTATAAAAAAAGCGCTTGGTGTTGTGTGTTAGTCAATGTCACGTTTTTTCGCTTAAATGCCTTAAAAGGTATGCACTGTATTCGCATGCTTGGGAGGTGGGACATGCAAAGGCTCGTATGGCTGAAGCTTTTTCCTTTCTTTTTGTTCCTGTTTTTTTCTCTGTCCCTGTCCGCTGATTCGAATCGTCACCATGTTGTTGGGGTCTTTGCAGATATAGAACGCGAAATTTCTGTAGAAAACGGAAAACTCGTGGGTCGTTTTGCGCCCTATTATCACTGCGTCTTTAGCCGCGTAGACGGCGATTTCAGGTTTGTTAACATGCCGCTGGCCCAGATACTTCGCCAACTGGAAAAAGGCGGTATTTCAATTGGGTTGCCGTTAATTCAAACGGTAGAAAGGGATCAGTATGCGGACTTTGGCGGTACGTTGTTTCAATTGGAATATGTGTATCTCATGGTTCAGGATTTGCCGCCGTTGGACAGCATGACGGGGCTCAGGTTTGGATTTGTCCGGAAGTTTGCGGGTTTAGAGCTTTTAAAAGGTGATAGCCCTCAAGTAACGCATGTCTCTGATTGGGAGCAGGCTGTCCGAATGCTCAGGCTCGGTCGGGTAGATGTCGTGGTTCTACCCAAGATCATGATGGACCTGTATCTCAAGGACTATCAAGGGGCTTATTATGACCGAACCGCAGCCTGGATAGATTTGTCCATGTACATTTCTCACAGTGTAGAGGATAACGGTCTCAAGGAAGACTTCAGGGATGCCATCAGAACCTGCCGCTTGATTGGCGAGAAAAATCATGAGGCCTGGGATATCCCCGGGAGACAGCGAGATCCAGAAGACTGACCTGGCGTCAGTGAATTCGCCGCCTATCGATAAAAGTACGGCGCTCTGGGGCAGCTTACAAACGATGTGGTTTCTCCGCCCCCCCCCCGCAACAATTGATCCACATTCTTAGTCACACCTTCGCCAGTTGTCCGCTCAATCACACTTTAGAGGCATTCGTAAAATACAGTGTAATCGATTGAGTAACCCTTCCTATTGATTGCGGATGTGATGTATCTTGCACTTTGTTGGTGCGTGGCATGTTTTCAGTTCTGGTGTGAAAGCCGGGAGAATCAGCCTGAAAAAGTTGCCAGTGCAGGTATTGGGAGGTCTTTAGGGTGAGATTCGTCATTTTAACGTGTGTGCTGCATGTTTTTTCTATGACCTACGCACACTCTTCAGAACGTCTGTCTGTTGGTGTCATTGATGATACTGTCGGATGGATCGGCGTTGAGGAGGGGCAGCTCACTGGCGATTTATCTAAACCTTACCATTGCGTATTTGACCACTCCGGGTTGGAGATCGAAGCGATTTCTGTCTCATTGAATCGTGGCCTGGTTGAGCTTGAGCTAGGCAGGCTCGATATCGTGCTACCGATAGCTAGAACATCACAAAGGGACGAGAAAGCCGATTTCGCTGGTCCTATGTACAGCGCCGGGTTTTCGATCGTAAGCTTACGATCGTTGCAGCTTGATGCGGCGTTTGCTGAGACGCCCAGGCTACGATATGGGATCGTTTTGGGCTTTGTCGGCAAACAGTTTATTCCAGAGTCTGCGGGTAGAGTCGAAGAAGTATCAGATTGGTCGCAGTTAGTGGAGATGCTCAAACTGCAGCGAATCGATGTTGCTGTAATGCCATCAGGTATGGCGAAGCGTTTTCTCGACAGCGAGCGGGAGGTACTTTCTGCCTGGGAGGTCGGCGTGATTCCTGTTTCCTTATACATGTCGAAAAAGTTGCGGGACACCGACGTTCAGCGCGCTCTGATGCTGGCGATCCAGCGCTGCAAAATAGAAGAGGCTATCAATACGGAGTTTGTTGGCGTTGACTCGCACTCCCCGTCCTCGATGTAGACAACTTGTATTCAGCCAATAAAAAGGGTCGCGACTTGCGTCGCAACCCTTTAAATCTTGGTGGCAAGGGGCGGAGTACTCGAGCCTGCGGCCCTGACCCTTAGGGCCGTTTCTTAACAGCTCACCCAGATTCTTCGGCACACCTTCGCCAGTCACTACATGATGAATTGGGGTGGCATCCATACGCTTCAGCGGATTCTTGGGCACGGCAACGTGACCATGATCATGAAGTATGCCCATCTGTCACCAGATCACCTATAGTCTGCTGTTCGGCTGTCTTCCGCAGCTTCACTTAGTCCTGGTCACGTTCCTCGTTCTTCGTGATGTAACGTTTGATGTCATTGAAAAAGAAAATGCCAAGGGCTAACCAGAAGATCCCGATCGAAGCGGCAGCGGTTTTTCCTGTCTGTCCTGCGAACGCAAGTGCGACTGGTACCAAAACCAACGCCACGAATACCGGAATGATCTTTCTTGTGCTCACTGTCGGATACAACCTCGGAATCGCGCATAGAGACAAGCCAACCAGCCTATCCGAATACCTCGTAGGCAACTGTCAAAGATTGTTTAACCTGCCTGCAGTGTGACAATGACCGTTTTTTGAGCAATTAGGAGATCTTGTTACTACTATTAGAAGTACATTCTGTCGAGGTTCAGTCGGATATGCCTACATTATCGGCAGCGAAAATCGCGAAATGCAGTAAAAAACACGCACTGGATCCGCGTGCCTTGGAGGTGGATCATGGAACGGGCATTTTTGCTCAGGCTTCTCCAAATCTTTTGGTTGTCTCTGTTCTCAGTATCCCTGCTTGCTGATTCCAAACGCACCCACGTAATCGGCGTCTTTGATGGTATCGATCGGGAAATTGCGGTTGAGAACGGAAAGCTTGTGGGCCGTTTCGCGCCCTACTATCGATGCGTTTTTAATCGCGTGGAGGGAGATTTTAAATTCGTTGAAATGCCCTTGGCTCAAATGCTTTACCGCTTGAGGAAAGGTGGCATATCTGCCGGCTTGCCCCTGGTGCAGACGCCGGAAAGGGATGAATACGCGGACTTTGGCGGCTTATTGTTCCAGACCGAGTATGTCTATCTGCTCCTGCGAGATCTCCCACCGTTGGATAGTCTGACTGGTCTTCGGTTCGCGTTCGTCCGGAAGTTTGTTGGTGGCAAGCTTTTGAGAGGAGAGGATCCACAAGTGACTGACGTGTCTGATTGGGGGCAGGCAGTTGAACTGCTCAAAAATAATCGCGTCGATGTGGTTGTTCTGCCTTGGGTGCTGATCGACACTTACATGAACAAATACGATAAGCCCTATTATAATCGGACAGCGGCCTGGGTAGATCTCTCGATGTACATTTCTCACAAAGTGAATGACAGTCGCTTTACTGAGGATCTCCGGAAGGCAATCAGAGAGTGTCGTTCCATTGCGCACCAGAACCAAGTTTCTTGGGATACTCCTACGAGACCATAGCCGTTGCGGAGCTGACACCCCCCTGTAGGCAACTTTTAGTCAAACAATAAAAAAGGGTCACGACTTGCGTCGCAACCCTTTGAATCTTGGTAGCAAGGGGCGGAGTCGAACCGCCGACCCCAGCATTATGAGTGCTGTGCTCTAACCAACTGAGCTACCTTGCCATTTCGCTTTGGGCATCGCCCCAAACGAGGCGCGTATTTTCAGTATTTGGGCCCACTCTGTCAAGGCTTGGGGCCCAGTTTTTCCTGAAAAATTACACGTTGAAGCGGAAGTGAATAACGTCGCCGTCTTTCACGATGTATTCCTTGCCTTCCAGGCGCCATTTGCCGGCATCCTTGGCTCCGGCTTCGCCGTTGTACTTCACGTAATCGTCGTAGCTCACCACTTCGGCCCGGATGAACCCGCGTTCGAAGTCGGTGTGGATCACGCCGGCCGCCTGGGGCGCTGTGGCACCGATTTTGACGGTCCAGGCGCGCACTTCCTTCACCCCGGCGGTAAAGTAGGTCTGCAGGCCCAGCAGGCCGTAGCCGCCGCGAATGACGCGATCCAGGCCTGGTTCGTCCATGCCCATTTCTTCCAGGAACATGGATTTTTCATCGTCTTCGAGTTCGGAGATTTCGGCCTCTATCTTGTTGCAGATGGGCACCACCACGGCATTTTCCGATTCGGCCATCTCGCGCACCGTGTCCAGATGCGGGTTGTTCTCGAACCCGTCTTCGCTGACGTTGGCAATGTACATGGTCGGCTTCACGGTCAGCAGGCAGAGCTCCCGGATCAGGGCCATCTGGTCCTTGTCGAGGTTCATGCTGCGCACCGGTTTGCCCTCGTTCAGCACGGGCAGCAGTTTCTCGAACATCTCCAGCTGGGCCTTGGCTTCCTTGTCACCGCTCTTGGCCACGCGCTGAACCCGCTTGATGGCTTTTTCAACGGTTTCCAGATCGGCGAGGGCCAGCTCGGTGTTGATGACTTCGATGTCGGAGGCCGGGTCTACCTTGTTGGCGACATGAATGACATTGCCGTCTTCAAAGCAGCGCACCACGTGGGCGATGGCATCGGTCTGGCGGATATTGGCCAGGAACTGGTTGCCCAGGCCTTCGCCCTTGGATGCGCCCGCCACCAGGCCGGCGATGTCGACGAATTCCATGGTGGTGGGGACGACGCGTTCCGGCTTTACGATCTCTGCCAGCTTATTGAGGCGCGGGTCCGGCATGGCGACTACACCGGCGTTAGGCTCGATGGTGCAAAACGGGAAGTTTTCCGCGCCAATGCCGGATTTGGTCAGTGCGTTGAACAGGGTGGATTTGCCGACGTTGGGAAGGCCGACGATGCCGCAGTTAAATCCCATGGAATGCCTCTGCTGGTACTGGAAAAATTTGAGCGGATTATACCGGTTTGAAACTGTGCAGGCGATTCATGGCGGCTGGGAGTTTGCCGCTGGCTGCATCCGGTAATACCCGCATGATTTCGTCGATCACTGCGTTCAGTTCCTCGGTTTCCTGTTTGCCCAGGCGGCCGAGGACGTACCCGGTTACCCTGCGGCTGTCGCCGGGGTGGCCGATACCGATGCGCAGTCTCTGGAAATCGTTGGTGCCCAGGTGGGCGATAGCGTCACGCAGGCCGTTGTGTCCGCCGTGGCCGCCACCTTTCTTGAGCTTTGCGGTACCCGGGGGCAGATCGAGTTCGTCGTGGGCAATCAGAATCTGTTGGGGCTGAATCTTGAAGAAGTCTGCCAGCGCCTTGATGGCCAGGCCGCTGCGATTCATGAAAGTGGTCGGATTCAGGAGGTGCAGGTCCAGGCCCTGCCATTGAATGCGGGCATAGAGCCCGTGGTACTTCTTTTCGGGGCGGAGCGTCTGGCCCGCGGTGCGAGCCAGAGCTTCCACGAAGAGGGCGCCGGCGTTGTGGCGGGTATTCTCGTAGTCAGCGCCGGGGTTACCCAGACCAACCACCATGACAATATCCTGCGCCATTCGCCGTTGCCCTCCTCAGTGCAGGAGTGATTACTCCTTGTCTTCGCCTTCTTCACCTTCTTCGCCGTCTTCGGCTTCGTCATCAACCTTGGCGCCGCGCGGCTTATGGATAGCCACAACCGGCAGGTCGTGATCTTCACCCTGGAGCAGGGCGGCAATCTTGACGTCTTTCGGCAGCTTCAGGTCGCTCAGGTGAACTACCTGGTCCATCTCAACAGTGGTCATGTCCACTTCGATGAACTCGGGCAGGTTCTGCGGCAGACAGATCACTTCAACTTCGTTGATCTGGTGGTTCGCTACACCGCCGTGGAGCTTGATAGCCGGTGCAGTGTCTTCGTTGATGAAGTGCAGCGGTACGTTGACGTGGATCTCGTGGTCCTTGTCAACACGCAGGAAGTCAGCGTGGGTCAGGATCGGCTTGTACGGGTGACGCTGCAGATCCTTCAGGATTACGCTTTCTTTCTTGCCGTTCAGCTCAACGGTCAGAACGTGGGAGAAGAATGCTTCGTTTTCCAGGGCTTTCTTCAGCTCGTTGTGCCAGATGGCAATCGGAGTTGCATCCTTGTTGCCACCATAAATGATGGCCGGGATTTTCCGTTCCTCACGACGCAGGCGGCGGCTCGCACCTCTCCCCTGATCGTCACGAGGAAATGCTTCGATAACAAATTCCTGAGACATGGTAATAACCTCAATCGTCACCTGAACTGCCCGCGACCAGGCGTAGGATCAGGTGATGTTTCTGAAAAGCCGGATTTTTCCGGCTGACTAAAAGAGTCGGGAGCCTGTGTAGGCTCCCGACCCGGTAACTGCTTGTAATGCCTTGATATTACGACCGAAAGGTCACTCAGGCATTCTCGAACATGGCACTGATGGACTCTTCGTTGCTCACGCGGCGAATCGACTCCGCAAGCAGCCCTGCCATTCCGAGGACGCGGATTCTATCACAATTATGCGCTTTGTCACCCAGCGGGATGGTATCGCAGACCACAAGTTCGTCCAGCTGTGAGGCATTGATGTTATCAATGGCCGGGCCGGAGAGAACCGGGTGGGTGATGTAGGCAACCACGCGAGCCGCGCCGTGTTCTTTCAGGGCGTTGGCCGCTTTGCACAGCGTGCCGGCGGTATCGATGATGTCGTCCACCAGGATACAGGTCTTGTCTTTGACATCCCCGATGATGTGCATCACCTGGGACACGTTCGCTTTCGGGCGACGTTTGTCGATGATGGCAAGGTCGGCGTCGTCCAGGCGCTTGGCCACGGCACGGGCGCGAACCACGCCGCCAACGTCCGGAGATACCACGACAAAGTTCTCGAAGCGCTGCTTGAAGATGTCCTCGAGCATAACCGGTGTGGCGTAGATGTTGTCCACCGGGATATCGAAGAAGCCCTGGATCTGGTCAGCGTGCAGGTCGACGGTCAGGACCCGGTCAACGCCGATGCTGGAAATCATGTCGGCTACCACCTTGGCGCTGATGGCAACACGGGTAGAGCGTACCCGGCGATCCTGGCGCGCGTATCCGTAATAGGGGATAACGGCGGTGACCCGTGTAGCGGAAGCACGGCGAAGTGCGTCGGCCATCACGATCAGTTCCATCAGGTTATCGTTGGTGGGGTAGCAGGTCGGCTGGATGATGAACACATCATGGCCGCGGACATTCTCATTGATCTCGACGGTGGTTTCCCCGTCGCTGAAACGGCCAACAGTGGCCTGTCCCATGGGAATATGGAGTTTGCGGGCAATCGCTTGAGCCAGTTCAGGGTTGGCGTTGCCAGCGAAGATCATCAGTTTGGACACGACGGCATCCTTCTCAGTATCGGCGTTTGATTCAGAAGAAGCGGGAGAAAGGTGGCTGGGGTGGCAGGATTCGAACCTGCGCATGACGGGATCAAAACCCGTTGCCTTACCACTTGGCGACACCCCAGTATCGTGCTTTTTTGGCATCATTTCAGCTCTGTTAGCTTTTTGTGTAGAGGTGAAATGTTCACCCCTTTAGCTACGAACCCCGTGACGCCGGAGGGTTTGCTTTCCCAGATGATCCGGGCTGCGGATTCTGTCGGGAAACGTCCAAATATGCAAGCCCCGGTTCCGGTTAATCTTGCAGGTCCGAATTGTGAAAGCCATTCCAGGCTCTGGTTAACCTCAGGATACAGTTTTCGAACTACATCCTCACAGTCGTTTCGGTACCTCGAGGCGTCTCCCTCAAAAGCGGGCGCTATTTTGATTCTCGGGGTGTTCCTTGTCAACCCTTGCTCGGAAAAAATCTTGCCAGTGTTTATGTTGCAGCCGGGCTTGAGGACAACGAACCAGTCTTCCGGCGGATTTGCGTTGGTCAGTGTTTCACCAACTCCCTCACCAAAGGCGGCATGGCCCCGGACAAACACCGGCACATCGGCGCCCAGGCCGAGGCCTATTCCGGCAAGCTCATCGGTGCTCAAGTCGAGCTGCCAGAGATGGTTCAGGGCCAGCAGAGTGGTTGCAGCATTGGAGCTGCCGCCGCCCAGACCGCCGCCCATGGGCAGCCGTTTGGTGATGCCGACGGTGACCCCGGGCAAGTCGCCTTGAGCCCTCTCAAGGAGTGCTCTGGCGGCGCGAATGATGAGGTTGTCCTCGTCGTCGACACCGGGAACAGGCTCCGCGAGCCTCACCCCCGGCTCGCCGGGTGTCAGGGTGAAGCTCAGCTCGTCGCCGTAGTCCAGGAACTGGAACAAGGTCTGAAGCTCGTGATAGCCGTCTTCCCTGCGGCCGACAATGTGCAGGAACAGGTTCAGCTTGGCCGGTGAGGGCAGTATCAGGTCGGGTGTCACTCGGGCTGCTCCTGCCAGTCGCTGACCACCAGGCGCACCCGCTTGTCGTCCTTGAGGGCGGTAATCCGGGCGGGCAGCGCCGGGTAAGCGGAGAGGAAGGCCTGCCAGCGGTCGTAGCGGATTTCCCAGCCGTTCTGGCGGATTATGGCCAGGGTGCCCTGATTATCAAACAGCAGGCGATAGTCGCTGGCGGGGGATGGCAGGCCCCGAATCCACCAGGTCAGATTCTCCAGTGGCAGCTGCCAGCCCGTGGCCGCCTCGACCAGCGCTTCCGGTTCGCCCGAGCGGTAGGTTTCGCCGTTCGGCAGGGTTAACTCGATAAACCCGGGAACCCCTTTGAGTGTCGTGCTGCCCATACCGAGGAAAGATGAGGAGAGGGCAAGATCGTAGGCTTCGCCATCCTGAATCCAGTGATTGATGATGGCGGTTCCGCTGTCGGATGGCTGGCGTACAGCCAGCTTGCCGGACAGCTTCCAGTGGTCGAGTTTGTCGAGATTGACTGCGCGAGTGGTCCAGTCAGCCGGAGGCTGGTCTGTCATGCCCTCCGGCAATGGATCGATCTGGATCGTAGTGCAGGCGCCGAGGGTGGCAAGCATCGTCAGTGCGGCCAGAATTCGCGCCAGTCTCATTCGGTGTCACCACCATTGGTCAGCCGATCGATGGTTTCTCTGAGCACTTCGTGATTGCTGTCCTGTTCGAGGCCTTCCTGCCAGATGATTCTGGCCTGCTCTTCGGCTCCGTTCATCCATAGCGCCTCACCATAGTGAGCGGCAACTTCCGGATCGGGGAAGGCGGCCCAGGCACGGGAGAGGTACTCTAGCGCCGGCTCGAGCTGGCCTTCGAGGAACAGGACCCAGCCCATGCTATCGAGAATGGCCGGATTGTTCGGGTCCAGCCGCAGAGCTTTCTCGATATAGCCGCGGGCTTCTCTGAGTCTGTCTGTCCGAGTGGTCAGGATGTAGCCCAGGGCATTCAGGGCAACGGCGTTTTCCGGTTCCTGTTCGATAATCTGCTTCAGGTCGGCTTCGGCGTCGGCAGGCTGTCCGATGCCATCGTAGAGCATGGCCCGGGCGTACCGGATCTCGATATTGTCCGGATGTTCTTCCAGGGCTTCCGTGGCGGTGCTCAGGGCCTGCTGTTGTTGTTCCTGATCCAGCAGCAGGTTCACCTCCAGCAGCCAGAAGTTCTCTGCCTGGCGGGGATTGGCTTCGCGCAGCCTGCGGATGCGGTCAATGGCGTCCTCAAGCTGGCCATTCTCGGCCAGCAGAGAGCTGGCGCGGGCCAGGGCCGGGAAGTAGTAATTGCCCTGTTCCACGCTCTGGTAATAGCCAATGGCCTGCTCGGTATTGCTTGCCTGGTCTTCAATGCGGCCCAGGTAGTAGTTGGCTTCGCTGGTATGGTGGCCCTGTTCGGCCAGTTGTGTCAGTTCTTGCCGGGCCAGGTCGGTCTGCCCATTTTCAAGAGCGACCAGTGCATGAGAGAGTCGCAGGCCCGGCGTGTCCGGGTACCGCTTTACGAGGCGATTGAATTCATCCTGGGCAGCCTGTAATTCACCTTCATTTATAAGCATGCGGCCGTAAAGGGTGCCCATTTGTCGGTTGCCCGGAAAGCGGCGGGTGTTGGTCAGCAGGTAATCCAGGGCGCTGCTTTTCTGACCGGTCTGGTAGAGCAGATCGCCCTTGAGAATGATGGCCGGCTGGAAGTTTGCGTTTTCCTGCAGCAGTGGTTCGAGTCTGTCCAGGGCTTGCTGTGGCTGCCCGGTTACTTTCAACAGGAGCGCGATGCTGTATTCCAGTTCCGGGGTGTCGGGGTGGCGGTCCGACATCTCATTGTAAAGAGCGAGCAGCTCCTGCTGTTGCTCTGGCGGCAAATTGGCCGCCATAGCGGCAAGGCTGTCGAAGTCAGCATCGCCGCCCTGATCCATGATCCGTTCCATGTGATGGATGGCAGTCTGGAGGTCGTTTCCCTTTACGGCCTGGATGGCAGAAATCCTGTGGGCCTGGAGATTATCCGGGTCGATGTCCAGCCACAGCTCGGCGAGCTGTTTCTGGGCGTTATCGCCGTTCAGGGATTGGGCGATTCGCATCGCCCGCTCGATCACCACCTGGTCTCGGGACTGTTTGGCAGCCTTCAGGTAGTTAACCAGGGTAATGTCGTAGCGTCCGCGCTGGGCTGCAATTTCGGCAGATAGAAGCAAATAGAGGGTTTCGGGCTCAAAATCGGCGTATTCAACCGGCGGTTGTGGTTCTGTCTTTTCTCCGGCGGCGACGGTTTCGCTCTTGGCAGGCGCTTCCTCTGTGCCGGTGAGGCTGGCACAGCCTGC
Source organism: Marinobacter sp. 3-2 (assembly GCF_003751355.1). NCBI lineage: Bacteria > Pseudomonadati > Pseudomonadota > Gammaproteobacteria > Pseudomonadales > Marinobacteraceae > Marinobacter > Marinobacter sp. 3-2. The sequence continues at coordinate 164,823 of NZ_RJUQ01000016.1, read as the reverse complement.
CAGCGTGAGGCCAAGCAGGCAGGTAAACAGAAACGGTACGGATTTGTGCATGCAACTTCCCATGATCTGTCGAAAACGCATCTGAAATAACCACGCTCCAGCCCCGGAATTGAGCTAGATCGGGTCGCGGCCTCAGCCGAATCCCTATAATGGCATAAGCACCTGATCTTGCCCAACCTGTCCGCACTTGCCGAAGCTGCGGTGGTTTTGGGTGGCAGCTCAGGCCGCTGGCCGTTAAAATGTCCAGTAATTGCGCGTATCTAAACCGCTCATCGGCAAAAGGTTGTACAACCACGAAATGGCACTGGTAACGCTGGGAATCAATCATCGCACGGCCCCCGTAGAACTACGGGAGCGAGTGGCGTTTACGCCCGAGCGTATGGCGGAGGCGTTCGCCGAGCTGCGTGCGACGTCAGGCGCCACCGAGGCGGCGATACTGTCTACCTGTAACCGGACCGAGCTGTACCTGGCCGGCGATGATGACTGCGCCCCCATGGTGCTTCGCTGGATGGCCGGCTTCCATGGAATGGACGCCGCGGAACTGGAAGAAGCGCTTTACGTGCACCGCGATGGCGATGCCGTCAGGCACATGATGCGAGTGGCCGCCGGCCTGGACTCCATGGTGCTTGGCGAGCCACAGATCCTCGGGCAATTGAAGGATGCCTATTCCCTGGCCAGGGAACACGGCGCCAGCGGCTCGTTCCTGTCCCGATTGTTTGAACATACCTTCTCGGTCGCCAAACGAGTGCGGACGCAGACTGCCATCGGTGAAAATCCCGTTTCTGTTGCCTATGCCGCGGTGAGCATGGCGCACCACATATTTGCCGACATGTCCCGCAACAAGGCCCTGTTGATCGGTGCCGGCAAAACCATCGAACTGGTGGCCCGGCACCTTGCGGATGCCGGCGTGAAAGACTTCCTGGTGGCCAACCGTACCCTTGAGCGGGCACAGGCACTGGCAGAATCCCGTGGTGGCAAGGGCATTGTGCTGTCCGAGATCCCGGAACATCTGGCCGATGTCGACATTATTATTTCTTCAACGGCAAGCCCATTGCCGATCCTTGGTAAAGGTGCCGTTGAGCGAGCCCTGAAGAAACGCAAACACCGCCCCTATTTCATGGTGGATATTGCCGTGCCCCGGGATATCGAGCCGGAGGTGGCCTCGCTGGACGACGTGTATCTCTACACGGTGGACGACCTGCGTCAGGTTATCGAAGAAAATATCCGCTCTCGTGAGGGTGCGGCCCGGGAGGCCGAGAATCTGGTGGCGTCCGGAGTTCAGGATTTTCTGAACCAGCTAAGGGCGCTGGATGCGGTGTCCACGCTCAAGCAGTTCCGTCAGCGTGCCGAAGTGCTGCGCGATGCGGAGACCGAAAAAGCCCTGCGCGCCCTGCGCAATGGCACAGATCCTGAAACCGTGCTGCGCAGTATGGCACGCGGCCTCACCAACAAACTCCTGCACGAGCCCTCTGTGCAGGTTCGCAAGGCCACCACAGAAGGTCGCACCGAGGTGACAGAGTGGCTGCGTGAGTTGCACCAGCTGGATGCACTGGACGCGGACACGACGACAACCCCGGAAAAACTATGAAGCCATCGATCCAATCCCGCCTCGAGCAGCTTTCTGACCGCTTCGAGGAAGTCAGTGCATTGCTTAGTGATTCCTCCATTATCTCCCAGCAGGACAAGTTCCGGGACCTTTCCCGGGAGTTCGCCGAGATTGAGCCCATTGTTCATTGTTTCCAGGCCTGGCAGCACTCCCTGGATGACATCGAGGCTGCGCGCGAGCTGGCGAAAGATGGCGACGCCGATATGCGGGAAATGGCCGAGGAAGAGCTGCAACTTGCCGAGCAGAAAAGCGAGGAGCTCGATGAAGAGCTCCAGCGCCTGATGCTGCCGAAAGACCCGAACGACGGCAAGAACGTATTCCTGGAGATTCGCGCCGGCACCGGTGGTGACGAAGCTGCCATTTTTGCCGGCGACCTGTTCCGGATGTATCTGCGCTATGCCGAGCGCCGGCGCTGGCAAGTGGAGGTTCTGAGCGAGAGCGAGGGCGAGCACGGTGGCTTCAAGGAACTGATTGCGCGCGTGGCCGGTGACGGAGTGTATGGTGCCCTGAAATTCGAGTCTGGTGCCCACCGGGTGCAGCGTGTTCCGGAAACCGAATCCCAGGGCCGGATCCATACCTCCGCCTGTACTGTGGCGGTTATGCCCGAGGCCGATGAGGCCGAGGCCATCGAGCTCAACAAGGCGGATCTGCGGGTAGACACGTTTCGTGCTTCAGGTGCTGGCGGCCAGCACGTGAACAAGACCGATTCGGCGATCCGGATAACGCATTTGCCAACGGGCATTGTGGTGGAATGCCAGGAAGAGCGTTCCCAGCACAAGAACCGCGCCAAGGCGTTGAGCCTGCTGGCCTCTCGGCTTCAGAATGCCGAGGCCGAGCGGCAGCAAAAGTCCATGGCCGAGACTCGCAAGAGCCTGGTGGGCAGTGGCGACCGGTCCGAACGGATCCGTACGTACAACTTTCCCCAGGGGCGGGTGACGGATCATCGGATCAATCTCACCCTTTACAAGCTCGACGAAGTCATTGCCGGTGACCTGGACGCCGTCGTCGTGCCTCTGCAGCAGGAGCACCAGGCCGAGCTGCTCGCCTCTCTCGCCGATGACCAGTAAACCTTCACTGACCTGCGAAGCCCTTCTGAAGGAGGCATCCAGCCGAATTGAAAGTGATTCGCCGAGGCTGGATGCTGAGCTGCTGCTGAGCCACATTACGGGGCTCAGCCGGACCAGTTTCCGGGCCTGGCCGGAACGTGAGGTGACCGACACTCACGCCGAGGCCTTTGAGAGGCTGGTGCAGGATCGGGTGGCCGGCAGGCCTGTGGCACATTTGTTGGGGCATCAGGAATTCTGGTCACTACCGCTGAAAGTCAGTGCCTCCACCCTGATTCCAAGACCGGATACTGAATGCCTGGTGGAAGTTGCTCTTGCTTTGCCGCTACCACGGCAAGCCAGTGTGCTGGATCTGGGAACAGGGACGGGCGCCATTGCCCTGGCTCTCGCCAGTGAGCACGTGGGCTGGCGAATATCTGCCTGTGATGCCGAGCCCGAGGCAGTGGCGCTGGCCCGTGAAAACGCCGTTGCCCTTGGCCTGAACCTTTCCGTGGTCCAGAGCTCCTGGTTTTCGGGGTTGGAGCCAGAGAGGTTTGATCTGATTGTCTCCAATCCACCCTATATCCCCGATAGCGACCGCCACCTTGAGGAAGGGGACGTTCGATTCGAACCTGCCTCGGCCCTGGTATCCGGGAGCGATGGCCTGGATGATCTGCGGCTGATTATCAGCCAGGCGCCGGACTGGCTGGTTGAAGGCGGCTGGCTTCTGGTTGAGCATGGTTTCGACCAGGCAGAGGCCGTGGCACAGTTGTTTCACACTCGCGGGTTTAAAGCCGTTGAGACCCGGCAGGATTATGGCAACCGGGATCGGATGACACTTGGACAATGGTCTTCGGGTGCCTAACAGTGGAGATGCAGATGCTCAGTGACGACGAATTATTGCGCTACAGCCGGCAGATCCTGATGCCCCGGTTCGATATTGCCGGCCAGGAAAAGCTGCAGTCGGCCAGGGTTCTGGTGATCGGTGCCGGCGGATTGGGGTGTCCTGTGGCTCTGTATCTGGGCGCCGCAGGTGTCGGGACCCTGACCCTGGTGGATGACGATAATATCGAGCTGGCCAACCTTCAGCGCCAGATCGGTTTTGAAACCTCGCTGCTGGGTGAATCCAAAGCGGAAAGCCTTGCCGATCGGATTCGTCGGATCAACCCGCTGGTGTCTGTTACCGCCCTGAATCAGCGCCTCGAAGGTGAGGCTCTGACGCGGACGGTCGCGGAGGCAACCCTGGTGGTGGATTGTACGGATAACTTCAACACCCGGTTTGCGCTGAACCGTGCCTGTGTGGCGTCGAAAGTTCCGCTGGTGTCCGGTGCGGCCATTCGGGGCGAGGGGCAGGTTTCGGTTTACGACAGCCGGCGGGAGGACAGCCCCTGCTACCACTGTCTGTATCCGGAGCAGGGCAATGAGGATCTGACCTGCTCCGAGGCGGGCGTGATTGCGCCTCTGGTCGGGATGATTGGGGCGACTCAGGCCATGGAGGCCATCAAGGTGATTTCCGGGGTTGGCTCGCCTCTGGTGGGGCGATTGCTGATTCTGGATGCCTGGGAGATGCAGTGGCGGGAGATGAAGCTGGCTCGGGATCCTGATTGCCCGGTCTGTTCTGGCTGACTTTGGTGCCTGCGGAGTTGGCGATGGTCTGCCCAAAACACGCCGTGAATACGTCCCTGTAGGCTCCGCTCCGCCATCCATGGCTCCGCAGGGTTTTGGGCAGACCATCGCCAACCCCGCTTCCGGGTTTTGAGTCAGCCCTCCAGAGATTTTCAGTTCTTCAACTCTTGGAACTTCGCTATAGCTTCCTTTCTGCTTTCTTTAAGATCAACGATCTGCCTCGGATACCCCTTCGGAATAACACCACCTTTCGCACCCGGATCGTGAATCCGTTTGCTATCCAGTTTCGCTAGCTCCGGTACCCACTCCCGGATGAAATCCCCATCGGGATCGAATCGCTCGCTCTGGGTAACCGGGTTGAACACGCGGAAGTAGGGGGCGGCGTCGGTGCCGGTGGAGGCGCTCCATTGCCAGCCGCCGTTGTTGGAGGCCAGGAAGCCGTCGATCAGTTTTGACATGAAGTAGGCTTCGCCCAGGCGCCAGTCGATGAATAGGTTTTTGGTGAGGTACATGGCGGTGATCATGCGTAGGCGGTTGTGCATCCAGCCGGTCTGGTTGAGTTGGCGCATGGCGGCGTCGACGATGGGGACGCCGGTGTTGCCGGTTTTCCAGGCTTCGAACCTGTCGCCCGGGGTGTTCCACTCAAGAGTTTCGGTTTCCGGCTTGAAGGCGCGGTGCATGCTCACTCTGGGGAAGTGGTACAGGATGTTGATGTAGAAATCCCGCCAGGCGATTTCGGTGATCCAGGTTCCCAGGCCTTCCTGGTTGCCGCCGGCGCCCTGCGCCTGTCGGCCGGCTATCAGGCATTGCCGGCCAGAGAGAACACCGTTGGCGAGATAAGGGGATATCTGGCTGGTGCCATCGATGGCGGGGAAGTCACGCTTTTCCTTGTACGCACCGCCGCGTTTTTCGAGGAAGCGCTCGAGCTGGTCGAGGGCGGCATCTTCACCGGTTGCAACGAGGGGCTCGGGGGCGTCTCGAAAGGCTTCGGGTATGGCGTCAATCTGTTCCGGGCTTACGGCGTTACCCCTGGCTTTGGGCGTTGGGAAAAGACCCGGATGGGTTTCTTCTATCCAGCTGCGCCAGCGTCTCGAAAACGGTGTGAATACGGAGTAGGGGTCATTCTGTTGGGTGAGGATCTCGCCTACTGGTGCAACTGTCTGGTCGCGGTATTTGCGAACGGCAATGCCGAGTTGATCAAAGCGGTGTTTCAACGCCTTGTCGCGCTTGCGCTCGTTAACGCCGTACTCCTCGTTGAAGTGCAGCGCTGTCACCCCGTGCTCTTCGCAGTGGCTCTCGAGTTTGCCAAGGCTGTCGTCGAAGCGTTTTGCCTGAATAAAGGACAGCGGTATACCCAGCTTGGCCAGCTCTTCGGCCAGGGCGTTGGCGTGGGCGACGACGAATTGCACCCGGGCCGGCGACCAATCGTGTTCCTGCCATTGGTCCGGGGTGAGAATAAAACAGGCTCGCACCTCTTCGCTGCTTTCGCAGGCGGCTGTGAGGGCGGGGTTGTCGGCAACCCGGAGATCGTTTCGGAACCAGACCAGTTGTGTCATCCGTAATCCATAGTTGTCTGAGGGATTGATGTAAGTGTAATTACAGCCCGGTGTATCAATAAAATCACCAACTTGGATATTCGCCCGGGCTGCCTGATTGGATTATAGTTAGGACACTTTTACAGCAATTCAGCCGGCCGATCCTCAAGGAGTTCTGTGGCAGGAATGGAGAACAACAGCGAAGGTCGCCGTGACGGCGTTTGGGCCCAGCCTTATTCACTGGCTTCCGGCCAGACCCAGTATCATCAACTGGGTCATATTCGTTTGTGGGTGACTCTGTTGGACCAGGAATGGCAGATTCGTTCAGAAACGCTGGAACTGGATACGGATCCGGCCAGTTGGACAGAAACCATCGGCCACACTCTGCCTTCGGCGTCTGTGCCGCTGCAGCGTTTCATTCGGGAAAACCGGTCGTCGACCGTGACATTCCTGCCGGCACTCGCAAACATGCCTACCGTGATTCGTCCTTTCCAGCCCCTGACGATTCCCGCCGGCGGCCGCTGCACAATCTACGTGGGCACGCTGGTCTGGATGAAGGTCTGTGCCGGCGACAAGCAAACCGTGTTGACGGAAATTCCCCTGGCGTCGCCTTCAATGACCTGGGTGGGCAGAAATACCATGGAGGGCGAGCTTTGTTATACCTCTCATAGTTTTGCCCGTCTTGTGCTTGAGGCGGTGCCGAAACGCCCCTGGCGAGCCGTCACGCCGGTGACGCTGATCAACCGGCGGGATGAGCCCCTGCTGCTTGAGCGCTTCAGCCTGCCCACGCCGTTGCTGTCATTGCACCAGAACGATCGGGGCCAGCTCTGGACGCCGGGGGTAACCGTTGAAGTTGAGACCGACATGAATTCGGCGAGTCTGCATGTGGAACAGTCGTTGCTGGCCGCAGCGGGTACCTGCCGGCCGGTGGCGGATGCTCGTGAAAAAATGGTCCGCGGCCGGCTTGTCCGGGCGTTTGACCGGATGTTTGGCTGAAACGGATCTGATGGAGTCGACGCTTTGCTGGAAACAATGCAAACAGGCGTAATGCAGTTTTTTACCGACATTGCCTGGGGGCAGTGGATCAGTTCCGCCTTTCTTGTGGTGTTGGGGCTGTTCCTCGGGTCTCTGGCGGCCCGCAGCGTCGGCCGTTTCATGGCGCAGCGCACCTCCCGCCATCATACCGTCATGGTTCGGCGGCTGGTGTTTTACGTCATCGTTGTGCTGTTTTTTGTGGCGGCCCTGCGGGAGGCCGGGTTCTCTCTGGATGTGGTGCTCGGCGCTGCCGGTATCCTCACCGTTGCCATTGGTTTTGCTTCTCAGACCTCGGCGTCGAACATGATCAGCGGCCTGTTTCTGCTGGTGGAAAAACCCTTTGAAATCGGTGACTTCATTGAGGTAGACGCGACCATCGGGGAAGTCGTCGGCATTGATATGCTGAGCGTGAAGTTACGCACGCCGGACAATCTGTACGTGCGGATTCCCAATGAAACCCTGATCAAGACAAGGGTGGTCAACCGTTCCCGGTTTCCGATACGCCGGCTCGACCTGACGGTGGGGATTGCCTACGCTGAAGATGTAGAGCGGGTGGAAAGTCTGCTTCTGAATCTGGCAGAAAAGAATCCGGTCTGTCTCGAAGAACCCAAGCCCTTCACCTTGGTGACAGCGTTTGGCCCATCCTCGGTCGATCTGCAGTTCTCTTACTGGGTGCCGAAGGAAAAGGTGCTTGAAGGGAGAAGCGGCATGATGGTCGCGATCAAGAAAACCCTGGATCGGGAAGGCATTGAAATTCCGTTCCCCCACACCAGCGTTTATGCGGGTAGCCATTCAGAGCCGTTCCGTGTTCAGCTGTTGGGGCCGGAAAAAATCACTGAAAAGGATCTCCCGGATGTCGACAAAGACAGCTGACGTTATCAAAACCATCCCACCGACCCCCGCCGAGAGCAAGATGAGTCTTGGCTGGCGGGAATGGGTGGCGCTGCCGGACCTGGATATCAGCCGTATCAAGGCGAAAATCGATACCGGAGCCAGAACTTCCTGTCTCCACACGTTCCGCACTGAACCCTACACGGAAAACGGTGAACGGCGCGTGCGCTTCTGGGTTCATCCGGTACAGAACGATCTTCACCAGGTGGTGGAGTGTGACGCCAGGGTGCTGGATGAGCGGAACGTGTCTGATTCCGGCGGCCACAAGGAAATGCGCCTGGTTATCGAGACCACGCTGCTGATTGGCGGCCAGAAATGGCCCATTGAAATGACATTGACCAACCGAGATTCTATGCGGTTCCGGATGTTGCTGGGCCGTACCGCTATGTCAGGGCGCTCAGTGATCTATCCCGAAGCTTCCTATCTTGCCGGCAAGCCGGCCTTAAGGACTGAAAAATGAAAATAGCGGTACTGTCACGAAACCGTCACCTCTACTCGACCCGCCGTCTGGTGGAGGAGGGCATTAATCGTGGCCACGAAGTGAAGGTGATTGACTGCCTTCACTGTTCGATGAATATCACCTCGGCCAATCCACAGATCCACTACCACGAGGAGGTCCTTGAGGATTTCGATGTGGTGATTCCGCGGATCGGTGCATCGGTGACGTTTTACGGAACGGCGGTGTTGCGCCAGTTCGAGATGATGGGCGTGTTTCCGGTGAATGAATCCGTGGCTATCAGCCGTTCCCGGGATAAGCTCCGCTCGCTGCAACTGCTAGCCCGTAAGGGTGTAGGAATGCCGATTACCGGTTTCGCGAACAAACCGGACAACGTTCCGGAGTTGCTTCAGATGGTTGGCGGGGCGCCGGTGGTGATCAAGCTGCTGCAGGGTACCCAGGGCATCGGCGTGGTGCTGGCAGAAACCCGCAAGGCCGCGGAGAGTGTGATTGAAGCCTTCATGGGCCTGAAAGCGGATATTCTCGTGCAGGAATTCATCAAGGAAGCCGGCGGTGCCGATATCCGTTGCTTTGTGATTGGCGACAAGGTGATCGCTGCCATGAAGCGTCAGGGTGCCGAAGGCGAATTCCGTTCGAACCTGCATCGGGGCGGAACTGCCTCCCTCATACGCATCACCCCCCAAGAGCGCAGCACTGCCATCAAGGCCGCCAAAGCCATGGGCCTGAACGTTGCCGGTGTTGACCTGCTTCGCTCCAGCAGGGGGCCACTGGTAATGGAGGTGAACTCGTCGCCTGGCCTTGAGGGCATCGAGAACGCCACGGGCAAGAACGTTGCCGGCATGATCATTAACTGGACCGAAAAGAATCAGAAGCCCTGGAAGACCCGGACCAAGGGGAGAGGCTAAAGCATGGCTCGTGCCCCCTATGAAATTGCCGGGACCCAGGTAAAGGCCGGAACCCGGCAAACCGTGGAAGTTCCGGTCGCCAAGCTGTACACCCATACGCCGCTGCACATTCCAGTTGAGGTTGTGCACGGCCGGCGAAGTGGCCCGGTATTGATGGTGTGTGGCGCCATTCACGGTGATGAGATCAACGGTGTTGAGATCGTTCGTCGGGTGCTCACCAATTCGGCGTTGAGGCACCTTCGGGGCACGTTGGTTGCGGTGCCTATCGTGAACATTTTCGGGTTCGTGCAGCGCACCCGATACCTGCCTGACCGGCGGGATCTGAACCGCTGTTTTCCCGGCAGTGAAAGTGGCTCCCTGGGCGGGCGTATTGCCTACCTGCTGCGCACCCAGATTATGGAGCGGGTGACCCACATTATTGATTTGCACACGGGTGCAGTTCATCGATTCAATTTGCCGCAAATTCGTGCTGAGCTGAAAAATCCGGAAACCGTGCGCATGGCCGAGGCCTTTGGTGCCCCGATCATAATCAATTCGGGGCTCCGAGAGGGAAGCCTCCGGGCCTACGCTGATTCACAGGACATTCCGGTGATCACCTTCGAAGGCGGAGAGGCTCTGCGATTTGATGACGTGGTGATCGGCAGCGGTGTGAAAGGGGTTATCCGGGTGATGCGTGAACTCGAAATGATCCCGGCGAAGAAGGGGCCCAAGGCACCGAGAAAACGGTCTGAAACCGCGGCCAATTCCCAATGGGTGCGGGCGGATATCGATGGGATCATGAGGCCTGTCGCCCGGCTGGGCCAGAAGGTTCGCAAAGGCCAGAGGCTGGCCATGGTGGCGGATCCCTTCGGCGAATCGGAAACCGCGGTGGTGTCACCCTGCTCAGGTATCGTGATCTGCGTGAATAACCTGCCACTGGTGAACGAGGGTGAGGCAATCTACCACGTCGCCCGATTTGACGAGCTCAGCGAGGCGGAAAAAGCGATGGATTATTTCCGCAGCAGCTACGAGGGCGATGTCGGCGACGATGTGGTTCCCGTGCACCCCTGGGATGACCGGCAGAAATAATCGAGAGGGCTGTCATGATCTGGGATCAGTCGTTTATCGAGTTGGCGCCGCTGCCGCGGGGTTTTCATCTGGTCACCAATGAAATCCTTGCCCAGGCGCCGGACCTGACCAACTGCGAAGTCGGCTTGCTGCACCTGTTCATCCAGCATACCTCCGCTTCGCTGGCGGTGAACGAGAACGCCGATCCGGATGTGCGGGGCGACCTGGAACGCCATTTCAACGTCATGGTGCCGGAGAATGCGCCGCACTATGAGCACGTTATGGAAGGGCCCGACGACATGCCGGCTCATATCAAAAGCATCCTGATCGGCCCCTCGCTGACCCTCCCGGTCAGCCATGGTCGCCTGGCACTTGGAACCTGGCAGGGACTTTATCTCTGTGAGCATCGGGATCGAGCCGGTAGTCGTCGTATTGTGGCGACTCTTCAGGGTCGCTGGTAGCCAGAACCCGAAACGCCCTACGTGTCGGGATTCACCCATCTGCTCTTTCCGATGGGTGGATTTCCACCCATTTTCCAGCGCCTGACCTTGCTCTGATTCTAGTAAGGCCCTGTTTTTCCGAATTAATCGAGATCTGGTCTGCTCCTTGCTGATTGGGTTACCCACCGGAGCTGTTAGAGCTTCGTTGAGCACCCAACAAACAAAATGAATCGGGAGCATTCCTTATGAAAACCCAAGCCGTAATGGCGGTGGCCTTTGCCTCCACCTTCGCAGTCGCAACCCCCGCAACAGCCCAGGATCGTTCGGACTGGCCGAGCAACTTCACCGTTGGTACCGCCAGTCAGGGTGGAACCTATTTTGCCTACGGTTCCGGTTGGGCGAACTTTGTGGCTGAAAACCTGGGCGTTTCCGGTGGTGCCGAGATCACCGGCGGACCGGTTCAGAATATGGCGCTGGTGCACACCGGCGACCTGAAGTTTGGCCTGACCACCATGGGCCCGGCTCGGGAATCCATGGACGGTAACAGCCCGCTTGCGCCGGGCATGAAGATGGACAACGTCTGCGCCATGTTCCCGATGTACGAAACACCGTTCTCGGTGACCGCGCTATCCAGCTCTGGCATTACTTCCATCGCCGATATCCCTGATGGCGCCACGATCGGTTTTGGTCCGGCGGGCTCCACCTCGGACACCTACTTTCCGCGCATGATGGAGACCCTGGGTGTGAACTTCGAACGCCGCAACGGCAGCTGGTCTGATCTGGGCGGTCAGCTTCAGGATGGCCTGATTGATGTGGTTGCCTTCGCCGCCGGTATTCCCATTCCTGCGGTCAGCCAGCTGGAAGTGCAAACCGACGTGAACATCATCGGTATGAACGATGCCGAGGCCGAGACCATTATCAGCAACTTCCCGGTGTCCGAGTTCATCATTCCGGCGTCCACCTATCAGTCCCTGGATGCGCCTTCCCGCGTGGTATCCATGTGGAACTTCGCGATGGTCAACTGTGATGTATCTGAAAGCTTCGTGTATGAAATCACCAAGCTGACCATGGAGAACAACGACAAGATGGTCTCCATTCACAAGGCGGCCCGTAACTCGGTACCCGAGAACTACACAAAGAACAACGTCCTGCCCTGGCACCCGGGCGCTGCGCGTTGGTTCAACGAGAATGGTTACCCGATCGAAGACAGCCAGATCAAGTAACAGTGCTCGAGCAGGAGGCTGCCCTGCAGCCTCCTGCAATGTATGGCCAGCCGAGTTCTGGCTCCGATTTGCCTGCAAGCAGGGTGTGTCATGACTACCGAACAAGATTCCAAAGACCTTCCGGACATTGAAGTGGGCGAAGACCATGTACTCGCGCACAACGTGGACGAGGAACCGGTCGAAGCCAACCGCCGGCTTTTCGAAGGCGGCCTGCTGAAATTCGTCGCGCTGCTGGCGATAGCCTATTCAGCCTTTCACCTGTATTCCCTGAACATAGCGCCCCTGGAAACCTGGTCGTTCCGGATCGTGCACATTGCCGGTGCCCTGGTGCTGGGTTTCGTTCTGTTTGCCGGCGCCCGGTTTGTGTCATCGGAAGAGGGCGGCGCCCGCCACCGGTGGACAACCTGGATCAGTGCCGGTGCCATGCTGCCGGCTCTCTATGTGTTGTATCAGACATTTTCGTTCTGGCAGATGGTTCAGAACGGCGCCATGCGGATTCCGGTCGAACTGGAAGTGTGGCACTTTGGCTGGCCGCTGCTGGCGGCGACCGGTGTTGGCATTGTCATGAGCTGGTTTCATCAGCGCGAGCGATCGGTATTCAGTGTGCCCGACCTGGTGTTGATCGTCTGCTCGCTGGCCGTGGCCGCCTATTTCCTGGTGGTGTATAACACGTCCATGCGGATGTCGACCGGCACCTCCTTTGCGCCGGTGGGTATCTCGTTTGCAGCCATTGCCGGCACGGCCCTGATCATGGAGCTTACCCGGCGCGTGGCGGGGATGGCACTGGTGATCATCGGTCTGGTGTTTCTGGCCTATGTTTTCGCAGGACCCTACCTGCCAGGTTTCCTCGGTTACCCGGGGCTTTCGGTTCAGCGTTTCTTCAGTCAGGTGTATACCGATGCCGGGATCCTTGGGCCGACCACGGCGGTGTCTTCGACATACATCATTCTGTTCATCATTTTTGCCGCCTTCCTGCAGTCATCGAAGGTGGGCGACTACTTCGTGAACTTTGCCTTTGCGGCGGCCGGCCGTTCCCGGGGTGGCCCGGCCAAGGTATCGATCTTTGCATCGGGCCTGATGGGTATGATCAACGGCACCAGTGCCGGCAACGTGGTATCCACCGGCTCCCTGACGATTCCATTGATGAAGAAGGTGGGCTACAGCAAGCAATCCGCAGGCGCTGTCGAGGCGGCCGCGTCCACCGGTGGACAGATCATGCCACCGATCATGGGCGCCGGCGCCTTTATCATGGCGGAGATTACCGGCATTCCCTACACCGAGATAGCCATCGCGGCGATCATTCCGGCGATCCTGTATTTTGCCTCGGTCTACTTCATGGTGGATTTTGAAGCCGCCAAGACCGGAATGCGCGGCATGCGTGAAGACGAGCTGCCAAAGCTCAGAACCATGATGAAGCAGTGCTATCTGTTCGTGCCGATCATAATCCTGATTGTCGCCTTGTTCATGGGCTATTCAGTGATCCGGGCCGGCACCCTGGCGACCGTTTCTGCCGCGGTCGTGAGCTGGCTGTCACCCAACAAGATGGGTCTGCGGCATATCCTTCAGGCACTGGAAATTGCTTCCTATATGGCGATCCAGATTATCGTGGTGTGCGCGGCGGCCGGGGTAATCGTGGGCGTGATTTCACTGACGGGAGTGGGCGCGCGCTTCTCCGTGCTGTTGCTGGATGTTGCGGCCACGAGCCAGTTGCTGGCGCTGATCTTCGCCATGTTCATTTCCATTCTTCTGGGTATGGGGATGCCGACCACGGCGGCCTATGCGGTAGCTGCCTCGGTGGTCGCGCCCGGCCTTGTCCAGTTGGGTATTGAACCGCTGACGGCGCACTTCTTCGTGTTCTACTTTGCCGTAGTCTCCGCGATCACACCACCGGTTGCGCTGGCCTCCTATGCCGCTGCAGGCATATCGGGCGCCAACGCCATGGAAACCTCCGTGGCCTCGTTCCGGATTGGCATCGCAGCCTTCATCGTGCCTTTCATGTTCTTCTACAACGGCGCGTTGTTGATGGAAGCCGGCTGGTTCGAGATCGCGAGGGCGCTGGTAACCGCAACCTTTGGCGTTTACATGCTTTCTGGCGGCGTGCTCGGTTGGTTTGCGAGCATTTCCGCGTCCTGGATAACGCGACTCCTGCTGATTGCGGCCGCGTTGCTGATGATCGAGGGAGGGCTCTGGACCGACCTCACCGGTATTGCCCTGGCGGTCCTGGCGTTCGTCATCCAGAAGCAGCGTAAAACTCGCCTTGCCACAGCTGGCGCCCTGTAACGGGGGCTTGCTGGCTGCGTCAGAACAACCGTGCCGTGGAAGCATCGCACGGTTGTTCTGCACCCGGCCTGGCTATACTCTAGCGGCTTTCCGCGGTTTTTCGGGAACCGGACCCTATGCCTTACCGTATTGGCGTTTTTCTCCTTTTCGTGGCGACCCTGGTGACCGCCTGGCTGCTTGGTGGCTGGGTTGGATACCGGCAGGTGGAGCAGGAGAGCCTGGAGGAGTCCTTCCGATATCGCCAATTGGTGGCCAACGAACTGAACCGGTATCTCCCGGTGCCCGAGCTGATGGCCGAGCATCCGTTATTGCAGCGGGCGCTGGAGGCGCCTGACAATCCCTCTGCTATTCTCGCGGCCAATGAACAGATGCAGCGCATGGCCACTATCGTAGGCAGTTCGGATGTCTACCTGATGGATACTCGCGGCCTGACGATCGCAGCCAACAACTACCTGCAGCCAGACAGTTTTGTCGGGCGGAATTTCAATTTCCGGCCGTATTTCTATGAGGCGATGGAATCGGGCGATTCGGCGATCTATTTCGCCCTCGGCCTGATGTCTGGCGTGCGGGGTCTGTATTTCTCGCATCCGGTTCGGGATGAGGGCGGCCAGATTATCGGGGTGGTCGCTGTGAAGGTTCTGGTTCATGAACTGGAATCCCAATGGGATCGCCCTACTGGCTTGCGAGAGGCGGAGATGGTCGTGCTTGATCATAATGGCATCAGTTTTCTCGCGAGCAGGCAGGACTGGCTTTACCGCAATTTCTCGGGGATGGCCGATGCCGTGCCCGACGAGTATTCCCGCCGGCGTTATCCAGACCGTGATTTGACGCCAATGGCACTGAAAACGTTGGGAACCCCATGGGGGCTTCTCGAGCAGTCAGCAACGGTCCGCATCCAGGACAGTGGCAAACCCCGGGAATATCTGAGCGTACGCACGCCTCTGCCAAGGATGGACTGGACGCTTCAAGTCATGGTGAGCACTCGCTCGGTCGTCTGGACCCGGTTGGGGTTTGCGGTCGGTGGGGCAGCGCTGTTCTTTGGTGGCCTGTTGACCTGGCTGTACCTGCGCGAGCGCTACCGGCGCGAGGCTGAACTGGCTCTTCGGGGCGAGCAGCTGGAGCGAAGCGTGGCCGAGCGAACCGCAGACCTGGAGAACTCCAATCGCAAACTGGTGGAGGAGATCCGGGAGCGAGAACGCACCCAAACCGAGCTGCGGGAAACACAGCAGGAGCTGATCCAGGCTGCAAAACTGGCGGTGCTGGGTCAGATGTCCGCGGGCCTCAACCATGAAATGAACCAGCCTCTGACGGCCATTCAGACCTATGCCCGAAACAGCCGCCGCTTCCTTGAGAAAGGTGCCGGGGAGATGGTGGATGCTAACCTGTCAGAAATCATCCTCCTTTGTGACAAGATGGCGGAGCTGACCCGGCAGTTCAAGGTGTTTGCGCGCAAATCCGAAGGCCCGCCAGCGGTGGTGGATCTCCGGCAACCGATTGACGCCTCCCTGAAAATTATCGTTGCCCAGCAGTCGAGTTCGGAAATCGATATCCAGTGGCACCGTCCAGACTCGCCGGTGATGTGCCATGGCGACCTGATACGGATAGAGCAGGTTATGGTTAACCTGATGGCGAATGCGGTTCAGGCGGTAGAGGGTGGTGCACGGCCGGAAATCCGGATTGATATAGAAGAAACCGAGCAGTGCTGGAAATGCCTGGTGCGCGATAATGGGCCCGGATTGCAGGGCGACACCGAACAGATTTTCGAGCCCTTTTTTACCACCAAATCGGTCAAGCAGGGACTGGGTCTTGGACTTTCCATATCGCGCCAGATTGTGGATGCACTGGGTGGCAGCCTGACCGGTCGTAACCGCCGGGATGGGCCGGGCGCAGAATTCGTCGTAACCCTCAAGAAGCGGGAGGCCATGGAATGACAGAACCCTCGGTAATCTTTGTGGACGACGATCCACACATCCGCCAGGCCATTGCCCAGACACTGACCCTGGAGGAGTTGCCGGTCAGCTGCTTCGAAGATGCGCCATCGGCGCTGGGGCATATCAACGCCGACTACGACGGCGTGGTTCTCTGCGACTACAACATGCCGGAGATGAACGGCCTGGAGATGCTGGACCGGCTTCGAGCTATCGATGACACCATTCCCGTGATCATTCTTACCGGGCAGGGCGACATAAGCACGGCGGTAACAGCCATGCAGCAGGGCGCTTACGACTTTATCGAGAAGCCGTTTGATCATGATGAACTGATAGAGCTGCTCCGCCATGCCCTGGAAAAACGGCATCTCGCCCTCGAGAACCGGAGACTGAAAGCACAGCTGCGGCACCTGGCCAGACCCGGTCCACGGATGTTGGGGGATTCGCCGTTGATGCAAAAGGTCATGGCGACCATTGATCCCATCCTCGACATCTCGGCCAATATTCTTCTGCACGGGGAAACAGGGTCCGGGAAGGATGCGCTGGCCCGATACATTCATGAGAACAGTGGACGCAGCGCCCACAACTTCGTGGCAATCAACTGCGGCGCGGTGCCCGAGAACCTGATTGAAAGCGAGTTGTTTGGCCATGAGGCCGGGGCGTTCACCGGGGCTGAAAAGCGCCGGATCGGCAAGATTGAGCACGCCCACAAGGGCACCCTGTTCCTGGATGAGGTTGAAAGTATGCCCATGCCCTTGCAGGTGAAACTCCTGCGGGTGCTGGAAGAACAACGGGTCGAGCGTCTGGGCAGCAATAAGGTTCAGGAGGTGGATGTCCGGATCATCGCCGCCACCAAGGCGGATCTGAAAAAACTCAGTGACGACGGCGAATTCCGGCCCGATCTCTATTACCGGCTGAATGTGGTCAAAGTTGACATCCCGCCGTTGAGAGAGCGGAAAGAGGACATTCCTCTGCTGTTCCATCATTTCGTGCTGATTGCCGCGGCCCGTTACGATCGGGAGAGCATACCGCTTGATGCTGGTCAGGCCGCCCGGCTGATGCAACATTCATGGCCCGGCAACGTTCGCGAACTTCGGAACCTGGCTGAACGTTATGTCCTGCTGGGGCCGGCAGCGCTGGATGAGAACGAACCTGCGGATACGGCCAATGTGGCGGGTCGACAGACGCTCGCCGAAATGATGGACGGTTTCGAGCGTTCTGCCATTATCAGCGCCCTGAATGCCAGTCATGGCAGCATCAAGGACACCATGGTCCAGCTCGGTATTGCCCGGAAAACCCTGTACGACAAGATGCGCAAGCATGGGTTGGACAAAGCCCAGTTCAAGGATTGAGAGGGGGCTGCTGCCCCCTCTTTTACGTTCTGTCAGACTACAGGTTGGCTTCGGCAAATTCTGCCAGTAGCGACCGGGGAACACCCTGCAGGTGGATGTGGGCGCCATGTCGAAAGCGCTTGAATCGTTCGGTCATGTAGGTGAGGCCCGAACTCAGGGCACTCAGGTAGGGGGTATCGATCTGCGCAAGGTTGCCGAGGCAGATCACCTTTGACCCGTTGCCGGCCCGGGTAATGATGGTCTTGATCTGATGGGGCGTCAGGTTCTGTGATTCATCGATAATGATCAGGCTGTGCTGGAAGCTGCGGCCCCGGATGTAATTCATGGATTTGAAGTGCAGGGGCACCTTGCTGAGGATGTAGTCGACGCTGGCGGTCATGTTCTCGTCGTCCTCGTGGAGCGCTTCCAGGTTGTCGACGATGGCGCCCAGCCAGGGCTCCATTTTCTCGGCTTCAGTGCCGGGCAGGAACCCGATGTCCTCGTCGAGGCCCTGGGTGGAGCGGGTAGCAATAATGCGCTTGTAGAGCTTGCTGGCCACGGTCATCTCGATACATGCAGCCAGCGCCAGGATGGTTTTTCCCGAGCCGGCGGAGCCGGTGAGGTTGACCAGGTGGATGTCCGGGTCCAGGAGCAGGTTCAGCGCCATGGCCTGATAGATGTCCCGGGGAACCAGGCCCCAGACTTCCTCGTTCATCAGGTCGTGTTGGTGCAGGTCCTTGATGATCAACTGGTCGTCGGAGAGGTCCACCACCTTACCGACGAAGCCCATTTCATCGATGACGAATTCATTGATGTTCAGCTTCGCCAGCTCGCCTTCCCGCTTGAGGATATGTTCGGTTGAACCCTCCCGCTGAACAGTCTCCACTTTCTCGATGGTGTCCCAGAAGGAGTTGGGGAATTCCCGGTAGCCCTTGGGCAGAAGATCAATGTCATCGAGCAACTGGTCGTTGTGGTAGTCCTGAGCTTCGACGCCGAAGCCCCTTGCCTTGAGGCGCATGTTAATGTCTTTCGACACCAAGATAATGTCCCGGGACTTGTGGCGGTTCTGGAGCGCGGCCAGGGTGTTGATGATCTTGTTGTCGTTCAGATGCTCTGGCAGCGAATGGTTGCCACTGTCACCGGTGCTCATCAGGATCGAAAGAGTGCCCAGGGGTTCGGCCTTCTTGCCACGCACGATGGGAACACCTTTCTCGATCACCTTCGGGCTGGCATCGCCCAGCAACTTATCGATGTTGCGGATGGCCTGACGGCAGTCAGCGGCCACGGCTTGCTTGCCGGATTTGAGGCTGTCGAGTTCTTCGAGGACCGTCATCGGGATGATGACATCGTGTTCTTCAAAGTTGAGGAGGGCGTTCGGGTCGTGGATCAGGACGTTGGTGTCGAGGACGTACATCTTTCGGCGAGCTTGCGGTGCTCTGGGCATAAGTGGCGCTACCTCTCTGGTGGCTCAGTCGTTATCGGCGCAGCGTTGCGTGAGTTCCTCATCCGAGATCACTTTCAGCATATCGTAAGTCGTTATGATGCCGGTAATTTTTGAATCATTGGTGACAAAAATCCGGTGCAGGTGCTCGCGCATCATGATATTCGCAATGTCGCGCACCGGCGTCTTCTCGTCAACCGATAAAACGATGGGGGTCATGATGTCCCGGACTTCTACCGGCACCTTGCCCATTTCCTCAAAGATCACCATTCGCAGGCGTCGGGCTTCCTCCCGCTCTTCGGGAGTCAGATGCCGGTCGGCATCGGAGCGCGTGGCGTTCCAACGGAATTCGGTGATGTCTTTAAGAGTGGCAATGCCGACAATTTCGCCGTCGTCATCGGTGACGGGGCTGCCGGTTATCTCGTTGTCGGTGAGGAAGCGGGCCAACCGGTCCATGGTCCAGGATTGCGGGACGGCCTTGATGCTGGGTGTCATGATCTCGTAGGCGAGAACGGTCATTGATCTTGGCTGCCTTCTAGAGTCCTTTCGTAAAGCTTAGCGCGTGATACTCCGCGCGTCATCCCTTACTGTGCGCCGGGACTCAGGGTTCGTTCATGCGAAGGCCGGTCAGTTGGCCCTGCTCGTCATAAACCAGTTGGTACCCCTGGTACTTTTTACTGTTGGCAACGCGTTCCAGCGCTTCCATCGACCTCACGGGAATATCCACCAGCAGGGAGTTCACCAGCCAGCCGGGTAGCGCTCCGTTGGGGTCCGTGTGCTGGACCCACACCATCCGGGTGCTCTCCCCCTCTGGCGTGAACCGGTACAGGGTGTCCGAACGATCGACCCTCACCCGGCTGCTGTTTTCCGCCCGCTGATCGGGCATGGCGTTCAGATCCATGACGATCTCACCGGAGGCCTGATCACCCCGTGTGCGTATGCGCAGGACATAGTCGCGGTCAGTAACCGGCCAGGGCATGTCATTCACGGAATAGGCAAAGCGATCGTGAAACACGCCATCGCCAAACGCATAGGATTCCGTGCAGTTGTGCACCCACTCGACGCAGGAACCGGGGTTGGCCATCACAGCCATCAGGTTTTCGATAGGCGCGTCGAGCACCGCCACGGCCTTGAAGGCCTTGAAGCTGGAGCCTGGCTGCTCGATGGTATAGACCCGGATGTGATCGGCTTCCTTGCGTAGCGTCCACGCCTCGTCGCTTTCACTGGGCAGTTCAGCACGGGCACTGGCGGCAACGGCAAACACCAGCAACGCACAGACGAGCCCACTGATCACCGAGGCCCAGCCCGTAATGCCATGGGCTATGCTCTTTCTCATAGGGTACACTTCCTTGCAGATGGTGGGCCGAGTCTAGCATGGGGCTTTTGCCGGCATGGCCACGGAAACAGTGGATTGTGAACCAGGTAGCGACCTGTTGATTTGGTAACCGAAATTGGCCCGATCTGACGACGACTATGACCATTAAGAAACTTATCAACGGCAAAGGGCAGGTGATTCCGGGACTGCTGGATGAACCGGTAGACGAGATCAACTACCTGGACTATGACTTGCGTACGGTGATGGACCGCCCGCGTTCAAAGTTGGCAAGACGCTGGCGGTTCAACCAGTTCCAGTTTGTCAGTGCCATGGGCCCGGGTTGGGTGTTTGGTCTGGCGGTGGTGGATCTGAAACTGCTGGGCAGCGGATTCTTCTATCTGTATGACTTCGAGACTGGCCAGATGATGGAGCAGTCGTTCCTTCAGCCATTGGCCCGGCAAACCTGCATTGAGCCACGGCCAGAGGAAGGGGTGACAAGGTTCGGCAAGGGCGAGGTAGCCGTGCGAATTGCGCCTTCCGCGG
Source organism: Marinobacter sp. 3-2 (assembly GCF_003751355.1). Lineage (NCBI taxonomy): Bacteria > Pseudomonadati > Pseudomonadota > Gammaproteobacteria > Pseudomonadales > Marinobacteraceae > Marinobacter > Marinobacter sp. 3-2. The sequence continues at coordinate 144,177 of NZ_RJUQ01000016.1, read as the reverse complement.
ATGGCCGGACAATTACGGTCTCGGCCCCTGGAGGTATCCGTATTGAACTGACGCTTTCAGAGGATCGGGACCCGCTCCGGCTGGTATGCCCGGCCGGCTACAATGGCTGGGTATTTACCCGCAAGTCGGCAGGTTTGCCGGTGGAAGGGGAAGTGCGCTGGGATCATCGTATCTGGCGCTGCGACGAGCAGACTCGGGGATCCATCGATTGGAGCTGTGGCTTCATGCGCCGGGAAACAGCCTGGAACTGGGCCTGCCTGGCCGGCCAGCTTGCAGATGGCCGGTCGGTGGGGTTGAACCTGGCCGCAGGGGTCAATGAGACGGGAATGACGGAAAATGCGCTCTGGCTGGATGGTGTCTGCCACAAACTGGGCGCGGCAAGGTTCCGTTTTGATCGCTATCAACCAGGCGGCGACTGGCATGTGAGCACCGAGGATGGTCGGGTCGATCTGCACTTTGTCCCCGCCGGTGTGCGCAAGGAGAAACTGGACGCCTGGGTACTGGCATCCAACTTCCGGCAGTACGTGGGCTCGTTCAGTGGAACGGTGACGGATGAGGCTGGCGGAAAAATTGAGGTTAAAGGTCTGCGGGGCCTTATGGAAGACCACTTTGCGAGGTGGTAAGAAATGGCCTGTCCCAACCGGGACAGGCCAGATAAAGCGGGTTATCGCTCCGGTAGCGTGACGTTCAGCTCCAGTACCGAGCAGCTCTCGTTGCGGTCTACCTCAACCTGAACCATGTCGTCGCTGATCTGAACGTACTTGCGAATGACTTCCAGCAGCTCCTGCTGCAGCTGGGGCAGGTAGTCCGGCTGATCACGCTGGCCCCGCTCGTGAGCCACGATAATCTGGAGGCGCTCTTTGGCCACGCTGGCGGTGTTCTTCTTTTTACCCTTGAAGTAATCGAGGAAACTCATCCCTTAGCCCCCCTTGAACATCCGTGAGAAGAAACCCTTCTTCTGGGACGTCATGAAACGGTGTTCCCGTTCCTCTCCCAGAAGGCGTGCAACCGCATCATCGTAGGCCTGGCCGGCATCGCTATCCTCTTCGAGGATAACCGGCAAACCCTGGTTTGAAGCGTTCAGAACAATCTGGCTTTCCGGAATGACGCCCAGCAGAGGGATCGCGAGGATTTCCTCCACGTCCGCCACGGACAGCATCTCGCCCTTTTCGACACGGGACGGGTTGTAACGGGTCAGGAGCAGGTGTTCCTTGACCGGGTCCTGGCCCATTTCGGCTCGACGGGATTTGCTCTGCAGAATGCCCAGAATGCGGTCGGAATCCCGCACCGAAGATACTTCGGGATTGGTAACCACAATCGCTTCATCAGCGTAATACAGCGCCATCAGGGCGCCATGCTCAATGCCGGCAGGAGAGTCGCAGACGATGTAATCGAAGGTCTCGGAAAGCTCGTTGATGACTTTCTCGACGCCATCTTTGGTCAGTGCCTCCTTTTCCCGGGTCTGGGAGGCCGGAAGGATGTACAGGGTATCGACCCGCTTGTCGCGGATCAGCGCCTGGTTCAGGGAGGCTTCGCCCTGGATCACGTTTACGAAGTCGTACACCACGCGACGCTCGCAGTTCATGATCAGGTCCAGGTTGCGCAGGCCCACGTCAAAATCGATGACTACTGTCTTGTGGCCTCGCTTGGCAAGGCCGGTGCTGATCGAGGCGCTGGTGGTGGTTTTGCCAACGCCGCCCTTTCCTGAGGTAACGACAATAATTCTAGCCAAGGTTCTGTTCCTGTTTCTCGGTGGATTCGTCGTGTCTGCCGAATTATCCGGTCAAGTTATTGTATTCAGCTCCAAAATCAGGCCTTGTCCAGTGGCGTTACCACCAGCAGGTCGTCCCTGAGCTGGATTTGCACAGCGCTTTTCCAGCCATTGTCCTGAAGATCTTCGGAGATTTTATAGTGTCCCGCGATGGACACAAGCTCCGCTTCCAGCGATTGACAGAAAACCCGTGCGGATTCTGCGCCATGGATGCCGGCCAGTGCCCGGCCCCGAAGCGGGCCGTAAACATGGATGTTGCCCGCCGCGAGCACTTCGGCACCGGCCTGCACCGGCGCCAGGATAACCAGGTCACCTTCCGGTGCGTGGATCTGTTGGCCGGAGCGGACCGGCTGGGAGATGATTTTGGCCGGAGGTGGGTCACCAGCAGCGCTTGTCGAGGCTGCAACAACTGCCGCTTCCGCTTCGTCCGCGGCCGCCTGTTCGGCTTCATGGGTGCGATCCCGCTGGCCGTTACCCGGCAGCAGCGCCAGTGCGGCGCCCCGGGCCAGGCGGCGCTGGTCGTCGGTGCCACCGCGAACGCCAATCACATGGATGTGGTTACGCCGGCAGGTGCCGATCATCTTGAAAAAATCCAGTTCACTGTCCAGTCCCTGGTATTTCTCAAGGCTGATGATCAGCGGAATATCCTTGAAGAACCCGGGTGCCTGGCTGATCTTGTCTCGCAGTACTTCTTCAAATTCGCTGTCGTCAAAATAATAGAGCTCCAGGGCTGTCATGGACACGCTGGCGCTTTTTAGCTGAAAACCCTGTTTTACCCCGGAGGTGGCGGTATCGCTCATGAAGGAGTCTCTTCCCTGGTCATGTTGTCGGTTGGGTTCGGGCGCTGCCGCAGTGGCACGCCTTCGAAGCGGATGCCTGACCATCCTGTACTGATAAACTGGCGGATGTTGCCATGGCTCTCGCCGGTCGGATCGTCCAGAACCTGCTGGTAGTGCTCGGCAAACAGCTTGAGCGTGTCCACTTCGCTCAGATTGCAGTACTGGCCCAGACCAAAGATCCGGCAGGAGCCGGCATTCTCGCCTTCTGCGTTTACCAGCGGGCCATTGCGGAAGCCGCAGGGCTGGTACTCGAAGTGCTGTTCAATCAGGGCCAGGGAATCTTTGAAACTGGCGTGGCCAGCGTCCAGGGATGCCAGGTGAATCCTTACGGCATCGTTGACGCTCATTATTTGTGTTCCTGCTTGGGGCCTGTCTGATAGAGCGCCTTCCAGTCCTCGTACGGCATTCCGTAGATTTCTTCACGGGCCTGGGGATCTGAAATCTCAAAACCACGCTCATTCGCCTCTGCCAGGTACCACTTGGACAGACAGTTGCGGCAGAAGCCCGCCAGGTTCATCAAGTCGATATTCTGGACGTCGGTGTTTTCGCGCAAATGCCTGACCAGTTTACGGAAGGCTGCGGCTTCAATTTCGGTGCGTTCTGCTTCAGGAATCGGGTTGCTCATGATGGCCTCGCAATGGTTGATGCGCCGGTTGTTGGGGTTCCTGACATTCTCTGCATGTTAGCTTAAGATACAAGGCTGTATAAATGTACAGAAAGTCGACGCGAGCCCTCTGATTATGCCACAACGCAAGATCATCCATGTGGATTGTGACTGCTTCTACGCCGCCGTGGAGATGCGGGACGATCCCAGCCTACGGGATGTGCCGCTGGCGGTGGGTGGCGATGGCGGTCGGGGCGTGGTGACTACCTGCAATTACAAGGCCCGGGCGTACGGTGTGCGGTCGGCGATGCCCGGCAGCGAAGCGCGACGGCTGTGCCCGGGGCTGGTGACGGTGCCAACAGATATGGGCCGGTATCGAGCGGTCTCACAGCAGGTGATGGCTATCCTGCGGGAACTGACAGACCTGGTGGAACCGCTCTCTCTGGACGAGGCCTTTCTGGACGTCTCCGATGTGACCGATCACAAGGGCAGTGCCACGCTTATGGCTCGCCACCTTCGGGAGCGGGTGCGCCAGGAAGTGGGTATCACTATTTCCGCCGGCGTGGCGCCCAATAAATTTCTCGCAAAGATTGCCAGTGACTGGGAAAAGCCGGACGGGCTGTTCGTGATTCGCCCGGAGGACGTTGCGGATTTCGTTCGGGGACTGCCGGTTGAGAAGCTTTTTGGAGTGGGGCAGGTGACCGCCTCGAAACTGCATGCTCTGGGGGTCAAGACCTGCGGCGACATGCAGGCGCTCGGGCCCGATGTATTGATTGATCGGTTCGGCAAGCAGGGCTATCGACTCCACGAGATGGCCCACGGCCGGGATGAGCGGGCGGTGGTGGTGTCGCGGATTGCCAAGTCGGTAAGCGTGGAACGAACGTTTTCCCAGGATTTGCCAGATATGGCCGCCTGCCAGACAGTCATGGCCTCACTGGTTGCGGATCTCAACCTTCGCCTGTCGCGCAAGGCGCGTCGAAAACCGATCCACAAACTCTTCATCAAGATCCGCTACAGTGATTTTTCAACCCATACCCTTGAGCGGGTTCGTGAGCAGGTCAAAGAGCCGGCTCTGGATGATTATCTGCCACTGCTGGCTGAGCTCGTCACTAACCGGGAGCGGCCGGTGCGGCTGCTGGGTCTTGGTGTGCGTTTCCGCAATGATGATGCGCCGGTTACCCAGTTACGTCTGTTCGATTAGAAGTGCAGCCAGCTCATGGCCGCGTAACCCATCAGGCCACCGATCAGGGCGCCGGCAGCGACATCGCTGGGGTAGTGCAGGCCGAGGACCACCCTTGATGCCGCCACACTCAACGTAAACGGAAGCACGATGAGAGCCAGCGCCGGTTCCGCCACGGTCAGCATGACCTGAAAGCAGGCAGCGTGCAGCGTGTGGCCGGACGGGAAGCTGTAGCGGTCCAGGGGCGGTGTGCCGCAGTTGATGGCGGGAAAGGATATAAATGGACGTTCACGGGTGAGCCAGCGCTTCAGTAACTTGTAAGTGAGGGTGCAGGTGAGGCCGGTCAACGCCATAAGCAGTGCCAGCCCTGGCCCGGATTCCGGTCGGAGAAAGGGGATGAACAGAATCAGTGCGTACCAGAACCAGCCGTCGCCGAGTCGGCTGACCAGTCGGAAATACCCGAGGGCGGGCTGGAACTGAACAGCGCGGTTAATAGACTGGCAGAAAGCGACTTCCCGCTGGTCTGCCAGTTCAAAGAAGCGAGATGCTTTGCTTGTTGATGGCATGGTATCCGGCCTTTGCGGTTTGGTTGAAAACCAGTTGTTCAAATTGTTCGATCTGCGAGTTCCAGTTCTGTTCCAGAGCGTCCAGCCTTGCCTGGGCCCTGATCCGGTTCAGCAGGGTTGGTTGATCGGCCAGGCGGAGAGCGCTGTCGACGTATGCTTCATCCTCGTCCAGAGGCACCTTCATGCCGTTTTCTTCGTGGCGTATGTGTTCGGCTGCGGCGGCGTCGTCAAAGCTGACGACGCCCAGTCCGCTGGCCATTGCCTCCAGCACCACGTTGCCGAAGGTGTCGGTTTTGCTCGGAAACAGGAACAGGTCGCCTGAGGCGAAATGGCGTGCCAGGTCGTCGCCCCGGCGGGTGCCGCAGAACACGTAATCGGGGTGGCGTTCAGCCAGCTGGCGCCGTAGCGGGCCGTCGCCAACCAGTATGAACCTGGCCTGGGGGTGAAGGCCGCGAATACGTTCGAAGCAGGCAACCGCCATCCGAAGGTTCTTTTCCGGTGCCAGCCGGCCGACATACAGAATGGCTCGGTCATTGGCCTGTAAGCCCCAGGATTCCCGCAGTGCGCTGTCTCGCTTGTGGGGAGTAAAGCCATGACAGTCCACGCCCCGACTCCAGAGGCCGGTCGCCGGAATACCCATGGCGCGGGTTGTCTGCTGCATTTTTCGAGTCGGCACCAGGGTGATGGCCGTGCGGTTGTGGAACCATCGACCGTAGAGGCACAGCAACCTTTCCAGCATGCCGACGCCATAATAACGGCTGTAGCTGTGAAAATTGGTGTGGAAGCCCGAGCTGACCGGAATCCCTATCTGCCTTGCGGCTGTGGTCGCCGCAACGCCCAACGGGCCCTGAGTGGCCACGTAGACGGCATCGGGGCGGTCAGTGGTCAGGAGCTTTTTCAGATGGCCGGTTCGGGCCAGGCCAAAGCGCAGGTCCGCGTACCCGGGTAGCGGCAATCCGGTCACCACATGTTCACGGGAGAAGAGTGCCTCGCCAGCACTGGCAAAGTGGCCTTTGCGCTCATGCTGCTGTCGCGGCCGTATAACCGTTACCCGGTGCCCACGTTGCATCAGCCCCTGGCAAAGCTGCCTGAGCGTGTTTGCCACGCCATTGATTTCCGGCGGAAAAGTCTCCGAAACAATGGTAATGTGTTGTGAGCGCCGGTTGGCCTGCATGGTCTCGGTCACGGTGTTTCCTGTGCTTCCTTTGACATGCCTCTACTATGAAAAGCCGGCATGACAGTTATGCGACACTCCCGTGACATTCCCTTTACCCGTTAACCGAACCGAATCGGAGACGATATGCAAACGCGAAAGCTTGGAAAGACCGATCTCGACGTTACCCTGATTTGCCTGGGCACCATGACCTGGGGGGAGCAGAACACCGAAAAGGAAGCATTTGAACAGCTGGATTACGCAGTCGCCGAGGGTATCAACTTTATTGATGCCGCAGAGATGTACCCTGTGCCGCCCCGGGCGGAAACCCAGGGGCTGACCGAGACCTACCTGGGAAACTGGCTTGCCAGCAGGGGCAACCGCAACGACCTGGTAATTGCGTCGAAAGTGGCGGGACCGGGCAACGGACTGAAGTACCTGCGTAATGGTCCGCGCCTGACCCGGGATCATATTATGGAAGCCTGCGACGCCAGCCTGAAACGCCTGCAGACCGACTACATTGATCTGTACCAGGTGCACTGGCCGGATCGCAGCACGAACTTTTTCGGCAAGCTAGGTTACGAGCACAACCCGGAAGAGTCTTTCACGCCGATCGAGGAAACACTTGAAGCGCTGAATGATCTGGTTCGGTCCGGGAAGGTCCGGCACATCGGACTGTCTAATGAGACTCCTTGGGGCACCATGGAGTATCTGCGTCTGTCCGGCGAGAAAGGCTGGCCGAGAGTGGCCAGTATCCAGAATCCCTACAACCTCCTGAATCGTTCATTTGAGGTGGGGATGGCGGAAATTGCCCACCGGGAACAGGCCGGTTTGCTCGCCTACTCACCGCTGGCCTTTGGTATGCTCTCCGGCAAATATCTGGGCGGCAAGTGGCCTGAAAAAGCCCGAATGACCCTGTACGAGCGTTTCAGCCGCTACACCGGCAGTCGTGGCATGGATGCCACCCAGGCCTATGTTGAGCTGGCTCGGCAGAACGGATTGTCTCCGGTCCAGATGGCGCTGGCTTACGTGAACAGCCGCAGCTTTGTGACCAGCAATATCATCGGAGCAACATCCATGGAGCAACTGCGGGAAAACATAGGGTCTGCAAAGGTCACCCTGAGCCCCGAGGTACTGGAAGCGATAGAGGCCATTCACCAGGAATTCACCTACCCCTGCCCCTGAGCCCGCCGGCTTTGTTGGCTTGAACCCCCGGCTGAGAGGCGCTGGCCGGGGGTGCTGTTACAGTCTGAAATATCGGGGATCATAAATTGACAAAAAGATGCTGATCCCGTGACAAAAAGTCGGCGTCTTTGTGTGCAGATTCACATCTTTCCAGCCCTTAATCATTAGACTTAAGCCTAAGGTATCCGTAGACTCCCGTGTCGGAAAAAAGGTCTCAGGCAGTGTCATGATTATTCGAATCTTTGTTGCGTTACTCGCTCTCAATCTTGTTGCTTTCGTCGTTCGCGCCGAAGCATCCGAGCGCGTCTTCGAACAGATCGAAAGCAAGACAGCCAGCGAGCAGATTTTCGAAATCCAGGAACGGGTTTCCGGTGATTTTGACGAGGACAGTTCCGATGCGTTTGCCGAAATCGGTTCCCGCCTGCTGAGCCTCACGCTGACCCGTTCGAAGCATTCCGGCAAACATTACGCGTCGGATCCGGCTCAGGCCGACCATGGCATTGCACTTCTGAACGAGGGTGCCTGCCTGAATCTGAAGTGGAACTTCTGAACCCCGCAATTCCCCGCACCCGGTCCTATCATCAAACCCCAGAATCATGATCTGGCGCATTGTCTGTGCCCGATGCTCGTGTGATCATCTCCGTTAACATGCTGATTAGCCAATAAGGAGCTTGGTAATGGCGGGTGATAGAGGGCAGTTATCAAATGATGTGAACGCCTGTGTCGACGAGGTGATTCGCCGGGTTGGCAAGGAGATTACTCTCGGTTTGCCGCTCGGGCTCGGAAAACCGGTTCGCTTTGTTAATGCGCTATACCAGCGGGCGAAAGACGATCCGGAAATCAGCCTGCACATTGTTACGGCACTGTCGCTGCTGGCGCCAAAGGGCGGCTCCTCGCTGGAAAAGCGTTTCATGGGGCCTTTTGTTGAGCGCCTCTATGGCCGGATTCCTGAACTGGCCTATGCCAGGGATGTATCGGCAAACCGTCTTCCTGAGAATGTTCAGGTCTCGGAGTTCTTCTTCAAAGCCGGCAGTTACCTGAACAATCGTTCCCAGCAGCGGCATTACGTGTGTACCAACTATACCCATGCCGTTCGCGATCTGATGGCGGTGGGTGTCAATGTCGTCGCCCAGATGGTGTCTCCGGGCGAGGCCCATGGGCAGCCCGGCCAGGTCAGCCTGAGCTGCAACCCGGATCTGACGCTGGACCTGATTCCCCTGCTCCGTGAGCGCGAGGCGGCTGGCACGCCGGTGGCGCTGGTGGCCGAGATGAACCAGAACCTTCCCTGGTTTGGCCATCACGCGGCGATTGAAGCAGACCGGTTCGATATCTTGCTTGATCAGCCTTCGGGAGACTATCCGCTGTTCTCAGCGCCCCAGATGTCGGTCAGCCCGGAAGACCACCTGATCGGATTCTACGCCAGTACCCTCCTGAAGGACGGCGGTACGCTCCAGGTTGGCATCGGCTCACTGGGCGCGGCCCTGGTCCACAGCGCCATTCTCAGACACAGTCACAATAAGGCTTGGCGGCAGGTGTTTGACCATCTCCAGGTTGATCAGCATTTCCCCGTTGTTCGCGAGGACGGCGGCACCGGCCCCTTCGAGGAGGGGCTTTATGGCTGTAGTGAAATGATGGTGGATGGTTTCCTGTACCTGATGCAGGAAGGCATCCTTACCCGCGAGGTATACGATCACGCTGGTCTGCAGACATTGATCAATCGCGGTGATATTCCCAGCGAAGTGTCTCTCGCAACCCTCGATGTCCTGCGGCGCGAAAAGCTGATTGATAGCCCGTTGCGGGCAAAGGATGTTCATTGGCTGGTCCAGCACGGCATCTTTAAAGAAGCTGTCGAGTTCAAGGGCGGCCGGTTGCGTATTGGTGATCAGTCGGTCGAGGGTGATCTGGACAATCCGGAGGCCCGGCAGGCCATCGAAACCCTCATCCTCGGGGAACGGCTGACTGGCGGTATCGCCATGCACGGCGGTTTTTACGTTGGTCCCGAGCAGTTTTACCAGTACCTCAGGGAAATGACCGACGAGCAGCGTGCAAAAATCTGCATGACCAGCGTGAATTTCATCAACCACCTGTATGACCACCGGTTCGGAGACCAGAAGCTGAAAGCGGCGCAGCGCGTTCATGGCCGGTTCATCAATTCGGCTATGATGTACACCCTCAACGGTGCCGGCGTATCGGATGGTCTTGAGGATGGTCGTGTGGTTAGTGGCGTCGGTGGCCAGTACAACTTCGTTGCCATGGCTCACGAGCTGCCGGGCGCACGGTCGATCCTGTCGCTGCGCAGCACCCGATCATCCCAGGGCAAGGTACTGTCCAATATCGTGTTTAATTATGGTCATTGCACCATACCCCGCCATCTGCGGGACATCGTCATTACCGAGTACGGGATTGCCGATCTGAGAGGGCAGTCCGACGAGCAGGTCTTCCTGAGGCTGATCCGCATTGCCGACTCCCGGTTCCAGCAGGAGCTTCTGAAAAAAGCCCAGAAGGCGGGCAAGGTGGATCCTGCGTTCAAGCTGCCTGCCGACTGGTGTAACAATACCCCGCAAGCCATCCGTCGTGCCGTTGCGGCAGCGGGAGATGCCAGCCTGTTCCCGCCGTTCCCGTTTGGCAGGGACTTTACCGATGAGGAGCTGACGTTGGGGAAAGCCCTTAAGGGGCTCAAGGCCGCAACGGCCACTCGCCGTGGTAAACTGTCGACTCTGTTACAGGCCCTCCGGGCCCGGGATGACGAAGGCCGTTACGGGTCCCTGCTTGAGCGCATGGGCCTGAGTAACCCTTCAGGATTGCGGGACAAGCTGGATCAGCGACTGGTTATTCATGGCCTGCAACAGCTCGAAACACCACCGGATACAGGAAACTCGAAAACCTGATGACAGCTTCACAAGCAAGACCCGACGTTTTTACCGTTCACTATGTTTTGAAGAACAAGATCGGCGAGCTGGTTGATACTTCCGAAGGCAGTGAGCCCCTGCACTTCGTCTATGGTAGTCCCGAGATTATTGAAGGGATCCAACAGGCGGTGAAAGACCGCAACGTGGGCGATTGCCTCGAGGTAACGGTACCGCCGGCCATGGCGTACGGTGAGCACAAGCCCGAGCTGGTGCGCAAGGTGCCACGTTCACTGTTCGAAGGTATCGAGAACCTGCAGATTGGCATGAAGTTCCAGACCAACACGGGCGATGAAGCGCAGATCGTGCAGGTTGTCGGGATTGATGGCAACCTGGTTAAGGTGGACGCCAATCACCCATTGGCGGGCTTTACCCTGTACTTTGATCTGGAGATCGTTGGCCGCCGTGAAGCGACGGAAGATGAGGTAGCCCAGGGTCGTCCCCTGTTCTGAGACACTCGGTTGCCGGTCTGTCGTATTCACCACGGTATATTCGGGTCAGTCCTTCCAGAACGGTCTCTCTCAGGCTGGCGGCGAACTCTCCGGCCGGGATCTTTTCCGACGGGTGCACAGGTTCGTGGAAGACTACGTCGACCCGGGCAGAAGGCTGGGCTAGCATCCGCAACAAATGGTGGTGGAACTCATCATCACCAATGAAGGGAGCCAGATGGTCGGGGCGGCCTTCCCGGCGATAGGCAATAGTGATCGGTTGTACCGGCGTTCTGCTCTCTGGAGCGGCCTTGAGCAACAGGCCATGGAACGGCAATACCGTCAGACCTGCGCTGGTGGTTCCTTCCGGGTATATCAGGACACTTTCCCCGGCCCGCAAATTCCCGATGACCTGGTCCCGAACCCGGCGGGCCTGACCACCGCCGCGTCGAATGAAGAGCGTGCCGGCCTGTCGTGCCAGCCAGCCTATGACCGGCCACTGGCCGACCTCGGCTTTTGACAGAAACCGGATAGGTGCCAGGCTTCCCAGAATCGGAATATCTGACCAACTGATGTGGTTGCTGACGAACAGAACGGTATCGTCGGAAGGTGAGCCGTGCTGGCGTATAGTCAGTCCGAGGCACCGACAGGCCCAGCGGAAACAGAATCTGGCCCAGGGTGTCCGGTCGATAGCATTGCGGGTAACAATTTCAGTGATCCGCAGAGCGGCGGCCAACATTGTGGTGGCTGCAAGGAAGGCTATAAAGGCAGTGATCCGAACGCAGAGTCTCAGCCAGCTCATATCCCAGATTCCCGTCTTCAGGATGCCGAGCGCATGAAGTGCCGGCTGTAGCGGCCGGCCAGTTTACTGACCTCCAGCACAACCAACAGGTCGGCACAGCGAAAATCCGGATCCCAGCAGGGCTCACCGCAGACACGGGCACCAAGACGCATGTAGGCTCGGATCAGCGCGGGAACGTCCACCGGTCGATCGCTGTCCCGGGTGTGGGTCAGATGCGGCATCGCGCGAAGTGGTTTTACCAGAAAGGCCGGATCGGCCAGATACTCGGTCTGGAGGTGGCGGGCGATGCGCCAGGCTTTCAGGCCTCCGTCAGACATGCCGATGCTCGCGCAGCCAATCATGTAGTCAACACCGCGCTCAACCAGATATTCGGCCACTGCCGACCAGAGCAGGCTGATGGTCGCGCCATTGCGATAATCCGGGTGAACACAAGTGCGCCCCAGCTCGGCTATGGTGCCAGGGAGTCTCTCCAGGGCGCTCAGGTCGAACTCCCCGGCCGAATAAAAGCCGCCAACATCTTTGGTGTCGTTCTGGTGCAGGATGCGTGTGGTCGCTACCAGTTCGCCCGAATCCAGGTCGGTAACGATCAGGTGGTCACACACTGCATCGAACTCGTCAGCGTCGATGCCGGGCGTCTGTGCGCCCAGGTCGCTGCCGTATTCCTCCGAAAATACCCGGTAACGCAGCCGCTGGGCCGCTTCGACCTGTCTGGGGCACCGGGTCATGTCGGTTTTCAGGCGACGGGCGCTGCGGCGGGCTTTCGCGGTTTGTGTGGTCATGGCGTCGTCTCTTTTGTTTCCATTTCCCGACAAGCCTATGAAGCCGGTATGACACATCGGTGACCACCAGGTGACGTGTCTGTGACATCGGGTCCGATTGGCGGTTACGGGAGCTCTGTCACAGGGTGTAACGAAGCAGCGGTTCCATGTATATTTCTGAATAGCATGTATAATTGCTGTTACAGCAGGTTGCCTGTATCGTCAGGTACACAGAATGACCTGAAACCGGAATAACAAAACCAGAGATGGATGGCGTGGAACAGACAAACGAAAGTTGGCGAATTCTGATTGTCGAGGACGACGAGCGGTTGGCGGAGTTAACCCGCGAATACCTTGAAAGCAACGGGTTGACCGTCTCCCTGGAAACTCATGGTGGTGCCGCGGTAGAGCGGATCCGTAACGAGCAGCCGGATCTGGTGGTTCTGGATCTTATGTTGCCTGGCGAGGATGGGCTCTCCATTTGCCGACGCGTGCGCCCCTTCTTTTCCGGTCCGATCATCATGTTGACTGCCCGAACCGACGATCTGGACCAGGTCTTGGGTCTGGAAATGGGTGCCGATGACTATATTGGCAAACCGGTCAAACCCCGGGTGCTCTTGGCACGGATTCGCGCCATGCTGCGTCGGGTGACCGAAACCGGCTCGGGGGCGGCGGACGAGGCAGGGGGCGAAGAACCGGTGCGCCTCCAGTTCAATGATCTGGTTGTCGACCGCTCCATGCGGGAGGCCTGGCTGAGTGAAGAAAGTATTGATCTGACCAGCGCCGAATTTGATTTGCTCTGGTTGCTCGCCAGCAACGCGGGCCGCGTGCTTAGCCGGGAAGAAATCTTCACCGCCTTGCGTGGTATTGAATACGATGGCCAGGATCGATCCATTGATGTTCGCGTTTCCCGGATTCGACCCAAGATTGGCGATGACCCCATCCATCCGCGACGCATCAAGACCGTTCGTAGTAAAGGCTACCTGTTCGTAAAGGAAGCCTGACGATTCAGTCTCTGGAGCCGGTGTGCCATTCGCCCGCATACCGGTCTTCCATGCCAGGGTTGGTACCATGCCCCTGAAGTTCTTCCTCAAGCTTTATGCCCGCCTTGCCGGCCTGACCGCGCTGGTTGTTTTTTTATGTGTCCTGTTGTTCACCGGGATCAACTCGGTGCGCTCCCAATTCTGGCATGAACGCTTCCCCGAGCCACTGATGCGCTGGCTGGCTGCGGCCCCGGCACCATTACAGCAATACCACTGGCTGAGTTCGACGGTTGATCTTCGTATGGGGGCTGCTTCCCGTTTCAACCTGTCACCGGTGGCTCTGGAGCGACTTGGCTACGGCCAGGTGGTTGGCATCGACAGTGACGTAGGGTATCGGGTTCTGGTAACCGGACTGAGCGGAGAAATCCTGCAGCTGCGTCTGAACGAGCCCTACCGGGATGTGTCAGAAACCATTGGGTTGATTTTCCGGTGGCATCTTGATTCAGCCTCTGCGGATGACCGTCTCAATGTTGCCTCGCAAATGGCCCGTTCTCTCAATGTCGAAGTGCAGACCCTGGACGACGCCGACCTGCTGCCGGACTCTGACGTTCTGGACCAGGTCGCCGAGCGGGGCCTTGCCTTCTACACCGACGAATCAGACGGTTGCGGACGGGTGATCGTTCAGCTATCCGACGGCGAATTGTACCGGATTGACATGCCCGCGGGGTTTGATCCCTGGGCCTGGCCGGTTGTCCTGCTGCTGGTCCTGGTGCTTGGCGGGGTTTTGGCCGTTGCCGTTTTCCTCGCGCTCCGGGAAGTGGACAGTAATCTCAGAACCGTTGAGTCGGTAGCGGTTCGAATCGCACGTGGAGAAATGAGCGCCCGGGTCCAGGCGGGCGAGGGAACGCTGGTAACCCGTCTGGCCTCGTCATTCAACGGTATGGCCGAACACATACAGCGCCTGGTGCAGGTGCAGCGGGAAATGATTCACGCGGTTTCGCACGAATTGCGCACTCCCGTGGCCCGTATCCGCTTTGGCGTCCAGATGATCGAGGACTGCCAGGACGAGGCTGCCCTGCAAAGGCAACTGGACGGTATTGATGGCGATATCCAGGAACTGGACGAGCTGATTGATGAGATCCTGACCTATGCGCGGCTGGAGCAGGGCGGCCCGGTTTTCTCGCTGCAGGAAACCTCGGTAACCGACATTGTCCGCCAGGTGGTCTCTGAGCAGCAGATGGTCCGGCCCGAGCTGAGTATCGAAGGCAACATTGATGAGGTCTCGGAACGTTGGGCGCTGTCGGATATTGAGCCTCGCTACCTGCATCGGGCGATCCAGAATCTGGTAGGCAACGCGGGACGCTACGCGGCTGGTAAGGTGCTGGTCAGCTGTCATTTCGATGAGGACAACTGTCGCGTTGATGTTGAAGACGATGGCCCCGGCATTCCAGAGGAAGACTGGGAGAAAGTGTTTACTGCGTTTGCCCGACTGGACGACAGCCGTACCCGAACCTCCGGCGGCTACGGCCTGGGTTTGTCTATTGTTCGCCGGATTCTCTACTGGCACGGAGGGCACGCCTTCGTCAGCAGGAGCGACACGCTTGGCGGTGCAAAATTCAGCCTGGTCTGGCCCAGAAAAAAAACCGTGGACTCCATTGTGTGAGCCAGACCCCATCGCCTCACCTGATGTAACAAAGCAGCTACACAAGCACTACTGAAGTTTTTGGCGGGCCGGTCAATACTGCAAAGCGTAAGGGATGACTTTTGAGGTTGTAGTTCTTACGAACTTTCCTTGTTTCATTCGTCATTTGAGGGCCGGTTTTCCGGCCCTTTTTTTATGCCTGCTCCCAAATTCCATATCGGTCACCCTTTCCCGTCTGCTCTGCTGTTAGAATTCCG
Organism: Marinobacter sp. 3-2; assembly: GCF_003751355.1. Classification (NCBI taxonomy): domain Bacteria; kingdom Pseudomonadati; phylum Pseudomonadota; class Gammaproteobacteria; order Pseudomonadales; family Marinobacteraceae; genus Marinobacter; species Marinobacter sp. 3-2. The sequence goes on along the minus strand of NZ_RJUQ01000016.1, from coordinate 129,103 downwards.
GGAAACAAAAGGAGGCCGTCCATGACCCGTTATCTGCTTGCCATCGACCAGGGCACAACCAGTTCCCGTGCTATTGTTTTTGACCAAACGGGCAACAGCGTTGCAACCGATCAGCAGGAATTTCACCAGTATTTCCCGAAAGATGGCTGGGTGGAGCACGATGCTCGGGAAATCTGGGACAGCACTCTGGCGGTGTGTCGCGGCGCGCTCGACAAAGCGGGTATCGACGCCTCGGAGCTGGCGGGTATTGGTATCACCAATCAGCGGGAAACCACGGTGATCTGGGACCGGGCAACCGGCGAGCCGATCTACCACGCCATTGTCTGGCAAGACCGTCGAACCGCATCCTGGTGTACCAAACTGAAATCCGACGGCCATGAGGACACGGTTGTTGAACGAACCGGGCTGTTAATTGATCCCTACTTTTCGGCCACCAAGATAGCCTGGATTCTCGATAACGTGGAGGGCGCCCGCGCCCGGGCCGAATCCGGTGCACTGGCTTTTGGAACGGTGGACAGTTGGCTGCTCTGGAACCTGACGAACGGGAAATCCCACTGCACCGATGCCACCAATGCCTCGAGAACGGCTCTTTTCAATATTCACAAGCAGGACTGGGACGACGATCTTCTGGCACTGTTTCGCGTGCCGCGGGCCTTGCTGCCGGAAGTACTCGATAGCGCCGCAGACTATGGCACCGCCGAAGCACAGTGGTTGGGCGCGCCAGTTATGATTGCCGGCATTGCAGGGGATCAGCACGCGGCTCTCGTGGGGCAGGCCTGCTTTTACCCGGGCATGGCCAAGAGCACTTACGGCACCGGCTGTTTTCTCATGCTCAATACGGGCGATAAGGCCGTTCGGTCCGAGAACAGGTTGCTGACCACCATGGCTTATCGGCTAAACGGCAAGCCCTGTTACGCGGTAGAAGGGAGTATTTTTGTTGCCGGTGCTGCCATGCAGTGGTTGAGGGACGGGCTCAAGCTGATTGCCCACGCCAATGAATCTTCCGCCCATGCGGAGGCGGTCGGAGTCGACAATCCGGTTTACCTGGTTCCGGCGTTTACCGGCCTGGGAGCCCCTCATTGGGATCCTCATGCTCGCGGCGCCATTATGGGCCTGACGCGGGATACGGGCATTGGCGAGATCGTTACCGCCGGCCTGCAGTCGGTCTGCTATCAGACCAAGGATCTGGTGCGGGCGATCCAGAACGACGGCGCCCGACTTGAATCGCTGCGCGTGGATGGCGGTATGGTGGTGAACGACTGGGTGATGCAGTTCCTGGCCGACATACTGAATGTCACCGTTGACCGGCCCCGGGTTACAGAGACAACCGCTCTCGGAGCTGCCTACCTTGCGGGACTGCAGACAGGTGTTTTTGACAACCTTGAGCAGATCTCCGCGCTCTGGGAATGTGAGCGGCAGTTCCACCCTGAAATGCGTCCGGCTTTGCGAGAATCTCTCTATGCTGGCTGGCTGGATGCTGTCGAGCGCGTCTGCAACAACTGAATCTCTCAATCAGGTGGTGCGTTCGAAGGCAATCAGGTGATCCGCCTCGACACGCACCGGCACATGCTCACCCAGGTTGAAATCCAGGTGGCTGCGGAACAGGGCTTCGAACTCTGTGTCTTCGGAACACCGGAAACGGTAGAGCGTGGAAGTGCCGGCAAAGGTTTTCTCAACCACCTTGGGCTGCAGATCCGAGTCAGGGTCATGAACGATGTCATCGGGCCGGATCAGAACGTCTACCAGGGTGCCGGGTTCCCATTTGTAGGCCCGATTGCCGTGGATCACGCCGAGCTCGGATTCAATAGTATCCGGCCCCAGGGCGGTGCCGGGGACGAATCCGCCCTGACCCACGAAGCTGGCAACGAAACGATTTGCCGGTTCATGGTAGAGGTTGTAGGGCACGTCCCACTGCTGGATCCTGCCGTCCCGCAATACAGCGACCTGATCGCACATGGCGAAGGCTTCCTGCTGGTCGTGGGTAACCAGAATGGCGCTGATGCCCAGCGTCTTCAGAATTTCGCGAACATCCAGGCTCAGCCGACGGCGCAGATCCGCGTCCAGATTGGAAAACGGCTCATCGAGCAAAATCAGGGTGGGCTCGGGTGCCAGGGCGCGGGCCAGGGCAACCCGCTGCTGCTGGCCGCCAGACAGTTCATGGGGGTAGTTGTCGGCCAGATCCTGCAGGTGCACGACATTCAGGAGTTCCATGACCTTCTGCCGTTTCTCTGCCTTGTTCAGATTCCGCAGACCGAACCCCACGTTGTCAGCGATAGTCAGGTGCGGAAACAGGGCGTAATCCTGGAATACCATGCCGATCCGACGCTTTTCCGGGGGCAGGGTGCGTCCGGGCAGGCTGATGGCCTGGGACTGCAGCGAAATCTCGCCACCACTAAGCGGAAGAAAGCCGGCGAGGGCGCGCAGTATGGTACTTTTGCCGCAGCCGCTCGGGCCGAGCAGGCAGCCGATGTCGCCATGGCTCAGGGCAAAGCTGACATCCTTGACCACAGAATCCCCGCCGTAGCCACAGGACAGGTTATTGACCTCGAGCAGCCAGTCTGCCGGAGATTGTGCGGTTGTGCTCATGGAATCAGTCCAGCCGGTTCAGGATGAGAAATTCGAGCAGTGCCTTCTGGGCGTGCAGGCGGTTCTCTGCCTCGTCCCAGACCACAGAGGCAGGATGCTCCATCATGTCCGCCGATATTTCCTCACCACGGTGAGCCGGGAGGCAATGCATGAACAGCACATCCTTATCGGCCACAGAGAGCAGCCCGGGATTGATCTGATAGCCACTGAACGCCCTTTCACGGGCTTTCTGCTCGTCTTCCTGGCCCATGGAAGCCCAGACGTCGGTCACCAGGAGCTGGGCGTTTCGGGCTGCCTCGGCCGGCTCCCGGAACACCTTGACCCGGTCTTCGTGGCCCTTGAGCATTGATTCTGCCGGCTCGTAGCCCTCAGGGCAGGCGATGTTCAGGTTGAAATCGAACTGTGCGGCGGCATTGATGTAGGAGTGGCACATGTTGTTGCCATCGCCGATCCAGGCTACGGTAGCGCCGCGAATACTGCCGCGGTGTTCCCGGAATGTTTGCATATCGGCCAGCAATTGACAGGGGTGAAAGTCATCGGTCAGCGCATTGATCACCGGCACCCGTGATGCAGCCGCGAAGCGCTCCACGGTTTCATGGGCAAAGGTGCGGATCATCACCGCATCAACCATGCTGGAGATAACGATAGCCGAGTCTTCTATCGGCTCGCCCCGGCCAAGCTGGGTATCCCGTGGCGACAGGAACATTGCGGAGCCGCCGAGCTGGGTCATGCCGGCTTCAAAAGAAACCCGGGTTCGCGTTGATGATTTTTCGAAGATCATCGCAAGGACACGGTTCTTGAGGGAGTCCCGAACTTTCCCTTGCCGCCACTCGTTGCGCAATGCTGTGGCATGATCAACCAGGCTTTCCAGCTCGTTGGTTGTCATGTCATTCAATGTCAGAAAATGTCTTGCCGCCATGCAATGGCCCTTATCTCACCGAACCCCGCTGCTGGCGGGATTGCCTGAACGTTGGCTGAAAAAATGGGGCATCAAGTCTAGCCCTTCGGAGCAGGTATGACAACGCTGTGGCCGGGGCTGGAACTGCCGGTGTTGCTCGAGGTCAAATCAAGGTGTTTGGTGAGGTGTTCGGCACCCGTGTACAATAGCGTCAAGAAAATTGCCGTGTGGCAAGACTGTTCCAACAGAGGTGAATGTTCATGGATATCAATGAAACCATTAAGAGCCAGCTTGAAGAGAATCCGATCATCCTGTACATGAAGGGCAGCCCACAGGCACCCCAGTGTGGCTTCTCGGCCAAAACCGTACAGGCTGTGATGGCCTGCGGCGAACGCTTTGCTTTCGTCAATATTCTGGATAACCAGGAGCTTCGTGAAGCCCTGAAGGTTTACTCCAGCTGGCCCACTTATCCCCAGCTTTACATCAATGGTGAGCTCGTTGGCGGATGTGACATTGTTCTCGAAATGTCCGAGAGCGGTGAGCTGGCCAAACTTGTCAAAGAGGCGGCGAAGCAGGCAGAAGCCTGATCACTGCCGCTCAGAGCCGTTTCGGGGTGAACAACAGTTCCACCTCGAAGCGGTTCGCGCTCCCGCTATCCTTCGGTGGCTGGGGGTAGGGGCTAGCCGCCAGCGCAGCCCGATATGCAGCTTCATCGATTGGCTTGATTCCTGTTGATTTCAGAACCCTTGCCCGGGTCAGGGCGCCATTTCCCAGCAACTGCAGTTCCACTTCCATAGCGACCGTGTCAGTGAGGCTCCTCATGGCCGGCACTCTCAGTTCTTCAAGTTGATGGGCCAGATGGACGGCCAGTTTGACCACATAGGGGTCGAGCTCGCCCGGTGACTCCGTAACCCTCGTAATGCTCTCCTCCGTTTTTTCAGGGAGCTGTTCGGGTTCTTCTCCGGCAGCAGAGCTGGCGCTCGCCTGTGCGGCTTCGCTGCGGGGGGCGCTGGTATTTGTTGCCTTTGTCGGGGCGGGGGGTTGCGGCTCGCGGGATGTCACAACCTCCGGTTTGGAGAGGGGGGCCGGCTCAGGAGGATCAATCTCAAACGGCGTTACCCGTGGTGCGTCCCGACGAGGGCTGGGGTCAGCTGACGGGTCGGCAACCGTTCTGTGAGTGCCCGGGGCTACTACCAGCTCGAACCGTACACTCTCCCTGTGCGTGGCCGTTGGTTCTTCCTTGGGCGAGGGGATGCCTGAAAGCAGGAGCGTGTGTAAGAAAAGAGCCAGAGACAAGGCAAGCCCAAGCCGGTAGGCAGCCGGCAGGGCATTGGGACTGCTTTTTTCAGGCATTGGCGTCAGGCGGTCTTGCTCCGGAGGGTGCCGACAACCGCATCCAGGGCCCGATCAATCAATGCGCCCTGCTCAAGCAGAGTCAGCCGGCCACGACGCATTTCATGGGCCAGTTCAACCCGGGTTTTCTCAATCACTTTCAGCCCCATCCGGTTCACAAAGACAAAGCAATCTGCTTCGTCAATGATAGCGGATAGCTTGCAGCGGAAGTTTGCACCATTGACCAGTCGAAACTCGACCCAGTTACCAATCTCAATACCGTCAATCTGGGCAACATATTCCGAGATTGCAGCGTCTTCCAGTTCCTGCTGGCGCTCAACGGCCGTCTGGTGAACGGTCGCGATTTCCTCTTCCGCCGGCTCTTCAGGAGAATCCTGTAGTGCTTCGATGGCAGCATTGGTCCGGAATGCCTCTGCCAGCTGATGCTTGAGCTGGCCCATCATTTCATCGAGTCTCGATGAGTTATAGGAGACCTCTTCAAGCCCTGACCGCAGTGATTTCAGCAGGCCAGGCACGACCCGCACCCACTGGTCTCTTTCGTCATCTTCCTGGTGGGGGTGAAGACACCAGATCAGATCATCGACGACCTTCACCGTGGCATTCCACCGATGCTCCACGTCATCCCTGAGATAGGCAAGAAACATCACGCGGCTCCAGCCATTCATCAGGATGTCATGGATGGACTCCGGCAGTTTGTAACGGGACACCTTCTGTTTAAGAAGATTGTCGACGGTTTGTTGAGCCGTCTGGGACTTGATCCGACCCCGCTCGGATTCACGGGTTCTCTGCTCAACCAGAGACGCCTTTCGGTTCTCCCGTTCAAGGAACTGTTCGAATTCCTGATTGAGGGTTTCAAAAAGCGAAACATCACCGTCAAATTCGTTGAGAATCCTTTGCACAATGTTGTGAATCTGTCCGTAGAGTTTGTCCTTGGTTTTCTCGTCGCTGCTACTCCAGCCGATGCCTGCTCTCGCCAGGGAGTTTAAGAGACGTCTGGCCGGGTGCGTAGCCTGGCTGAAGAAACTCTTGTCCCGGATAACCACTTTCAGGATCGGAATCTGCAGCCTGCTTATCAACACCTGAACCGGAGCTGACAGGTTGTAGTCGTCAAGAATGAATTCAAACAGCATGGAAACCAGGTTAATGAGGTCTTCATCGACCTCGTTAAGCGCCGGTTTTCGACCATCCCCGGTATCGGTCTGGGAAAGGAGCTGTTGTACCAGCTGACGGAGATCAATGCTGACAGGTTCGCCGGCGCTCAGGTTGCCCTGGTCCTGCCTGGGGGCTGAAAGCGGCAATGAATTGAGAAGGCTTGCCAGCTCGGAGTCACCCACGACCCGGACATTCGGGTCCGAGGCACGGGGAGGTATGCCCGCATTGGCCCGTTGCAGCGCCAGCATCTGTCGGATCTGTTCGAAAACCGCGCTGCTGCTAGCGGCCTGGCCGGCCCGTTCTGCCGCGGAAGCGTCCGGCGCGCTTTCCTGTTTTGGCGCCTCTGCCGACTGGGAGCTGGAGGCCTCATGCTGCTGACCGGCTTTGCCGTGATAACGGAAGTTCGGAATGATGCCGGCCTGGATCAGTATGCGGTTGGCTTCGTCCAGCAGCATGCCGAGGTTGGACACAACATAGCGGTCAAACTGCTTGAGCAGGATCAGGCGCTCACGAATCTGGATTTCAAGGGCCTGTATTGCTTCTGTGAACGCACTGCACAGGTGTTCCGGTGCCATCGGATTGACCGGTGATTCGTCGGTGGCTTCGGGGTACACCTGACTGAAACGGGTCTGGAGTTGCAGCAGTGGGCCCTGAAAGTGCGCCTTTGCCTTTGTGATCATGGCGTTGAGGGCAACCTGCTCCTCAAGGTCGTCGTTGCCGACCAGGGCAAGAGTGTCGGCGCTGGCCTGCTTGCTCAGCTGTTCTTCCTGAAGCGGTCCGGTGTGAGGGGGGGTGGCAAAATATTGGGCAACGGTGTTCTGGAAATGCCGCTCGACACCCTTACGCTTGATGCGAATTTCACGCATCGCCTCGAAATACCGGTTCTGTTCGTTGTTGCTGCGGGCATTATTGGCCAGCTCGAACAGCGAATCGTCGACGGCGTCGAAGGCGCCCTGCAGCAAATCACCGAGCCCGGCGACAACCGTGTCCCGGATGCGGGTGACCTCCGCAGGAACCGGTCTGTTACTTCCGGCTTCCCTGTGTTCGCGGAGGTAATGTATGCCGGACTGCTTGTTCATGGCAGACTCCTGTTTACGCCTCAACCGGATACATGACCGAGCTTGAAATCCTTGGATTCTCGTTATTGGTTAAATTTACCGCATTTTGCCCAAAGTTAACATGACCAAACGCTAACGTGGGAGCAAATTCAAAAAAACACGGGGTGCCCAACAGGCACCCTCGTGCAGATTACTGACTTGCAGGAGAATTTGCGGTCAGTTCACGTAAACCGGGCCTATGCCCATGCTCCAGATAACGACACTGATGGCGAGCAGGGCAACGAACATAACGAGGCCAACCGTCAGGACTGCAGAGGCGAACATGAACCCCTTGTCCGCCGGGATCCTCATCAGAATCGGTAGCCCTTCGTAAAGCAGGTAGACCGCGTAGGCAACCGCCACCAGGCCTGCCAGCATATTCACCCATATGTTCGGATACGCGGCGATTACGCCAATCAGGAAAATCGGGGTTGCCGTGTACGCCGCCAGAGCAACGCCTCTGGGCGTCCGTTCTACCGCATCATACGTTGCGGCGAAAAAATCAATGAACTTGCCGAGTATAAAAATGCCGGCAAGCATGGCCGCGTAGAAAAGTGTGGATAGCTGGAGTGCGCTCGTTACCGACAGCTTGGTGATCTGGCCATCACCAATTTGCCAGCCTACCTGGGTTGTTCCGATGAAGCCGGCAACCGCAGGGATCAATGCCAGCAGCAGAATGTGGCCGGCGTACAGTCTTGTGACAGTCTCGGATTCATTGCGGATCGCCTCCCACTCCTGGTCGGGATGGGCGAGCAGACCAAACGTGTGTGTCAGACTCATGGACGTATTCCTTGTGATTGTTTTTGTATCGCACGCTCCTTCAGTGTTGGTGGGGGATCACCGGGGGTCAAGCTGGCGGTTAAATTTTGATCTTTCAAGAACGGAAGGCGCTATAACCGAAGGGTCTATAGCGCCATAGGGAGGAGGTGTCCGAGTTTTACTGTTTCAGTGACAGAGAACGTTTTTTGCGTTTTTTCGGGTGCACAATGGCTGCTTTCACGACATTGTCCTTGATCTGCAGCACTTCTACCCGGTGGCCGTCCACTTTCAGGCAGACGTTGGTGTCGGGGATATTCTCCAGGGTTTCGGTAATCAGGCCGTTGAGGGTTTTGGGGCCATCGGTAGGGAGCTTCCAGCCCAGGGTCTTGTTGATGGTTCGAACTGCGGAAGTGCCATCGATAATGAACGTGCCGTTGTCCTGCGGGATGATGTCGGGGCTGGTGGCGGCATAATCCGTCGTAAAGTCGCCGACGATCTCTTCGAGTATGTCTTCCAGTGTCGCGAGGCCAAGAACGTCGCCGTATTCATCGACAACAACGCCGAACCGACGACGACCTTTCTGGAAATTGATCAGTTGGGTGTTCAGGGGCGTGCTTTCCGGGATGAAATAGGGTTCCTGGCAAAGCTGCATGATCATGGCCTTGTTGATTTCCTCCTGTTGCAGCAGTTTGGAAGCGCTGCGCAGGTGCAGTATGCCCTGAATGTTATTGATGTCGCCCTTGAAGACCGGAAGCCGGGTATGCTGGCTGCTCCGCAGTTGGCGCAGAATGGTGTCGGTGTCGTCTTCCAGGTCGATACCCACTACCTCGTTTCTAGGCACCATGATGTCATTCACGGTCACTTTTTCCAGATCCAGAATGCTGACCAGCATGTCCTTGTGCTTGGCGGGTATCAGGGCGCCTGCCTCGTTCACCAGTGTTCGCAGTTCTTCCCGGCTGAGGTGGTCGTTGGCAGCGTCTGCGGCGGAAACGCCCAGCAGTTTCAGTATGCCTCCGGTGAACAGGTTCACCGCCCAGACAATCGGATACAGGATTTTTAGCAGCGGACCGAGTATGTAACTGGCCGGAAAGGCAATTTTTTCGGGAAATAGTGCTGCAAGGGTTTTCGGAGTGACTTCTGCGAAGATCAGAATCACGATGGTCAGCAGGATGGTGGCAATCGCGATGCCGGCATCGCCCCAGACCCGAATCGCGATAACCGTGGCGATCGAAGAGGCGAAGATGTTCACGAAGTTGTTGCCGATCAGGATGACGCCGATCAGCTGGTCGGTTCGTTGCAGCAGGCCCTGGGCGCGCTTGGCACCTTTATGGCCGGTTTTGGCCATATGTTTGAGACGATATCGGTTGAGCGACATCATCCCCGTCTCGGAGCTCGAGAAGAAACCGGAAAGGAGGATCAGTCCAACCAGGAGAATAAACAGCGCGGTGAGCGATGTTTCGTTCAAAAGAGGTGTCCTTATATTGCTGACAAGTAGCGAAAATAGGGTTTCGGCGAGCGTTGTGTCAAGAGAATAACCGGTGCTTCCGGTGTCAGCCGCCGCGCTGGAAGATCAGTTCCAGCACAAACTTGCTGCCGTAGAAGGCCAGCATCAGGAGTGCGCAGCCAGCGAGGGTCCAACGGCTGGCGGTGATGCCCCTCCAGCCTTTGGTGTAACGACCAATCAGGAGCGCCACGAACACAAGCAGGGACAGGATCGAGAACAGGGTCTTGTGGGCGAGGTTCTGGGCAAAGAGATCCTCTATAAAGAGGGCGCCGGTCACAATGGCCAGAATCAGCATGACGACGCCGGCCCAGACCATCTCGAACAGCAGCGACTCCATGGTTTGCAGAGGCGGCAGGTTACGAACCAGCAGGCTGTTGTAATTGTGCTTCAGTTGGCGATTCTGGAAGTAAAGTAGAACCGCCTGGATGGCCGCCAGAGTAAAGAGGCTGTAGGCTGTCACCGAAAGCGCAATATGGGAGAGCATGCCGTAGCTTTGCTCGGACACCAGTCTCGAGGGTCCATGGGTAACCAGGGCGAGAATAATGGTGAGGCCGGCCAGCGGGTACACGCCGAGAAACAGGCTTTGCACCGGCTTTTTAAGGTTGAGTCCCAATAGAAGGAAGACGATCAGCCAGGAAATGAGCACGGAGCTTTTGAAAAAACTGAAATCGAAGCCGCCGTCGTGGTGGACTGTCTGGCCAATGAGAAGTCCGTGGCTGGTCAGGGCGAGAACGCCAATTAGGGTAGTAATGGCAATGTTGCTTTGAACCCGGCCCCTGAAATGCAGGGCCTGCAGCGCGGTACCGACGCTGTAAAGAAAAAGAGAGGTGACCGCGAGAATCAGCGTTCCCATGACTTCCTTATTAACCACTGTTCTGACTGGGGATCGGCGCTGGTTTGCGCCGATTTGACCGGGCTGGTCGTTTCAGGGCGATAGTCTGGTTATAATGTCGCGATTATGCAACTGGAATCAAGGAGTCGTCGCCGGCTCTGCCGATTCACGCACTCAATTTATCCGGGGTACGGAAGAGCAACATGTTTGAGAACCTCCAAGACCGACTTTCCGGCAGTCTGCGCAAGATTTCCGGCCAGGCGCGCCTCACTGATGACAACATAAAGGACACCCTGCGGGAAGTACGCATGGCGCTGCTGGAGGCGGATGTCGCCCTGCCGGTGGTGAAGGACTTTGTTGAGGGCGTCCGCAAGCGTGCCATTGGCCAGGAGGTGCAGCGCAGTCTGACGCCGGGCCAGGTCTTTGTGAAAGTTGTCCAGCAGGAGCTGGAACGCGTCATGGGCGAGGGTAATGAGTCCCTCAATCTGAACGTCCAGCCGCCGGCCGTGGTCATGATGGCAGGTCTGCAGGGTGCAGGTAAGACGACCACGGTCGCCAAACTCTCGCGCTTCCTTAAAGAGCGGCAGAAAAAATCCGTCCTGGTGGTCAGCGCCGACGTCTACCGTCCGGCGGCGATTCGCCAGTTGGAAACCCTCGCTGGCGAAGTGGGTGTCGAGTTCTTCCCGAGCAGTGCTGATCAGGACCCGGTTGATATTGCCGAGGGTGCCATTGCCGCGGCCAGGAAGAAACACATTGATGTGGTAATTCTTGATACCGCCGGCCGACTGCACGTCGACGAACAGATGATGGGAGAGATTGGTCGGCTGCATAAAGCGGTCAACCCGGTTGAAACCCTGTTCGTGGTCGATGCCATGACGGGCCAGGATGCCGCCAACACCGCCAAGGCGTTCAACGATGCCCTGCCGCTGACCGGCGTGGTACTGACCAAGACCGATGGCGATGCCCGTGGCGGTGCCGCCCTGTCTGTTCGTCACATTACCGGTAAGCCGATCAAGTTCCTGGGTGTTGGTGAAAAGTCTGATGCGCTGGAGCCGTTCTATCCGGACCGGGTTGCCTCCCGGATCCTGGGTATGGGCGATGTGCTCTCGCTGATTGAAGAGGCAGAGCGCAAGCTTGATCAGAAGAAGGCCCAGAAGCTCACCAAGAAAATCAAGAAGGGTAAAAGCTTCGATCTGGAGGATTTTCGGGATCAGCTTCAGCAGATGAAGAACATGGGTGGCATCGGTGGCCTGCTCGACAAGTTGCCCGGCATGGGGCAGATGGCCCAGGTGGCGCAGCAACAGGTCAACGACAAGTCCATGGGGCAGATGGAGGCGATCATTTGCTCCATGACGCCAAAAGAGCGGCGTTACCCGGATGTGATCAACAATTCCCGCAAACGCCGTATCGCCACGGGGTCTGGAACTCAGATCCAGGACGTCAATCGTCTGCTGAAACAGCACAAGCAAATGCAGAAGATGATGAAAAAGTTTGGCAAGAAAGGCGGTATGGCGAATATGATGCGCGGCATGGGTGGCATGATGCCCCCTGGCGGCGGTGGGGGAGGCGGAATGCCCCCGTTTGGCCGTATGTAAAAAGCCTTACATGGAAAACGGGGAAACAACTGGTTTTGCTGTTTTCTTTGGCGCTTTTTTAGCATAGAATAGCGCCCCTTTCGAGTATGGGTCTTCGCGTCAGCTGGTGTTCAGCAGGCGTGAATCGTACAAAGTTCGTTCAACAGAACAGGATATTGGTTAAATGGTAATTATCCGTTTGGCTCGTGGCGGCTCCAAGAAGCGCCCGTTCTACCATCTGACAGTCACCGACAGTCGCAAATCCCGCGACGGTCGTTTCATTGAGCGCGTAGGTTTCTTCAACCCGGTAGCCCGTGGTCAGGAAGAGAGTCTTCGCGTTGATCGTGATCGTGTCAATTTCTGGCTCGGTCAGGGCGCGCAGACCAGCGAGCGCGTTGCACAGCTGCTGAAGGCTGCTGGGTAAGACAGTACTGACACCGGGGTTTATGGCATGACACAGAATTCGCAGGAAACTGTGATCGGCCGGATTACCTCGGTGTTTGGGGTCAAAGGATGGCTTAAAGTCTTTTCCTACACAGACCCCAAGGAAGGAATACTGAACTATCCCGATTGGACTCTTGATCTGGATGGCAAGCGTATTCCGGCCAAGCTTGAGGAAGGTCGCCGCCAGGGGCAGGGGATCGTTGTCAGGCTGAAAGGTATTGACGACCGTGATCTGGCCCGCACGTATTGTGGTGCCGAAGTCAGGGTTTCCACTGCTGAATTGCCGCCGCTTCCCGATGGGGAGTACTACTGGTTTCAGTTGGAAGGTCTTGATGTGTTCACGGTGGATGATGAGTGCCTTGGTAAAGTGCACCATCTGATGGAAACCGGATCCAACGATGTTCTGGTGGTGCAGGCAACAGCAGGCTCCATTGATCAACGTGAACGTCTGATCCCCTATCTGCCGGGCGAAGTGGTGCAGAGTGTTGATCTCGCCGCAAAGCAAATGGTGGTGGACTGGGATCCGGAGTTCTGACGGGTGTGGATTGGCGCAGTCAGTCTGTTCCCGGAGATGTTCGGTGCGGTGACGGATTACGGGATCACAGGGCGTGCGGTTCGGGATGGTCTGCTGACCTTTCGGACCTGGAATCCCCGTGAATTTACCCAGGACCGGCATCGCACGGTAGATGACCGGCCCTATGGTGGCGGCCCGGGCATGCTGATGAAAATTCAGCCCCTGAGGGACGCAATCCATGCGGCACGGGAATCGGCACCCGGAAACCCCTGTGTGGTTTACCTGTCGCCCCAGGGTGAGACGCTGAACCAGTCTGTTGTCGAGTCGCTCGCGGCAGAACAGCAACTGATTCTGGTGGCGGGCCGGTACGAGGGTGTTGATGAGCGCCTGATAGCGACGGAAGTCGATCGGGAAGTGTCACTGGGCGATTTTGTGCTGTCCGGTGGCGAACTGGCAGCGATGGCTGTTATTGATGCGGTTACACGCCTCATCCCCGGAGCGCTGGGTCATGCGCAGTCGGCAGAGCAGGATTCTTTCGCCGACGGTTTGCTGGATTGTCCGCACTACACCCGGCCCGAGGTTTACGAAGGTCAGGCGGTGCCGGATGTTTTATTGGGCGGTCACCATGATCAGATCCGGCGTTGGCGGCTCAAGCAGTCGCTGAGGCGAACCCGGGAGCGACGCCCCGACCTGCTGGAAAAGCGGGTGTTTACGGACGAAGAGCGTGAGCTGCTGGAAGAGATTTTGAACGAACCGGGTGCCTCTGAATAATCAGGGCATTAACAGATTGGGTATCAGGAGCATTACGATGAGCGGCAAGAACAACATCATCAGTCAACTTGAAGCAGAACAGATGACCAAGGAAATCCCCGCGTTTGCGCCGGGTGACACCGTGGTCGTTCAGGTTCGCGTAACCGAGGGTAACCGTGAGCGTCTTCAGGCGTTCGAAGGTGTCGTCATCGGCAAGCGTAACCGCGGCATGAACTCCTCTTTCACCGTACGTAAGATCTCCTACGGTGTTGGTGTTGAGCGTACTTTCCAGAGCTTCTCCAAGCTGATCGAAAGCATCAGCGTGAAGCGTCGTGGCGATGTTCGCCAGGCCAAGCTTTACTACCTGCGCGACCTGTCTGGCAAGGCGGCTCGTATCAAGGAAAAGCTGGGCTGATCAGCAGTGCGCTGAACAGCAGTCAGCAAAAGGCAGCCGAGGGCTGCCTTTTTTGTGTCTGAGGTTTCGGTATGCTTGGTGTGTTGTGGGACCTATGCAGTCTGGGAACTTGCCATGAGAGCAGAAGATGAATCGGTGATCGTCAGGTTTGTTGATGCCATCTGGCTGGAGGACGGACTGGGCGAAAAAACCCGCCAGGCTTACCGGAGCGATCTGTTGCGGTTGTCGGAATGGCTCGAAAGTCAGCCTGGCAAGCCGCTGCTCAAGGATGTTCGCAGAACCGACTTACTGGCTTGGATGTCCAGTGGCCTCGCGCAGGGCGTCAAGAGCTCCACGGCGGCCAGGCGGTTGTCCGGGCTGCGGCGGTTTTATCGGTTTCTGCTGCGAGAAGGCCTGATTACTGAAGACCCGACCCTTCGGATTGACAGCCCCAGGCTGCCTCGGCGTCTCCCCGACTCGCTGACCGAGGGCGAGGTGGATGCGCTGCTTTCCGAGCCGGACCCCGGAATTGCCATTGAGCTCAGGGACAAGGCCATGCTGGAAATACTCTACGGTTGCGGTCTGCGGGTCTCGGAGCTGACCGAGTTGCGGGTTGATCAGGTAAACCTTCGTCAGGGCGTGGTTCGGATCACTGGCAAGGGCGACAAGGAGAGGTTGGTCCCCCTGGGTGAAGAGGCAGTGGACTGGTTGCTGCAGTATATGAAGGAAGGGCGGCCGGAACTCCTTAAAGGGCGATCCTGCGATGCGCTGTTCCCGGGCAACCGTGCTGCGGCGATGACTCGTCAGACTTTCTGGCATCGTATTAAGCACTACGCGGTTCGAGTGGGTATTCGCAAACACCTGTCGCCTCATACACTCAGGCATGCCTTTGCCACGCACCTACTTAATCATGGAGCGGACCTGCGTGTGGTGCAGATGCTGCTGGGCCACTCTGACCTGTCGACAACACAGATATACACCCATGTGGCTCGTCAGCGACTGCAGTCGCTGCACCAGGCTCACCATCCCAGGGGCTAGCCGTGGGGCGGTTCCGCGATTGGGGGTGAACTTTCTTTTTGTGTATTTGTCGCATTGAATTGATTCCCGGCCTGTGCCAATACTGCCCGGGTTGTTTAACTGTTTACTGGAAAAGGTTGTTTGCCAGAATGAATATGAAACATGTGGTTGTGGCGCTTGGAGTTGTCCTGGGTGCCTTTGGCGCGGCGAGCGTCAGTGCCGGTGAAGTGGAAGACCGGATTTCCGAGCGTCTGACCCAGGCCGTCCCCGGCCTCAAGGTGGTGTCGGTAAAGGAATCCGAAGCCAAGGGCCTCTATGAGGTTCAGAGCAACAATGGCGACACCATCTACGCGACCGAGGATGGCCAGTACCTGATGACGGGAGATCTTCTCAAGATTACCGATCAGGGCATTGCCAATGTCACCGAAGCCGCCCGCACGGAGGCCCGTCGCGAAATGATGGCGGACTATGGTAACGAGGGAGTTATCAGCTTCCCGGCGAAAAACGAAAAGGCCGTGGTAAGCGTGTTTACTGATATCGACTGCCCTTACTGCCGGAAGCTGCATGACGAGGTGCCGCAGTTGAATGACTATGGCATTACCGTCAATTACTACGCGTTTCCCCGGTCCGGCCCCAATACAGCGTCTTTCAAGAAGTATGAGTCGGTCTGGTGTGCTGACGATCAGCAGGCGGCCATGGACGCAGCCAAGGCCGGCCGCTCAGTACCCGACGCAAGTTGCGAAAATCCGGTGGGCGAGCAGTATGAGCTTGGTGGCCGGGCAGGGGTCACAGGGACGCCTGCCATTGTTCTGGAAGATGGCAGCATGATTCGTGGCTATGTCCCGGCCCAGCGTCTGGCCGAAGGCCTCGGGCTGCTCTGAAACCCTGGCGCACCTATCGTACGGGATGCGTTACACGGTATTTTCGAAGGATCCGATTCAGGGCTTATTCAGTGAGGCCTGAATCGGTATACTATGCCCGCCTAATATAATTCATCAGCACCCCTTCGGGATCAGAGGTGAGAGTTTGAAAGACGTCAGTGTCGGAATCTGCGGATTGGGAACCGTCGGCGGCGGTACCTTTAATGTCTTGACCCGCAACGCCAGGCTGATTGCCGGTCGGGCCGGATGCAATATCCGGATCACCCGGGTTGCCAGTCGCCGGGCCCGCGAGGATATGGACCTCGGCGATGTGCCCTTCAGCACCGACATTTACGACGTGGTGAACGATCCCGACGTGGATATCGTGGTCGAGCTCATCGGTGGTTACGATGCGGCCAAAGAGCTGGTGCTGGGGGCAATCCGCAACGGCAAGCACGTGGTTACCGCGAACAAGGCCCTGATTGCCGTCCACGGCAACGAAATCTTCGAGGCGGCCGAGAAGGCTGGTGTTGTGGTGGCTTACGAGGCGGGTGTAGCCGGCGGTATTCCGGTCATCAAGGCTGTTCGTGAAGGCATGGCGGCAAACCGCATTGACTGGATTGCTGGCATCATCAACGGCACCGGGAACTACATTCTGACCGAAATGCGTGCCGGTCGGGAATTTTCCGAGGTTCTCAAAGAAGCCCAGGATCTTGGGTACGCCGAAGCAGACCCGACCTTTGATGTGGAAGGCATTGATGCCGCCCACAAGCTGACCATACTGGCATCGGCCGGGTTTGGCGTGCCTCTCCAGTTCGAGAAAGGCTTCACCGAAGGCATTTCGAAGATTACGCCTTATGACATTGCTCACGCCGAATTGCTGGGTTATCGCATCAAGCACCTCGGCATTGCCCGTCGCCGCGATGATGGCATCGAGCTGCGTGTGCATCCGACCCTGGTGCCCCAGAGTCATCTGATTGCCCAGGTTGATGGTGTCCTGAACGCGGTGCTGGTGGATGGCGATGCCGTTGGCCAGACCATGTATTACGGTCCCGGAGCAGGGGATGAGGCAACCGGGTCGGCTGTTATTGCCGATATCGTCGATGTGGCCCGTGCCGTGGCGACCGAAAGCAAGCTGCGTGTGCCCTACCTTGGCTTCTCACCGGATGCCATGGAAGACCTGGATGTTCTGTCCATGGAGGACATCCAGTCTGCCTACTACCTGCGCATTACCGCTCTGGATCGTCCGGGTGTGCTGGCCAAGATTGCCTCCATCCTGAGTGAGCATGGCATCAATATCGAGTCGATCATGCAGAAGGAATCCGAGCTGAAGGACGGACGTATTCCGGTGATCATCCTGACCCACACCGTTCAGGAGCGCCAGATCAACCGTGCGATCGAAGAGTTGGAAGCTCTGTCCGATACCGATGGCCATGTTGTCCGCATCCGCGCTGAAAACTTCAACTGACAGGTACGAACGTGAGATACATCAGTACGCGGGGTGAAGCGCCCGCACTGGGCTTTGAGGATGTTCTGCTGACCGGTCTGGCGACAGACGGCGGCCTCTATGTTCCTGAATCCCTGCCACATTTTGATCTGGAAGAAATCCGGAGCTGGCGCGGGCTTTCGTACAGTGAGCTGGCGTTCAACGTAATGTACCCGTTCGTGGATGACGCTATCCCTGCGGATGATTTCCGCAAGATGCTGGACGAGACCTACTCGGTTTTCGCCCACAAGGCCGTGGCCCCACTGGTTCAGCTGGATACCAACGAGTGGGTGATGGAGCTTTTCCGCGGCCCGACGCTGGCGTTCAAGGATTTCGCCCTCCAGCTGTTAGGGCGTCTCCTCGACTATGTTCTGGAGAAGCGCAAGCAGCACGTGGTTATCATGGGAGCGACCTCCGGTGACACCGGCTCGGCTGCCATTGAGGGTTGTCGCCGGTGCGAGCACGTGGATATTTTCATTCTGCACCCCTATCAGCGGGTGTCAGAGGTTCAGCGCCGTCAGATGACCACCGTCCAGGGTGAAAACATCCACAACATTGCAGTGCGTGGCAACTTCGACGACTGTCAGCGCATGGTGAAGGAGAGTTTCGGCAACCAGTCGTTCCTGGGTGGCAAAACCCAGCTGGCAGCTGTCAACTCCATCAACTGGGCCCGGATCATGGCCCAGATCGTCTACTACTTCCATGCCTCCCTGGCACTGGGCGGTCCGGATCGGAGCATGGCGTTTTCTGTGCCCACCGGGAACTTCGGCGATATCTTTGCCGGCTACCTTGCCAAGAAGATGGGGCTGCCAATCTCTCAGCTGGTCATTGCCACCAACCGTAACGATATCCTGCATCGCTTCATGAGTGGTAACAAATACGAGCAGCACCAACTGGAACACACCCTGTCTCCGAGTATGGATATCATGGTGTCCAGCAATTTTGAGCGCCTGCTCTTTGATCTCCACGGCCGGGACGGGCTGGCGGTTAAAACCCTGCTGGAAAACGCTGCGAAGGGGCCCGTCAGTATCGAGGACTATCGCTGGAAGCATGCGCGCAAGCTTTTTGACAGCGATGCGGTGGACGACAAGGCCACCTGCGACACCATTCGTGAGATCTACGAGCAGAACGAGTATCTGCTGGATCCTCACACCGCCATCGGCGTCCGTGCAGCGCGCAACTGCCGCCGTGATCAGGCGGTGCCAATGATTACCCTGGGTACCGCACACCCGGCCAAGTTCCCGGATGCCGTGGCAGAGTCTGGCGTCAGTGTAGAGCCGCCGCTGCCGGCGCATATGGCCGACCTGTTCGAGCGGGAAGAGCGGTATACCGTATTGGATAACAATATCGACGGTGTGCAGGCATTCATTGCCAAGCACTGGAAAAACGCCTGATCGGGTATGACACCAAAAAAGATCCTGCGTCGCCCCCAGCCCGATACCTTTCCGGATTGGGGGCAAAACCTGCCTCCCTTGCTTCGCCGCCTCTACGCTGCCCGTGGCGTTACCTCCGATGAGCAGCTGAGCTACACCCTGAAACACCTGGCTTCACCCCTGTCTCTGAGGGGTATTGACCGGGCCGTTGAGCTTCTTGCCGAGGCTATCGATCAGCAGCAGCGGGTGCTTGTGCTCGGCGATTTCGACGCCGATGGTGCTACCAGTACAGCCGTTGCCATGCTTGGACTCTCCATGCTGGGTCTGCAGAGTATCGACTTTCGCGTTCCCAGCCGGTTTGCCGATGGCTACGGCCTGACGCCGGGTATTATTGAACGCCTGCGCGACGAGGGTCAGCTCCCAGACCTGATGGTCACCGTTGATAACGGCATATCCGCGGTTGAAGGTGTTCGAGCGGCCAAGGAACTTGGCGTGAAAGTGGTGGTGACCGATCACCACCTGGCCGGCGAAGAGCTTCCGGATGCCGATGCCATCGTCAATCCAAACCAGCCGGGTTGTCCTTTCCTGAGCAAGAACGCGGCCGGTGTTGGCGTCATGTTTTACGTGCTCACAGCGTTGCGCAAGCAGCTCCGGGAAACCAATCGCCTGCCTGATCCCGAGCCTAACCTGGGGTGCCTGCTGGATCTGGTGGCGCTCGGCACCGTGGCTGATGTTGTGCCTCTGGACCACAACAACCGGATCTTCGTTGAGCAGGGCCTGCGCCGTATACGTCAGGGTGAGGCCCGCCCCGGTATCCTGGCGCTGCTGGAAGTCGCGGGTCGGGACCACACGGCGATCAGCTCAACCGACCTCGGATTTGTGGTTGGTCCTCGCCTGAATGCTGCGGGCCGGCTTGATGACATGAGTATCGGGATTGCCTGCCTGCTGGCAGACAGTCCGGACGAGGCTCGCCGACTGGCCCGGGAATTGGACACCTTCAATCGTGAACGCCGCACCATAGAAAAAGACATGAAAGCCCAGGCCCAGGATCTGCTGTCTTCAATGTCGCTGGACCTGGATGGACTGCCCTGGGGGCTTGCGCTTTTCGATACCGATTGGCACCAGGGCGTTATCGGAATCCTGGCTGCCCGTATCCGTGAGCAGACCCATAGACCGACCATTGCCTTTGCGCCGGACGAAAACGGCGTAGACATCAAAGGTTCTGCTCGCTCCATTCCCGGGCTTCATATCCGGGATGTGCTTGCCGTGGTCGACTCACGTCATCCGGGGATCATGAAAAAGTTTGGCGGTCACGCGATGGCTGCGGGCATGACCCTCGCCAGGGATGATCTGGATGCCTTTTCCGAGGCCTTCGATCGCGCCGTTCGAGACACCCTCTCGGCCGAGGACCTGGAGGCGGCGATCACAACCGATGGGCCTCTGGGCGCTAGTGAACTGTCGTTGGACACCGCCGCGCTGCTCAAACGCGCCGGCCCCTGGGGGCAGCATTTCCCGGAGCCACTGTTCGACGGCGAGTTCCGGGTGGTCAGCCAGCGGATAGTCGGCGAAAACCATCTGAAATTGGTGTTGCAACCTGTTGAAGGCGGCGGGATCATCGACGGTATTGCCTTTAATACCGGCCCGGAAGTGCCCGACTACACCCGTACCGGTGCTCGGGTGGTTTACAAGCCGGATGCCAATACCTTCCGGGGGCGCACCAATCTCCAGCTTCTGGTGGATTACCTCGAGCCTCTTGCCTGATTCACGGAAACCCGCAGGCTGATTTACAAACCGATTTCCGGTAGAATCCCGCCTCTGTTTTTACTCTCCATTTTCTAGAGCGAGTAAGGGTTTCATGGAAATCAATCCCATTGTGACGAAGATTAAAGAGCTTCGTGAGCGCACTGAAGCGCTCAGGGGGTATCTTTGACTACGATCAGCGTAGTGAACGACTGATCGAAGTTGAGCGCGAACTGGAGCAGCCAAGCGTCTGGGACGACCCGGAGCGGGCTCAGGCCCTGGGCAAAGAGCGCGCGGACCTTGAACTGATCGTCAAGACCATCGACAACCTCACCTCCGGCCTGGAAGACGCCGAGGGCCTGCTGGATATTGCTGCAGAAGAAGAGGACGAGGGCACCGTTGCCGAGATCGAGTCAGATCTTGAGGGTCTTGATAAAGAGCTCGAGAAGCTTGAATTCCGCCGCATGTTCTCCGGCGAAATGGACGCCAACAACGCCTACCTCGACATACAGGCCGGTTCTGGTGGCACCGAAGCCCAGGACTGGGCCAACATGCTTTTGCGCATGTATCTGCGCTGGGCCGAACGCCGCGGCTTCAAGGCCGAGATAGTCGAACTGATGGAGGGCGAAGTGGCGGGCATCAAGAGTGCCACCATTCACATCCAGGGCGATTATGCCTATGGCTGGCTGCGTACCGAAACTGGCGTTCACCGTCTGGTGCGTAAGTCACCGTTCGATTCCGGCAACCGTCGGCACACGTCTTTCTCTTCCGTGTTTGTGTCACCGGAAGTGGATGACAGCTTCGAAATTGAAATCAATCCGGCGGATCTTCGGGTGGATGTTTACCGTGCCTCCGGCGCTGGTGGTCAGCACGTTAACCGGACCGAGTCGGCGGTGCGTCTGACTCACAATCCCACCGGTATTGTCGTGGCCTGTCAGGCTGGTCGAAGCCAGCACCAGAACAAGGACCAGGCCATGAAACAGCTCAAGGCAAAGCTGTTTGAGCGTGAGATGCAGGAGCGCAACGCCGAGAAACAGAAAGCCGAGGACGCCAAGGCCGACATTGGTTGGGGCAGCCAGATCCGTTCCTACGTTCTGGACGACAGCCGTATCAAGGACCTGCGCACCAAGGTAGAAACCAGTAATACCCAGTCGGTGCTGGACGGTGACATTGACAAGTTCATCGAAGCCAGCCTGAAAATGGCGCTGTAACCAGCGCCTTTGCCACGCTAACCCGGACAACCCGATTCCTAGTGAGCCAAAATGACTGATCAAACTCAGAATGCCGCACCGCATGAGGACAACAAGCTGATTGCCGAGCGCCGCGCCAAACTGTCAGAAATGCGCGACCAGGGCAACGCCTTCCCGAACGACTTTCGTCGTGACGCCACCGCCGCCGAACTGCAGGCGAAATACGGTGAAAAAACCAAGGAAGAGCTGGAGTCCCTCGGTATCAAGGTGGCCATTGCCGGCCGCATGATGCTCGATCGCAAGGCATTCAAGGTGGTCCAGGACATGACTGGCCGGATCCAGATCTACGCGTCCAAGGATGTCCAGAAAGACACCAAGCACTGGGATCTGGGGGACATCGTGGGCGTGCGAGGCACCCTGTCCAAATCAGGCAAGGGCGATCTTTACGTGACCATGGACGAGTACGTGTTGCTCACCAAGTCCCTGCGCCCGTTGCCTGAAAAGCACAAGGGCCTGACCGATACGGAAGCCCGTTACCGTCACCGCTACGTCGATCTGATGGTCAACGAGGACAGTCGTCGGGTGTTCTATGCGCGCTCGAAGATCATCAGCGCCATGCGTCAGTACTTCACCGACAGGGACTTCATGGAAGTTGAAACCCCGATGCTGCAGGTGATTCCTGGCGGCGCCACGGCGCGGCCCTTCGTGACCCACCATAACGCGCTGGGTATCGACATGTACCTGCGTATTGCCCCGGAATTGTTCCTGAAGCGCCTTGTCGTTGGCGGCTTTGAGCGGGTGTTCGAGATCAACCGAAACTTCCGGAACGAGGGGCTTTCCACCCGTCATAATCCAGAGTTCACCATGGTGGAGTTTTATCAGGCATACGCTGACTACAACGACCTGATGGATCTCACCGAGGACATGCTGCGCACCATTACCCAGAAAGTCCTGGGTACGACCACCGTGGTGAACAGCCGAACCCTGGCCGATGGCAGCGAAGAGACTGTTGAGTACGATTTCGGCAAAACCTTCGAGCGCCTGACCGTGGTCGATGCCATCCTGCGCTACAACCCGGATATCAAGCCCGATCAGCTGGCGGACGACGCCAGTGCTCGTCAGGTCGCCAAAGATCTGGGTATTCACCTCAAGGAAGGTTGGGGCCTGGGCAAGGTGCAGATCGAGATTTTCGAGGCGACCGCCGAGCATCGCCTGATGCAGCCGACCTTTATCACCGAGTACCCGAAAGAAGTGTCGCCCCTGGCGCGCTGCAAAGACAGCAATCCGTTCGTCACCGAACGCTTCGAGTTCTTCGTGGGCGGCCGCGAAATCGCCAATGGCTTCTCGGAGCTGAACGACGCCGAGGACCAGGCCGAGCGCTTCCAGGCCCAGGTGGCCGAGAAAGACGCCGGTGACGACGAGGCGATGTTCTATGACGAGGATTATGTGATGGCGCTGGAATACGGACTGCCGCCCACCGCGGGCGAAGGTATCGGTATCGACCGCCTGGCCATGCTGCTAACCAATTCGCCGTCAATTCGCGACGTTATCCTGTTCCCGGCCATGCGCCCGGAGCACAAGGCGGAAAGCCGGAAAGACGAGGACTGATCCATGAGCCCGGTTGAGGTACTGGCCAGCCAGCTCAGGCCCGACCGGGGCTGGAAAGAACACCTCGCGGAAGAGTTCCGCCAGCCCTACATGCAGGGCCTGGCGGAATTCCTCGCCGCCGAGGAACAGGCCGGCAAAGTCCTGTTCCCCGCGAGCCAACACTGCTTCAACGCCCTCAACAGCACGCCCCTGGATAACGTAAGAGTCGTTATTCTCGGACAAGACCCGTACCACGGCCCCGGCCAGGCCCACGGCCTGTGCTTCTCCGTACGCCCGAAAGTGGCCATCCCGCCGTCTCTGGTAAACATCTTCAAGGAAATCCAGGACGACCTTGGCATCGCTCCCCCCGACCACGGCTGCCTGCAGCCCTGGGCAGAGCAGGGCGTATTGCTGCTCAACAGCGTCCTCACCGTCGTTCAGGGCCAGGCCGGCGCCCACCAGGGTAAAGGCTGGGAAACCTTCACCGACAAAGTCATCGAAACCATCAACCGCGAGCGGGAAGGCGTGGTATTCCTGCTCTGGGGCAGCTACGCCAAAAAGAAAGGCCAGCACATCGACCGCAACAAACACCTGGTCCTAGACGGCCCACACCCGTCACCCCTTAGTGCTTACCGGGGCTTCTTCGGTTGCAAGCATTTCTCAAAGGCCAACGACTGGCTGGAGCAGCAGGGAAAGCCCACCGTTAACTGGGCGTTGCCAAGCAAAGCTGAGCTGATCGAGAGATACAAGAAGAGCTGAAAGGGCAGGTAAGAGGTGCCCTTCCAAGGTTCGATCGGTGTGGGGGCGGTGAGCCTTTCCCGACAGGAAAAGGTGTCTGAGCGCAGCGAGTTCTTTTCCCGAGGGAAAGGCTCACCGCCCCCGCGCCAGCCACCAAAAAGCGAGGGGGCAAGAAGTACCGGCTATTACTGAAGCAGCGCCATAGCCGCTTCCATCTGAGCGTTCAGATCCTCTTCCTCGCTCATGTCGATATTCGGATCCAACCCAAGACGATCAAACGCCGAAATCTTCGTCCAGTCCATTTCATTCCAGGGGTGCTCTGACCCCGCAACCAGCTGCAGATTGGCCACCATCACCAGATCCGCATAGTCGGCCGTCGGCACTTCCCGGTTGAAGTTGGCGTATTCCAGGGGAACGTTCTGGAGCTCTTTCGGGAAATCCCACTTCTTGAGGATGGTCGCCCCGATCTTTGGATGCAGCTCATCGACCACATTGTCCAGCATGATACTGCTGATCTGGATATCCTGATCTTCCACATAACGCAGGATGGGTAGCACACCGATCAGATGCACCAGACCTGCAAGGGTAGCCTGGTCGGGCTTGAGTTTCGTGTAGTGTTGCGCAAGAACATGGCACACGCCCGCGACTTCGGTACTGGTCTGCCAGGTAGCGCGCATGCGCTTGTCGATCATGTCGGACGTGGCCTGGAACATCTGCTCCATGGCCAGGCCCATGGCCAGGTTGCTGGTGTAGGCCATGCCCAGTCGGCTGACCGCCATATTCAGGTTTTCGATGGCCCGACTGCCGCGAAACAGCGGGCTGTTGGTTACCCGGATGATGCGTGCGGAAAGTGCCGTGTCATTGCTGATGACCTTGACCAGATCGGCGATTGAAGAATCCTCGGATTGCGCAATATCTCTGACCTGAAGGGCCACCTCCGGAAGGGTGGGCAGCACCAGCTTATCGTTTTCGATGGCAGCGTTGAGATCGGCTTTGATGGTTTCGACAATATTCGACATGGTCAGTAAAGGTCCGCGTGTAGATTCCGGCTGATGGCCCTGCCGGAATAATCAAACATGTGAGCTATTACATAGCAAAATAGCAAATTCTGGCGCGTTTGCCTGTCAACTTATGTATCTGATTGTGCGCTTTTTTCCCTTTCGGGCACCGGGTAGGGCAGTGGCATTGGCTCCAGCGTCACCTGTGACAGGCCCTCCGGATGCAAGGTGTTTTCAGCGGCATCGTGGCGAACCACCGCAAGTAATTCAACGCTGCCGTCGCCGTATTTGATCGCGTTGACCACTTCTCCGACTGACCGCTCGCCGGCAAACAATGCGGTTCCGGGGGTTGGCAGGTCTTCTGACTGTTCAATACGGAAGCGGAAGAGGCTCTTTTTCAATTGCCCAAGGAAGTGCATGCGGGCAATCACTTCCTGACCGGTGTAGCAGCCTTTCTTGAAATGCACGCCACCCACATGCTGCCAGTTCAGCATCTGTGGCACGAAGGACTCCTGTGTGGCCGTAGTCAGAGAGGCGACGCCCGCTGCGATTTCGGAGGCCTGCCAGTCGGCCGCCGACATGCGGGCGCTGGCGGGGAGTGCTGCTTCGCCCTCTTCAGTGTGCCAGAACTCGAAGCGGGGTGTGCCCTCGGCTGTCGATTGCGTTTTCACGAGGATGCCGTCAGGGAGCGTGCAGGCGTCCCCGGGCTCCTTCAGAGAATCCAGTGGCTTTCCGGCGAGCGTTTCTGCCAGGCCGTTGCCCAGAATCCCTATAATCTTCGTTTCCTGAACCACCTCCATGGTGGTTCCACGAAACAGCATCAGATATTTGCGCAAGTGGCTGATGATGTCGTCAGCGAGTTCGGCGGGAAAGTCCATCAGGATATCGTCGCCTGAACGGACCATACGTGTGAGGCAGTAGGCACGTCCCTTGGGCGTTGCTGCGGCCGCGCGCGGCGAATACTCCGGGATTACCTCATCGAGGTTCTGGCTGAACTGGCCCTGAAGAAACTTGTCGGTGCCCGGCCCGCTGACGCATACAACCACGCGGTTGTCGAGATCCGCCCAACCGTTGTCCGGCAGGGGATACTCTGCAACGGCAGATACATAAGCGTCTGTGTCGGTCATGGCGTACTCCAGGTTATTGAATCAGTGAGATGATCGCCGGGGGCGGCCCAGTCTGAGCCAGACCCTGAGACGACGGAAATCCTCCGCCGGAACATTGCCCGGGCTTCCGGGTACTGGTGCCAGCAGGAGTGAAGTGTATGAGCGGAATCTGGTGCCGGCAGGCCGAAGTTTCAAGAGTGCCAGGCCTGACCAGATCCGGCTGGAGGCAAGTGGAATAACCTCTACCCTCTGCTTGTCTCCGATTCTGGCATACATTTTATCGTGTTCGATCAGGAGACCACTCACGGAACCACCGCCCAGAAGTAACCCGTTTGACCGATACTGCAGGGCAGCGCCCCACAGTGCAATGGGGATTGCAACGAGAAGCCAGAATTTGCCTGCCAGCAGCGCCATCACCAGGAAAGCCAGCAGCAAAACCCATGGCAGCACCGCAAGCAGGCCAACCAGCAGGGAGGGCGTTAGCGTTAGTTCAATCCGGCTGGACACGTTTGAGAATGATGTCGACCATGCGTTGAAGATCGGGATCGGCCGGGCGGCTGCGTTGCATGAACCACTCAAACATGTCGTTATCTTCGCAGGTGAGCAGTTTCTTGTAGCGGGCCTGGTCTTCAGCGTCCAGATCGCGGAAGGCCTCTTCCATGAAGGGAATCAGAAGGTTGTCCAGCTCCAGCATGCCTCTACGGCTATGCCACCAGAGGCGGTTGAATTCTGCTTTTTCAGACGATGCAGGTGTCTCTGACATAGTGTTTACCATTGAATCCTGTGTAAAAACGGTGTTCGTTCAGGGCGCGAGTGTACGGTAGGTGGTGGGAACCAGCACGGTATCACGCACCTCATTGATCAGTCCCGGATAATCGAGAGTGTAGTGCAGCCCTCGGCTTTCCCTGCGCTGCAGTGCCGAACATATGATGAGATCAGACACGGTGACCAAGTTACGAAGTTCCAGCAGGTCATTGGTGACACGGTAGTTGCTGTAGAACTCGCCGATTTCCGCAGACAAAAGATCCACCCGGTGCTTGGCCCGCTGCAGCCGCTTGGTGGTCCGCACAATGCCGACGTAGTCCCACATGAAATGGCGAAGCTCGTCCCAGTTGTGGGAGATTACCACGTCTTCGTCAGAGTCCCGCACCTGGCTTTCATCCCAGTCTGGTGCCTCTGGCGGTGGTGGAATGTCGGCTTCCCGGCGGGCAATATCCGCCGCAGCCGCACGGCCATAAACCAGACATTCCAGCAGGGAGTTGCTGGCCATTCGGTTGGCCCCATGGAGCCCGGTGAAGGCAGCCTCGCCGACCACGTAGAGCTGGTTAACATCGGTTCGGGCACGTTCATCGCTCATGATTCCGCCACAGGTATAGTGAGCGGCTGGAACTACGGGAATGGGCTCTTGGGTAATATCGATACCGAAGCCCAGACACTTCTCGTAGATGGTGGGGAAGTGGTGCTTTATAAAGTCGGCGGGTTTGTGGCTGATGTCCAGGTACAGATGATCAGCACCCAGTCGTTTCATTTCGTGGTCAATAGCCCGGGCAACGATATCGCGGGGCGCCAACTCGCCACGCTCGTCAAAGCGATCCATAAACCGGGAACCATCCGGCAGTTTCAGCAGGCCACCCTCGCCCCTCACGGCTTCCGTGATCAGGAAGGATTTGGCGTGGGGGTGATAAAGGCATGTGGGGTGAAACTGGTTGAACTCCATGTTTGCCACCCGGCAACCGGCCCGCCAGGCCATCGCAATCCCGTCTCCGGAAGCGCCGTCCGGATTGGTTGTGTAGCGGTAGGCCTTGGAGGCGCCGCCGGTGGCAATCACTGTGAATCGTGCCCGGAACAGCTCTACATGGTTGTCTTCAAGGTTCAGGATGTAGGCACCGACGCATCGGTTTCCCGGCAGGGACAGTTTGCGATTGGTGATCAGATCCACAGCCACCCGACCAGACATGAGTTCTATGTTTGGTCGTGCCTCTGCCTGGGAGGTGAGGGTGGTTGAGACCGCATGCCCCGTGGCATCGGCTGCATGAATGATGCGCCGATGACTGTGGCCGCCCTCACGGGTCAGGTGGTAGTGGGCGTCCTGATCCCGCGTAAAATCGACACCGGAATCGATCAGCCAGTTGATGCTTTCCCTGCCATGTTCGACCGTGAACCGCACGGCGTCCTCATGGCACAGGCCTGCGCCAGCATTGAGGGTGTCGGAGATGTGGTTTTCGGTGGAATCCTGATCATCCAGAACTGCGGCGATACCGCCTTGTGCCCAGAGCGTGGCGCCGCTGCTGATCTGAGCCTTGCTCACCACGCAGACCTTCAGGTGCTCCGGCAGATTGAGCGCGACGGTGAGGCCGGCAGCACCACTGCCGATAATGAGAACATCGTATTCGAAGGACTGTGGCATCGGGTCGTTATCGCAGGCCATAATGTGGACGTGTATTGAACTAAACTTTACGCTTGCTGTCTATTTGGCCTGACAGGGTGAGCCGCCTGACCGGTGGTCTAGCCCGTTTCATGAACGGACGCCGGATAGCATCAATGACGCAGCGAAACTTGGTACAGGCCGGACAGCTGGCCATCAAATCAGGGAACCCCGGCAACCAGTCCATGACTCCTGATACAGAGAAACAACAGGGCGATCACCCGGACAGCCAGACGGATCTGCAGCTGGTGCGCAAGGTCCGTAATGGTGATCGCGCCGCCTTCGATCTTCTGGTGGTCAAGTACCAATCCAGAGTCGCATCAATTATCAGTCGGTACGTCTACGACAGTCAGGAAGTCATGGATCTGACCCAGGAGACCTTCGTAAAGGCGTTCAGGGCGATCGAGCGCTTCCGCGGGGACAGCGCCTTCTATACATGGCTGTACCGGATTGCCGTCAACACCGCGAAGAATTACCTGGAATCCCGCGGCCGGCGGCCGCAGGGCAGTGCCGACTCGGCGGAAGCGGAGAATTTCGATGACGGTTCACGGCTGCGTGACACCGCTTCGCCTGAACGGCTCCTGCAACGGGAACAGCTCCAGAAAGAATTGAACAAGGCGATCGCCCAGCTTCCTGAGGAGTTGCGCTCTGCCTTTCTGCTCAGGGAATACGATGGGCTGAGCTATGAGGATATCGCGGGTATCCTCGAGTGCCCGATCGGTACTGTCCGTTCAAGAATATTCAGGGCCCGGGATGCGGTTGATCGGCATCTCGGGCCTTTACTCAATCACTCGGTGACGTAATTGAGGTTGCATCCCATGGATGATCGTCTCAGAGAAACACTGTCCGCCATGATGGACGACGAAGCTGACGAACTTTCGGTACGTCGCCTGCTTTCCCACGATCGCCAGGACGAGGTTCGGGCGCAGTGGCAGCGTTGGCAGGATGTTCGCGACCTTATGCATGACGGCCACTCGCCGGCCCACGGTATGGACGTCAGCGTGGGCGTCCGTGAACGGCTTGACGGGCGGGGCACCACCGCGGTCAGGCCTGAAGCTGCCGTACAGGCCACCAGGTCCGGCCGCTGGCACTGGCCGGCTGCCGCCATGGTTGCCATGGCGCTGCTGGTCGGGTTCGGTGCTGGTGCCGGCTGGGATTCATCCGCGACCGGGCCGGTTCAGCCGGTGACCGCAGCCGCACCAGAAACGCCTGTGCAGGACCAGCCGGTCAGGGAAATTGCCCTGCAGGGTCTTGATGAGGAACAGTGGGAGTATATGAGTCGCTACCTGCTGGAACACGCACAGCACAACAGTGTTGGCGCCGGGCGGGGCGCCGTCGGCTATGCCCGTCTGGTCAGTGCCAACGGTGCCGGCTACTGAATCCCGGAGCGAGAGTTTAATCATGCCTCAAGTCTTCATTAATATGGTCCCAAGCCGTGCGCTGTCCATGCTCGTGGGTTTTTTGCTCGCGCTTGCTGGGTCGCTGCCGGCTGCCGCGGACGAAGACGAGGCATCCGCCTGGCTTGAAAGGCTGGGTCCGGCCCTGAACATGACGTCCTACCGCGGTGTGTTCGTATACGCCCGGGGCGAGAGCGTGCACTCCATGCAGATTGCCCATCGTTACAATGATGGCGTTGTAGAGGAGCGGCTGGTTCTGCAGGACGGCGGCAGTGGAGAAATTGTTCGCAAAGGCATGAATGTGGTCTGCGTGCTTCCTGAGACAGGCCGCGTCAAGCTTGACCAGGTGATTCCGTCAGGCCCGTTCGCCGAAGCGTTCACCAGTCAGCTGATGCCGGTCAGTCACTGGTATCGGGCGGAAATGAAAGGTGAGGACCGGGTTGCAGGGTATGACGTGGTTTCAGTGGCGCTAAGCGCCAAGGATCCCTACCGCTACAGTCATCGGCTCTGGCTGGAGAAATCCACCGGTCTTCTGGTCAAGAGTCACGTTCGTAATGCCGAGGGGCAAGTGCTCGAGCAGTTTCAGTTCACCAGCCTGCACATCGGCGAGGACATTCCCGATAGCGAATTCGAGATCCGCACCGAGGGCCGGGAAATTTCCAGAACGCTGGATGAGCCCGCTGTTACGGCATCGGTGGTCCAGCGTATGGATGGGTGGCAGCTTGGCTGGCGCCCGGAAGGGTTTGTCCCTGCGGCGGCGCCCCGCTCCGGCAAGGGCCAGGCCGTTGCCTTCTCCGATGGCCTGGCCGCTTTTTCGGTCTTCGTTGAGCCGGCTGGCCCGGTTAGCATGCCGACGGGCGCCTCCCTGATTGGCGCCACCACCGTTTATATGCACCAGGTGACGGAAGGGGATAGCGCTTTTCTGGTTACCGTCGTGGGTGAGCTGCCTCCGCAGACTGCGCGCCAGGTTGCCGAATCGGTGCGTATTGAAGACTCAGTGGCCCTGGGTGCGGGTGAGCCGTGATTACTGAAACTGGAAAAGTGGTCGCGCTCAAGGGCGACAAGGTCTGGGTCCAGACGATCCGAACCAGCGCCTGTCAGAGTTGTGCTGCCCGCAATGGTTGTGGTCAGAAAGTCCTGGCGGCTGCCTCGGGCGGGCGCGCCAACCAGATTCTGGTGACGAACTCGGTCAATGCCAGGGTGGGAGATGAAGTAACCATTGGAATCGATGAGCAGGCGTTGCTGGGTGCTTCCATTCTGGTCTACGCCGTCCCACTGATCCTGATGGTTGTCGCGAGTATCCTCGGGCACCAGATGTCCGGTGGTAGCGACGGCGCTGCGATGCTGGCCGCTGTCGCTGGCCTGGCTCTGGGTTTTTTCGCAGGACGCAAACTGCAAGACGCGGGCGGCAAGGAGTATGAGCCCCGCCTGGTCCGGGTAAGCCGGATAGCCTCTGAAAACTGTCTGTAAACCCTACGGTTTTGTAAGTTGAAAATCGGTGGGCCGAACCCAAAACTACGCCTAGGTGTAAGCACAACAGGGGGTACAACATGTCGAGTGCAACAGCAGTTGCCCAGTCGTCACGTAATTTCATACCCGGAAGGATGCCGGCCGCTTTGCTGATTTTGCTGTCCGCCATGGTGTTGGCGGGCTGGAGTCAGGCGAGTTCAGCCCGAAGCCTGCCTGACTTTACCGAGCTGGTTGAAGATAACGCCGGTGCGGTGGTGAACATCAGTACAACCACCGAGCCCACGCGCCGCAATTCCGGCTCTCCCGGGATGCCGTTTGATGAGCGTCAGCTCGAACAGCTTCCCGAGTTTTTCCAGGATTTTTTCCGCGGCCCCCAGTCTCCGTTTGGAGGTGGGCCTGGCAACTCCCAGCCACGCCGCTCCATGGGCTCCGGGTTCATTGTCTCCTCGGACGGTTATGTCTTGACCAATAATCACGTGGTCGAGGGAGCTGATGAGATCATCGTGCGGCTGAATGACCGGCGCGAGCTGCCAGCGACGCTGGTTGGAACAGACCCTCGTTCCGATATGGCCGTGCTGAAAATTGAAAACGGCGATGATCTGCCTGTCGTTCAGGTAGGTCGGTCCCGGGATCTGAAAGTCGGTGAGTGGGTGTTTGCGATTGGCTCGCCGTTTGGATTCGATTACACGGTAACGGCCGGAATCGTCAGCGCCCTGGGTCGCTCCCTGCCATCGGAAAACTACGTGCCCTTCATTCAGACAGACGTAGCGATCAACCCGGGCAACTCCGGTGGCCCTCTGTTTAACCTGGAGGGCGAAGTGGTGGGTATCAACTCCCAGATCTACACCCGCTCTGGCGGTTTCATGGGGGTCTCCTTTGCCATTCCGATTGACGATGCGATGAACGTCTTCCGTCAGTTGCGCGACAACGGCTCGGTATCCCGTGGCTGGCTCGGGGTGCTGATTCAGGAAGTGAACCGTGATCTGGCCGAATCCTTTGGACTCAAGCGGCCCCGCGGTGCACTGATTGCCGAAGTGATGTCCGGTTCGCCAGCGCAGGCAGCCGGCCTGCAGGCAGGGGATATCGTCCTCAGCTATGACGGCGACGAGGTGCAGCTTTCCTCTGACTTGCCGCCCATGGTTGGCCGCACGCCGGTTGGTGAAACTGCCGAACTGAGAGTGCTTCGCGGTGGCGAGGAAATCGAGCTTCAGGTTGAAATCGGTCGCCTTCCCGAGGAGGGAAGCCAGCAGGCTTCTGCACCGGCCAGCGACAGTGATGGTCCCGGCTCTGCGCCCCTGGGCATGATGGTCGAACCGCTGCCTACGGATATGGCCGACTCCATGGGTATTGAAGGCGGCGTTGTGGTCAATAACGTTGCACGGGGTGCGGCTTCCGAAGCGGGCATCCGTGCGGGCGATGTGATCACGGAAATGAATCGCCAGAAGGTGACATCGGTGCAGGAATTCCGCGAGGCTGTTCAGTCGCTGCCCGAGGGCAAGGCGGTATCGGTCCGGGTGGTGCGCCAGGGTCGGGCACTGTATCTGGTGATGAAGCCCTGATACCCTTCTGCTGATCCGGATTACCTGAGATAGAGCCCCCGCAGGTGTTGGAAACGACACTTTCGGGGGCTTTTGTTATACTCGGCGGATCAATAAAAATGAGTGGCCATGGAACGGACCAGCCCCATGATGAACAGACAGGAACTCTCTCTCCGTAAGCTACTGGAATTTCGCAATGCCTGGGTCGCCTGGCTGGTCTTCGCGGTAGCCGTTGCCGTCACCTTATTGCTTTGGCAGGTGTCTATCCGGCTGGTTGAAGACCGCACGGAAGCTCGTTTTCGCACCCAATCGCTCCAGCTTAAATCCGCCATCGAAGAGCGCTTGCTGAATTACGAGCAGGTGCTGGCCGGCAGTGCCGGTCTGTTTGCGGTGGCCGGAGACGTTTCCCGTGATCAATGGCGTGAATACGTGGACAAGGTTGATATCAACCGCTACTACCCGGGCATTCAGGGTATTGGCTATGTTCGCCGTATCGGTGTACGTCAGATGGCCGATCATATTGCCTCTGTCCGCGCGGAAGGGGTGCATAATTACCTGGTGAACCCGCTGGGTAGCGGTCCCTACTACTACCCCATGGTCTACCTGGAGCCTGGCACGGAACGGAACCGACGGGCCCTCGGCTACGATGCCTTCAGCGATCCCATTCATCGCCAGGCCATGGAGCAGGCCCGGGATGATGCTATCCCCACGGTGACCGCCAAGGTGGTGCTGGTTCAGGAAGAGCTTGGCGAAGACCAGGCCAGTTTTCTGATGTATTACCCCGTCTACCAGGGTGGAGAAGTGCCCGAGATCCGGGCTGAGCGTCGCATGATGTTGGCGGGCTATGTGTTCAGTGCCTTCCGGATGAACAATCTTATCGACGGCATCGTTGGCCTGATCTCGCCGTTTCTTGATGTCCGGATCTACGATGCCGGAGTCGTGGAACGGCAGAACCTCATGTATGGCTCCAATCTGGGGTCCCTGGACAACGAATTCAGTTTCCAGATGAGTCAGACCATCAGCCATGGTGGTCGAGACTGGCTGTTGCAGACGCGCTCCACGCCCGCCTTTGATTTCCTGGCCTCAGATCCGCGGCCTCCGATCGTCCTCGGCAGTGGCCTGGTGATCAGTGCCCTGTTGTTCCTCTTCGTGCTTGCCTTGATCCGTTCACGGCTGATGGCGCAGATCAGTGCCGGCCGCTATCGGGCGATTACCGAAGGCGCAGCCAATGTCACCCTGGTGATGGACCGTGCCGGGCAACCCCTGTACGCGAGCCCGTCCAGCCTGGATATCCTTGGCTTCGAGCCGGATCAGGTTCAGGCCCTGAACTTTGAGGAGCTCGTTCATGGTGACGACTGGCCCCAGCTGCAGCGAGGCTTTGACGATTCCGTTCAATCGCCGGGCAAACAGATGCCGGTTATCCGGGTCCGTATCCGTGATGCCAAGGGGCAGTGGCGGGATATGGAGGGCACCTTTACGGCCATGTTGTCGGTGCCAGGCGTCAATGGCGTTGTGCTTAGCCTGCGAGATCTGACCCAGCTCAAGGCCGCCCAATCCGAGCTGCACAGGCTTGCATTCTATGATCCGCTTACCGGCCTGGCGAACCGGCAACTGTTCCGGGACCGTTTGAATCACGTGGTCAGCCGCAGTCGCCGGAGCGGTGAGCCGGCTGCCCTCATGTTCCTGGATCTCGACGGCTTCAAGCGTATCAACGACACCCTGGGGCACGATTCCGGCGATGAACTGCTGTGCCAGGTGGCGCAGTGGCTGGTGGGTTGTGTCCGTGAGGAGGACTCGGTTGCCAGGCTCGGCGGCGATGAGTTTGTGGTATTGCTGTCCCGGATCAGTGACTCCGATGCTGCCGGCAAGGTCGCAGAGACCATTCTGCGCAGTCTTTGCCAGCGAATCCGGCTGAACGATCACGAAGTCGGCATCACGGTCAGTATCGGCATCACCATGATTCCCCACGACAGTGAGGACGCCGGAACCCTGATGAAGTACGCTGATCTGGCGATGTATCGTGCCAAGGAGCTGGGTCGGAATACGTTCCAGTTCTTCACCCCGGCCATGAACATCAAGGCGGCAAGGCGGCTTCTGCAACAGGAGGAGTTGGCCACGGCGCTGGATGGCGATCGCTTCGTTCTGCATTACCAGCCGAAGATTGATCTGGCCAGTGAGCGGGTGATTGGGGTTGAGGCATTCCTGCGCTGGCATCATCCGGAGAAGGGGCTGGTGTCGGCGCAGCAGTTCATCGGTCTTGCCGAGGAAACCGGCCTGATTGTTCGCCTGGGCGAATGGGCTTTGAGACAGGCCTGTATTCAGGTTCAGGCCCTGGAACGGGCCGGCTTTGAATCCCTGAAAATGGCGGTGAATCTGTCTGTTCGACAACTGACCGATTCGGGCTTCCTGGACATGATCCGACAGGTCATCACCGAGACGGGCGTCTCGCCGGAGCGGCTGGAGCTGGAGATGCCGGCGGAGCTGCTCAATGAAGATCCGCGAATGCTCAGGGAGTTGCTGGTGTCACTCCATGATCTCGGGGTCTGCCTGATCCTGGATGATTTTGGCACCGGCTCCTGTTCACTGGTTGCTTTGCAGCAGCTGCCGCTGGATGTTATCAAGATCGACCACCGGTTCATTCGCGACATTCCCTACAATGTCAGTGCCACGGATGTGGCCTCCGCAGTGATTGCCCTGGCCCGCAAGCTCCACCTTACGGTGGTTGCGGAGGGTGTGGAAACCCCACAGCAGCTGAGCTTCCTGAAAACTCACGGCTGCGCCCAGTGTCAGGGCAACCTGTTCAGCTATCCGCTGGACGAGGATGCGCTCATCGGTTTCCTTATCCGGCAATACGAACGGCCGCTGATTTCCTGATCATGGCAATGGCGGCCGGTAACCGGTAAAATCACGCCGTTCCCGGATCCCGGTAGCGGCCCTTCCGGGCTCAATCCTTCGTCTTAACTGAGTATTCATCGTCTGTGACTGAACTGAGCCGAATCCGTAACTTTTCCATCATCGCCCACATTGACCATGGTAAATCCACGCTGGCAGACCGTTTTATCCAGGTTTGCGGCGGCCTGACGGACCGTGAAATGGCGGAGCAGGTCCTGGACTCCATGGATCTCGAGCGTGAGCGAGGGATTACCATCAAGGCCCAGAGTGTCACGCTGAATTACACCGCCCGTGACGGGCAGGAATACAAACTGAACTTTATCGATACCCCGGGCCACGTGGACTTTTCCTACGAGGTTTCGCGCTCGCTCTATGCCTGCGAGGGGGCGCTGCTGGTGGTGGACGCAGGGCAGGGTGTTGAAGCCCAGTCCGTGGCTAACTGCTACACCGCCATTGAGCAGGGCCTCGAAGTTGTGCCGGTTCTGAACAAGATGGATCTCCCGCAGGCCGAACCGGAGCGGGTAGCGGCAGAAATCGAGGACATCATTGGCATTGAAGCGTCTGATGCGGTCCGCTGTAGCGCCAAGAGTGGCTTGGGCGTGGAAGATGTTCTGGAAGATCTGATCAAGAAGATCCCGCCACCCAAGGGCGACCGAAGCGCGCCCCTGCAGGCTCTGATCATCGATTCCTGGTTCGACAATTATCTGGGCGTCGTGTCGCTCGTGAGGGTGACCGAGGGCACCCTGAAAAAGGGCGACAAGATCGTCATCAAGTCTACCGGGAAGGCCTGGAATGCCGACAAGGTTGGTATTTTCAATCCCAAACCGAAAGACACCGACCTGCTGGAGTCCGGCGATGTCGGCTTCGTGGTGGCCGGAATCAAGGACATTCACGGGGCGCCGGTAGGCGATACCATTGTTCACCAGAAGTTCGCCGAGCAGACGCCAATGCTGCCCGGGTTCAAAAAAGTCAAACCGCAGGTCTACGCCGGGTTGTTCCCGGTCAGCGCCGACGACTACAACGATTTCCGGGATGCCCTGGAAAAACTGACCCTCAACGATGCCTCGCTGTTTTTCGAGCCGGAGAATTCCGATGCCCTTGGCTTCGGTTTCCGCTGTGGTTTCCTGGGCATGCTGCACATGGAAATCATCCAGGAGCGGCTGGAGCGTGAATACGACATCGACCTGATCACCACGGCGCCAACGGTGATCTATGAGGTGGTTACCAAACAGGGTGAGACCCTGTCGGTAGACAATCCGTCCCGGCTTCCGGATATTGGTTCCATTGAGGAAATGCGTGAGCCGATCGTAGAAGCGAACATTCTGGTGCCCCAGGAGCATATCGGAAATGTGATAGCCCTGTGTGAGGAAAAGCGTGGCGTCCAGAAGAACATGCACTTCATGACGACCCAGGTCCAGCTCACCTATGAGCTGCCGATGGCCGAGGTGGTGATGGATTTCTTCGATCGTATCAAGTCAGCCAGCCGCGGCTTTGCGTCCCTGGACTACCACTTTACCCGGTTCCAGACCGCCAACCTGGTTCGCCTGGACGTGCTGATCAACGGCGAGCGTGTCGATGCCCTGGCGCTGATCGTGCACAAGGAGCAGGCTCACCACAAAGGGCGCCAGTTGATCGAAAAGATGAAAGAGCTGATTCCTCGGCAGATGTTTGATATCGCGATTCAGGCCGCCATTGGTAATCAGGTTGTGTCGCGGGTCACCGTGAAGGCGCTACGCAAGAACGTAACCGCCAAGTGCTACGGTGGTGACGTCAGCCGGAAGAAGAAACTGCTGCAGAAGCAGAAAGAAGGTAAAAAGCGTATGAAGCAGCTGGGTAATGTCGAGGTGCCTCAGGAAGCGTTTCTTGCCGTACTGAAAGTGGATAAATAAAAGGCCTCCTGGATGGATATCGATTTTCCCCTGGTACTGGTGGTACTGACCTTTGCAACGGGTCTGATCTGGCTGGCGGACAAGCTGTTTCTTCGTGAGCGTCGTCTGGCTGCCTACCGTGCCAGCGGCACCGGAGACGCAGTGGATGAAGGCTCCCCGGCGGAATCGGAGGAGCCAAAAGAGCCCTACCTGGTTGACCTTAGCCGATCGTTCTTTCCGGTGCTGGCTATTGTTCTGGTCCTCCGGTCCTTCCTGGTTGAACCGTTCCAGATTCCGTCGGGATCCATGTTGCCCACCCTGGAAGTCGGCGATTTCATTCTGGTGAACAAATACGCCTACGGGTTCAGGCTGCCGGTTGCCGGCACCAAAGTGATTCCGGTCGGCGATCCCCAGCGCGGCGATGTGATGGTTTTCCGCTACCCGGAGGACGGCCAGACCAACTATATCAAACGGGTGATCGGTTTGCCCGGCGACCATATCCGCTACCGTGACAAGCAGCTGTTCATCAATGGCGATCGGGTGGAAACCCGGTTTATCGCGCGGCTACCGCCGATGGAACTTCGCCGCGAGGATCTCGGTGAAGTAGAGCACGACATTTTCCTGACCATGGGCCGGTCTGGCGGCGGTGGTGAGGGCGAATGGCTGGTGCCCGAGGGTCATTATTTCGTCATGGGTGACAATCGCGACAACAGTAATGACAGCCGCTATTGGGGCACGGTCCCGGACGAGCTGGTGGTGGGAAAGGCCTTTGCTATCTGGATGCACTGGAAATCCCTTACCAGTCTGCCATCCTTTGATCGTGTAGGCGGAATCGAGTAACTCGGACTATCTGGAGCGCAGTCGTAATGAAGAAAAACAATCTTTCCGGCATGGGCCGTCAGCGCGGTGCCTCGGCATTGACCATGATGGTGATGGTGCTGTTTTTTGGTGGCCTGCTGACGCTGGTGATCAAGCTTGGTCCCGCCTATCTGGATGACATAACCATTCAGGAAGCGCTGGAAAGCCTGGATGGTACCGAAGGCCTCTCCCAGATGGGGCCCGCCCAGGTCCGTACGTTGATCAACAAACGGCTCAGCGTGAACAATGTCCGGGGATTCGACGCCAAGAATATTTCGGTCGATAAAGACGGCGATCTGGTCGTTATCAATGTTGATTACGAAGTGCGCAACAACCTGTTCAGCAATGTG
Organism: Marinobacter sp. 3-2; assembly: GCF_003751355.1. Taxonomy (NCBI): domain Bacteria; kingdom Pseudomonadati; phylum Pseudomonadota; class Gammaproteobacteria; order Pseudomonadales; family Marinobacteraceae; genus Marinobacter; species Marinobacter sp. 3-2. The sequence continues at coordinate 90,353 of NZ_RJUQ01000016.1, read as the reverse complement.
GATACGGTGGTTCACTTCAAGCACAAATATGAGATGAAGGGCAAGTGAGTTCACAACCGGATCTGGATCAGTTACAGCGGCGCATCGGCTATCAGTTCAAATCGCCAGAGCGGCTTCTGCTGGCACTCACCCACCGGAGTTATGGAAATCAGAATAACGAGCGCCTCGAATTCCTCGGCGATTCCATTGTGAATATGGTGATTGCCGAGTATCTGTTTCTGCACTTCGAAAAAGCCCGGGAAGGCCAGTTGAGTCGTCTGCGGGCCCGGATGGTAAAAGGCGTTACACTCGCCGAAATTGGTCGGGAGTTCCAGCTCGGCACATACCTCCGATTGGGCTCAGGAGAGCTTAAAAGCGGGGGCTTCCGCCGGGAATCCATCCTGGCCGACGCCGTGGAGTCCATCATCGGAGCCATCTACCTGGACAGTGATTTCCATACCTGCCGGGAACAGGTATTGCGCTGGTTCGAGCATCGTCTGGAAAAGCTCGACCTGCAGGATACCCAGAAAGACCCCAAGACCCGTTTGCAGGAATATCTCCAGTCCCGTCAGTTTCCGCTGCCACGCTATGACGTCATTTCCGTGGACGGCGAGGCCCACAACCAGACATTCCATGTATCCTGTGCGCTGCCGTCGCTGGACCGAAAGACCACCGGGACTGGCAGTAGCCGCCGGGTGGCCGAGCAGCAGGCAGCCCGTAACGCCCTGAAAGAGTTGGGCGTGGAGAACCAGTAATGAACGATATCACCCGTCCGGAAAACCCGGACAGTCGCTGCGGTTTTGTGGCCATCGTTGGCCGTCCGAACGTGGGCAAGTCCACGTTGCTGAACCATATCCTCGGGCAGAAGCTGAGCATCACTTCCCGCAAGCCGCAGACCACCCGTCATCAGGTGCTGGGTATCAAGACCGTAGGGCCGGTGCAGGCGATCTATGTGGACACACCTGGCATGCACGAGGAGGAGCCCCGTGCCATTAACCGCTACATGAACAAGGCGGCCACGTCGGCGCTCATTGATGTCGATGTGGTGGTGTTTGTGGTGGATCAGCTGGCCTGGACGACCGCGGATGAGATGGTGCTGGAGAAACTCAGTCGCCTGAAATGCCCTGTGATCCTGGCGGTGAACAAGGTCGACAAGATCGAAAAACGGGAAAGCCTGCTGCCGCATCTGGATATGCTCTCGAAAAAGCGCGAGTTTGCCGAGATCATTCCGCTTTCGGCCTTGAAAGAGACCAATCTGGAACCTCTGGAAGAGGCCGTGGGGCGTTTCCTGCCGGAGAGTATTCATTTCTATCCGGACGACCAGATCACCGATCGCAGTGAGCGATTCCTGGCCTCCGAGGTTGTCCGGGAAAAGATCACCCGGCAGCTTGGAGCAGAGCTGCCATATTCGGTGGCGGTGGAGATCGAGGAGTTCAAGCGCGAGGGTAAGACCCTGCACATATCCGCCCTGATCCTGGTCGAGCGCGAAGGTCAGAAGAAGATCATCATCGGCGAGAAGGGCGAGCGGATGCGCCGCATTGGTCAGGAAGCTCGTACGGATATGGAGCGTATGTTCGACAGCAAGATCATGCTGAGGCTCTGGGTAAAGGTGAAGCGTGGCTGGGCAGACAGCGACCGGGCCCTCAAAAGCCTGGGCATGAACGACCTCTGAGGCAGCTATGAAGGGGCCTGAGCTGCAGGAGCCCGCCTATGTCCTTCACCGACGTCCCTGGCGGGAAACCAGTCTCATGGTGGATCTGTTTTCCCTGAACCATGGCCGGATGACCGTCATCGCCCGGGGAGCCAACAGCGCCAAAAGTCCACTGAAAGCCCAGCTACAACCTTTTCAGCCTCTCATAGTAGATTGGGCTGGCCGGGGTGACCTGAAAACCCTGACCCAGGTCGATGTTCGGGCCGGCCCCACAATCACCCGGACAGTGTCGCTCTACAGTGGCCTTTACCTGAATGAACTGTTGCAGCGGATTCTGCCCGCTGCAGATCCCCATCCCACGCTCTTTGCAGCCTACATCGATGCCATCGGGCAACTGTCTGAAACCAGGGATGTGGAGCCGGTGCTTCGGCGTTTCGAACTCGCCTTTGCCTCCGCCCTCGGCTATGACTTTGCCTGGGATCGTGCCACGGATACCGGGCAATCCGTCGAGCCCGGCGGGGAGTATTGTTATGATCCGGAGCAGGGCATAGTGTCCGGGCTGTCGCCCGGGGTGCGCCTGCGAAATCTTCCGGGCGATGTTTTGCTCGATCTGGCCGGGGAAGATTTGCAATCTGAGCGCTGTCGGCGACTGGCGAAACGGGTCATGCGAGTCCTGATCGATTACCTTCTCCAGGGGCGTCCCCTGAACAGTCGCAGCCTTTTCACTCATCTTCGGGGAGAATCCCATGAATCCTAGAGTACTGCTTGGCGTCAATATTGATCACGTTGCCACCCTCCGTCAGGCGAGGGGTACCCGGTACCCTGATCCGGTCCAGGCAGCGCTTATGGCCGAGGAGGCCGGTGCAGACGGCATCACGATCCATCCCAGGGAAGACCGGCGTCATATTCAGGATCGGGATGTTCTGCTGCTCAAAGAAGTGCTCCAGACCAAGATGAATCTGGAAATGGCGGTAACCGATGCGATGCTGGCGTTTGCCGAACAGGTGCGGCCGGAATGTGTTTGCCTGGTGCCAGAGAAGCGTGAGGAATTGACCACCGAGGGCGGTCTGGATGTCGAGGGTCAGGAATCCCGCGTTGCCAAGGCCTGTGAGCGCCTGGCCCGGATTGGTGCCGAGGTGTCACTGTTTATTGATCCGGATCCGGTCCAGATTGATGCCGCGGTCCGCTGCGGCGCGCCGGTAGTGGAGCTGCACACCGGAGAGTATGCCGAGGCCGAAACACCTGACGCCGAGAACGCCGCCTTCAAAACCATTGCCGACGCCGTCGCCTACGCCCGCAAAAAGGGTTTGATTGTGAATGCCGGCCATGGTCTGCATTACCACAACACAGAGCGAGTGGCGGCAATCCATGGCATCAACGAACTGAATATCGGTCACGCCATCATAGCCCGCGCGGTCTTTACCGGTCTCAAAGAGGCGGTCCGGGATATGAAAGCCATCATCGATCAGGCCCGAAGCCGGGTCTGAGACGGGGCAGCCTCAGGTCGTTTCGGCGGCCTCATGGCGTTCCCGGAACAGCTGCTGCCAATCGGTCTGGTCGCTCCAGATCTGCAGGCGCTCCATGGCCGAGAGCAGCTGGTCTTTCTGGTGCTCCAGATCCGGAGCGGAGCATTTGATGGCCGTTTCCAGATGGTTGGCTGCGGCTCTCAGTTCCGGTACACCGCAGTAGCGGGTAGCGCCATGGAGCTTGTGAACACATTCCAGTAGCTCATCCATGCTGTGGCTGGCCCAGAGTTCCGAAATCCGCCCGCGATCCACATGTACCTGCTCCAGCAGCATGCTGAACAGCTCTTCGGCCAGGTCCGCCTTGCCGGCGGCCAGTTGGATGCTTTCGTCCACGCTGACGCAGTCCTGCTGCATTTTGCGTGTTGAAGGCCGGAGCGCCCGACGGGTGTCGCGAACTTCCGGAACGGGAAGCCGGCCGTCGTTGCCGCTCTTCGGGCACACGTAGCCGGTGTACTCATGAATGATGTCGTTGAGCTGGCCACTGCTGATGGGTTTGGGCATGTAGCCATCGAAGCCTTGCTTTGTCAGTCGTTCCTGCTCGTCTGCCAGAGCATGGGCAGTCAACGCAATGATCGGGGTCCGGTGATTGCCGGTATCCATCTCCCTCAGCCTTGCAGTGGTTTCCACCCCGTCCATGCCGGGCATCTGAAGGTCCATGAAGACCAGGTCGAAGGGTTTCTGTCTGGCCTTGCTCAGGGCTTCAAAGCCGCTGGAAGCGCTTTCGGCATCCAGTTGGCAGTCTTCGAGCAGTGTCATCACGAGCTTGAGGTTGGCATCGTTATCGTCCACGGCCAGCACTCTCGGAACATTGGCGGTCGTTGCGCGGTTGGCCGAAATCTCGTATTCGGGGACCCGCCCGCTGGAATTGATGCCGTGCACCAGTAGCAGCAGCTCATCGTACAGGGAATCCCGGCACACCGGTTTGGTGAGGTGGCCGCTGGCAAGTCCCGATAGCGGTGTGTCGTGGGTTTCAAGGGTGGGGGTCAATAGCAGTGTCCGGCAATCCCGTTCAATCTCCAGGGTACGGACAAGCCCGCAGTACTGGCTGGAATTGAGGAGGTGTCGGGTGATGCCCAGAATCGCCACGGCATAGCCCGCCTGGCTTTTCTGGGCCTCTTCAATGTGTTCCTGCAGGGCGCCCGGTGACGCTACCCGGTCGACCACCATGCCCCAGTCCCTTAACAGGTGTTCCACGGCCAGCCCGGTGGTTTTCTGTTGCTCCAGGTAAATGACCCTTTCCCCTCGCAGGGCATCCCTTGGGGCAATGGCTTCACCACTGGTGGCAAGCTCCGAGGTGAGCGTAAACCAGAAGGTTGAGCCTTTACCCAGCTCGCTTTCGAGCCCGATCTTGCCCCCCATTTCTTCCACCAGACGCTTCGAGATGGCCAGCCCAAGGCCGGTGCCACCATATTGTCGGGCTGTGGAGGCATCGGCCTGGCTGAAGGCGTTGAACAGGGATTGCTGTTGGGCCCGGGACAGGCCCACGCCGGAATCGGTAATGCTCAGGCGCAGGGTAACGCGGTTGGTGTCAGCTTCTTCCTCTTCCAGGCTCGCCCGCAGGACCACCTCACCGGTCTGGGTGAACTTGATGGCGTTGTTGACCAGGTTCGTGATCACCTGTTTGACCCGCAGGGGATCGCCCATGATGTTGTCCGGCACATCGTTATAGACCAGTGGCACCAGATCGAGATTCTTGGCGTGTGCCGCAGGCGCCAGCATGACCATCACTTCCTCAACGATATCCCGTAACTGGAACGGTACCCGGTCGAGGATCAGCTTGCCGGCCTCAATCTTCGAGAAATCGAGGATGTCGTTGATGATCGTGAGCAGGATCTCCGACGATTTCCTAATGGTGCTCAGGTGGTCCCGTTGCTGGCGTGGCAGGGGACTCTTCAGAAGCAGTTCGGTGAAACCTATGATGCCGTTCAGCGGTGTGCGGATCTCGTGGGACATGTTGGCCAGGAACTCGGATTTGATCCGACTGGCCTCGAGTGCTTCTTTTCGAGCGAAATCGAGCTCGATGTTCTGGATTTCGATGGTCTCCAGCGTTTCCCGCAGATCTTCGGTGGCCTGATCAATGTTCTGCTGCATTTCAGCCTGGGCCTTGCTCAGCTCCTCCGCCATGGCGTTAAGGCCGGATTCCAGCTGCTCGAACTCGGGGCCTGCGCCAGTATAGACGCGGGTATCCAGCTTACCTTCCTTGAGCCTGGCTACGGCTTCGTTGAGTTCGAACACCGGATTGGTGAACGCCCGGCTCAGCCGCAGCGCAATGGCCATGCTCAGAATCACGCCGCCGAGAATCAGCAGCAGGGAGATCAGCAGGGCTTTGTAGGTCTCTTTTTCGGTGCGGATATGGGACATTTCCACGACCACCCAGCCCAGAGGCTCCCGCAGATTCGACATCGACTGGCGAGCATCCGGGTCCAGCATGCTCTCGATCATCAGATCCTGGAGAAAAACGGGGGTAATGAAGCGGGTGCTGTTTTCCCGGGATATCCGGGTTGCGTGCTCGGCAGTGAGTTCCCCGGACTGCACGGTTTCCGAGCTTCCCGGCCCCGTATGGAGGAGGCGGGAGCCGTCACTGCCAAAGAACGTGATGGAGCGGACGTCCTGCTCTTCCAGAAGGGCATTGGAGAGGCTGCTGAGCAGGCTGCGATTGGCGGTAAACAGGCCATATTCGGAACCGGCGGCGAGCTGACGGGAGAGTGATTCGCCCCGATCCTTCAGCAGGCTTTCTATATTGTTAACCCAGCTGTAGGTGAAGAACAGCCCCAGCATCAGGGTGGTCAGCAGGGTGGGAACCAGCGTTACCACCAACACTTTCTTGCGAATGCCCCAACGTCGCATACCGTGATCCTGAATTATTGCTTTTGTCCGCGTCGCAGAGCGGAAAACGTCCGTGTTAAGAATAGCTGATCCGGAAAGGGATAACTGTGGTATCAGTCCCGACAGTACCGGAAAATCCCGTGGCGGATATAGCCGCCGGTCATGGATATAGCGAGAAGCTGTATTGGGAGACCGGGGCGATAACGCGTATCATGCGAAGCCAAAAGTGTACCACAGGGTTATCATATGCATTTTCCCACCATTGAAGATTATGTCGGGCACACCCCTCTGGTTCGCCTGCAGCGTCTCCCCGGTGAGACGAGTAACGTGATTCTGGCCAAGCTGGAGGGCAACAACCCTGCCGGCTCGGTTAAGGATCGCCCGGCCATCAGCATGATTCAGGAAGCGGAGCGCCGGGGCGACATCAAGCCAGGGGATACCCTGATTGAGGCGACCAGCGGCAACACCGGCATCGCTCTGGCCATGGCGGCGGCGATCAAGGGATACCGCATGGTGCTCATCATGCCCGCGAACATGAGTGAGGAGCGCCGGGCATCCATGCGCGCCTATGGTGCGGAGATTGTCACGGTCACCAGGGAAGAAGGCATGGAAACGGCCCGTGACCTGGCCCTCAAGATGCAGGCGGAAGGCAAGGGTACCGTGCTGGACCAGTTCAGCAACCAGGACAACCCGCTGGCGCACTACCGTACCACCGGCCCGGAAATCTGGGAGCAGACCGGTGGGCGGGTTACCCATTTTGTCAGCTCCATGGGCACCACCGGCACCATTATGGGGGTGTCGCGCTACCTCAAGGAGCGCAACCCGGATATCCGCATCATCGGTTTGCAGCCAAAAGAGGGCGCCTCGATCCCCGGGATCCGGCGCTGGCCTGAAGCTTACCTGCCGAAAATCTACGACGCGGCCCGCGTCGACCAGGTGCTGGACGTAGGTCAGGAAGAAGCAGAGACCACGATGAGGGCCCTGGCTTCCGAAGAGGGTATTTTCTGTGGCGTATCCTCCGGCGGTTCGATTGCAGCCGCGCTCAAGCTCTCCCGGCAGGTTGAAAACGCCATCATCGTGGCCATTATCTGTGACCGCGGCGACCGCTATCTTTCCACCGGTGTGTTCCCCGGCGCCTGAATACGACTTTATCAAGAGACCCAAGTATGAGCAGACGACGCAGGAAGGTTCTTCCAAAAGAGCCCGTGCGCTGTGAGATTGAAACCCTGAGCCATGATGGCCGGGGTATTGCCCGTCAGGACGGCAAAACCCAATTTGTCGATGGCGCCCTGCCAGGCGAAACCGTGATGGCGAAAGTGGTGTCCAGTCGAAGCAAGTTCGATGAATTGCGTACCGAAGAGGTTCTGGACGCTGCCCCCGGTCGCCAGACACCCCCCTGCGAGTTTGCCGACCTGTGTGGTGGTTGTAGCCTTCAGCACATGAGTGGCGATGCCCAGATCGAGTTCAAGGAAAACACCCTGCGGGAACATTTTGCCCATTTCGGGGGCATCGAGCCCGAGGAATGGATTGCCCCCCTGCGCTCGGAAGAGAGTCTGGGGTACCGTCGAAAGGCTCGCCTGGGCGTTCGTTACGTCAAGGCCCGGGAGTCTGTCCTGGTGGGCTTCCGGGAGAAACGCAACAGTTTCCTGACCGACATCGATCGATGCGTGGTGCTGGATCCGCGCATTGGCGAGCGGATATTGCCGCTGCGCAACATGCTTCATGATCTGGAGGCCTACAGCCGAATCCCCCAGGTGGAAATTGCCTGTGGCGACGACGTTGCCGTGATGGTGTTCCGTAACATGGATGAGCTGTCGGTTGGTGACCGGGAAAAACTCATCGCCTTTGGTCAGGCCCACGAATTGCATATTTACCTGCAGCCGAAAGGGCCCGACACCGTCCATCGGATCTGGCCCGAGTCAGCGGGCCGGGATGAGGAACGGCTGAGCTACCGACTGGATGAATTCGACCTGACCATGAAATTTCATCCCATGGACTTTACCCAGGTCAATGCAGGCATCAATCGTGCAATGGTACACAGGGCCGTGGAATGGCTGGATGTCCAGCCTGGCGAGCGAGTCCTGGATCTGTTCTGTGGTCTGGGGAATTTCACTCTGCCGCTGGCCACGCGAGCCGGGCAGGTTGTTGGCGTGGAAGGCGACGAGACCATGGTCGTACGGGGCCGGGAAAACGCGGAACTAAACGGTCTCGACAATGTCGCTTTTCACGGTGCCGACTTGCACGGTGACTTCACGGGCCAGAGCTGGGCCAAAGAAGGGTTCGACAAGATTCTGATTGATCCGCCCCGTTCCGGTGCCGAGGAGATCTGCAAGTACCTCACGGCCTTCGGGGCACAAAAAATAGTCTATGTCTCCTGCAACCCGGCCACCCTGGCGCGCGACGCAGGCGTTATGGTGCGCAGCGGCTATCGACTGGTGCGCGCAGGTGTGATGGATATGTTCCCCCACACCACCCATGTGGAATCCATCGCGTTGTTTGAGAAGGATTCCGGCTGACGATGTTGTGGGCAGTCAGGGATGGCTGCGGAAACCATCAGGAATAACAAGACCGATATGGTAAAAGTTCGCGAAGACTACGCAATGACTGGCGATGGCCAGGTGGATATCGAGGGCTGGGTAAACCAGATAGCCTCGCAAACGCACCTGGACGACGCTGACCAGTTCCGGTTGGCCTGCGAAAAGGCAGCGGAAATCGATCTTCAGGCTTTCCGGCAGGATCGCCAGTGGGCACCTGGTTCCAGTAGCTTCCGGATTGGCATAGAGATGGCCCAGGTTCTGGCGGAGCTGCACCTGGATCAGGCTAGCCTGGTGGCGGCGATCCTTTATCGCGCCGTGCGTGAAGAGCGCGTTCCCCTGGAGACAATCCGCAAGGAATTTGGCGATGAGGTGGCAGGCCTGATCAATGGCGTGCAGCAGATGGCGGCCATCTCGTCCATCCACCACCCGCTGAAGGGTAACGTTCTGGGCCAGAGCGAAGGCCAACTGGACAACGTCCGCAAGATGCTCGTCACCATGATTGACGATGTCCGGGTTGCCCTGATCAAGCTGGCGGAGCGTACCTGCGCCATTCGGGCGGTAAAGGATGCTCCGGAAGAAAAACGCATGCGCGTCGCCCGGGAAGTGTTTGATATCTACGCACCCCTGGCACACCGGCTTGGCATTGGTCACATCAAGTGGGAGCTGGAAGATCTTTCTTTCCGGTACCTGCATGGTTCCGCCTACAAAAAGATCGCCAAACTGCTGGACGAAAAGCGCCTGGATCGCGACGGTTACATCAAGCGGGTGATTGAAACCCTGCAGACCGAACTGAAAGCCTATGGCATTGAGGGCGAGCTGTCAGGACGTGCCAAGCACATCTACAGCATCTGGCGAAAAATGCGCCGCAAGGGCATCGACTTTTCCCAGGTTTACGATGTTCGCGCCGTACGTATCCTGGTTCCGGAGGTTCGCGACTGTTACGCCGCACTGGGTATTGTCCACACGCTGTGGCGCCACATCCCCAACGAGTTCGACGATTACATTGCCAACCCGAAGGAAAACGGTTACCAGTCCCTGCACACCGCCGTGATCGGGCCCGAGGGCAAGGTCATGGAAGTGCAAATCCGAACCCACACCATGCATGAGGAGGCGGAACTGGGCGTTTGTGCCCACTGGTTGTACAAGGGCATGGACAAAGGCAACAAGTCGACCGGCTACGATGCCAAAATCAACTGGCTGCGCCAGGTTCTGGAGTGGCAGGAGGAGCTGGGCGACCTGTCCGGGCTGGCCGACCACCTGAAATCCGATGTCGCATCGGATCGGGTGTATGTATTCACACCCGAGGGCCACGTGGTGGATCTGCCCCAGGGGGCAACGCCGGTGGATTTCGCCTACCGGGTTCACACGGAGATCGGCCACGCCTGCCGCGGTGCGCGGGTGAACAGCCGAATCGTTCCGCTGACCTATCCACTGAAAACCGGCGATCAGGTGTTTATCCTGACCTCCAACAATCCGGCCCCAAGCCGCGACTGGCTGAACCCGAGCCTTGGTTACATTCAGACTTCCAGGGCGCGCGCCAAAGTAACCCACTGGTTCAAACAGCAGGATCGTGGTCGCAATATCGTTGACGGTCGTGCCATTCTCGAGGACGAGTTCAGGCGTCTGTCCCTGTACGATGTAGATCTTGGTGAGCTAGCGAGGAAGGTTAATTACCAAAGTGCGGAGGACATGTTTGCAGCCACTGGAGCCGGTGACCTTCGCCCCACGCATGTCGCCAATGTGGCCCAGCAGATGCTGGAGCCCAAGTCCGAACAACTGGATCTGAAACTCAGCGCCCAGCGCCGCAAGCCCTACGATACGGAATCAGACATCCAGATCCTGGGCGTCGGAAAGCTCAAGACTCAGGTGGCGAAATGTTGCAAGCCGCTGCCCGGAGACGCGATCGGTGGCTACATCACGGTTGGCCGTGGGGTTACGGTCCATCGCCAGGACTGCCTGACGTTCCTGAATCTGCGTGAGTTCGAGCCCAACCGGATTATTGAGGTCAGCTGGGGTGGCCGGCAGGCTGCTGTCTATCCTGTCGACATTGAAATTGAAGCCTATGACCGATCCGGGCTGCTGAGAGATATTACCCAGGTGTTGTCGGCCTCCAAGAGTGATGTGCTGTCGCTTAATACCCTGAGCAACAAGGACGAGAACACGGCCACCATGACCGTGACGGTAGAGATTTCCAGCCTCGAGCAGCTGGCGCGGTTGCTGGCGCAGATCCGTAACCTGCCCAATATCATTGATGTAAGGCGTAAACGCGGATGAGCTATACGATCGAGGATCTGAAAACCCTGATGGCCAGGCTTCGGGATCCGGAGACGGGCTGTCCATGGGATACCAGGCAGTCCTACAAGACCATCGTGCCGCACACGCTGGAGGAGGCCTACGAAGTCGCCGATGCCATTGAGCGAGAGGATTACCCGCATCTGAAAGACGAGCTGGGGGACCTGCTGTTCCAGGTCATTTTCTACACCCAGCTTGGTCGGGAAGATGGCCATTTCGATTTTGACGATGTGGTCGATCATCTGGTGCGCAAACTGGTAAGGCGGCATCCACACGTTTTTCCGGAAGGGACCCTGGAAAGCCGCATTGATCCGGATAATCGGCCGGATGAGGCCTGGATCAAGGAAAGCTGGGAGCGCATCAAGGCCGAGGAGCGGGCAATGAAGCCGGCACCGGAAGCCAGCGCCCCAGTAAGTCGGCTTGACGGCATTGCCCGGACCCTGCCTGCAATGGCTCGGGCCGAGAAGCTCCAGAAACGGGCAGCCAGGCACGGTTTCGACTGGCCAAATGTTGGCCCGGTTTTCGACAAACTTCACGAGGAAATCGACGAGCTCAAGGAGGCATGGGAAGCCGCACAGACGGGGGCCGGTGATCCCGATGCCGTTGAAGATGAGCTCGGCGATCTCCTGTTCGTCTGTGTGAACCTGGCACGGTTCATGAAGGTTAACCCTGAGCAGGCACTCAATCGAACCAACCATAAATTCGACGCCCGGTTCCGGGCGATTGAACGTGTGCTGGAACGGGAGGGTCGCGATATGGACGAAGAATCTCTGGAGGCGCTGGATGCCGTGTGGCAGGCGGTGAAAGGCGTGGAGCGGGGAGAGAACGAGCACTGAAAATGGCGGATCGGTAAGTACAATCCGTTACCAATTTTCTCGCCCCCGGACCGACGGCTTCGTCTACACTTCCGGAAACGGATGCACAGTTTTCGTGCGCCGTGCGCCATCAATAAGATGCAGGAGTGAAGGCACCATGAAAATCAAAGATCTGGTCAACTACTGGGACAAGCATGCACGTGGTCGGCTTACCCGAGACGCCTACTTCATGGCGTTGTCTGACCAGCATCACAAGCGTCTCGAGAAACTCGCAGCGCTCTATCCGATGAAGTCACCTCAGGATCTGATGCGGGATCTGATTTCTGCAGCACTGGACGAAATGGAGACCAGCTTTCCGTATGTTCAGGGCACCAAAGTGGTGGCGTACGACGAGGATGGCTTCGAGATCTACGAAGATCAGGGCCTGACTCCCAAGTTTGTCAGCCTGAGCCAGAAGCACATCCAGCGCCTCAAGGCCCGTCAACTGGAATCAGTCGCCTGACGACACGGGCAGCGAAAGCTGCCCGCCGCTATTTACTTGTCTTTCCCTTCCAGCTTGTCCTTCAGTGGGCTCTGGCGTACCAGATCGTCCAGAGCTGCACCAATCATGTCGTTCAGAATATCGCTTTCACTGCGGTCCGGGTAAAGTTCCGCCAGTGCAGCCACGCGTGCGGCATCTTCCAGCGGCAGGCGCAGGTTATAATCGTGGGTGCGCTCCACGGGCTCTTTTTGCTGTTCCCAGTGTTTGGGCAAATCAGTGACCTTCATGATAACTCCTTGCAGCTACAGGCTTGAATCGCCAATAGACTTTCTCGACTGTTCCTTAGTATCGTAAGTTTACTTCGCCTCCGTCAATTCAAAAGGACGTCAATGTGACTGAGCTACATCCCGAACTCCGAGAAAACGTACGAATGCTGGGTGAACTTCTGGGCCAGAGCATACGGCGGTATCCCGGACAGGAATGCTACGAGCTGATTGAGGAAATCCGGGCGGCTGCCAAGTCCGACCGTCGCCAGGAAAGCGGGTCCGGCCAGCGACTGGTCAATCTGCTGCGCAAGTTGAGCGATGATGAGCTGCTTCCGGTGACCCGTGCCTTCAACCAGTTCCTGAACCTGGCCAACCTTGCCGAGCAGTACCATGGTATTCGTCGCAAACGCGGGCACCAGTCTGATCTGATGGTCGAATCGCTCGGGGAGGTGTTTGAGCGGCTCAAGCAAGGTTATGTCACGCCGGAGGAACTGCATCAGAGGGTGGCGGATCTGCGAATCGAGTTTGTGCTGACGGCCCACCCCACCGAGGTTGCGCGTCGCACCCTTATTATGAAATACGACGAGATGTCGGACTGCCTGGCGCGTCTGGACCATGACGACCTCATGCCTGCTGAACGGGAGGAAATCGTCAATCGCCTGTCTCAACTGGTTACCGAAGCCTGGCACACCGACGAGATTCGTCAGGAGCGACCAACCGCAGTGGATGAGGCCAAATGGGGCTTTGCGGTTATTGAAAACAGTCTGTGGCAGGCCCTGCCACAGTTTCTGAGGAGCCTGGATACGTCGCTGGAAGACGCGACCGGAAAGGGCCTTCCCCTGCAGGCATCCCCCATCCGCATTGCATCCTGGATGGGCGGTGATCGTGATGGCAATCCGAATGTCACCCACAAGGTGACCCGCCGGGTTTTCCTGCTTGGCCGCTGGATGGCAGCGGATCTCTATCTTCGTGATATTCAGGCGCTGCGGGCCGAACTGTCCATGTGGCAGGCCAGCGACGAGCTCAAGGCCGTTGTTGGTGACTCCCGGGAACCCTACCGCCATGTGCTCGCCGAACTCCGTGAGCGGCTGATCAGAACCCGGGACTGGGCAGAGGCGAGCGTCAACGGCGAGACCGCGGACGCCAACGGTATTCTCTTTGAGAACGAGGATTTCACCGGTCCCCTGGAGCTCTGTTACCGATCCCTGGTTGAGTGCGGACTCGAGGACATCGCCAATGGTCCGCTGCTGGATACCATCCGCCGGGCGCATACTTTTGGCCTGCCTTTGATTCGTCTGGACATCCGCCAGGAGGCCAGCCGCCACGCGGAGGCGGTTGCCGAAATGGTCGATTATCTTGGCCTGGGGGATTATCTGTCCTGGTCAGAACAGGAACGCCAGGCATTCCTGGTGAAGGAACTTCAGGGCCGGCGCCCACTGGTCCCCCGAAATTGGGAGCCCTCGGAATCGGTCGGCGAGGTGCTGGCAACCTGTGAAGTGGTGGCGCAGCAAACGCCGGAAGCCCTCGGGTCCTATGTTATCTCCATGGCCAGCAAGCCCTCTGATGTATTGAGCGTGATTTTGCTGCTCAGGGAATCCGGAATGAAGTTTCCGATGCGGGTCGTGCCCCTGTTTGAGACCCTGGATGACCTGCGTGGTGCTCCAGACAGCATGTCTGCGCTGTACGAGGTTGAGTGGTATCGGGAGTATTGCCAGGGCAGGCAGGAAGTGATGATCGGCTATTCGGATTCCTCCAAGGATGCCGGCCAGCTGATGGCGGCCTGGGCCCAGTACCAGGCCCAGGAGAAACTTACCCACGTTGCCCGCCAGTATGGCGTGCATCTGACCCTGTTCCACGGCCGTGGCGGTACCGTTGGCCGTGGCGGCGGACCAGCCAACAGGGCGATACTGTCCCAGCCGCCGGGCTCGGTAAACGGCAGTTTCCGGATTACCGAGCAGGGCGAAATGATTCGCTTCAAGTTCGGTTTGCCGAGGCTGGCGGTTCAGAGCCTGACGCTCTACACCACGGCGGTTATCGAAGCTACCCTGGCCCCGCCACCCCAGCCCGAAGATAGCTGGCGGGAAACCATGGACTGGCTTACCGAGCGGTCCTTGAAAGCCTACCGCGATGTGGTCCGGGAAAATCCTGACTTCGTGCCCTATTTCCGCCAGGTCACGCCGGAACAGGCACTGGGGAAACTGGCACTCGGCAGTCGCCCGGCCCGGAGGAAGGCCACCGGCGGCGTGGAAAGCCTTCGGGCCATACCGTGGATCTTTGCCTGGACCCAGATGCGGCTGATGCTGCCCAGCTGGCTGGGCAGTGACGTGGCGCTTGAAGAGGCGGCCCGGGACCACCGGCTCCCGGTATTGCGTGAGATGATGCAGGGCTGGCCGTTCTTCCGCACCTATGTGGATATGCTGGAAATGGTGCTGGCCAAGGCAGATCTGCGCATCGCCAGCTATTATGAGCAGACGCTGCTGGACGATGATCGGTTGAAAGCCCTTGGGGAGAGTCTTCGCGTGCGCCTCCAGGGTTGTATCGAGCGACTTCTGGAACTCAAGGAGCAAACGGATCTGCTGGAGGGAGAACCCGTCTTTGCGCATTCGATGAGGGTGCGTAACCCATACACGGATCCACTGCATTACCTTCAGGCCGAATTGCTGCGGCGGGACCGGGAAAGTGAAGGCAAGGGCGAGGTGCCGGAACTGGTGGAAAGAGCACTGAAAGTCACCATGGCAGGTATCGCTGCGGGCATGCGAAATACTGGCTGACCTTGCAGCAGAATAGAAAAAAGTGCCGGGACAGGGCCGGGTAGTCTGGCCACCGACCAAGAACAAAGGGAGTAAGCTGTGGCTCTGGCTGCACGATTGGAACGTTTTCTCGCCCGCAAGGGCATCACTTATCGGGAGTTGCCGATAGATCAGGTCACCAGCCTGGATGCGGCAGTGATTGCCTCGGGGATGTCTCAGGACAACTTTGTACAGGCCACTCTGCTGATCGACATTACCGGTGTCGTGATGGCCGTGCACAAGTTCGACAGTTCCCTGGACCCGGATGCCGTTCACCAGCTGACCGGTCGCCGTCTCCAGCCGCTGACCGCACGGCAGACCATGCGCCTGTTCAGTGACTGTGATCCCGGCTTCACACCGCCCATCGGACAGGCTTACGAGCTGCCCGTTATCGTGGACGAGGATGTGATGCTGGCGGATCAGGTCGTGTTTTCCAGTGGCACTGATCATTCACTGCTAGAGATGGATGGCCGATCCTTCCGTCTGGCCCTGGCCGGTGCCAGGGCGGGCCACCTGGTTATCCGGGGGCCGGGTAACGGCAACCGCGAGGCGCTGACGCTCGAGGAAGTGGCCGACAAGCTACAGAAGCTTTACCGTCTGCCCCCCATGCCGGCCCTGGCGCTGCGTATTTTGCGGCTGACTGCCAACACCGATGCGACGGCTCGTGAGCTGGCAGAGCTGATCGAGTTTGATCCCAGTCTCACGGCCCAGATCATGCGTTACGCCCGGTCTGCACTGTTCAATTATCCCGGCCAGGTCAATTCGGTGCAGGAGGCGGTCACCCGTGTGCTGGGCTTCGATCGTGTGGCCCACATCGCCCTGGGCATTGCCTCCGTTCGTGCCTTTGAAGTACCCCGTCACGGCATTCTGGGCATGGACAATTTCTGGCGCCACTCCCTGTACTGCGCGTTCCTTTGCCAGATCATTGCGCCGCGATGTGGCGCCGAAAAGGGGCTGGGCTATCTCTGCGGCCTGTTGCACAACTTCGGCCTGTTGCTGGTCGGGCATCTGTTCCCGGCCGAATTTGATGAGCTGAATGAGCTTCGCGAAGCGAATCCTGAAGCCAGCATGAACTCGCTTGAGCAGCAGGTGTTCGGGCAGGGCAATGGCCAGGAAATCCTGTCGGTGGGCCATGGCGCTATTGGCGGTATCCTCCACCGCTTATGGCAACTGCCTGATCCTGTGGTCAAGGCGGCCGGCGTGCATCAACAATCGGGTTACCATGGCGAGCACGAGAACTATGTTTTGATGGTACAGCTGGCCAACGCCCTGTTGAAGGACCGCGGTATTGGCGATGAATTCAATCCCGACGACGTGCCCGCTTTGCTGGAAGGCCTGGGACTGACGCCCAATGTTGTGGAAGAACTGAATGCTGAACTGGATCGTGTGGCTCCGGATCTGGACGCACTGGCCAGCTCCCTGTCATCCTGACACCCTGTCGTTATTCGCTGGGAAATACGGACTTCCGGTGCATGATACGGAGGTCGACTTTCTCTGACGTGGCTGACTTCGTATAATGCGCCTTCGCCGATTTCGGCTGACACCTGTTCCGTGCAGGAGAGGCTGTCGCAAAGGCACGGGTTTTTGCCACAGCTTTTCAAATGATAATGACTAAAACGGGAGCACAGCGTTATGCGAATCATCATGTTAGGCGCGCCGGGCGCAGGCAAGGGAACTCAGGCCCAGTTCATTACTGAACGGTTTGATATTCCCCAGATCTCCACCGGTGACATGCTGCGTGCGGCGGTGAAAGCCGAGTCCGAGCTGGGCAAGCAGGTAAAGGAAGTCATGGCAACGGGCGGCCTGGTGTCTGACGACATCATCATCGCGCTGATCGAAGAGCGTATTCAACAGCCTGATTGCAAGAACGGTTTCCTGCTCGACGGTTTCCCGCGGACCATCCCCCAGGCTGAAGCTCTGAAAGACCAGGGAATTGCCATCGACTATGTGGTCGAAATTGCCGTGGATGACGAAGAAATTGTCAGCCGACTGTCCGGTCGCCGGGTGCACGAGGGAAGCGGTCGTATCTACCACGTGAAATACGATCCGCCCAAGGTCGAGGGCAAGGATGACCAGACCGGAGAACCGCTGGTTCAACGTGAGGACGACAAGGAAGAGACGGTTCGCAAGCGTCTGAAAATCTACCACGACCAGACTGCACCGCTGGTTGGCTACTACCAGGACTGGGCGTCGAAAGAGCCGGCCGCGGCACCGAAATACGTCCGTGTCGAGGGCGTTGGCAGTCTGGACAGCATTCGCGACCAGATCCTGTCTGAACTCAAATAAATTGGCATCCTGACCTGAGGTTTTCACACCGGTGAAACTGTTGGCACTGGATACGTCATCGGAGGGCTGCTCGGCAGCCCTTCTTGTTGATGGCGAAATCTCCGAACGCTTTGAGCTTGCCCCCAGAGGCCATACCCGGCTATTGATGCCGATGGTGCGGCAGCTTCTGGCGGAGAAGAATCTTGCTCCGGCAGAGCTTGATGCCCTGGCCTTTGCCTGCGGGCCGGGCTCTTTTACCGGTGTCAGGATCGCGACCGGTGTTGTGCAGGGTCTTGCCTGGGGGCTGGACATTCCGGTGGTGCCGGTGTCTTCACTGCAGGCCGTGGCGCTGGGTGCCATGGATGCTCTGGATCCTCACGAGGAAACCGGTATTGCGGTAGCCTTTGATGCCCGCATGGGCGAGGTGTATTGGGGCTGCTTCGCTGCCCGGGCAGGACTGCCTGAGGCGTTGGCTTCGGAACAGGTCTGTCCACCCGAGGCAGTCACACTGCCAGCGGGCCCCGAGCGCTGGTGCGGAGCAGGGCCGGGCTGGCAATACCGCTCCGCCATGCCAGCGGAGGTGTCAGGGCGCGTTGATCCCGTCGATGAAACCCTGGTGCTGCGAGCAGCCTGGGTTGCGCGCCTGGCGGTGATCGCATTCGGGCAGGGCAAGGCGGTGCCGGCGGAGCAGGCTCAACCTGTCTACATCAGGGATGAAGTGGCCTGGAAAAAACTGCCTGGTCGATAGTGACCCCGGCCGCCCGGTCTGATCCGGGCAAACCGCTTTGGGTAAAAACTGACCAGCTGTCTTTTCTTCCGTGCGATAATCTTCCATACTTCCATTTCACGTTTTCCTGTCATCCGGCCAGCGGTATCTGAACATGATTGGCGGAATTAACCCGGGTAACAATTTCAATTTCCAGACCGGCAACAACAGTCTGGTCAGGGAGCGCAGCGATGCGGCCCGTGCGCCGGCATCAACGCCCGAAAAAACACCTGACGCGGCCCGCCGTGACCTTGCCGATGGCAATCAGGGTGTTGTCAGCGACCGCAATGCGACCGAAAGCCTCGAGCGGCGTGTAGAAGCCCGTCGTGCCGCTGAAGACGCCCGTCTGGAGCGGTTCCGCGCAGACGAAGTGTCCCTGCCAGCCGCCAGGGCGCTGTCGACCTTTGCCTCTGTTGCCGCAGCCGGTCAGGAAACTGGCGGCAATGGTAGCCTGGCCGGAATTGATATTCTGGTCTGATGCCTGACTCGTCCCCGTCCGCTCCGTACGCCCGCTCTGAACGTTTCCAGAACATCGTCGCTGTTGCCCGCAGTGCATTGGGTGACCGATTGCAGGCCGATGCTCTTGCCGATTCGCTCGGGGTCCCGAATCTTGGTGTCGTCCGCCCCAGAGACATCCGCGACTTCCCGGTTTTACTGTTCCTGGATGAGCAGGGCCTTGGCCTGCAGATGACTGGTAAAGGTGCGCCGGGACCGGTGCGTGCAGAATTCGTGACCGGCAAGATGGGGTATCGGCGGGAGCATGGCGGTGGCGCGGGCCAGTTGGTGGCCAAGGCGGTCGGCTTGCAGAAAACACGGGCCGCACTGCATGTCGTTGATGCGACGGCGGGGCTTGGCCAGGATGCCTTTGTGCTTGCCAGCCTTGGCTGCACGGTTACCCTGTTCGAGCGTAACCCGGTCATTCATGCCCTCTTGGCCGATGGCCTTGCGCGCGCAGCCCTGAATGTGGATTGTGCGGCCATTGTCGAGCGCATGCGACTGCTGGAGGACAGCAGTATTGAATGGCTGGCCCGACCAGGCACCGAGGCGGCGGATGTTGTCTACCTGGACCCGATGTTTCCGCATCGGGACAAGTCGGCCCTGGTAAAAAAGGAAATGCAGGTTTTCCGCACTATCGTAGGAGACGACGAGGATTCCGCACAATTGCTCGCGGCCGCTCTGGAGCGCGCCCGTTACCGGGTGGTGGTCAAGCGGCCCCGTAAGGCATCGGCCATTGAGGGAGCAGAGCCAACCACCCGCATTGAGGGCAAGAGCAGCCGCTACGATGTGTACGCCATCCGGGCGCTGCCACCGCAGTAAACGCCATCAGGCACCCAGCATGGTGACCTGCTGGATTGCCTGTCGCTTCTCGACACTCAGCACCAGGCGGGCATCGTCCGCCACCTCATCCAGCCCCTCCCCATAGCAGAGCAGGCCATTGTCATCGGTGGTGATAACGCCATTGTTCTGCATATTGGCAATGAAGTTGCGGAACAGGCTCTTGTCGAAAAACTCCGGCGCATTCAGGCCGAACAGGATCGACATCCGCTCGGCCAGCAGCGCGCTCTGTTCTTCCAGTTCGGCGGCGCTGATCTTGCCCGAGCCGTATTTGCGGAGAATGCCCAGAGCGATGTGGTAGCGCTCTACCGTCTGGATGATGAAGCGGGACAGAACCCTGAGCCTCAGCATGGCTTCGGTACCTTCCTCGGGTCGACCGATCCGGTCATCGTCCAGGGGCTTCAGCAAGTCATGTTCGATGAGAACATCAATCCACTGATTGATGACCTTCCTGGCTTCATCGGGCTGGTATTTCAGGAACAGTTCCGATTGCAGGTAGGGGTAGGCTACGCTGGCGAGGAACACAATCTTGTCCCGGCCCAGCGAATCCTTGTTCTCGAAAAGGCTGGCGATCAGTGAGGGCAGCGCAAACAGGTGCTGGATGTTGTTCCGGTAATAGGTCATCAGGATTGCGTTGCTGCCTTCGAGGGCAATAATGTCGCCCAGCTTCTGCGGCTGGCGCGTCACCAGGCCCATGCCTTCACAGTAGGCGATCCAGTCTTTGCCGGACCCCTCGGGCAGGGTTACCGTTTCCGCATACGGGAAAGCCTTTAGCAGGGCGGCGTATTGATCCATCAAGCGGATCAACTGTCCCTCGTCCATGGCCAGTCGCTCGGTGCCAAGAAGAACCGTGGCGGCCATGCCGATCGGGTTTACCGCAACCGACGCGTTGATGTTCGACGCTACCCGGAAGGACAGCTCTGAAACCGCGCTGTTAAGCCACTTCGGACGATACTCGGCGTCGTAGGCCTCGTCGCGCCAACTACCGTGAACATCGTCCAGAACCTCAGACAAATGAATGGCTTCGCCAAAGTTGACTGAAACCCGACCAAAGGAGTTACTGAGTTTGCGAACGGTCTTGGCAAGACCGAATACGCTTTCTTTTTCCTTTTTCTTGCCACGAAGTTCACCCAGGTAGGAGCGGCCTTCCATCACCTTTTCATAGCCGATGTACACGGGCACGAATACGATCGGTTTGCGATGGTCCCGAAGGAAACTGCGTACGGTCATTGCCAGCATGCCGGGGCGGGGCTGCAGCATGCGGCCTGTGCGGCTTCGGCCGCCTTCGATGAAATACTCGACGGAATAGCCCCGGGAGAACATTACGTGCATGTATTCATTAAACACGGTGGCGTACAGCGGGTTGTCCTTGAAACTGCGGCGCATAAAGAACGCCCCGCCACGGCGCAGGATCGGGCCGACAATGGGCATATTGAGATTGATGCCTGCGGCGATGTGCGGAGGCATCAGTCCATTCTTGTAAAGCACGTAGGACAGCAGCAGGTAGTCGATGTGTGAACGGTGGCAGGGCACGTAAACCACGGCATTGTCTTGCGCCACTTCCTTCACCACCCGGATATTGTTGATGGCAATGCCGTTGTAGATCCGGTTCCAGAGCCATGACAACAGCACCTCCATGAATCGAATCGTGACAACGGACATGCTCGCCGCAATCTCATCCGCATATTTGTAGGCCTTGGCGCGGACTTTCTCAGGTGGTATGTCGTCTCTGGCAGCGGTCTCCCGGATGGCTTCCTTGACCGCCTGGGTGCGCACCAGACCTGCCACCAGGGTGCGGCGATGGGACAAGTCTGGCCCCAGTACCGCCTGGCGAACCCGGCGGAAGTGGGTTCTCAGGATCCGGGCCAGCTTGCGGTTGGCCCGCTCCTCGCTGTGCCGGTATTCGTCGATCACCTGTTTCAGTGAGAGCGGCTGGTTAAACTGAACGTAGGTGTTGCGACCATGAACCATGATGATCAGTAACTTCTGAAGCCGGCCGGCGATGGACCAGGTGTCGGACAGCAAAAGTTTTACCAGGGACTTTTCCTTGTCCGGGGAGCGCCCCCAGAACAGGGACACTGGAACAATCTGTACGTCCTGGTCCGGATGTTCGAGACCGTAGCGAACCAGGGCCTGAAACTCGTTCGTGGGTGCCGGCGCCTGACGCCCCCTGAAAAAGCCACCGATCCGGCGATAGAGGAAAAAGAAGGAGTGGGACGGGCCGTTCTTCACCGGAAGGGCTTCGGTGGCGCCAGGAAGTCCTGCACGGATAACTTCCTGCTCCAGAACCAGGCGGCTCGACAGCGAGCTGTATTGCAGCACGTAGCAAACCGGTTTGTCGGGATCCAGGGCGAGGGCTTCAACGCTGTTGCCGCTGACATCAGTCCGGACCCAGATAAACAGTATCTTGCGGAAAAGGGTCAGGATCAGGCTGCGAATGCCCTGGTAAAGACGCATAAATGGCAACTCCGTTGACGAAACAGGTGCCAAGTTTACTTGGTTGAGTACAGGGCGGAAAGGTGGACCTTTCATTCTTGGCCGGTGCGGCAATGTGGTACATTTCCGATTGATCTTCCAATAACCCAGTTGATGCATCGAATGGTGATCGCAATGACTCAGTGGATACCGGGCTGGACGACCCGCCGGCCGGAAAACGGCGATCTGATCCTCGCGCTGTCGGGATCGGGTGTGGTCAAGCCCGATAACGGCTGGCTGCACAGCGGCGACAGCAGCTTTTTTCGGGGCGAATTGTCCGATTCCGTATCTCTGGGCAGTTACAATGGGCGCGGTGTATTCGTGACCGAACTGCCGGACACCGACGTCGGTAATCAGGAGGTTGTACCGCTGCGGGATGCGCTTTTGATGGTTAGCGATGCGCCGGCGGATATGCTCAGTACCGGCTTTCAGGTCTGGCAATGGTGGCGCGACCACCGATTCTGTGGCCGCTGCGGCGAGGAAACCGGTTTCCATCCGCGTGAGCGGGCCAAGTGGTGCGAACCCTGTGGCATTCCCTGGTACCCGAGGCTGGCGCCCTGCGTGATTGTCGTCATACGCCGGGATGATCGGCTTCTGCTCGCGAAGTCCTCGCGGGTCAAACGGCACTTCTACAGCCTCATCGCGGGGTTTGTTGAACCGGGCGAGAGTCTGGAAGGCGCTGTGCACCGTGAAGTGAAAGAGGAGACCGGGCTGGACGTCACTAACATCCGCTACCACGCCTCGCAACCCTGGCCATTCCCCCATCAGCTCATGGTCGGCTTCTTCGCCGATTACGCCGGAGGCGAGCTGGTTCTCCAGGAGGACGAGCTTGCCGATGCCGACTGGTTCCTGCCGGGCGATACGCCACCGGTACCACCGGAAACCACCATTTCTGGCCGATTGATCCGGGCCATGGAACACGAGATTTCCCGGGGAGGCATTCCGGTTTGAGCAGGCAGTCACCTCCAAGGGTTCTGGTGTTTGACTCCGGTGTCGGTGGTCTGAGCGTTGCGGCCTGCATTCACCGGCAACTGCCGGGACTGGAAATCGTCTATCTGGCAGACAACGCAGGCTTTCCCTATGGCGACAAATCCGAGGCGGTTGTGATCGACCGTTCTTGCAGTCTGATCACCAGAGCGCTCGAGCTCTACCCGTCAGACGCCATCGTGGTGGCCTGCAACACCGCCAGTACCGTGGTTCTGCCGCATTTACGTGCGATGACGGCGGTGCCGGTTGTGGGGGTGGTGCCGGCCATCAAACCGGCGGCAGCAAAGTCCGTGAATCGGCGAATGGGGCTGCTGGCGACACCGGCAACGGTTCGCAGGCCTTATCTCGACAGGCTGGTCGAGGAATTCGCTGGCGATTGCAGGATTGAGCGTATTGGCCATCCGGGGCTGGTGCGCTGGGCAGAGGACCTGGTTTCCGGAATCGAGGTTCCGCTTGCCGAGCTGAGCGAAGCCATGAGGCCTTTTAAAGAGGCCGGTGTGGACACCGTGGTGCTTGGTTGCACTCACTATCCACTGTTGCTGGAGAGTCTGAGGGCGAGTCTGCCGACGGTTCGTTTCTGGGTGGACTCGGGCGAGGCCATTGCCCGACGTGTAGCCTGGCTGCTGGAACAGACCGGTCGGCTTGATGTTGCTCAAGGCCCAGTTGCCAGCGCAGGGAAACAACCTGTGAGCGCTGCGCTGTTTTCAGGGCCGGCACCGAAGGGCATCGCGCCCTTCATGGCGGGCCTGGGGCTGGAGGTCAAACGGGTGAGCGAACACTGGCCGGGAGAGCCCCTGGGGGCTACAGCAACCGGGTCAGCTTGAACATGGCGAGAAACTCCAGCGCCGGAATCGACCGTTTGTGACAACAGTAGGTCTTGAAGTTGTCTCCCCTAAAGCGCGACTTTGTAAACTCCAAGCCTTTGAAGTTGTATAGAAAATTGCCCTTCTCGTAGAGCCCGTGCAACAGGCGTTTCAACAGCCTGCTCTCCTGATGCTCTGTTGCAGGATCCAGTGAAAGGGGGATCAGTCCGAGATCCAGATAAGGCACGCCTTCCACCCTGAAGACCTCCATCGCATGAGCCATCAGGGTATAGAAAATGCCCTGTCGGAAATCGGCGTTGGCCCGGGAGATATTGGGCACGTAGCTGATAATCTCGTTGTTGCGATAAATCGGGTCAAAATAGATAAACCCAACGGCCTTGCCGTCCTGATAGGCGTAGAAATGCCGTTCGTTTTCGCGATAGTCCATTTCCATGGGACGTATCAGAAAGCGGATTTCATTGCTCTTGCATTTGCGGGTTCGAATCCAGGCCTCGGATATTTCACGGGTGTGATCGTCACTGAAACGCTCTTTCACCGTA
This sequence comes from Marinobacter sp. 3-2, assembly GCF_003751355.1. NCBI lineage: Bacteria > Pseudomonadati > Pseudomonadota > Gammaproteobacteria > Pseudomonadales > Marinobacteraceae > Marinobacter > Marinobacter sp. 3-2. Next base: position 66,000 of record NZ_RJUQ01000016.1, on the reverse strand, counting down.
ATACCGTTTTTTTCTGCCTGGTTCAAAGCGGTTCGCAGGATCTGTTTTTTCTTTCCGCTGAGGGACCAGCGGCCCAGATCGATACGGGATTCGCTGCCAAACTGGGTGCCATAGAGACCAAATCGCAGGTGCAGGAAATCGACGACGGGCTTGGAGACCTGGATGTAACTGGCGTTTGGAAAGCGCTGGTGGAAGCTTTCCAGCAGGTTGCCAAAGTCTTCCGGCGCACAGACGGGATCCGAGAGCACGAAGGTGCCGCCCCATTTGCGCATGTAGGCGATATACCCCATGCCCGGTACATCAAAATATTGCATGCCCGGTTGGAGCGTTGAAAACGACTGGGAATGGGTACCGTACTTCTTCAGGAAGCCGACCCGCTCGGTAAACGTGAATGAGCCGCTCTCAAGTGTGCCAACCCTGTCCAGTGCGAGTATCTGATCCGACATGCTGCTGCTCCCTGATTGTTTTTGTTGGGTGAATCTCTAGCAAAGTGCTCAGGCCTGCTTGCGTCCGAGAATGGACCAGTAGCAGTTCATGTTCAGAAGCTTGAAGTGCTTCTTGTCCGTGACCTGAAGGCCCAGCCGCTGCATGTGCTCGGGATAGTTGTAGATTTTGTGGAAGGCATTGTTGGCGAACAGCCAGAAAATGAAGACGGCCATGTACCAGTAAAGCTTCTTGAACATTCTGGAAAGCAGGTTGCCAGTGGGGTAGGAAAAGTCACCAACAACGACCCGGGCGTCGGCTTTGCCCAGCCGTATCAGATGTTCGAGGACCCGGACCATCATGTCTTCATCGAACACGTTCAGGAAGAAATTGGCCACGACCATGTCGTACTGCTCGCACTCATCCACTTTCATGATGTCGTTGTGAATGCGTCGGATCGTGAGGTGTGGCGCCTCTTTTTCCTGAGCTTCGGCAAACTTCCGCAGCATGGTTTCGGACAAATCCACCACGGTCACGTCTGCACCCAGCTCGGCCGCCCGAATGGCGTCCCGGCCATGGCCAACTCCGGCAAACAGAATCCTGTCTCCGGGCCGGACGGTTTCCACATCCAGCATGGCGGTTTTGCAGCGGTGAATATTCTTGCCGCTATAGAGATTGCTGAGAAAATCGTAGACGGGACCGATGTATTTGTACTTGTCGCGCATGATGACTGCTGCCTGTTCTTGTTCCTTGGATGCTGTCACCGTTTTTGTCGTTATTGGTCCGAGAATGTCGGACATTCCGGTAATCAGCGCCTATGGATTCGAGCTTAGAGAACAGGGTGGGAGAAATATGTGCAGTAATGCGCATTTCAGGATACACAAAGTAACGTACTGCAATACTTTGCAAACCCTATCGCGCTTTTATATCGGAGTGTCTGACAATCGATAATCGTATGTCAGAATGAGGCAGCTTTGGCTCTGGTGGATCCGAGAGTTCTGGAAATCTCGGCGGCGGGCCTGGCAGGGCCGTAGAAGAAACCCTGGACCTGGTGGCAACCCAGGCTCCGCAGATAATCCAGTTGCTCGTCGGTTTCCACGCCCTCTGCAACGATCTCCAGCTTGAGTCCGTGGGCCATGGCGACAATGGCGTTTACGATGCATGCACCGTCGTCGCCACTGCGGATGGCTTTCACGAAAGACTGGTCGACTTTGAGGGTGTGAATGGGTAGGCGATGCAGGTAATTCAGTGACGAATAGCCTGTGCCGAAATCGTCGATCGCGATCCGGACACCCAGAGCTGCCAGTTCACGGAGCTTCTGGGAGATCTGTTCCAGATCGTTCATGATCACGTTTTCAGTGATTTCGATTTCCAGGTTGCCGGCCGGGAAGTTGTGGGCCTTTACCTGCTGCATCAGGGTTTCTACAAACCGCGGATGCTCAACCTGTATGGGGGACAGGTTGACGGCCAACCGGAGGTGGGTGTGGCCCTCCTGGATCCAGCGGCCGACATCCTGGCAGGCCTGGTCGAGAACACGCTCACTGAGCTGGCCTATCAATTTGGTTTCCTCCGCCAGGGGCAGGAAGTCTCTCGGGTAAAGCAGTCCCCGCTCCGGGTGCTGCCAGCGAACCAGGGCCTCAAGACCCACGACCCGGTTGGTTGTTGAGCACACCTGGGGCTGATAGAACACTCGCAACTCGTCCCGTTCAAGGGCCTGACGCAGATCCCGCTCGAGGTTCAGCCTGTTGGCCGTATCGATACTCATGCTGTCGGAATAGAAGCGGTAACCGTCCTTGCCCTTGCCTTTGACGTGGTACATGGCAATGTCGGCGTTCTGGATCAGCTGATCCATGGTCTCGCCGGCCTCGGGGAAGATTGCGATGCCGATACTGACACCCACAAAGACTTCGTGATCCCCCAGTTGAAAAGGTGCCCGCAGGGCATCAATCAGCTTCTTGGCGATCTGTCTGGCGTCTTCGTGATTGTGGATGGAGGGCAGGAGCAGGGTAAATTCGTCGCCACCGAATCGGGAAAGGGTGTCGCCCTTGCGCAGGCATTTCTCGAGCCGGTGGGTCACTGCCTGCAACAACCGATCTCCCATCGCGTGGCCGAGGGTATCGTTGATGACCTTGAAACGGTCAAGGTCCAGAAACATAACCGCCAGCTTCTGGCCACCACGGTTGGCGTGGGTGATCGCCAGCTCAAGTCGGTCCTTGAAAAGTGCACGGTTCGGCAATCGCGTTAAAAGGTCATGGTAGGCCTGGAAATTGATGAAGGCCTCGGCTTCCTTCCTCTCGGTAACGTCACGAGCGGTCCCATAATAGGTGGCGCCGTTGCCACTGCCGCCTCCTTGCGTGTTACCGGAGTGCGGCCAGGTTTGCGGATCGATGGGAAAAGCGGTTATCTCGAAATGACGGGTTGCTCGCCGGCTGCCACGGGTTTTAAGGCGGACTTCCAGGGTTCGAGGGTTATCTGCAGTGATGTTTGGTCCCTTCAGGGCCAGCGTCCCGCGGGTCACGTCCCGGTCGTCGAGAATGTGGCGGAAATGCTGGCCGCAAAGTTCCGCTGGCTTATATCCGAGCAGGCTTTCTACCTTGCTGTTCACGAAGCAAAAGTGACCGTCCTGATCAAGCATGAACACGATGTCAGGAGAGCTGTTAACGATGTAACGATGCAGCGCCTCGGATTTCTCCAGCCGCATCTGGATATGCTCGTGGGCTTCGAGGAGTGACTTTTTTCCGATCACGCTCTCAACGGTGGCCAGCAGTTCCTCAGGATCAAAGGGTTTACGGATGTAGTCCAGGGCGCCCCGCCGCAGTGCGCGGCTCACAGCACTGAACGAACTTTCGCCGCTGACCACGATCACGCCGCAATCCGGCTGCCCGATGGCAAGGTGTGCCATAACGTCGAAACCTGTGACCTCGGGCATCCGGAGATCCAGCAAGGCCAGGTCGAAGGTTTGCTGGTCGATTAGCTCGCAGGCTTTTCGGCCCCCGTGAGCTTCCGCAACGTCATAACCCCGGCTACGCAGCAGCGAAGCCAGTGTATTGAGCAGGCGGGGTTCGTCATCTGCTACCAGTATCCGTGCCGTTAACCCGTGACTGAAAGGCTGATCAGTATGTTCAGGTGCCATCGGTCTGTGTCCGTTGTTTCTGCGTCAGTCGGTCTCATTCTTTTTGTGGCTGGCCGCTGGCAGCAGAATCCTGAAGGTGGTCCCTTCCTGCCCCGTGCGACAAGCAATGATGCCCTCCATGTCATCAACGAGCTGTTTCACAATGCTCAGGCCCAAACCGCTGTGGCCCTCTCCCTTTGTGGTTTTCACCGGTGAAAACAGGGCGTCCCTGACCTCACCGGGTATTCCTCTGCCTGTGTCCGAGATTTCCAACTCAACCCAGGTTCGGTGGTTCTGCCACACTGGCGAAGACGTCCGTATTTCAACCGTGCCGCCATCATCCGCCAGGCTCTCCGCCGCATTTCGAACCAGATTGATCACAATCTGCCGAATCCTTGTGGGGCCAGCCGCAACCCGCGTTGGCTCGCTGCAAAGCGATAACCGAAGGCTGCGGCTATCTGAGCTGAACAGACTATCTTCAAGGATACGAGCCAGACTTTCCAGTTCGGCATTTAGCTCAACCCCGTCATCGCCCTGATCCACGGTGTCAGTATGGCTCATTTGCAGTAAAAGATTGCCCGCCCGATCCAGCTCATCCCGGATTACGTCCAGCTCCTGCTGGACACCCGCATCTTCAAGCCTGCCTCGCAGCTGGTAAATATACTGTCGGATTATGGTCAGTGGGTTGCTGACTTCGTGAACCTGTTTACGCAGCCGGTCGCGGGCGATCTCCTGATCCAGGCTCTCTGTACTGGCTTCGGCACCGGTTTGGGCCGGCACCCGGTCTGCCAGTACCGATGCCAACTGAGCCGTGAAGATATCGGCCAGTTCCAGGGTTGTTGGCAGATGCTCGTTGTCTGTGCCCAGGGCGAAGACACCAGGGCAGTCCCCGCCATTGTTAACCGGTACTGCAAGTATGGAGGGCGTATGGAGCAGTGACAGCAACTGTCGGTCGAGTACTGTCGGGGATCGATCACCAAGGCTGACTGGCAGGCCAGAAATAAAGGCTTCCGTAAGGACGCTGCCGCCGGGCTTGGCGGTGACCGCCAGGTCAGGGATGTCGCCAATGGTCCCGGACAGGAGCACAAGGTTTTCGCCTGTGTGCCCAAAGCACAGCGCCGGCAAGCCGGTGATCAGCGTGAGGCTGTTGACCGTCTCGGCGAGAATGTCCTCGGTTTCTCCGGTCAGATCGGCAAGGTTGATCGCCTGGTTTGCCATGGCCTGGCGCAGAATTGTCTGTTTCAGCTGTCGCGAGGCGCTCTCGCCGCAGTAATTCTCTTCCAGAGGAATCCCCAGCGATGCAGCCATACCCGAGACTTCGTGGCCGATGCGGCGATTTATCTCCCGGGTCAGTTCCTCGTTCAGCCCGAATACCGTGCCTGCCGCTGCAATGCCGGCGGCATCGGAGAGTGCCAGTCGGGTGGCCAGGCTGATCAGCTTCACCAGATGTCCGGCATCCCGTAGCTCCGAGGGTAGTGCCTGCTGGTAGCGCATGGCATCGGCGGCCATTGGCCCCAGCCCCCAGGAGGCAACGAGTTCCGCAGCGATGTCGGACTGATGATCAAGATAGTGTTGCTTCGCCTCGGTGGCTGGCGTTTTAATAGCGATCAGCTCGCCAATGTTGTGAAGCATGCCCAACATAAAGGCTTCGTCAGGCTCCGGATAACGGGTCAGCGTTGCCAGGGCCCGGGCGGTCAACGCGGTGGTCAGCGAGTGTCGCCAGAAGTCTCTGAGTTGTTGCCATTCGTCACCGCCCAGTTCGAAAAGCAGTTGGCGGAGGGCTGCGGTCAGCACCAGCGTGTGAAAACGTCGGGTGCCGAGTCTCAGGAGTGCCTGGTCAACGGAGCGGATCGGAGTAGATGGGCCATAAAGTGCGGAATTGGCCAGCGCTAGAATACGAGCTACCAGCGCGGTATCGGCAGAGACAATTTCGCTGATTTTTCGGTAGCTCTCGTCCTGATGACAAGCATCGAGCGCCCGCAAGGTGACTTCCGGGAGACTCGGTAGCTGTAAATCAGGCGCAATGTGCATGGGCTTACCTGCCGTGCTGCGAAACAAGTCAGTAACTGACGGAGCGTTCATTCTTATTGTCCGAAAAGAGCTTAGACAATAATCCGTCGTTATTAAATACTTATTGCTCTTTTTTTAAGCAATATATTATCTGATTCGTGATATGTGTAGAATTTTTACAGGTTAAAATACAGAAAACCGAAAAATCAGGGACCTAGATTGCCGGTGATGAACGCCAGAGAACCTGTCAAGCACAATCCGAACCAACCTCGCACCATCGCCATAACGGGTGGCAAGGGTGGGGTGGGCAAGACCTCGGTCGCCCTGAATCTTGCGCTCACCCTCGCAAGGCAGGATAACCGCGTTCTGTTGCTGGATGGCGACACCGATCTGGCCAACGTCAGCATCATGGTTGGCCTTTATCCGAGAAAAACCCTTGCCAATGTGATGGCCGGAGAGTGCCGTCTTGAGGATATCATCCTGGAGACCGACTACGGCCTGCATATTGTTCCGGGGGCCTCCGGCGTGCAGGAATGCATGGATATGGGGCCAACGGAGAGCCTTCGCATACTCCGGGCACTGTATAACCTGGAAAACCGCTACGATTACGTCATTACCGACACGGCTGCCGGGCTGCAGGCTGCCGGGCTGCATATGATTGCCGCGACAGAGCTGGCCTGCATGGTTGTGACCCCGGACCCCGCGTCCCTGACCGACGCCTTTTCCCTGATCAAGGTTCTCCGGCGCAGGGGCTATAACCGGGTTCCGAGCATTCTGGTGAATATGGCCCAGGGCGCCAGTCAGGCACGATCCGTGTTCCAGCGCCTGGACGCCGCTGCCCAGCGCCACCTGGGAATCTCGCTCCACTATATGGGTGGGATCTGGCGGGACGAGACCCTTCGGCAGTCGGTTCTCAACCAGAAGCCGGTCGCGCTTCTGCCTGTTTCAGACCCTTCCTGCCGCCAGTTTCATACCCTCGCAGATATGCTTGATGTGCGGCTGTCCCAGTTGCCGAGACGAAAGGCTGGCATTGCAGCCTACTGGCATAAGGTGTCCAAACGAGGATCCGAGAGCCCGCTCAAAACAGTGACCAAGCCGGAGCCTGAAACCGAAAGTGAGGCTCATACCCTGAAAGATCGGTGCCTGCAGGCCGTAGGCGAGATTGAGTCTGTTTTCAATGCAGGGCCGATCGATCCCATGCTGCGTTATGAAGCATTTACCCGTCTTTTTGCACTGCTGGGGAGCACGCTGGACAGTGATGCCGTCGAGATTGTGCAAACCGGTCTCGGGTCGTTCCAGTGGGAGAGTCTCAGCCCCGAGCGAAAGAATCATCTGGCCATTCATCTTCGCGAGCTGGCGGACCAGATTTCACCCCTCGAACGTAAAGCGGAGCCTGCGGAGCCGCATCAATCCCTGCTCCGCGAGCCGTTTTACGATCGCATCAGCTTTGGTGAGCAGGATCGCCTGGTGCGCGTACTGAAGGAACAGCCTGCAGATATCTCGCTGGATCAGCTTCTGCGATCTCTCTCCGGCAATGACCAGGGCGGCTCCCGATAGGCAGAAATACCCACCCTTTTTTCCGTCATTTTTTTTACGTTTTTTGTAGCGTAACTTTGCTGTGTGTCACCGCTCTGTCACCGAAGTTGTGCAAGGATTGAGCATCAATCTGAATCGTGGCCCGCAATATGCAGCACATCTGTCGAATCTGATTCGCAAACTTTCCTCTGGTTGGCGGGTGTGCGGCGACAACGAATTGAAATGAGAAGGAGTTCTCCCATGGCAACACAGCAGCTGAATCCCGATGCATCATCAAAAGTACTTGAGCGGCTCCGGGGCAAGCACGTTCTGATTACCGGCACCACGGGCTTTCTCGGCAAGGTGGTTCTGGAAAAGCTCATTCGCGCCGTTCCGGACATAGGCGGCATTCATCTGCTGATCCGTGGAAACAAACGTCACCCCGATGCGCGGGATCGTTTTTTTGAGGAGATCGCCACGTCGTCAGTCTTCGATCGTCTGCGGCAGGACGACAACGAGGCTTTCGAAACCTTCATTGAAGATCGTGTGCATTGCGTAACCGGGGAGGTGACCGAGCCTTTGTTTGGTCTGTCCGCTGACCGTTTCCGAAAGCTGGCTGGCGGTATCGATGTGGTTGTCAACTCCGCAGCCAGTGTGAACTTCCGGGAAGAGCTCGATAAAGCGCTTGCCATCAATACCCGTTGTCTCGACAACGTGGCCGAGCTTGCGCGACAGAACAAGTCGCTGGCGGTGCTGCAGGTTTCCACCTGCTATGTAAACGGCATGAATTCCGGACAGATCACGGAGACCGTGATCAAGCCGGGAGGTGAGGCCATACCCCGGAGCACTGAAGGTTACTATGAAATCGAAGAACTTGTCCGGCTGCTGGAGGACAAGATAGCGGACGTGCGTTCCCGCTACTCCGGCAAGGCACTGGAAAAGAAGCTGGTGGACCTTGGCATCCGAGAAGCCAACCATTATGGCTGGAGTGATACCTATACCTTTACCAAGTGGCTCGGTGAGCAACTCCTGCTCAAGGCCCTGTCCGGGCGGGCACTGACCATTGTGCGCCCATCCATTATTGAAAGTGCACTCGAGGAACCCGCGCCAGGCTGGATTGAAGGCGTGAAGGTGGCGGATGCCATTATCCTTGCGTATGCCCGCGAGAAGGTTACGCTCTTCCCTGGCAAACGCGCTGGGGTCATCGATGTTATTCCCGTGGATCTGGTGGCCAATGCCATCATCCTGGCGGCGGCTGAAGCCGTTGCTGATTCGCCACGTCACCGGATTTACCAGTGTTGCAGTGGCAGCTCCAACCCGGTTTCCCTTGGGCAGTTTATTGACCACCTGATGGCGGAATCCAAAGCCAACTTCGCCGAATACGATCAGCTGTTCTACCGACAGCCGACCAAACCCTTCATTGCAGTCAATCGCAGACTTTTCGATGCCGTCGTAGGTGGGGTGCGCATTCCACTGAGCATTACCGGGAAGGTTCTGCGCATGCTGGGCCAGAATCGCGAGTTGAAAGTGCTCCGGAATCTGGACACGACACGCTCGCTGGCGACCATTTTCGGTTTCTACACCGCGCCAGACTATATCTTCCGGAATGATGATCTGCTGGCCCTGGCATCGAGGATGGGTGAGCTGGACAAGGTGCTGTTCCCGGTAGATGCCCGCCAGATTGACTGGTCGGTCTATCTGCGCAAGATCCACCTGGCAGGCCTGAACCGATACGCCCTCAAGGAGCGCAAGGTTTACAGCCTGCGCTCTGCCAAGGCCCGAAAAAAGGCAGCGTGAACCCAGGAGCCCGGTCGCAACGACCGGGCTTTTTTATGCGTGGTCGTTTCCTTCCAGGGTTTGCCATCGGCTCCAATCCAACTATCCTTTAAAAAGCTTCTCGTTCGGCGCAATTTACCGTTGTTTTCTTGCGGGTTACCGACCTTTTTGGGCTAAAAGTTCAGGCGGATTAGGACGTTAGTCTAATTCATTGTGTAGTGGCTAGCATGGTGAACTACCACTATCCGTCTAAAGGGCCGGAGAGGCCTCAACGTCTGAATTCCAAAACCGACAATGACAACAGACTCTGACTAAAGGGGGAGCACAATGACTGGTAAACAGGTATATCCGGTAAGCCCGGAAGTGGCCAAACAGGCCCTTCTGAACCGGGAACAGTATGAAGAAATGTATCGTCAGTCAGTCGAAGACCCGGATACCTTCTGGGGTGAGCACGGCAAGCGCCTTGAGTGGATCAAGCCTTACACCAAGGTGAAAAACACGACCTACGATTACAACAATCTGTCCATCAAATGGTTCGAAGATGGCCAGTTGAACGCCTCAGCCAACTGCCTGGACCGTCATCTGGAAAAGCGCGGCGACCAGACAGCCATCATTTTTGAGGGCGATGATCCCGCCGATTCACGCAACGTGACCTACCGCGAACTGCACGAGGAAACCAGCAAGTTCGCCAACGTCCTTAAAGGCCTGGGCGTGAAGAAGGGCGATGTTGTTACCATTTACATGCCGATGATTGTTGAGACAGCCGTCGCCATGCTGGCCTGCGCACGTATCGGCGCGATTCACTCCGTGGTGTTCGGCGGATTTTCTCCGGAAGCGCTTGGTGCCCGGATTGTGAACGGCAAATCCCGCTTCGTAGTCACCGCTGACGAAGGCGTTCGTGGCGGCCGCAAGATTCCGCTGAAGAAGAACGTGGATGCGGCCCTGAAGAATGAAGATGCCGCCAATGTCGAGAAGGTGGTGGTTGTTACCCGGACCGGCAATTCTGAAGTGCCCTGGAATGACGCCCGCGACGAGCGTTACGAAGACCTGATGAAGTCCGCCTCTGCCGACTGCCAGCCAGAGCCGATGAACGCCGAAGATCCGCTGTTCATGCTGTATACCTCGGGTTCCACTGGTGCGCCCAAGGGCGTTCTGCATACCACCGGTGGCTACATGGTCTATGCCTCCATGACCCACGAGTACGTGTTCGATTATCATGATGGCGACGTGTACTGGTGTACTGCCGATTTCGGCTGGGTCACAGGTCACAGCTATATTCTGTACGGCCCGCTGGCTAACGGTGCCATCACCGTTCTGTTCGAGGGTGTGCCCAACTATCCGGACAGCTCTCGTATGGGGCAGGTTGTCGACAAGCACAAGGTCAACATCCTGTACACCGCTCCGACCGCAATTCGCGCCCTGATGGCGGAAGGCGAGTCCTGCATGAACGGCACTACCCGTGAAAGCCTGAAGCTGCTGGGCTCCGTGGGCGAGCCGATCAACCCCGAAGCCTGGGAGTGGTACCACCGGGTTATCGGCAACAGCAAGTGCCCCATCGTGGATACCTGGTGGCAGACTGAAACCGGTGGCATCCTGATTTCCCCGCTGCCGGGCGCGATTGATCTGAAACCCGGCTCAGCAACGGTACCGTTCTTCGGTGTTCAGCCGGCACTGGTAGACAATGACGGCAACATCCTTGAGGGCAAGACCGAGGGTAACCTCGTCATCCTGGACAGCTGGCCTGGCCAGATGCGGACGATCTATGGGGATCACGAGCGTTTCGCTCAGACCTATTTCAGCACTTACAAGGGCATGTACTTTACCGGTGACGGCGCCCGTCGCGATGAAGACGGCTACTACTGGATCACAGGTCGTGTCGACGATGTTCTGAACGTGTCAGGTCACCGTCTGGGTACCGCTGAAGTCGAAAGCGCCCTGGTTTCCCACGAGAAGGTCGCAGAAGCTGCCGTTGTTGGCTATCCGCATGACATCAAGGGTCAGGGCATCTATGTCTATGTAACCCTGGTACATGGACAGGAACCTTCTGACGAGCTGAAGAAAGAGCTTGTCCAGTGGGTGCGCAAGGAGATTGGCCCCATCGCCTCTCCAGATGTGATCCAGTGGGCACCTGGACTGCCTAAAACGCGTTCTGGCAAGATTATGCGGCGTATTTTGCGTAAGATTGCCGCAAACGAGCACGACCAGTTGGGTGATACCTCTACGCTGGCAGATCCGGGTGTAGTCGATGACCTGATCAGCGGTCGTGCGAACCAGTAACGCCTGTGTGTTACCAGGCCATGTACCCGTAAGGAATCTGTTGAATGGCACAAACAATTATCGTCGCTGATGATCACCCGCTGTTTCGCGCAGCATTGAAGCAGGCGGTCAGTCAGGCGGTGCCCGATGCCGAGACGGTGGAAGTCGACAGCATCAAGGCACTGCAGGCGGCGGTAGAGTCGCACCCGGATGCGGATCTGGTTCTGCTGGATCTCAATATGCCGGGTGCCCACGGCTTCTCGGGGCTCGTCTTCATGCGAGGCCAGTACCCGGGGCTGCCGGTGGTGGTTGTGTCAGGATCCGAGGAATTGCAGGTAATGCGTCGCTCGATTGACTACGGTGCTTCCGGTTTCATACCGAAGTCGGCGCCGCTGCCAACCATTACCGAGGCGATTCAGGCGGTTCTGGAAGGCGACGTCTGGTTGCCGCAGGGAGTGGCCGACAAGATCGAGCGAATGCATTCAGATGCCACCGACTTTTCCGAGAAGCTGGCATCGCTGACGCCTCAACAGTTCCGGGTGCTGGGTATGCTGGCCGAGGGGCTTCTGAACAAACAGATCGCCTATGATCTGGATGTGTCGGAAGCCACCATCAAGGCCCATATCACGGCGGTGTTCCGGAAGCTTGGGGTGCGGAACCGCACTCAGGCGGTGATTGCGATCCAGCAGATGGAGATTGATCCATCGGATCAGTCCTTGTCTGGTAGCTGATTGGTTTTGATGGTTCGAATATAAAACGGGAGCCTTTTGGCTCCCGTTTTGTTTTTGGATGAGTGCCGGGCACGGTTATTTGCTGCCAGCGTAACCCAATTCCTTGTCGACCAAATTGAACAGCTCGTCACCCTTGTGCCAGCGGTCGAAGTTCTCCAGGAACTGATCCGTCAGTGCACGTTTCCAGCCGATGAAGTCGCCGGCCATATGGGCGGTCATGGTGACATTCTCCATGTCCCAGAGCGGATGATCTTCTGCCAGCGGTTCCTCTTCGAAGACATCGAGTCCTGCGCCGGCAATTTCGCCATTTTCGAGGGCCGTGATCAGGTCATCGGTTTTGACGATAGGGCCACGTCCAATGTTGATCAGACGGGCAGAGTTTTTCATGGCCTTGAAGGCTTTTTCGTCAAACAGGCCTTCGGTCTGGGGTGTTAGTGGCGCCGCAATCACTACGAAGTCCGCATGCCCGAGCTGCTCGTAGAGGTCGTCATTGCCATGTACTGCCACAAAATCGGGGTCTTCCTTCCTGGGCTTGCGGGCGATGCCGTGCGCTTTTAAACCGGCGGCACCGACCAGGCGGCCGATCTGCCGGCCGATCGAACCTGCGCCAACAACCAGAACCTGCTTGCCCTCTGCCCGCTCTGTGTCCCGATGTTTCCACTGGTGCTTCATTTGCAGCCGGATGGAATTCGGGAAATCCTTGGCGAACATGAGGATGGTGCACAGCACGTATTCGGCAATGGTACGGTCGAAAATGCCCCGGGCGTTGGTGACGGTTACATCGCCCCTGATCAGATCCGGGAACATCAGGGCATCGACGCCGGCACTTGTGGCGTGAATCCATTGGAGCTTGTCTGCGGTGTGCCAGGCGGCCGCGAGGGCCTCCGTGCGAAAGTCCGTCACCATCATGATATCGGTGCCCGGCAGGGTGTCGCGAAGGGTTGGCTCGTCACAGGCAAAGCGCACATCGGCGCGGGCCCTGACTGCGTCCATTCCCGGCGGTTCCTGCTCTCCCGGCGCGGTGAGAACGGTAACAACAGGTTTGCTGTGCTGAGTCATTGAGCCTCCGCCTTTTTGATGAATGACTTCGTTGAACTGGTCGTTGCCCCGAGGGGTAATAACAGTCTGGTCGGCAGGCTCTGTCGGGTCAACTTGCGAGGCACCGGAATTTCCGCTCACAGCGTTGATGGCGGTACTTTCACGTACATCATCTATATGATTTTTTGTCTTGTAGAGGCCATCCATACTGACTAACCTGCAGGGGTAGATCTTATTTGCCCCGTTTGCAGGAGGTGTTTATGGCAGAAGCCGCCAACAAAGAAACTGGTCAGGAAAAACCGCGTAGAGTGAAGTACCGGAAAACCAAGGCCAGTTGGAACCCTGCCATGCAGGCGATCCCGGTGCCGGGTATCCGTCGCATGGTGAATATGGCGGCCACCATGAAGGATGTTATTCATCTTTCCATCGGTCAGCCGGATCTGCCGACCCCAAAGCACGTCATCGATGCCTACATCGATGCGCTCAACGCGGGGCAGACCGGCTATACCATGGATGCCGGCCTGCCTGAATTGCTGGTTGCCCTGCGCGACTACTACGGCAAGCGCTACAACCGGAAACTGACCCGGGACAATATCCTGATCACCAGTGGCGCTACAGAAGCCATGTATCTCGCTATTTCAGCCACCTCTGCGCCCGGGCGGCAGTTTATCGTGACGGATCCGTCGTTTTTGCTTTATGCGCCCCTGATTCGCATGAACGGTGGTGAAGTAAAGTTTGTGCAGACCCGGGCAGAGAATAACCACCAGCTGGATCCGGATGAGGTCATCAAGGCCATGGGGCCCAGGACTTATGCGCTGATCCTGAACAACCCCAACAACCCGACCGGGGCGGTTTACCCGCGTAGCACCGTGGAGACCATCCTGGAGGAATGTGCCTATCGGGGAATTCAGGTGTATGCCGATGAAGTCTACGACCACCTGATCTTTGATGACGAAGACTTCGCCAGCGTGCTGAACTGCTCGATGGATCTGGACAACATCATGTGCATCAGCAGCTTTTCAAAAACCTACAGCATGGCGGGTCTGCGGGTTGGCTGGGTGATTGCCAGTCAGGCGGCCATCAAGTCTCTGCGTCGCTTCCACATGTTCACCACCTCCGTGGCTAACACGCCGTCCCAGTTTGCCGGCGTCGCAGCACTGACCGGTGACCAGCAGTGCGTTCGCGATATGGTAGATATCTACCGTGAGCGCCGGGACAAGGTGGTCGAGCTGGTCGATCAGACCCCCTACATGACCGGTTACAAGCCTGGCGGTGCCTTCTTTGCTTTCCCTGACCTTCCACCTCATGTCGATGGCTCTGATCTGGCCTTGCGAATGCTGAAGGAAACCGGCGTCTGCATGGTGCCCGGTGACGCCTTTGGCGAGGGATGCACCAACGCCGTTCGCATCAGTTTCTCCACGACCTGCGAGAAGCTGGAAGAGGCGTTCGATCGCGTCATCCCCTGGATGGCCAAGCAACAGTTCTGAGGTGATGCCATGTCCGCCCTGGATTCGGTACTGATTCAGTGCCCGTACTGCTGGGAGACGCTGGATGTCAGCGTCGACCCGTCGGTACCGGAACAGGAGTATGTCGAGGATTGCCAGGTCTGCTGCAGACCCATCTTGATACACGTGGTTTTTGACGACACTCTTACGCCTCATGTCGAGGCCCGGGCCGAAAATGAATAGAACGCCGATTTACGCCCTCCGTGCGCTTCTGGCCCTGCTGCTGGTGCTCGCCAGCGGTTGCGCCAGTCTGTCGCCCTATTCCATCTCCGAAGGCGAGCTGGAACGGCACCTTCAGGATGTGGTTCGCGACTTCGACCGCAACCAGCTGAATAGTGGTTCGCCATTGAGCCTGAGTCTCGACGACGCCGACATTACCCTTGGGCCAGATGGTCGCGATGTGGCGGTGATCGATGTGAGAGGTCAGGTGGCACTGAATGCTCTGATGGCGAAGCTGCCCGTGGACATTGCCTTGAAGGTCGAAGGGGCGCCGGTCTACGACAGCACTGAGAAAGCCATCTTCATACGGCGGTTGCAGCTTCTTGAAAGCAGTATTGACTCTCCGTTCTTCAAAGGGGATTTGAAGCCTGTAACCGATACGGTCATGCGGTTGGTTGCCCAGATGCTGGAGACCATGCCGGTGTACCGACTGGACGAAACCGACTTCGCCCAGCGTATGTTCGGGATGATGCCGGTAGATGTGCGGGTAGCGCCTGGCCGGCTCGAATTTGTCATGGCCGACCAGTAACCCTGATCTATCGGGACAGCCGCTCGCAGATCGCAGAGCCGATCTCGTGGGTGCCTCGTCGGCTGCCTGAGTTTTCGGCAAGGTCTGCAGCCACTGCATCGAACAGCTCCTTGCCAGCTGCGGCAATGGCAGGGTCCTTGCGGCCCAGCCACTCGAGCATGCGGGCGGCGGTAAAAAGCATGGCGGTGGGGTCAGCCAGGCCCTGGCCGGCAATATCCGGCGCGCTGCCATGGGTAGGTTCGAACATAGACGGCATATCCGGATCCGTCGGGTTCAGGTTGCAGGAGGGTGCCACGCCCATGCCACCTGACAGAACCGCAGCTAGGTCGGTCAGAATGTCCCCCTGGAGGTTGCTCGCGACGACCACGTCAAAGGCCCAGGGGCTTTGCACGAACTTCATGCAGGCCGCGTCCACCAGCTCATGATGCGTGGCGACGTCCGGGTATTCCTTGCTTATCTCGTCGAACGCTTCGGTGTACATGTCGCCCCAGTAGCGCAAGGCATTGCGCTTGGTGACCAGGCACACCTGGCTTTCACAGGTTCTGCCATCCAGGGTCCGGAATGTCCGTGTGCGGCCCTCCGAAACCCGGTCCGCGGCGCGGTTTCGGGCCTGTTCAAACCCATAGCGGATGATCCGGTCGGTTGCCTTGCGTGTGAACACCTCCATCTGGGTGGCCACTTCATCCGGCGTGCCCTTGCGCAGACGTCCACCCTGGCTGACGTACTCACCCTCGGAGTTTTCCCGAATCACCAGCATGTCGATGTCCTTGGCGCGCTCATCGGCCAGGTACTGGCGGGCACCGGGCAGAAGCCGGGCCGGACGTTCGCAGACCCACTGGTCGAACCCTTTGCGCATGTCCAGCAATGGCGCCAGTGAGATGCTGTCCGGGAGCAGGTATCGGTTCGGATCGTCCATAGGGCCAGGATCGCCAAGGGCGCCCAGCAGAATGGCATCGTACTTCTGTAACTGCGCCAGGGCATCCGCCGGCATGGACTCTCCATGCTCCTCATGCCAGGCATGGGAGGGCCAGGGGAATCGAGTCCACTCAAGGTCCAGGCCGTGTTTGGCGCGCAGGGTCTCGAGGCAGCGCACAGCCTCGGCCACCACTTCAGGACCTATGCCGTCGCCCGGGGTTACAGCGATGCGGGTAGTTTGGGCCATTAGGGAAACTCCTTTTGTGGACAGACACGTATAAACGACAAACCCCAGTTTAGTCATGTAGGCAGGGGATGCCACCGTTTGACACGCTTTAACCAGAAAGTGGTTTTACCGGGGAGGGGATCGCGGCTATATTGGGTGAAAAATACGCCATATAAACATAGCAAAACCGCCAGAAGTGAATTCAGGAGTTGAAGTGAACCAACCCGCCGTACTGTTTGACGAGTCTCATTGCGAGCAATGTGCCTGTGGAGAGGGGTTGGATTTTTCCTTTACCTTCGCGTTCCAGCCCATTGTTGACGTTCTCAACAAATCTGTTTACGCCTACGAGGCGCTGGTGCGAGGCACCGAGGGTCAGGGGGCGATGAGTGTCCTCTCGAAGGTAACCGAGCAGAATCGCTACGCCTTCGATCAGGTTTGTCGGGTCAAGGCGGTCAAGCTTGCCGCCAGGCTGAACATGGAGCCGATGCTCAGCATTAATTTTATGCCCAACGCGGTGTACCGGGCCGAGTACTGTATTCGCACGACCCTGGCGGCTGCCAAAACCTACAATTTCGATACCCGGAAAATCATTTTCGAGCTTACTGAGGACGAACAGCTGACCTCCACATCTGTCGACCACCTCGTGTCGATTATCGAGGCTTATCAGGAGATGGGTTTCAGCACCGCCATTGATGATTTCGGGGCCGGTTTCTCACGGTACAATGTCATGATGGCCAGCCCGCCCGATCTGTTGAAGCTGGATATGGCATTGATCCGTGATATTGATCGGCAGCCGAACAAGCAGGCCGTTGTTGCAGGCATCATTACCATGATGACTCAGCTTGGCGGTCAGATCATCGCTGAGGGTGTCGAAACCAAGGAAGAATACTTCTGGTTGCGCTCCCAGGGGATCAATCTCTACCAGGGCTATCTATTCGCCAAACCGGGGTTCGAGTGCCTTCCGGAGCCCGTGTTTCCGGCCTGACGGGCCTCTAAACTGACAGGAACGACACCTTGCTATACCGAATGATCACCATTGTCGGCGGACTGGTTTTTGTCATCATCCTGTTCGCCCTGATCTGGTTTTTCTGCAAGAAATTTCTTGAGCACCACGGTGTTACCGACCAGGTCAAAGACCGGGCCATGGTTCTGGCCACCTGGACCTTTGCCGGTATCAGCGTCGGACTGGTATTTGCGGTGGTTGGTGCATTTGTCCTGGGCCCCTGGGCTTTCTACCGAACCCTGAGGGGCCACGATGTGGAGATATCCGATGGTGCCGCCGTCTGGTGGGGCCTCGGCATCGTAATGGCGTCCCTGGGGATCACGGCTATCGGATTCTTCGGTTTCCTGATGGTGGTTGGCGCCTACTGAGGCTCAACTGATTGCCTTCAACTGCTCCCGGAACCAGATCAGCGCCGGCTCCCGCTCGTAAGCCTTGTGCCAATACAGGTGCACGTCGATAGACGGCAGGTCCGCCGGCGGATCCATAATCCGGATGTTGGCCCGCTCGGCGATAATTCTGGCGTAGGCTTCCGGCATGGTCAGCAGCAGATCGGTCTCTTCCACCACTCTGCAGGCGGCATAGTAATGCTGACATCGCAAGCGGATACTCCGTTGTACCCCCAGTCGCGATAGTTCAAAGTCCTCAATCCCGGGTCCTTCGGTACGCGAGGATACCAGCACGTGTTTTGCGGACAGGTACCCTTCCATATCCAGCGACTCTGTTGCCAGCGGGTGCCCCTCCCGGGCCAGAACAACCAGGCGGTCGCGCCTCAGCAGTTCGTGGGACGTCTGGTTACTGACGGGCAACAGCACATCCACGGCAAAATCCAGTTTGCCGGCCGCCAGTTGCGTCTCCATGTCGCGCCTCGCGATCCTCTGGCTGACAATTTCCAGTTCCGGATAGGCATCCAGGCGCGCCATCAGGCGGGGCAGGAAGGTCGATTCCAGAATGTCACGTAGCCCGAGCGAATAGGTTTTACGCTGGGTGGCCGGATCAAAGGCATGAAACTGGTTTACCGCGCCCTGGATCTGGGTGAGGCCCGGCCGCATGGACTCAAGGAACCGCCGGGCCAGTGGTGTTGGCACCATCTGGTTGCCCTGGCGGGTAAACAGGGGGTCGTCAAAATGGTCCCTTAGCCTTGACAGGGAATGACTGACCGCAGGCTGTGTCAGATGCAATGACCTGGCCGCACGGGTCAGGCTTCCCTCCCGGTAGATGGTGTCGAACACGTGCAACAGGTTCAGGTCCAGGCGGTTGAGGGCCATGAGCGGGATCCGTTTCTGGAGAATTTGAATAAGTTTGGTTAATAATAAACGATAAGAATAATTCAGTCGCGTAATAGTTAAGTCATCCCTAGACTGGTCTCAACGTGATGATTCCTTGCACGCCACCGTGCAACCGTTAGCGAGGAGACGGCGATGGATTTCAATATTTCCGAGAAAGGCCAGGATTATCTCAACCGCGTGAAGCAGTTCATGAAGGATGAGATTTTTCCCATCGAAGAGCAGTACCACAAGGAGCTTGCCTCACTGGATAACCGCTGGGTTGTGCTGCCGATCATCCGGGAGCTAAAGGAAAAAGCCAAAGCCCAGGGCCTCTGGAACATGTTTTTCCCGGACGAAAAATACGGCTGTGGCCTGTTGAACTCCGACTACGCCCTGATTGCCGAGGAAACCGGCCGCAGCTTCATTGCCCCGGAGATTTTCAACTGCAACGCGCCAGACACCGGCAATATGGAAGTATTGATCCACTATGGCTCTGAAGAGCAAAAAGCCGAGTGGTTACCGCGTCTGCTGAGCGGCGAGATCCGCTCCGCCTTCTGTATGACTGAGCCGGCGGTTGCCTCTTCCGATGCCACCAATATGGAGGCAACGGCCGTTGTTGAAGGCGACGAAGTGGTTCTGAACGGTCGCAAGTGGTGGAGCACCGGTATCGGGCATCCCGACTGTAAGGTTGCCATCTTCATGGGACTTACCGATCCGGATGCGCACAAGCATCGCCGTCATTCCATGGTGCTGGTGCCTCTGGACACGCCTGGCGTCAAGATCGAGCGTATGCTGCCGGTATTCGGTGAATATGATGAGCCCTATGGCCATGGCGAGGTGCTTTTTGACAACGTCCGTTTGCCCAAGAGCGCATTCATTGCCGGTCCGGGTCGGGGATTCGAGATTGCCCAGGGCCGTCTTGGGCCGGGCCGAGTGCACCACTGTATGCGGGCGATTGGTGCGGCAGAGCGCACGCTGGAGATTCTGATCAAGAGGGCAACGACTCGTGAGGCCTTCGGGCGGCCGATCGCCAAGCTGGGCGGCAATCCGGATATCATTGCCAATGCCCGCATGGCCATTGAGCAGGCCCGTCTGCTCACGCTGAAATGCGCCTGGGCACTGGATACCAAGGGCATCATGGGGGCGCTTCAAGAGGTCTCCATGATCAAGGCGGTGATTCCATCCATGCTGCAAACCATTGTGGATCAGGCCATTCAGATTCACGGTGGTGCCGGAGTCAGTGATGACGATTTCCCGCTGACACAGCTGTTTGCCTATGCCCGTGTTTTACGCCTGGCGGATGGCCCGGATGAGGTGCATCGGGCTATGGTGGCCCGTCTTGAGCTGCGTAAATATAAAAATTGAGAATCTGAATCGGGAGTCTGGATTCGGCGGAAGGGTGTTTCTGAAACACGCTCCTTGCGGCACGTCCCTGTGACGCTTGGGCTCCGCCATCCATGGCTCCGCACAGTTTCAGAAACACCCTTCCGCCAAATCCGTCGTACTTCGGAGTTGGTTTCAGTTTTTAGCAAGATAACAGCGGGGAAGCATTGATGACTCAGAGAGTATTCATAACCGGAGGCGCCAGCGGACTTGGCCGCGCCATAGCACTGCGTTATGCCAAAGAAAGCGCCAAAGTCTGCATCGGCGACATTAACCCGGAGCAGGGTGTTGGCGTCGAGAAAGAGATTAATGCGGCCGGAGGCGAAGGTTATTTCGTCGAGTGCGATGTTCGACGCCTGACCGATTTCGAAAAGGTCCGCGATGATCTCGTGAACAAATGGGGTGGCGTTGACGTGGTGGTGAACAACGCTGGCGTTGCCTCTGCCGGTTCCATTGAAGATACCACCATGGCGGATTGGGAGTGGATTCTCGATATCAATGTGCTGGGTGTGGTTCGCGGCTGTAAGGCGTTCACGCCGCAGTTCAAGCAGCAGGGCTCCGGGGCATTTGTGAATGTGGCCTCCATGGCCGGGCTGATGCTGGCGCCGTTAATGGATAGCTACAATGTGACCAAGGCCGGGGTGATTGCCCTGTCTGAAACCTTGAGCCAGGAGCTTCGGGATGCCGGTATTCATGTGAGCTGTGTATGCCCGGCATTTTTCCAGACCAATCTGACCAGCAGCATGCGTTCAGATATCCCCGGCATTCAGCAGAATGTGAACAAGCTGATGAAGCGCTCCACGGTAACCGCCGAGGATGTGGCCGAGGATATTTTCCGGTCGGTGGAGAACAAGAGCTTCTGGGTATTGCCCCATGCCAAGGAGCGCCGGATGTGGATGCTCAAGCGCCACGCACCCAAGGCCTTCGACTGGCTGATGCATCAGGAAAGCAAGCGCTGGATGAGCAAGATGGGTGGCAGCAAGGCCTGAGTGCGCGGTTTTTTACTGTTTTAAACTGAAGATTCAAAAGGAGAGTCCTGAATGACCCAGATCGACGAGGCCGTGGACATCCGGGAAGGCGAGGAACTGGACACTGGCGCCGTAGACCGGTTCATGAAAGAGGCGATCCCGGATCTGCAAGGCGAGCCAGAGATTCGTCAATACCCGGGTGGCGCCTCAAACCTGACCTATCAGGTGGATTACGGCGACCGGTCCTACGTCTTGCGCCGGCCGCCGTTTGGCAAGATTGCCAAGTCTGCCCACGACATGCTGCGTGAGGCGAAGGTCATGCGGGCGCTCAATTCGGTTTATCCCTACGTACCCAACATCATTGCCATTTGCGATGATCACGACGTGCTGGGTTGCGATTTCTACGTGATGGAACGGTTGAAGGGCATTATCCTGCGCCAAGACTTTCCCAAGGATTTCGAGCTCAGTGAAGCCGATACCCGCAAGCTTTGCCTGAACGTGATCGACAAACTGGTGGATCTTCACCGTGTGGATGCCAAGGCAGCAGGCCTGGACAAGCTGGGCAAGGGCGAGGGGTACGTTCAGCGCCAGATTGGCGGTTGGAGCGACCGTTTCCGCAAGGCCCGCACCGACGATGTGGGTGACTTTGAGCAGGTAATGAGCTGGCTCAATGACAAGATGCCAGAAGACATTGCCCAGGTGGTGATCCACAACGATTTCCGCTTCGACAACGTGGTGCTGAACCCGGACAACCCGTTCGAGGTCATTGGCGTACTGGACTGGGAGATGGCCACCATCGGTGATCCGCTGATGGATCTTGGAAACAGCCTGGCCTACTGGATTGAGGCGGACGACGAAGGCCCTTTCCAGATGCTGCGCCGCCAGCCGACCCATCGCCCGGGCATGCTTACCCGCAAGGAAGTGGTGGCATATTACATGGAGCAGTCCGGTTTCAAGGTCGACAACTTCGACTTCTATGAGATCTACGGCCTGTTCCGGCTGGCAGTGATCATCCAGCAGATCTATTACCGTTTCTACCATGGCCAGACCAAGGACAAGCGTTTCGCCGCCTTTGGCCATGCCGCTAATTATCTCGAAAAGCGCTGCCAGCGGTTGATTGCGGAGAGCTCCCTGTAATGGCGACGATTTATCTGGTTCGTCACGGCCAGGCCAGTTTCGGGAAAGAAAACTACGATCAATTGTCTCCCACGGGCTGGGAGCAGGGTAGGGTGCTTGGCCGCTGGCTGGCGGGCAAAGTGGAACCGGCAGCGGTTTTCGGAGGCGATCTGGAACGCCACCGGGAAACCGTTGAAGCCATCGCCACCGGGTACGGATCCAAACTGCCCGATATGCAGGTGGTTCCCGGCTTCAACGAGTTTGATCACACCACTGTGGTGGCCCGGTACCGCCCGGAGTGGAGTGACCGCGCGGTGATGGCGCGGGACCTCAAGGCGTTTCCCAAACCGGCCAAAGCGTTCCAGGAGGCCTTTGTGCACGCGGTGCATCGCTGGGCCTCGGGCGAGTTTGACGACGAGTACGAGGAAAGCTGGCCGGACTTCAAGGCCCGCGTTCTGGCGGCCTTCGAGGAAATGATTGACTACGCCGATGGCGGCGATGTGCTGGTGGCGACCTCCGGCGGACCGATTTCCGTGATCGCCCAGCACCTGCTCGGTCTTGATGACGCCCGGGCACTCGGTCTGAACGAGGTGATCGCCAACACCAGCGTGTCGCGGGTCCTGTATTCCGGCCCCCGGCGAAGCCTGGCCGTTTTTAATAACTACAGCCACCTGGAAGCGGATGATCCCGCCCTGGTGACATTCCGATAGTGAATCGAGGTGAACGAATGAGCAGCAAGAACCTGTTTGATCTGACTGGCAAGGTTGCCCTGATTACCGGTGCCAGCCGCGGCATCGGCGAGAGCATTGCCCGGACCCTGGCCGAGTATGGCGCCCACGTAATCGTCAGCAGCCGCAAGATTGATGGTTGCGAAGCGGTTGCCAGCAGCATCCGGGATGCCGGCGGTAGCGCCGAAGCCTATGCTTGTCACATTGGCGATATGGATCAGATCGAAAGCATCTGGGCGCACATTGACCAGACCCACGGCAAGCTGGATATTCTGGTGAACAACGCCGCTGCCAACCCTTACTTCGGGCCGGTCGAGGACACAGATCTGGGCGCCTTCAACAAGACCGTGGATGTGAACATCCGTGGTTATTTCTTCATGTGCGCCCGCGGCGCCCAGATGATGAAAAAAGCCGGTGGCGGCTCCATTGTGAACGTGGCTTCCGTGAACGGCGTCAATCCGGGGCACTATCAGGGCATTTACTCCGTCACCAAGGCCGCCGTAATCTCCATGACCAAGTCCTTTGCCATGGAGCTGGGTCAGCAGAAAATCCGCGTGAACGCGCTGCTGCCAGGGCTGACCGATACCAAGTTTGCCAGCGCCCTGACCACCAACGAAGCCATCAAGAAGCAGGCCATGGCCCATATCCCCATGAAGCGGGTGGCCGATCCGGGCGAGATGGCGGGTACGGTGCTATATCTGGTTTCCGATGCTTCCAGCTACACCACGGGCGCCTGCATCAATGCCGACGGTGGCTACCTGACAGTCTGAGTAATCGTTGGGGTCGGATGACCGCTTTATCCGACCCCGCCTTCACTACGTCCGAGCTTATCAGGCCGGCGAACAGGTCAGTGCCTCGAAGTCATCGTTCAGCTCCACCGTCCGATCCTGGAGCTGGGCCAGTGTTTCCCTGTCACCTGCCATAATCAGGTCGTGCATCAGGGAGGACATGGCAGCCCGACTTTCTGCCATCATGGCTTTATAGGCCTCACCACGCACCTCTTCGGAATTCAGAATCAGGTATTCCAGCTCCGCCTCGAACGTCGGCGCGTTTCTGTTTCCCAGCAGTTCCAGCAAGGCCAGTTGCCAGTTCCTTCGACCCTGCAGCCAGATCTCAGTCTGCTCGCCCCGATTGGCGGACCATTGCCGCACGATGTCGCGCTGCTCGCTGTTCAGGTCCCCCAGCCATCGCTCAACCCGCTCCGCGGTTCTCTCTGCGCGTGCTTCGGCTGTCGCCTCCGGGGAGTCGGCCAGGAATTCGTCTTCCATTTCCCGCTGACTTTGCGCCATGTTGTTCGCCAACTCCTGCACCTGTTCATCGCTCAGGCTTGAGAGAAGGTTTACCGCGACAGGCGTTGCCTTTTCCAGAAGACTCGGGAAGAAACTGAAAAGCTGTTGTTGATGGTAGTCGACGGTGGCCTTGTCGGGTGGGTTGCTGGAAACATCAGACTCGAGTTCATCCAGCCAGGCCTGGTAGCGGGGCAATTCGGCACTGCAATGCCATTGCCGCAATTGATCAATGTCGCTGTTGAGCTGCTGTTTCTGGTCGGCCGTCAGTGTCACGTAGTCTTCTACCCACCACACGATGCCCCAGTCCGCGTATCGATAAGCCATCTTGGTCGAGCTGCAGCCAACCAGTCCAAGTACCAGTACCAGAATGAGAACAAACGGTTTGAAAAAGCCGGGTGTCCAGTCTTTGGCAGTATCCATGGCGCACCTGTCTTGGTAAAAAGGCTTATCGAAAAAAGATTGCAAGCTCACTATCATTTCATTTTTGAGTGATATCAGTGTACGACATATCACGCCTTTCAGATGCTGCTCCGGGGAACCCTGGAGCATTGTTCAGGAGAAGTCATGAGCAAAATGAGACTTTCACGTCTACGCCAGCTGATCTTTGGCTTTTACATGTCCGGAATTATGTCGCTGCTGATGTCCGGGGTGATCACCTTCATCAACACGGGTATCGACGGCGAATTCCATTACCGGTGGGGGCCGGCTTTTCTCGTTGCCTGGGCCGTTGCTTTTCCTCTCGTGACCTTCATCGCGCCCCTTGCCGGGAAGATGACTGAGTTCACCATGCGCAGGTTTGATTGATTGCGTACATCTGTAAGCTTAAATGTCAAAAGATGCAAATCCGTTCTTTCTGACTCCCCGTAAATGCATTGACGCATGATTCATGGACGGAAATTGTGCAGGTTCGAACCACTCAAATCCTGGTAAACAACCTCAAAAGTGGGGAGTTTGAAAAATGAAGACAAAATATGCTTTACCGATGGTTTTGGCGGGTAGCGTTGTGCTATCCGGGTGTTGGCTTGATGACGATGATGATCCAGCAACAACCAGTGTTCGGGTCCTGCATGCGTCCTCTGATGCACCTGCGGTGAATGTACGGGTGAACGGTGATGTTGTCGTTCCAGGTGCTGATTATAAGCAGGCTGCCGTCCTCACTCCGGGTGCCGGTCTTGCCGATATCGCGGTTGATGGATTGCTGCCCGGCGGTGCTACCGCGACTGTAATTTCCGCTGACGGCGTATCGCTGCGTGCGGATACCAACTATGACGTGATCGCAGTTGGCAAAGTTGGTGACGAGACCATTGAGCCGCTGATCTTGACGGATGATGGTGCTCGTGATGATGCCAACAGTGCGCGCCTGAGGGTTGCGCATTTGTCGCCTGATGCTCAGACAGCTGCAGGCGGTCCAGTGGATGTATATGTGACAGCGTCCGGTGATCCGCTTCCTGCCGAAGCTACCTTTAGCTTCTCCTTCAAGGAAAGTGTAGGTCCACTGGAGCTTCCCGCTTCAGACGATTACCAGATTCGGGTTACCCCTGCGGGTTCCAGTACCGTTGTTTACGACAGTGGCCAAATTGGCTTGCCAGCCGGGTCTGATCTTCTGGTCGGCGCCGTTGACAACACGGGTGCAAACGGCGATGCAAGCCCAATCAGTCTGGTCGTACTGAATGGCAGTGAAGTTGCGGAGATTTTCGACGCAGGTCAGGACGCAGGAGTACGCGTTGTGCATGCCTCTTCTGATGCACCTAACGTAGATGTTTTTGTTGGTGAAACAGGTCCGGCGGCATTGTCCGATATCCCGTTCGGCAGTGTTTCTCCGTTTGCCTTCCTTGATGGTTATGCTGCTTTGCCGGCCGGGGATACCCGGGTTCGGGTAGCGGCTGCTGGAACCGGCCTAGGTGGCGGACAGGTTGTCATTGATGAGACATTGCCCCTTGCCAACGGCCAGGGTTATAGCGTTCTTGCGGTCGGTCAGTTGGCGAACATCGAGGCGCTTGTCGCAGAGGATACGGTGCGCAGCATTGCTACCCAAGCCTCCCTGAGAATCGTTCATGCTTCAACTGCGGCCGGCAATGTCGACATCTATCTGGTTCCGGGCACTCAGAACGGTATCGGTAACTCAGCCCCGGCGTTGTCCGACGTTCCCTTCAAAGCGGTAACTGACTATCTTCCGATAGCCGAGGGCACGTATAACGTCTACATTGCACCGACAGGAACGGGCACACCGGCAATCACCGCCGAAGGTGTTGAGCTTGATGCAGGTGGAGTCTACACGGTAGTTGCACGGGATGCGGATCCAGCTAATGCAGATCCGGCTTTGCAAGCGCTAGGGCTGATCTTGTTCGATGATTTCGTTGGGCAACCTCAGTAAGGCACACTGTTAAATCTTTAAAAAAGCCCCGGCCACGGCCGGGGCTTTTTATTGAATGCTAGTCTCAGAAGTGCCGGAAGCCGCATGTGAAATAGCGGTCCCGGTCGGCGGCCTGAAATGCAGCGAATAGAGAATGCGGTCCAGCACGGCCTGGCCATTCCAGGCAGGATCGTTATTGACCATCCCGACCACAGCCCAGGTGGTGTTATTGGAATCGCGGGTGAATCCGGCGATCGATCTCACATTTTCCAGGTAACCGGTCTTGATGCGACCCTCGCCATCCATGCCGGTGTTGCGCAGGCGGCGTGCCATGGTTCCATCCATCGCGATGATAGGCATTGAGGCCATGAGGTCTGCCGAGTAGGCGCTGTTCCAGGCGTGTTCCAGTATTTGAGCGCCCTGGCGCGCGGTGATCCGCCCGTGTCGGGTGAGTCCAGCGCCGTTGTCGATCACCATGCCGGCGGTATTGATGCCCTTGTTTTCAAGCCAGTCGTAGATCACTCGTATGCCGGCAACCCGGTCATCGCTTTCATCTTCCTGGCGGTTTTCCGCACCAATGGTAAGGAGCAGTTGGCGCGCCATCACATTGCTGCTCCACTTGTTGATGTCCCTCACCATGGTAACCAGGTCCGGCGAGGTGGTTTTCATCACCAGTCGGGCATCCTCTGGCGTTACGCCATTCAGGTCTCCACCAGACACCACGACGCCAAGGTCTGCCAGCAAGGAGCGAATCAACGAGGCGCTGTACTGCTCATGGGACAACAATGAAAGGTAGGTAGTGGTTCGGCAGCCCTGGGGAAGTTCACCGGTTACCCGAACGGTCACCCGGTGGTCTTCATGAATGATGGGCTCCCATTCAAAGTTTCTTCGTGATGGGCACGGGCCTTCTGCAGTGGCAACCACACGGTTGTCTATGACAACTTCGCCCAGGGAGGGCGTGCTCCAGGCCTGGGTGCCACGCTCATCGGCACGCACCTGGAAATGCATCAGGTTCAGGTTGGTCAGATAGGCGGACGGTTCCACCAGAAACGGCGCGTGGGGGTTGTCGCCGTTGTCTTCAAACGCAGGAAAACCACCGTCTACCTGAAAGTAGGAACCATCAAGGATCAGGTCTCCCTCGATTCTGGTAATTCCCATGCTGCGAAGCTCACCCAGTGTGGTCCAGAGGCGTTCAATAGTGAGCTTGGGATCGCCTCCGAAGCGGACGTAGAGATTACCCTTGAGAGTGTCGCCGACCATGACACCGTCGGTCAGGAAATCGGTATCCCAATGGTGGTTGGGCCCGAGAACCTCCAGCGCCGCAAAGGTTGTCACCAGCTTCATGATGGAACCGGGGCTCATCAGCGCATCGGCATTGATGTACTGATTGATGCCGGGCCCATTCAGCGGAATGGCGGCCATGCTCATGGCATCTTCATTTTGGAGGGACTTGAGCGCGTAATCCTGAAGCTGGTTCGTCCAGAGGCGATTTCCCGAGAAACCGGAATTATCGTCTTCGGCGACCACAACGGACGGGGTGGTAATCACGGCAAGGGCCGTGAGGGATGCCAAAAGAGACCGTCTGAATCCAGAACCTGTTTTTTCTCTACTTTCAGAACGCCGCATACCCGGGGCTACCATGATCGCTATCCAGTGAGTTCCTATAGTCCAACAATAGCCCATCCTGCCGGTTTGTACTATGCAGAAAAGCTCTACATGACGTTAAAAAATGGCAGTAGTGTCGTTGTTTGTATTGAACTTTTGTGACGCGATGTAAGTGCCCTTGCGAATCATGGAGTTAGGTGGATAAAAATTAACCTTCGGGTTGTCAATGACTTTGCTATCGGATTTATGGGTGCTTTTTCCGGCGTTTGAGTCATGGAATTCGCGGCCGAAAAGGCGTTTCCTGATGAATGTGTAACCAAGTGTTCCGAAAACAACAAAAGGAGGACACCATGATTGGTATTCCACTGGGTCTTTTGACCGCCAATGGCGTGGAATGGGTATTCCATAAACACGTTCTTCATGAGCTGGGCCGGAACCGGGCAAGTTTCTGGTCGTTTCACTGGCACGATCATCACCGAAACGTACGCCGGAATGGCTTCCTGGATGACGACTATCGCAGACCGCCCCTGACCTGGAATGCCCAAACCAAGGAGGTGGCTGCCCTCGTTGCGGGGGCTGCAGCAGTCACCCCGCTGCTGCCATTCGCACCATTTTTTGTGGGTACTCTCTACTACAGCGCCTGGAATTACTACCGGGTACATAAGCGCTCACATCTGGACCCGGAATGGGCGAGAAAGAACCTGCCCTGGCACTATGATCATCATATGGGACCCAACCCCAATGCCAACTGGTGCGTGACCAAACCCTGGTTTGATCACATCATGGGTACCCGGGAGCCAATGGAAAATCGTCAGATTGCGTGATAATGGCGTGGTCTCCAAAAAAAGGTTTGTTTATGTCGAATATGCTTTCTCATAACGTCCACGTGCTGGGCTCGGTCGCCACATCGTCGCTCACCGCCTGGCGTGGTTGCCTGGTGGTAAAAAATGTTCCCCAGCCGGAAAAGCCGATCGTGCTCTATGACATGGAGGGCTGTCCGTACTGCCGTCGCGTTCGTGAAGCCCTGACTGCCCTTAACCTGGATGTAGAAATCCGGCCCTGCCCGAAGGGCGGGTCGGTTTTCCGGGCCCAGGCGGAAGCGCTGGGAGGCCGGCAACAGTTTCCTTTGCTGGCGGACCAGAACACGGGCACGGTCATGTACGAGTCCGAGGAGATCATCGAGTATCTGTTCCGGCAATATGCCGGCCGGTCGGTACCGTCCTACTATCGTGGTCGGGTCTGGCAGCCGGTCCTGGGCTCTGTAGCCTCGGTAACCAGCGCCATGCGGGGGCTGAGGGTCAGCCAGGGCAAGCGGCCTGAGCAGCCGTTGCACCTCTGGAGTTTCGAGGGCAGCCCGTTTTCACGTTTAGTGCGTGAGCGGCTGTGTGAGCTGGAAATTCCGTATACCTTGCACAACCTCGGGAAGGAGCACTGGACAGAGATCGGGCCAGCGAAGCAGCGCATCAAGCCGGGGCCTTATACGCCGATTCCCGGTGGCAAGCGGGATGCGTTTTTCCAGGTGCACAAGCGGGTTCAGGTGCCCTATCTTGAAGACCCCAACACCGGGGAAGGCCTGTTCGAATCTGCCCGTATTCTGAAATATCTTGATGCCCACTACGGGAACTGAGTTGTTGGTAAGACTGTCAGCCATGTAGCTGCCGCCCGGGTGGGTCATCCCTTCTCCAGACACGCCGTAAATACTTCCATGTAGGCTCGGTCGGGCCATCCGTGGCCCTTCACGGTCTGGAGAAGGGATGACCCACCCGCGCTGTTTGAGCATCATGCTATTCGCACTGAAATTTCTGTCAGTGGGGGCGCTATGGCGAATCAGATTACTCGAAGGAAGTTCCTGATCAGTTCCGGCCTTGCCGGAATTGCTCTCAAAGCCCCGATGCTGTTAGCAAACACATCGGGAAGCACTGCATTATCTCCCATCATGCGCCGGATTCCCGGCACAGACGAATCCATCCCTGCAATCGGTATGGGCACCTGGATCACCTTCAACGTTGGTGGTGACGAACAATTAATCACCCAGCGCACTGAGGTTTTGAAAACCTTTTTCGAGCTCGGCGGCACGGTGGTCGATGGCTCGCCGATGTATGGCAGCGCTGCAGATGTAATGGGTGAGGCGCTGAACGCTCTGGACGGCCACGACCGGATTTTTGCAGCTACCAAGATCTGGACCGGCGATGAATCAGCAACCCGGGCGGAGGCGGCGCGTTCGAGCAGGCGTTGGGGTGTTGACCGGTTCGATTTGTTGCAGGTGCACAATCTGTTGGGGTGGCAGGGGCATCTTGAAACGCTCAAGCAGATGAAGGCGAACGGTGAGGTTCGGTATATCGGCATCACCACATCCCATGGTCGTCGGCATCGGGAATTCGCGCAGATTATGGAGCGGGAGCCTCTGGATTTTGTGCAACTGACCTACAACGTTCTGGACCGGGAGGTCGAGGACCGGTTGCTGCCATTGGCCCAGGAGCTCGGAATCGGGGTGATTGTCAATCGTCCATTCCAGGGTGGTTCGCTGTTTCGGCGGTTCCAGTCGGAGCCACTGCCCGATTGGGCCGGGGAGGCCGGTGTTGGCAACTGGGCGGAGTTTTTCCTCAAGTACATTATTTCCCACCCGGCGGTGACCTGTGCCATTCCGGCGACCAGTAAGGTCGAGCACATGAAGGAAAACATGGGGGCTATGTACGGTACATTGCCTGATGCCAGCCAGCGCCAGCGGATGGCGGGTTACGTGAGATCGCTGTGAGTGGGGCTGACTGGCTGAGCTACTCGCTACAGGATTTTGTGATGTTCGGGCCGCAGGTGTTTCTGCGGCTGTTTGTCCGGATCAACCAGGATCTATGGCCCTGGCAGTTGCTGGCGGTGGTGATGGCCATTTTTATACCGGTGCTGATCTCCAGACAGAGCAGGGCGGCACGGCGTTTGGCCGTCGGCCTAATGTCGCTTGCCTGGATTGTCAGCGGTTACGGGTTTCTGGTGGGCTATTTCGGCCCCATTAACTGGCCGGCGGCGTGGTTTGGGTGGGCCTTCGTGGCCCAGGGCGCGTTGCTTGCGGCTGCCGTGTTTTCAGGCGGGGTTCATGACAGCAGGCTAGCGATCGGAAGACTTGCCGTACTCTGGCTGCTTGCTGTCTGTGTCTTGCCCTGGTTGGCAATGGCTGATTCCGGCCAGTGGGAGGCCGTCGGATTGTTTGGCGTAGCACCCGGCACCACCGCAGCGGCTGGCGCGCTCGCTCTGGCACTCGTGACCAGGACCTGGCGCTGGGTCTACCTGCCGCTGCTGGTGTTGTGGAGTCTGTTCAGTGCCGCCCTCTTATGGGTGCTTCAGACCTGGTGGTTGCTTGTCACCCCGGTGGCTACGCTCTTGCTGGTTGGAGCCGGGTTCTGGCTCAGTCCCAGGACGGCGCAAAGTCCGGATTAGCGATGCGTTCGTTACGGTCCAGTTCGTCAATCGCGCGGATTTCCTCCTCGCTCAACTCAACCTCCAGCGCCTCCAGGTTAGCCTTCTGGTGGCCGGGCCGTGTTGAGGAGGGGATCGGCACAACGCCTCTCGATGCCACCCAGGCAATAGCCACCTGGGCCGGCGTCAGGTTTCTCTCAGCGGCAATGCGCTGCAGTGTTTCGTCCTCCATCACCTTACCGACTGCCAGCGGCATATAGCCGGTCACGGTAATGCCGAGCTTCTGGGCATGGTCCACCACCTTGCGGTTGGCCAGGAACGGATGCACTTCTACCTGGTTGGTGAAGATGGGCGTGTCGCCCAGTATGGCTTTCGCCTCATCCATCTGGGCACAGGTAAAGTTCGAAATGCCGATGTGCTCTGCCAGACCCTCGCGCTGGGCATCCCTCAAGGCACCCAGATACTCCTTCATGGGCACTTCGTCACCGGGTGATGGCCAGTGGATCAGCGCCAGATCCACATGGTCGGTTTTGAGCCGTGCGAGGCTGTCATGGAGGCTGTTGATCAGGTCACTCGCGTGCAGCTGGTCGTGCCAGATTTTGGTGGTCAGGAAAATTTCCCGGCGCGGAATACCACTGGAGGTAATGCCATCACCAACTTCCGCTTCGTTTCCATACATCTGGGCAGTATCGATATGGCGGTAGCCCAGGGACAGAGCGCTCTTGACGGCATCACGGGCGTCGTTGCCCTTGAGCCGGAACGTTCCCATGCCGATCTTCGGAAGTGCGCTGAATGACATAATGTCCTCCTTAGCGAGTGGTGTGTTCTTAAAGTGGTGCCGGCAGACTGGTTCTTCAAGTGGCCGCCGGGTATCATCGCCCCTGAATCAACCTCTGAGCCGAACCAGTGAGGCCCGCACCATGTACACCGGTCGTTGCCTGTGTGGCGATATCTGTTTTGAATACGATGGCCCTATCGGCCCGGTTGCCCTGTGCCACTGCAGCCAGTGCCGGCGCGCCCACGGTAGCGCGTTCTCGGCCAGCGCGCCGGTGCAGAAGGTGAGGTTCCGGTTTGTAACCGGCGAAGACAGGATTACCGAGTTCGAATCGCGTCCCGGCAAGTACCGGGGCTTCTGCAGCCGTTGCGGCAGCCAGCTTTACAGCCGTGTTGACGCCATCCCCGGCATACTGCGTCTGCGGGTTGGCTGTATCAACGAACCCCTGGGCAAGGGGCCGGCCCAACATGTGTTTGTGGGCTCAAAATCCGACTGGTTCGAGATTACCGACGAGCTGCCACAGTTCGAAAAGACTGAACGAACCAACGATCCTCACTGAAGCGGTACCATCCGATAGACCTTGCCCCTTGGTGAATCTGTCAGTAACCACAGGGCGCCGTCAGGGCCCATGCGTACGTCACGAATACGCTCGCCGAGATCGGTCAGCAGATCTTCCTCTTCTGTCACTTTGCCATCCTGAATGCGCAGGCGAACCAGCTTGCGCATTTTGAGTGCTCCCACGAACAGATCCCCCTGCCATTCCGGGAACAGGTCACCGGTATAAAACGCCATGCCAGATGGCGCAATGGACGGATCCCAGTAATGAAGTGGCTGGGCCATGCCTTCCTTTTCGGTCTCGTCAGTGATGGGCAGGCCAGAATAGTCGATGCCGAAGGTAATTGTCGGCCATCCGTAATCGGTTCCTGCCCGGATGATGTTGATTTCGTCGCCACCTCGGGGACCATGTTCGTGGCTCCATATTTCGCCCGTTTCCGGGTGGATCGTCATGCCCTGGATATTGCGGTTACCGGTTGTATAGAAGGTATCGTTAACGCCGCTGGTGTCGAGGAAAGGATTGCCGGGCGCGGGACCGCCGTCAGTCGTAATTCGGTGAACGCCACCGGCATCATCACCATTGTCCTGGGCCCGGTCCATCTCGCCGCGGTCTCCAACGGAGATGTAAAGATTGCCTTCCCGATCAAATTCCATCCGACCTGCAAAGTGCCTGCTGGTGTTCGAGCGGGGTAGCGCTTCAAAGATGACGTCAACGCCGGTAAGGCGCTCTCTGTCCAGTCGGGCGCGTGCCACGCGGGTGGTCATGCCGTCCCGGTTTCGATGGGCATAGCTCAGGAACAGAATCTGATTCTGTTCAAATTCCGGGTGCAGAATCACGTCCAGCAGCCCACCCTGGCCAGATACGACGAGCTCTGGTAGCCCGCTGATAGGGGTACTCAACAGCGCATCGTTACGGATCATTCGCAGCCGTCCTTCCCGCTCCGTCACCAGCATGGAGCCATCCGGCAGGAACGCCAGGCTCCAGGGATGCTCGAGGCCTTGTGCAATGGTCTCGAGCCGGAAATCGGTTTTGTCGGAGGAAAAGGTCGGGTTTGCCATGCTGGTAACGGCAACCAGCATTAAACTGCCTGTCAGTACAAGGTGTTTGAGTATACCCATTGGAGCCTCCGTTCCTACCGGTGCCGTGTGAACATTGAGAGTAGCAGTTGAAGCGGGCTTCGCCGAAGCGTGTCCCATTATCAAGAGTATAGGGCTTCCTTTGGATTACAGATCAGTGGCCTTTACTCTATTGCAAATAATAATGATTCGCAATAGAGTAAAGGCCACTGGGTTCACCTCAAACGGGAGAAAAAGGAATGGCACCCGAACAGGAAATGATCGAAGGATTGAAGCTGGCAGCAGGGGCCGGTGCGCTTATTGGCCTGGCTGCCATTGGCCTGGTGTTGTCGTCCGCTCTTGGGGCATGAGAGCGGCAAATCGTTCCTTGCGATGTACGCCACATGTCCCGCAGTAACCGCCCCCCGGCAGCAGGTATTTCAGGCAACACCCCTTTCGCTGGGGGATTGCCGTTGCCTGTTCACCGAACACCGCAGGAATCCAGTCAATAAACTGGTTTGCATCGTTTTGAAATTGCTCCAGCCAGCCTTGCGCCAATTGGCAAAGCGCTTGCGGTTCGACCCGGTTCCACACGGCTGAAAACGGCGCCCCCAGTCCAAGACCTGTACTGCTCCAGTAGGCGCCCGGGCTGACTCCCAGCTGGCGCCGGAAGACAGGGTACCACTCAGCTGTCAGAGCTCCTGCTGATCTGACAAACGTTTCTTCATCAACACCCTCGCCGCCCGGCAGCTGAAACCAACGGGATACCGGTTGTTTCGATTGGTCGGCCGGAGCCAGGAATATTCGTTTGGCATCCGGTAAAGGCGCGTGGCCGTTGCGAAATAGCCTTAGAGTCAGAGGTGCAATCACGCTGAGCGCCAGATCCTGCTGAAGCACAGAAACAAACGCGCGCACGGCCCGGGGCCCGGCGTTCTCAGGGTATTCGATGCCAACCTGGCGGAGCAGTAGCGACGGTTGCTCCAGGCACTGGGCCAGAGAAAAGAGGCCGCTTCGCGCACCAGCTTGCGTTTGGAGAGCCTCGCCAAGAACTGTTTCACCATCCAGCCCTGACTGACTCAGCAGACGGCGGTATTCCCGACCCCGGGGACCGACTCCCGGGTTACACTCACGCCCTGCCATGACGACTCAAACCCCAGAGGAAATACAGTCCGCCCACCAGGGCCGCCAGGAGTCCCGCTGGCAACTGATTGGGGTAAACCACAATCCTGGACAGGTAGTCTGCCATGCCGAGCAGAAGACCGCCGGCAAGGGCAGCAACAACGAGCTGCCGCCCAACCGTCTGCTGGCCCAGAACACGGGCCAGGTGGGGTGCAATAAGCCCCACAAAACTCAGTGGGCCGATCACGACCGTCGCCGAAGCGGTCAGCAACGCTGCTAACAGAAGCAATGCCAGGCGGACTTTCGTTACCGGCAAGCCCAGTGAGCTGGCCGATGTTTCGCCCAGGGGAAGAATGCTCAGGGGCCGGATAATCACCAGGAGGCCGGCCGAAATCAGCACAATGAGTGCCAAAAGCCCCAGGGCCTCGACTTCTGAAACCAGCCAGGTGGAACCGTACATCCAGTTGAGAAGCTGCGAGGCGACCGTGCCACCGGAAGCCATGACCAGGCGAAGGCCCGCGTCCATGAACACGTATAAGGCGAGCCCGCCAAGCAGGAGCTGGTTGCCGGCAAACCGGTGCTTGCGGGCAAGCATGATCAGCAAACCCAGGGCAGCCGCAGCGCCCAGGGTAGCTGCGCCCAGCTGTCCTGCGCGGCCAATATCGGCACCGAACAGAACGATCAAGACCATGACCACCGCCGCGCCGCCGCTGATGCCGAGCATTTCCGGGCTGGCCATGGGATTGCCGGTCATACGCTGGATCAGTGTGCCCGCAAGGCCGAGGGCCACGCCGGCAAGAATGGCGGCCAGTAATCTGGGGCCGCGCCAGACCCACGCCTCGTGCCACTGGGCGGTCGGAGTCCAGCTCCATTCGTCCAGTCCCGGAGACCATCCCATGGAGATTACGATGGTGGCCAGCAGAAGGGCCGCTATGACCCCAGCAGTGAGGAAAATAGAGCGCCTCTTTGGCAGGAAACCGGCGGGGCTGTCATCCTGCCCTGGCATATGATGAGTGTTCTTCAAACCCTGCAGGGCCAGCAGAATAATCGGCCCGCCGATCAGGGCGGTGGTCGTGCCGGTTGGCACCAGCGATCCATCGCCCCAGGTGGATGCCCAATGGGCGAGGGTATCTGCCAGCAACAGCAGACCCGCGCCCAGGAGACTGCTCCAGATCAGCCGTTCAGAGAGGGTGCGAGCGCCCAGCAGCCTTGCCAGCACCGGTGCCGCAAGACCGATAAAGGCCACGACACCGACCCGGCTGACGACGGTAGCACTCATCAGGACCACCAGAAATAGCGCCAGCACCCGAATCAGACCGACCTTGGCACCGAGGGACCGGGCAGAGGTTTGCCCCAGTTGCATGACCTGCAGCGGGCGCATCAACAGGACCATGAATACGCCCAGCACCAGCACCCGGGGCCAGAGTTCCATAAACGGTTGCCAGTTATTCTGGACCAGCGAACCCGCGCCCCAGATAAACAGGTTTCCCAGCCATTCGCCTTTGAGTAACAGGAACGCCATGTTTACGGCGCCCAGGAAAAAGGTGACAACAAGCCCGGCCAGTATCACGGTGACCGGTGAAAAGCCCAGGCGCCAGGTGAGCGCGATGACCAGCCCGATGGCCAGTAGCCCGCCGGAAACCGCCACAAGGTCTGGACTGAAGGCGAGCAGGCCGGGAAAGAACATGGTCGCCACCGTTATACCGAACTGGCCGCCTGCCTCCACGCCCAGGGTTGTGGGGGAGGCGAGAGGGTTACCAAGGATCTGTTGGGTAACCGCGCCGGCGAGACCAAGACCAAAGCCAATGAGCACCGCAATGGCGACCCGGGGGGCCCAGCTGTAATGTGCCAGTACCGAAGCGTAATCGCTGCCCTCAAACGTCCAGAAGGCGGCGATGAGAGCGCTCGGGTTGAGCTGACCAAGCCAGGGTGCCGCGCTCGCGAGAAATGCGCCACACCAGATCAGTGCTGCCGCCGCTGGTAGCCTTGCTGGCAAGGAAGGTTCTGCGACCGGGTTGTTGGCGGTTTCAGCGTACATTGTCTGATCCTCCTGCCAGCAGGCCTTCGGCGAGTAGTGTCGCCAGTCGCTTGACCGGGAATACCCCGCCAAACGGCCAGACCGGATCAATCTGGTACACCTGATTGCGTTGAACCGGTGGCAGATAAGTCCAGAAAGGGCTGTCGGCCAGGGTATCAGACAACCCGGGCAGGGTCGGAGAAATCACCACAATCCGGCTGTCCTGATAGGGCGCAATTGCTTCAAGCCCGACGACCGAGAACCCCCAGTAATTCCCGGTATGCGGCCAGGCGTTCTCAAGGCCAAGGGCGTCCAGGGCGCTCTGGAAAAGGCCGTTGGGTGCGTATACGCGAACGTGGCGGTCGTCCAGAAAGTTTACGAGTGCTACCGGTCGTTCGGTGAGGCCGGCATTTTCAAGACGACGGCGTTGGGTCTGAAGTGTCTGGTCAATGTCGTTAAGAACTGCCTTTGCGCGTTCCTCCCGGTTCAGCATCTCACCGAGAGTTGTAAGCATACCGCTGGCCTTTTCGAACGGTCGGGAGCCCTGCTTGTAAACGCTGACAACATAGGTGGGCGCAATACGCTCTAACAGGTTGGATGCGGGCGCCATCTCGGAGCTGGTGACGATCAAATCCGGTTTGAGCTCGGCAATGGCTTCCAGACTTGGCGCGACGCGGGTGCCGATGTTGGCGACTCCCTCTGGCAGTTCCGGTTCCCTGACCCAGACGTTATAGCCATCCCGATCGGCAACGCCGATGGGCGTAACACCGAGTAACAAAAGCGCCTCGGTGGCGGCCCAGTTGAGAGCGATCACGCGTTCCGGAGTCTTGTTCAGGGTCAGGGTGCCCTGTTCGTGGTGCCAGCTTGCAGCGCCGGCAAAGACCGGCAGCAGACTCAGCAGCAGCGCCGCGCCGTATCGCCAGCAGCGTTCAGACCTAATGAACATAGGAGACCCACTGTCCGGGCGCGCGCTCCATCACGCCCATGGGCACGCCATATATGGATTCCAGGATGCCGGAATCCATGATGTCCCGGGGGCTGCCATCGGCAACCAGTTGCCCGGACTTTAGAGCGACCAAACGGTCGCAGAACCGGGCCGCCAGATCCACGTCGTGCAGCACCACGACAACCGTAAGATCCCGCTGCTCGGCGAGACGATGCACCAGACGCAGGGTTTCCACCTGATGTTTCACATCGAGGGCGGATATGGGCTCATCCAGCAGCAGGCATCGTGTTTGCTGGGCCAGCAGCATGGCAATCCACGCGCGCTGGCGTTCACCACCGGAGAGCGTGTCCACAGAGCGATGCTGGAACTGGCCGAGTCCGGTGTCCTCAATGGCCCGGGTGATCAGCCGGTGGTCTTCCTCGTTATAGCGTCCCAGCGGTCCGCGCCAGGGGTAGCGCCCCAGGGCAACCAGCTCGCGAACCGTCAAACCGTCGGTTCCCGGCGGATGCTGGGGCAGGTAGCCCACATTGCGGGCAAATTCCCGTGCACCCGTGCTCCGGAAGGATTTGCTCAGAAGCCGGACATTGCCGGTTGAGGGTGCAAGCTGGCGGGCAAGCACCTTGAGCAGGGTGGACTTGCCGGAGCCGTTATGCCCGAGCAGGGCTGTTACCTCACCCTCAACGAAACCGAGGTTCAGGTTCTGAAGTATGGTGGTGTCGCCAATGCGGACATCAAGATTGGAAACGTCGAAGAAAACAGGCATGCAGGCTCCCGAAATGCTGAGGGCCTGCAGAATAATTTAAATGCGAATCACTATCAATATATATTGCGTTAAATGGCTGCCTGTATTTGCCCGGTCTGCACCCGCCATTGGTTGGCGTAAGCGCCGTCCTGGTCCAACAGCTCCCGGTGAGTTCCCTGTTCCAGCACTTTGCCGCCTTCGATGACCGCGATGGAGTCGGCATCAACGATGGTGGAGAGCCGATGGGCAATCATGATCACGGTCCGGTTATGGCCGATACGCTTCAGTGACCGCTGGATGGCGGCTTCTGTTTCGTTGTCCACCGCGCTGGTGGCTTCATCAAGCACCAGTATCGGCGGATTTTTCAGCAGTGCACGGGCGAGGGACAGTCGCTGGCGCTGTCCCCCGGACAGACGAACGCCCCGTTCACCCACCGGTGTGTTCAGGCCCTCGGGCAACGCTTCAATAAACGACCAGGCTTCCGCGGTTTTCGCTGCATCAATGATCTCGGTATCGGAGGCCGCCGGATTTCCATAGGCAAGGTTTTCCCGAATGGTGCCCTCGAACAGATAAACATCCTGACTCACCAGCCCAATTGCGCCGCGCAGGGATTGCAGGCTGAGATCCCGAATGGGTTGTCCATCGATTCGGATTTGGCCGTTGCTCGGATCGTAGAACCGCAGCAACAACTTGATGAGAGTGGATTTGCCGGAACCGGTTGCGCCGACCAGCGCAAGGGTATTGCCAGCTGGCACGGTCAGGCTGATATCCCGGATTCCTGCGCCGCTGGAGGGATAGTGAAAGCTTACTTTGTCCAGCTCAACATCGCCTTTCACCGGCTCTGCCAGTGCCTTGCCACCCTCGTCACGCACGTGCACGGGCTCGGCCAGAAGGTCCAGAATCCGACGGGTGCTGGCCATGGCCCGT
This sequence comes from Marinobacter sp. 3-2, assembly GCF_003751355.1. Lineage (NCBI taxonomy): Bacteria > Pseudomonadati > Pseudomonadota > Gammaproteobacteria > Pseudomonadales > Marinobacteraceae > Marinobacter > Marinobacter sp. 3-2. Next base: position 26,490 of record NZ_RJUQ01000016.1, on the reverse strand, counting down.
TCGAACAAATCAATCACTTCGGCAAGCCCGGTCAGGGGCCACAGCAAGCGCTGGGTAAGAAAGACCAGAACGCCATAGGCACCCACGTTCAGGTTTCCTTCAAGGGCCATCATGCCCCCCACCGTGAAGGTGGCCAGGAAGCCGGCCAGAATGGCCATCCGGATCACCGGAATAAACGCAGAGCTGATGCGGATGGCCCGGCGGTTGGCCTCCACGTAGGCTTCGCTGCTTTCTTTCAGACGCTTTGCCTCTCGCTGTTCAGCAGTAAAGCTCTTGATGGTGGCGATGCCGCCCAGATTGTTGGCCAGCCGGCTAGATAGGTCACCAACTTTTTCACGAACGTCGGCGTAGAGCGGCCCCGCTTTGCGCTGGAAGTAGAAGGCGCCCCAGATAATCAGGGGAATGGGGGTGAATGCGAGCAGGGCAATGAGCGGCGAGAGCACGAAGAATACGGCGCCGACGGCAACCACGGTCACCAGCACCTGAATCATGGCGTTGGCGCCGCCGTCGAGGAAGCGCTCGAGCTGGTTGACGTCGTCGTTCATGGTGGCCACCAGCTGGCCGGAGCTGCGAGCCTCGAAGAAACTCATGTCGAGGCGCTGGGCATGTTCGTAGGCATCCTGTCGGAGGTCCGACTGCAAACGCTGGGCTAGGTTGCGCCACAGGATCTGGAACAGGTATTCGAACAGGGATTCGCCGGCCCAGATAAAAAAGGTGAGTACGGCCAGAATGGTGATCTGTTCCTGGGCGGTTTCAAAACCGAGGCCAGCCACAAAGCTCTCTTCCTGGTTGACGACCACATCAATGGCGACACCGATCAGGATTTCCGGGGCAATATCAAAGAGTTTGTTGATGATCGAGCAGGTGGTGGCAGCGATGATCTGTCGGCGATATCCCCGGGCGTATCTCAGCAGGCGGGCCAGGGCAGCAAAGCTGCTGGTGGTTTGGTGGCTGTGTGAGGACATACTCCGCTTCTCTCCCTTGAATCAGGCAGGCCCGCGTTGAGCCTGAAAATAATAAGGCGGGAAGGGTAGCGGATCTGCCCGGGTTTTAAAATAGAATCATTATCAACTGCGTTTGTTTCTTTGCAGCCAGCGGTCAAGCTTGTCGGCAAATTCCTTGCGGTCGGTCTGGCTGAAAGGGGCGGGGCCTCCGGTGACCTGGCCGGCATTGCGCATTTCTTCCATAAAGTTGCGCATGGCCAGGCGCTGGCGAATATTCTCTTTGGTGAAGGCCTGGCCGCGGGGATTGAATACGTCGGCGCCTTTTTCAATGGCTTCGGCGGCCAGGGGAATGTCCTGCGTGATCACGAGATCGCCTTCGTGCATCTGGTCCATGATTTCGTTGTCGGCCACATCAAAGCCCTGGGGGACCTGTCGGCGCTTGATGTAAGGGCTCGGTGGCAGGGTGATGGCGTGGTTGGCGATGAAGGTGGTGTCGATTTGCCAGCGGGTGGCGGCGCGGCAGAGGATCTCCCGGATTGGAACGGGGCAGGCGTCGGCGTCGACCCAGATTGGCATGATGGTTCCTTCTTTCGGCTTGGTTCTGTTGGGAGTTTACCTTTTGTTGATATGAGCCTGATAGTTGGTATCCGCGTATTTAGGAGTGTGGTTCGACTTCAGTGGTTGAGGCATTGAGGCCGTCGTTCCAAAAACCGCTACGAGCACATCCATGTGCGCTTGTTTCGGGCCATCCCTGGCCCTCTACATTTTTGGAACGACGGCCCCAATGCCTCTCTCAGACATCCGTGGTTTATCCGCGGTCGCAGCAACCTTCAAGAGAGGTGTTGGAGATGATTTGCCGAATTCTGTTTTCAGGCCTGTTAGCCCTTCTGGTTTCGTTACCGGCCGTTGCTGCCGATAACAACGAAGAAGCCTGGGATGCCCTGCGAGAGGGACGGGCGGTTTTGATGCTGCGTCACGCATTGGCGCCTGGAACCGGTGATCCGGGCAACTTTGATATCAACGATTGCAGCACCCAGCGGAATCTGAACGACGTCGGTCGTGAGCAGGCTCGGGCGTGGAAGCCGTTTCTGGCGGACCATGGTATTACGGAGGCGCGGGTGTTCAGCAGTCAGTGGTGCCGTTGCATGGATACCGCAACCGGGATGGACATGGGGAAGGTAACGGAGTGGCCGTCGCTGAATTCTTTCTTTCGCAACCGTGGCGATGGTCCGGCGCAGACGCGGCAAACAATTGCTCTGGTGAATGAGTTGGAGGACGGGGCACCGGTGATCATGGTGTCGCATCAGGTGAACATTACGGGCCTGACCGGGATTTTCCCTTCGTCGAACGAGGGCGCGATTATCGCCCTGCCTCTTTCGGAAGATCCGACGGTGCTGGCGAGGGTCTCGCCCGGGCGTTGATGGTATAATCCTGCGCCCATTCAATTAACAGGAAATGATAATGTCGCAGCTTCCGCCATGCCCGCAGTGCAGTTCCGAGTACACCTATGAGGACGGCGTTCAACTGGTTTGTCCCGAATGCGGGCATGAGTGGTCTGAGGCGGAGGCTGCGGCGGTTGACGCCGCGAAGATGATTCGCGACGCCAACGGCAATGAGCTTCAGGATGGTGATACGGTTACGGTCATCAAGGATCTGAAGGTTAAGGGCTCCAGTTCCGTGGTTAAAGTTGGCACCAAGGTGAAGAATATCCGCCTGGTAGACGGCGATCATGATATCGACTGCAAGATCGACGGTATTGGTGCCATGAAACTGAAATCGGAGTTCGTCAAGAAAGCCTGACGACTACCCCGCTGTTGCGCTCCGGATCTGTTGTTCCAGTTCCCTGGCAAGACCCGGGTCGAGCTGGAGGGCGCTGGCGAGTTGATCCAGCCAGGCCCGCTCCATGGGGTTCTGTTCGTCGATCATGACCGCACTGACGATGTAGATTTCCCGGCTGGCCTGGGGTGAGTCGGCATTGCGTGCCAGGGCAGTGGCGTCCAGAGGGGCGTCGAACTGCTGCTGAATCCAGGCGTGAAGTTCGTCATCTGGCCCCAGTTTTTCAATCTCCTGGGTAAGCAGCGCGCGTTCGTTGGCGTCTATGTGGCCGTCAGCGCGGGCTGCCATGATCATGGCCTGGAGTATTTCAAGTCCCCGTTGTTCCTGCGCCTGGCCCTGCAGTTGCTCCAGTGGCTGGCCCTGCTGTGCCAATGCCGGTTGCGCCGGGCTCTGACTGTTGGTCTGATAGTTCTGATAGGCTTTCCAGGCCAGGACACCCACGCCTGCCAGGGCACCGTATTTGAGGGCTTTGCCGCCCATCTTTCGGCCGCGCTTGGAACCCAGCATCATGCCGAGGGCTCCGCCGCCCAGCAGGCTCTTTACGTCGATGCCCGAACCGGATCCCTGGCTGCCCTTGAGTTGACTGCCAAGGCTGTTCATCATTTTGTTGACGTCCATGCCACTACCCTGGGACTGGCCACCCTGAGCCTGCTTCATTACCTGGTTCAGTACAGACATCACGTTCATAAACACACTCCTGTAAGATCGACTGCCGTTCAGCTTTTCAGAATAGTACACCCGATACCCTGATCGGTGATGGACGCGGAATTACTCTGTTGTCACGAATCGACGCATTTAGTTCCATGGGAATTAACAGCCTACAAATTAGCGGTAAATAGTAATGCGCTTTTCAGGCTCTCCCGTATACTGACGCAAAGCCGTCGTTCAACCTCCCGAATTTCTGGAACTGCTTTTGGCAATTCTCAAACGCAATCTTTGGACACTCTTCGCTCTTATCCTCCTCGGTGGTGTGTTGCTCCTCAGTGCCGTTCTGTTCTTTCGTTGGCAGGGCCTTATTTCGGACGAGAAGCTTTACCAGACCGCCCGTGTCGAGCTGGTTGCTCAGTCTGTAGACAGTATCCTGCGAACCCAGGAGCTGGTTCTCGATGTAATTGGCCGCGAGTTGCTCAATCAGGACAACCTCCTGTCAGGCAGTCGACAGATCCCCTTGCTCGACAGCATCCTCGCCGCCAACCCCATGCTCGTGGGCTTTGGATTGGCCAGGCCGGACGGCACGCTGGTTCGTGTCAGCACCAACCTCGATCTGTCGACTCTTCCAAATCTGAGAACCGATCCCGAGACCCGTGACAGTTTCCTGGGAGCACTGTCTTCCGATGCAATGGTCGTGGGCCGGACCTATTTCGTAGACGCCCTGGGCGCGTGGGTTATACCGATCCGGAAAGCGATACGGTCCCCGAGTGGGGAAGTCGTTGCCGTCATGACAGCCGGCATGCGGCTTGATGGCCGTGGTTCGGTTTTCGGCAAGACACTGCATGACGGCGACTCTGACACCGTAATGTTGTTCCGGGAAACCGATGGCTATGTTCAGTTCATGTCGGCTGACGGCATTGGCCCGCAACAGTATTCGCAAATCCGGGTGCCGATGGACCAGAGGGAGATAAATCGGGCAGCGTTTGAAAAGGAGCTCGGCAAGAGCGTAGAGGAGGTCATGCAGGGCAGTGATTCGGTGGTTATCCGAACCCGACGCCAGGGTGAGGATTATCTGACGGCTGCTGTCTTCAACGCCCGTTACCAGTTGTGGTCCATCTCGGAAACCCGGTTCGCTCCGCTTTACCGGGAATTTCTCCAATCCCTGTTGCAGTATCTGCTGACTTTCCTGGTTTTCGGGATTGTTTTCTACGAGGGGTTCCGGATTATCGACAACGCCGAGAAGAAGCGGCGTCTGGAGCTTTCTTACCTCTCACGGCACGATGATTTGACCGGGCTGTTGAATCGCAATGGGCTGCTGGACCGCCTCGATAACCTGGTTCCGGATAGAAAACCGTTCTGCCTCATTGTGATCAACATTGATAACTTTAAAGGCATCAATGACCGGTTTGGGCTGGAGACCGGCGATGAAACCCTTCTGGAATTCGGTCGTCGGCTCGCCGAACTGGTTGAAAGCCGGGACGATCTTGCCCGGCTTGGTGGCGACGAGTACGCCATTGTGACCCCGAACACCAATCTCGACGATGTTGAAAAAGCCTGTGTGTCGCTGGCCGGCAACCTGTCCCGCACCTTCGAGGTGGGCCGACTGAGGTTGCAGGTAACGGCGAGTATTGGTGTGGCCTGTTTTCCGAATGACGGAGATTCCCTCAGCAAGCTGATTCGAAGTGCCCATCTTGCGCTGTACGAGGCCAAACAGAGCCGGAACGACGTCTGCATTTACCGCAGCGAGATGGAAATGGCCTATCTTCGCAGGCTGTCGGTCGAGCAGCGTCTCAGGTATGGCCTGGCATCGGGCTCACTGTACATGGTCTACCAGCCTCAGGTAGATCAGACCGGAAAAGCGGTCGGGCTGGAAGCGCTTGTTCGCTGGCAGGATGAGGAACTCGGCTTTATTTCGCCCGCGGAATTTGTCGAGGTCGCTGAAAAAAGCGGGCTGATGGTTCCACTCGGGCGCTTTGTGCTTGAAACCAGTATCCGGGAATACAGCCTGTTTCGTAACGAGGTCGGTGGTTCCGTGGACCTGTCTATCAACATCTCTGTTATCCAGTTTCGCCAGCCAGACTTTGTTGAAACAGTGCTTGAGGTTCTGGCAATGCACCGTGTGTCGCCTGGAGAGCTGGTTCTTGAGATCACCGAGAGCCTGTTCATGAGTGACTTTGAGAGAGTGCTGAAAACGATCGAACGATTGCGAGAGAAAGGGATACGGATCTCGATGGACGATTTCGGAACGGGTTACTCCTCGCTCAGTCTTTTGCGTAAGCTGCCGCTTGACGAGTTGAAAATCGACAAGAGCTTCGTTGACACCATTCTGGAAGACGAAAAAGCCGCGAACATGATCCGGAGTATTATTGCCATTGCCCGGAGCCATAATATGGAGCTGGTTGCCGAGGGTGTTGAAGAGGAGGCCCAGGCCAGCGCCCTGGTCGAGATGGGCTGTCGACGTTTTCAGGGTTATTACTTCAGTCGTCCGGAGACCCTGGACAGACTGAAAGCGAACCCGGCTCTCGCCATCGGGCATTGACCCGGTCTGCGACCATTCGTCGCACTGAAAAGCTTGGATCCGGGACCTACCCTTTCTATCCTTTGGTATTGAACCATCGACAAGGAACACTGGACATGAAGTATTGCCTGAGCGTGTTTGTGCTGGCACTGGCCCTGGTTGCCCCGACAGCATTTGCCCATGATTACAGCCATGGCCCGGTCACGGTCGATCATCCCTGGAGTCGGCCTACACCGCCTGGCACGCCCATGGGCGTGGGTTACATGAGTATCTCCAACAGCGGCAGCAGTGATATCACCCTGGTTGGGGCCGCAACCCCGAGGGCAGGTAACGTATCGATCCATGAGACCAGCATGCACGATGGTGTAATGCGAATGGCACCGGTCAAGGGCGGGCTCGCCATACCGGCAGGTACCACCGTGGAGTTGAAGCCCCACAGCTTTCACCTGATGCTGGAGAAACTGAAAAGTCCGTTGCGCGAGGGTGAGAGCATTCCATTGACCCTGACTTTTGAGGGTGCCGACGAAATGCAGGTTGAGCTGAATGTCGAGTCGCTGGATGGCGAGATGATGAAAAGCGAGAGCATGGATCACTCGGGCAAAAGTATGGACCACAGCGGACACTGATCGAACCTGCCCGGGGCAGTCTTTGCGGCTGCCCCCAAACCTACCACTCTCTGTCTTCGGCGCTCTCCTCGGCTTCGATCTCCGCCTTCCGGGCCTGGATTTTCTTCATCTTTTCATCGGAGATTTTCATGCTGTGGGCATTGTCACGCAGTATCATCAGGCTGCCCACGATCAAGGCAAGGGCAACAACTATGAATATCCATCCTATGGCTGGCATGTAAACCTCCACCAACTGATCCGCTTTCCTACATAGTGGACCACGCATTGATTTGCCACAACTGTCATGCATCCTCCCAGAAAGCCGTTGGATCGAGCCGGTAATACCCTTGCAGGGCCTTGTAGACCTCGGGCTGTTCTCGCTTGAGATGGCGCGGCTGCTGGAAAAATGCCTCGGTCAGCACTGCGAAAAATTCTGCCGGTTCGGTAGCGCCGTACGGATCAAGCCAGGATCTATGGTGGTGCCGGAGGGAATGCCTGAGGTCTTCGTAGGCCGTCGTCATGGAACTTTGCCAGTGCCGGGCCTGCTCTCCACTCAGCGGCGGTGCCCCGTCTGCGGTGCCGTCCAGGTAGTCCAGCTGGTGTGCAAACTCATGGAGCATTACGTTATGGCTGCTGTGCGGGTTCCGGGCGGCCTCCTGACATTCTCGCCAGGCCAGCACCACCTGGCCCCTGCTTGAGGCCTCGCCGGCCCGTATTTCATTACTTTCGCTGACAATCATGCCATCGCTTTCAATGTCTCTGACGTGATAGGCATCGGGATAGACCAGAATGCTGCTTACCTCGTCAAAATCTGAATAGGGGCGGGCAAGAATCAGCAAACAAGCGTGGCCGGCAATGGTCACTCTCACCGCGTCGTCCACCTCAAAGCCGTCACAGCCATAGAATTCCTTCTCGGAGAGAAAAAGCTGGACCCGTTGCTCCAAGGTTTGCTTGAGGGCTTCAGGAAGCCGTCGGTAAAGCGGCACGTTCGCAGCAAGATGCTCGCGCCAGGATGTTGGAAAGGGGGCTCTCAGTTCCCGTTCCCTCCGCCAGGCGCGGTAGAAGAAGAGGTAGAATACGGTTGCCGCGATCAGGGTCACTGCGAAGACTGCGAAAACAAGTGCTGCTGACATGCTGCTCCCGGCGACCATTGATTGAATTAACCTGTATCTTACAGAAAAATTGGATCTGCACGCAGTCAGGGCCCGTATTGCTGGTTGTTCTACAGTGCAGGGGATGTGAAGCTGCATGAACCGTATTGATCGTTGAGGAGGCTGATATGTCCGATAATTCCACTGTTGTAATCACCGGGGCAAACCGGGGCATTGGTCTGGAGCTCGCCCGGCTCTATGCAGGCCGCGGCTGCTCGGTGATCGGCGTGTGCCGGGAGGCCTCGCCGGAGCTGGAAGAGGTTGCGGCGAGGATCATCGACAGTGTCGACGTGACGACCAATGAGGGTGTGACAAGGCTCTTGGCCGGTCTTGAGGGCCAGTCCATTGATCTGCTGATCAACAATGCCGGTCTGCTGCAGGACGAGAAACTGGGCGGTATCGATTTTGATTCCATTCGTACGCAGATGGAAATCAACGCCTACGCTCCACTGAAAATTGCTGAAGCCCTGTTTGAAAAAATCCCCTCCGGAGGAAAAATTGCCAACATCACCAGCCGCATGGGCTCTATCGCCGACAACGACTCTGGCGGCCGCTATGGGTACCGTGCTTCAAAGGCGGCGTTGAATGCCTTTGGCAAGTCCCTCGCGATGGATCTGAAACCGAGGGGTATCGCGGTGGCCCAGCTGCACCCGGGTTATGTTCAGACCCGAATGGTGAATTTTGGTGGGTTGATTACTCCGGAAGAATCGGCAAAAGGCCTGGCAGAGCGGATTGATGGCCTGACCCTGGTGAATACGGGATCGTTCTGGCACAGCAACGGCGACGAGCTGCCGTGGTGATCCTGAAAACATTTTCATTTGTTTGCATTGGAGTGAGGCAGGATTCTGTTTTAACGAGTACTCTTGTTACCTAAAAAAGGAATTCTGCTGTCGATGAAAAGTGCAAGTGCTCCAATGAATTATGAGCCTGAGCGGGAACGCAGGCCCCAGTTCTGGCGTTTGGCCATGCGATGTGCCCAGATCGCCGGGACTGTAGATGTCATCTTTTTCTTTCTTTTTCATGCATTGGGTTCGCCGGTTCTGGCATGGATCAATGTGGTTAGCGTGGCCATGTATGCCGGCGCCTACTACGCACTCAAATACCATAAGAACAAGATTGCGGTCGTACTGATCTGGGCGGAAGTGCTCGGGCACGCCGGCCTCGGTACCGTTCTTATCGGCTGGGAGAGCGGTTTCCATTATTACCTTCTGATGTTCATACCGGCGATCTGCGTTTCCGCGTCCCGAAGATGGGCGGTTTATGCGCTACTCACTCTCTGGGGATACTACGTCGCGCTCGATGCCTTGATGTGGTACATCGAACCGTTGCAGCCAATCCCGCAGACAGCCCTGAACATAGTCCATCTGTTCAATCTGAGCGTGGTCTTTGCAATGTTCAGTTACCTGGCTTCCTATTACCTCAGCATGGTTGTTTCGGCACAGCGCAAGCTTCGCGAAATGGCAACAACGGACTCATTAACCGGGCTTTTCAATCGCCGTCATATGACCTACCTGGCTGAAAAAGAGGTATCGAGGTTCCGGCGCAGCGGACACCCGGTCGGTTTCCTCCTGCTGGATGTCGATCATTTCAAGTCGATCAATGACGCCTTCGGACATGAAGCCGGTGACAGGGTACTCGGCTGTGTTGCCGATGTGATCCGGGAAGAATTAAGGGCTCAGGATCTGATAGGTCGATGGGGTGGTGAGGAGTTTCTGGTCATTCTTCCGGATACGAATGCTGATAAAGCGCAAGCAAGCGCGGAGCGGATACGAAAGGCGTTTTTGGCAAGGGACTGGCGCGCAGTTATCGGTGGTGATATCGATGTTACGATCAGCATCGGGGTAAGTGAGCTGCGAACTGGCGAAGACCTGAGTGCCGCGGTCAGCAGGGCTGATGAAGCGCTTTACCGCGGTAAAACGGGCGGCCGTAACCGGGTAGAACTGGAAACCATCTGAAGGCCAAAGCAAGGGGTAGGTTTATGAGTCTGGCAATTGCACTGCATGTTCTGTCCGCGGTTATCTGGGTTGGCGGTATGTTCTTCGCCTACATGGCGATGCGTCCGGCCGTGGTTGAAGTGGTAGAGGCCTCCCAGCGTGGCCATCTTTGGTCGAAGACGCTTGAACGGTTCTTCCGCTGGGTCTGGCTCGCGGTTGTGCTGCTCCTGGTTACCGGCTACTGGATGATTTTCAGTGTGTTTGGCGGTATGGCGGGTGCTGGCTGGCACATTCATGCCATGCAGACGCTCGGGCTGGTGATGATGCTGCTCTATTTTCACGTGTATTTTGCGCCTTTCCGACGGCTCAAGCAGGCGGTTGCAGACAAGGATCCGCAAGCTGGTGGTGTTCAGGTGGGAAAGATTCGCCGTCTGGTCGGTATCAATCTGATTCTCGGCCTGATTGTGGTCGCCATAGGGTCTGGCGGTCGGTACCTGTAAGGCTGAGCGATCGGGGACCGATACCATGTCTGATATTCGAAAGAGAGCCATTGCAGGCCTGAAAGCCGGCGATTCGTTTACCCTGGTGCGTACGTTCACCGAGGATGAGACTCTGTCCTTTGGCGAAATCAGCCGCGATCAGAATCCGGTTCACTACAGCGATGAGTTTGCCCAGGCCAAGAACCTGCAGGGAAAGATCTGCCATGGCTTGCTGGTTGGCGGGATGATCACGGAAGTGGGTGGGCAGATTGGCTGGCTGGCGTCCGGGATGAATTTTCGCTTCCGCCGGCCAGTGTATTTCGGCGATACCGTCACCTGTGTATTCACCATCACCGAAGTGGATGCAAGGAATCGGGCCCGGGCCGAAGCGGTGCTCTCGAATCAGCATGGTGAGCCGGTTATCGAAGCCACGCTAACGGGTGTTCTACCCGGGCCGAAGGAACAGCAGTTGATGTCAGCAATGATCAGCGAAGAGAGAACCACGTTTGCCGGCTGACCAGCACCGGCTAAGGCGTCAGTCCTCCTCAGCGTCCCTCATCCGTTCCTGTCGTTCCCACTCTTCCTCTTTTGCCGCATCGATGATTTCCATCAGTTCGTCGACGTTGGCAGCGGTGTCATCATGTTGGAAGCAGCCCGTGAGCTTGCTGTCCGGGTGCAGGTCGCCGGACTCGTAGAGCGCCCAGATCTCCTTGCCATAATCGGTGTTCAGCAGTTCCGGCGCGAAGCGTCCGAAATAGCGGCGCATATTGTCGACGTCGCGCTCCAACATGCGTCCCGCGTTGTTATTGCCGGACGCATTGACGGCCTGGGGAAGATCAATAATGACAGGACCGCGGGCATCGACCAGCACGTTGAATTCCGACAGATCCCCATGGATCAGACCGGCGCTCAACATACGGACAACCTCTCGGATGACCTGGCCATGGAAGTCGCGGGCCTGTTCCGGGGACAGGGTGACATCATCCAGCCTGGGCGCGGCCTTGCCATCTTCATCCGCCACCAGCTCCATCAGCAGTACACCGTCCACGAAGCCCAGAGGTTCGGGAACCCGGACACCGGCGGCGGCAAGCCGGTAGAGGGCATCCACCTCGGCATTGAGCCAGGCATCTTCCTGTTCCTTCTGGCCGTACTTTGTCTTCTTGCTCATTGCCCGGGCTCGACGGCTGTTCCGGACCTTTCGCCCTTCCTGGTATTCCACCGCCTGCTTGAAACTCCGCTTTGTCGCTTCCTTGAAGACCTTGGCACAGCGCGTCCGGTCTCCGCAGCGCACAACATAAACCTGGGCTTCCTTGCCGCTCATGAGCTGGTAGAGCACTTCGTCCACCATGCCGTCATCGACAAGTGGTTGTAATCTTTTTGGTACTTTCATAAAACCTTTCAGGCTGACAGTGAGTCGGGCAGCCACGTTCGTTGATCTGGAACAAGGCCGGATTCGGGCAGGGCAGGGACAATGACTGCTACGGAGCATAGCTTACATGAAAATCTTTTTCCTGATCCTGTTGATTCTGGTGGTTGCAGTCACCGTCGCCCTCTGGTTTTGGCGTCAGTCTGACCACACCGCAGACCGGGCTGTCATTACCGGATTGGCAACGCTGCAGCCGGCTGCCCCGGAGCGCTTTGATCTTGCTCTTCTTGAGGGTTTGCCGGAGCCAGCCCAGCGGTATTTCCGTTACACCATTCAGCCTGGTACCCCACTCTATACCGTGGCCCGTATCTCTATGAACGGAAAATTCGGTATGGGCAATCGGGAGTCGCCCGACTACGTGCACATGCAGGCCACCCAGGTGCTGGCCATGCCGGAAGGGTTTATCTGGAAAATGAGCGCCCACAGAGGCCTGCTCGGGATTTCCGGCTCGGACACTGACCAGTGGACGCGGTTCTGGCTGATGGGCCTATTCCCTGTTGCCCGGGCTGGTGGTGATGCGGATCATGCCCGTTCGGCATTCGGCCGTTATGTGGCAGAGGCGGTTTTCTGGACGCCGGCCGCCCTGCTGCCGGGGCCCGGCGTTTCCTGGAAGCTGGTCGATATAAACACGGCCAGGGTGGTTGTTCGTCATGAGGGCATGGAACAGGCAGTGGATGTTGTCGTTGCCGGCGACGGCCGGCCGCTCCAGGTGAGTTTTGACCGGTGGACCGATGCGAATGCGGAAAAAGTCCATCGCTTGCAGCCCTTTGGCGGCTACCTGTCAGAGTTTCGGGAGTTCGAAGGCTTTGTATTGCCAACCCACGTGGAAGCGGGGAACTTCTTTGCCACGGAGGATTACTTTCCCTTTTTCATTGCCAGGGTAACGGGAATTGAATTTCCAAAGCATGACGCAACCGGGCATCCGGAATAGTGTCTCGGATGCCCTGTTATCTTTACCGAACGACGAAAACCGAAATATCGCTGTGTTTAACGATATTGGCGCCGTTCGAATGGAGAATGTGTAGCCGGTCGCCAATCCCCGGCGGATGTGAAGCCATCACTACCAGATCTGTCCCGGTTGTTTTGATCGCCTCAAGCAACTTGTCTTCAAGCTCCACGGCGGTATCAGCAGATTCAATCACCATGCTTTCGGTATTGATCCCGTGGGATTTTCCCTGCTCCTCCGCAAACACCCTCAGTTTCTCTGCGAGTTCTTTCGGGTTGTGCGCGGCCGCTCCCGGGGTGCTGTTGGTGACGGTGACGTAGCACAGGGTGGCGTTGTAATGCTTGGCAATATCAATGGAGGTATTGAGCGCCTTCACCATTTTATCGGTATGGGCGAGGTCGACCGGAACGAGGATCTTGCTGTACATAAGAGTTCTCCTTTTCCGCATGCGATACAGACTTGGGTCTGTTGTCCTGAATTCAGATTGGCAGTGCCCTGTTGGGTATGTCAAAAAAAGCCCGGTGAAGTTCACCGGGCTTTTGCGGTTGGAGAAGCCGGGATGCCCTTACAACAGGTTGTACAGGAAAACCACGGCGATACCGGCAGGCGTCAGATACCGGAGTACGAACATGAATGCCTTATAGCTGCTTCCTTGCAGACCAATATCGGCCGGCAGACTCTCACGTTTCATCGCCCATCCGGCAAACAGCGCAATGGCGAGTCCGCCGAGAGGCATCATCAGGTTGGAGACGAGGAAGTCGAGCAGGTCGAAGACCGTCTTGCCCTCGAAGAACGGAATAAAGCCAAGCGGGTGCACACTTTCCCAGACGTTGAAGGACAACACGGTACCGATACCGATAAACCAGATGGCGAGCCCGCCACCAATGGCGCTTTTCGCTCGACTCACGCCTTTGTGTTCTTCCAGCCATTCGACCACCGGTTCCAGCATGGAAATGGCCGAGGTGATGGCTGCTACCAGTAGCAAAGCGAAGAAAATGGTGCCGAACAGCGCACCACCACTCATCTGGCCAAAGGCCAATGGCAGGGTCACAAAGATCAGGCCGGGCCCTGCCCCTGGCTCAAGGCCATTGGCAAATACCAGGGGAAAGATGGCCAGCCCCGCGAGAAGCGCAACGCTGGTGTCCACGACGGCAATGGTCATGGCGGTCCGCGCAATGTTTACGGTTTTTGGCAGGTAGGAGCCATAGGCCATCAGAACACCAATACCGATACTGAGCGTAAAGGCGGCGTGCCCCAGGGCAGTCAGAACCCCCGCCGTTGTCAGTTTGCTGAAATCCGGCGAGAACATGAAACTCACGGCCCGGCCAAAGCTGCCGCTGTTCATGGCATAGATCACCATGGCAACCAACAGCACGAACAACAGAGGCATCAGCATATTCACAGCTTTCTCAAGCCCCGAGCGAATGCCCCTGCCAACGATGAACACCACAATTACCATGAACACCGAGTGCCACATGAGCAGTTCCCAGGGGTTGGCAAGGAGCCCGCCGAACTGGCCGCCGATGGCTTCGGCATCTGCTCCGGTAAACAGCCCGGTTGCGGCCTTGCCGATATAGACCAGGGCCCAGCCGCCAATCACGGCGTAGAAAGAAAGCACCAGGAAGGATGCAATTACCCCGTTCCAGCCGATGGCTCTCCAGCCCCTGGCTGTGCCTTCACTTTTGGTCAGGGTGCGCATGGTGGCCACAGGGCTCTGACCGCCGCGCCGACCAATCATGGTTTCGGCAATCAGTACCGGCACGCCGATCAGGAAGATACAGGCCAGGTAGATCAGAACGAAGGCGCCGCCGCCGTTCTCGCCAGTAATGTACGGAAACTTCCAGATGTTCCCGAGGCCAACGGCTGAACCAGCCGCAGCCAGGATAAAGGCCATCCGTGAGGACCAGAGGTTATTGGCCTGCTGGTGTGGTTGGGTACTCTCACTCATTCTTCTCTCCGGCTAATTGTTTTTGTCGGATTGATTGGTTGTTGTCGAAAAAGTATTTACTTGCCGAGCACCTCGCGCAGGGCGGAAGCGACTTGTGGCAAGACGTGGTCGTTCAAACCGGCAACGTTTACGCGGCTGCTTTCCAGCATGTAGATGCCGTGTTCCTTCCGTAACCGGCCCACCTGCTCTGGACTGATTCCGAGGAACGAGAACATGCCTCGCTGACGGGCGATGAATTCGAAGTCGCCGACCGGTGAAAGCGCGCCGGCAAAAGCGTGACGCAGATGCAGGATGCGCTCACACATACCGTTTAGCTCCTGTTGCCACTGGGCTCGCAGGTCGTCATCGCCAAGGATGGTCTCCACTATTGAGGCGCCGTGGGCCGGTGGCATTGAGTAATGCGACCGGATGACGCTCAGCAGCTGGCTGGTGGCGGCGGCATTCACGGTTGCGGTTTCCGAAACCAGGGCGAGGGCGCCGGTGCGCTCCCGGTAGAGGCCAAAGTTCTTGGAGCACGAGGCTGCGATCAGCATTTCAGGTACCGCACTGGCCAGGTGCCTCAGGCCAGCTGCATCCGCGTCCAGGCCTTCGCCAAGGCCCTGATAGGCCATGTCCACGAAGGGCAGCAGGCCTTTGCGCTGGATCAGGCTGGTCACTTCCTGCCACTGGGCCAGGCTCAGGTCCGCGCCCGAAGGGTTGTGGCAGCACCCGTGTAGCAACACCACGTCGCCCGCATCCGCCCGTTCCAGGGTTTCCAGCATGGCGCCGAAGTCTACCTGCAGGGTCTCTGGATTGAGGTACGGATATTCGCGAATAGTCAGGCCGGCGCCACCGAGCAGCGGCAAGTGGTTGGCCCAGGTGGGCGTGCTGACCCAGACTTTTGTATCGGCCTTGCACAGACGCAGAAACTCAGCCGCCATACGCAGGGCGCCGCAGCCGCCCGGTGTCTGGATGACCGATACGCGACCATCGCGGACCAGTGGGCTGTTGCTGCCCAGGATCAGCTCCGCCATGGCGCTGTTGAAGCCGGTGGAACCGGCAGGGCCCACGTAGCTCTTGGTGGTTTCGCCCTCAAGAAGGCGACGCTCGGCTTCGTGCACGGCGGCCATGATAGGCGTATTGCCGGCGTCATCCTTATAGACACCGATGCCCAGATCCACTTTGTCCGGTCGATCGTCTTCACGGAAGGTCTGCATCAACTGCAGGATCGGATCCTGGGGAAGGGGCTGGAGTGCTTCAAACATGATTGGCCTCCTCGTTAGCCTGTTGGGTGCGAATCAACGTCGGGCGACCGGTATCCAGCGCCTTGATCAGCTGAGTCTGCTTTTCGCGAATGCTCTCCGCCGCTTGCTCCCGCACAGGGCCGTACCCGCGGACATCGGCAGGCAGCTCGGCAAGCTGCAGGAAGCTTTCGTAGTTGCCGGCGTTGAGCTCACGACCGATCCGGTCTACCAGGCTCTGATAATCCTTCAGCATGGCCCGATCCAGCTTGCGGTCGGCAGAATAGCGGAACGGATCGATTGCGGTTCCGCGCAGGCCGCGAAGTTTCGCCAGCAACCGGAAGGCACGGAACATCCAGGGGCCGAACCGGCGTTTTTTCGGGCGACCCTGGGCATCGGTCTCGCCGCTAAGCAGGGGAGGGGCCAGATGGAAGTGGACTTTGAAGTCACCCTCGAAGGTTTCATTCACCTCTTTCATGAAGTCGGTTTCGGCAAACAGTCGCGCGACTTCGTATTCGTCCTTGTAGGCCATGAACCGGTATAGCTGCTGGGCTACTGCACGAGTCAGCAGCAGGTTGGTTTCACCGAGGGACTCCTCAGCCTTCCGGACCCCTGCAACTGCGTCCCGGTATTGGTCTGCCCAACGCTGGTTCTGGTAGTTGACCAGGTGCTTGTGACGGGTGTTGATGAGGTCGTCCAGGGTTGGTTCGGGTTTGACCTCAACAACCTGAGCATTACTGTCATCCAGCAGATCCGTGACTGCGCTCGGATCCACGGCCGCCAGCCGTCCCCAGCCGAAGGCTTCCTTGTTCCGGTCGATGGCGACGCCGTTCAGCTCAATCGCCTTCATCAAAGCCGCTTCGGACAGGGGCAGCAGGCCTTTCTGCCAGGCAAAACCGAGCATCATCACGTTGGAGAATACGGTATCGCCCATCAGCTTTTCGGCGATGCCATTGGCGTCCAGCTGATCAAAGTGATCCTCGCCCACGGCGTTCTTCAGTAGCCCAAGGCGCTTGTCGGCCTTCATATCGGCGTCGCGGAAGAGCACGTAGTCGGCAGTAGGCAGTTCCGCTTCGTTGGCAACGATCCGGGTGTGGTTTGGCCGGAGAACGCTCAGGGCCTTCTGGGAAGACGCTACGACCAGATCGCAGGCGATGACCGCATCGGCCTGGCCATTGCTGATCCGAACCTGATGGAGCTTGTCCGGGGACGGTGCCATACGAACGTAGCTCAGCACCGTGCCGCCTTTCTGGGCGAAGCCCATGAAATCCAGTACCGAGGCGCCGCGCGACTCCAGGTGGGCCGCCATGGTGATCAGCTGGCCAACCGTCACCACGCCCGTACCGCCAACGCCGCCCACCAGCAGATCATAGGAGCCGGTCATTTCCGGCAATTTGGGAGCTGGAATATCAGCCAGCTTGCGGGTGAGTACGGAGCCGGTGTCAACGCCGCGGGATTTGCGCAGCTGGCCGCCTTCGATGGTCACGAAGCTTGGGCAGAAACCGTTAACGCAGGAAAAGTCCTTGTTGCAGGATGACTGGTCGATCTTCCGCTTGCGTCCCAGCTCCGTCTTGCGGGGAACCACCGAGAGGCAGTTGGACTGCACCGAGCAGTCGCCACAGCCTTCACACACGTGATGGTTGATAAAGGCCCGCTTGGCCGGATCCGGGAACTGCTTGCGCTTGCGACGGCGGCGTTTCTCGGCGGCACAGGTCTGGTCGTAGATCAGTACGGTACAGCCGGGGATATCACGCAATTCCCGCTGCACCTGGTCGAGCTCGGACCGATCGTGGAAGGTGACGTCCTTGGGAAACAGGTCATGATGGCCATCGTATTTCTCGGGCTCGTCGCTGAGAACAACAACCCGATTGACCCCTTCTGCGGCCATTTGCTGGGCAATCCTGTCGACGGTGATCTGCCCGTCGACGGGCTGACCGCCGGTCATGGCGACGGCGTCATTGAACAGAATCTTATAGGTAATATTGATGCCGGCAGCTACCGCCTGACGGATAGCCATGGAACCGGAGTGGAAATACGTGCCTTCACCCAGGTTCTGGAACACGTGGGGGTTGCCGGTGTATCGGCTCTTGCCAATCCAGTTGACGCCTTCGCCACCCATCTGGATGAGGGATTCGGTGTTCCGGCCCATCCAGGACGCCATGAAGTGACAGCCAATGCCGGCCAGGGCCTTGCTCCCCTCCGGGACCTTGGTGGAGGTGTTGTGTGGGCAGCCCGAGCAGAAATAGGGCATACGCTTAACGCCGCCCGGATCCTGGGCGTTGGTCATGGCACTGATTTCAGCCATGCGCTCGCTGAAGTCCACCTCGAAGAAGCGACCAAGACGGGCTGCGAGGAAGCCGGCAACCAGTTTGGGGCTCAATTCGCCAACGTACGGGATCAGCGGGCGGCCCAGCTCATCCTGTTTGCCGGTAATCAGAACCTCGCCGGGACGGTCCGGCTCGGACATGTACTCCTTGATCTGGCTCTCGATAATGCCGCGCTTTTCCTCGATCACGAGGACTTCTTCCTTGCCGTGCACGAAGTCCAGGATGCCGCGGCGCTCCAGGGGCCAGACCATGCCCACCTTGTAGATATCCAGACCCATGTCCCGGGCCTTGTCTTCGTCAATACCGAGCAGATCGAGGGCTTCCAGCAGGTCAAGGTGGCCCTTGCCGGTGGTGACAATACCAAAGCGGGCTTCCTTATTGTCGAACAGGCACCGGTCAATGCGGTTGGCCCGGGCAAAGGCCTGAACGGCCGCGAGCTTGTGTTCGATGCGGGTTTCCAGCTGGGGGCCGGGCAGATCCGGCCAGCGGTAATGAAGGCCGCTTTCCGGCGCGGTGAAATCGTCCGGAGTGACAAAATCCGGTGCTGGCGGAATTTCCACAGAAGCCGCACTTTCCACGGTTTCCGATATGGCCTTGAAGCCGACCCAGCAGCCACTGTAGCGGGAGAGGGCATAACCCCAGAGACCGAATTCCAGGTATTCCGCGATGTTGGCCGGGTTGATGGTGGGCATGAAGAAGCTCATGAATGCCACATCGGACTGGTGAGGCATGGACGATGACACGCAGCCATGGTCGTCGCCCGCTACCACCAGCACACCGCCATGGGGGGAGGATCCGTAAGTGGTGCCATGTTTCAGGGCGTCGCCGGCTCGGTCCACGCCCGGGCCCTTGCCATACCAGAGGCCGAATACGCCCTCTACCTGACGGTCTTCATCGGTTTCTACCTGCTGGGTACCCAGCATGATCGTCGCGGCAAGATCCTCGTTGATGGCGGGAACAAAATCGATCCGGTTCTCGTCCAGCAGGTCTTTCGCCTGCCAGAGTGCCTGGTCGACCGCACCGAGGGGGGAACCACGGTAGCCACTGACCAGGCCGGCGGTATTCAGGCCTTGCTTGCGATCCAGGGCAGCCTGCATCAACGGAATTCGGACCAGGGCCTGTGTGCCGGTCAGGAACACCCGACCGGATTCCCGCAGGTAGCGGTCTTCGAGTTTGTAATCGTCGAGTTGTGGGGTATCGGCGGACATGGCGCCCTCCTTTTTGTCGATTTTATGACCAAAATTCTAGAGGGAAGTCCGCAAAAGGTGCTTGCTTATTGGAAGGAGGTTTTCAGGATTTGCGAAAGAATATTTGATAAAAGACAATAAAGAGAAAGAACCTTTGATAAAAATCAGGTGTTACCAAATGAAACAGGTGGAGCTGGACAAGCTGGATCGGAAAATCCTATCGGTGCTGCAGCAGGATGGGCGCATCAGTAACCAGTTACTGGCCGAACAGGTGGGTTTGTCACCGGCTGCTTGCTGGCGCCGGGTGCGCACACTTGAGGAAAGCGGTGTGATTCAGGGATACAGCGCAAGAGTGGATCCGGAACGCATTGGTCAGGGGCTGTGCGTGCTCGTCAATCTGTCACTGCAGCGGCACAACATCGACAGCACGGCGGAGATTGAGCAGCAGGTGAGCAGTTATCCGGAGGTGCTTCAGTGCTTTGCGGTGACCGGTAATGCCGATTTCGTGCTCAGGGTAATCGTGCCGGATATGGCCAGTTACGACAGGTTCCTGAACGAAAAAATCTTTACCCTGCAGGGCATTGCCCAGGTGAATTCGAACTTTGCGTTGCGGGAGATAAAAAATACCGAGACGATCCCGGTGGAAGGTATTCTGTAGTTTCGGCAGGGAGCAACAACGAAAAAAGGCAGCCGAAGCTGCCTTTTTCTGAACGTGTCGTCTGTTATTTACAGAGCGACAACGTTTTCCGCCTGAGGACCTTTCTGGCCCTGGGTAACGGTGAACTCGACCTGCTGGCCTTCAGCCAGAGTCTTGAAACCGCCGCCCTGAATAGCGCTGTAGTGAACAAAAACGTCCGGGCCGCTTTCGCGAGTGATAAAGCCAAAACCTTTTGCTTCGTTGAAAAACTTAACGTTGCCGGTAACTGTAGACATAGTATTCTTCCTGATTTCAATCATTTAATGTGCCGTCACGTCATCTTGTTGATGGCTGATCGGCGGTATGCGGAAACAAAAAACTGGCGTGATCAAAAACAGGACGTGCTACTTATTACAGCTGAGCGGTCTTATTGATGAAATGCTTTGCTAAATCTTTCCAACGAGGCCCACTGTACTCCTGCCACGGGGAAAAGCAAAGCTATTTCTTGTAGGCATAAACCGGGGGAGTGGAATTCACGGTTCCAAGGCTGTCCAGCCTGCGCGGCTTGGCAATGGCGAAGCCCTGGGCGTAGTCCACCTGGATCTCTTTCAGGGTGTCCATGATTTCCATGTCTTCCACATATTCAGCGATGGTCTGAAGATCCAGAAAATGACAGAGCTCGTTGATCGACCTCACCATGGCGTAGTTCGTGAGGTTGGTCGCCATGTCCTTTACAAATATGCCGTCAATTTTCACGAAGTCCACTGGCAGTTTCTGGAGGTACGCATAGGAAGACAGGCCGGTGCCGAAATCATCCAGTGCGAACCGGCAGTTCAGCCGCTTCATCTCGCGCATGAAATCCGAGGCAAAATGGAGGTTGGCGACGGCAGAGGTCTCGGTTACTTCAAAGCAGAGCTTATGGGCCAGCTCCGGATTCGCCCTGAGATTGGATTCCAGGCCGAGCATGAAGCTGTCATCGCTCAACGACGAGCCTGACAGGTTAACGTTCAGAGTGGCAATCCTGGCGAGCGCCGCGGGATTATCGCGCATCCACGTCAGCACCTCGGAAATGACCCACAAATCAACCCGTGTGCTGCGTTTGAACTGTTCGGCTGCCTCGATATAGCCCTGGGGCGAGATCTCCTTGCCAGCACTGTCTTTCAGGCCGAGCAAGAGTTCATACATCGTGCCTTCGCCGTCTTCCGGTTCGAGGGCAACGATGGGCTGGGCCCGAAGGTAGAGGCTGCCATCACGGATGGTCCGGTCTATTTCGGTGACCCATTGGGGGGTGCCGAGCCGGGACTGGTCCCGGTTTTCCCTGGCCAGTTCAATCCGGTTCCCGCCCAGCTTCTTGGCTGCTTTAAGCGAGAGGCTCGCAAGATTGAGAAGGTCGCCAGGTGACTGTCCCGCCCCGGTTACCGGCCGGATACTGATGCTGACGGTTGCCCGATATTCCGCCTGCCCATGCCGGAACACATGTTGCTCGAAGTTGCGCCGCAGGGACTCTGCAAAATCCAGGCAGTCTTCTGTACTGATGTTATTGATGAGCACCGCAAACTCATTGCCGCTGATCCGGCCAACGTGGGACTCCGAGAATCGGGATTCGCTCTGCTTACGGAGTGTGTCGGCGACATGCCTCAACAGGGCGTCGCCGGCGTCCGCGCCATAGGAGGCGTTGATGACACTGAACTCGTCTATATCCAGAACCATAAGGGCGGCGGCATGGTCTTCAGCAGATGACGGCAGGATGCTGATCAGCTGAGAAACCTGTTTCTCGAAGTCATGGCGGTGCATACACCCCGTCAGGGCATCGTGGGTTGCCTGAAAATTGAGCTTCCGGTAAACATCTTCAACGATGCTGAACAGGCTTTGGTCGAGGAATGGGACGTCTCCGCTCTCAACCAGCCAGGCTTCGCCTTCAGCGAGTTTCTGCACAAACTCGGGAAATCCGTAACTGACCTCGCTCATGCCTTTGGGCGAAAGAAAAACAAACCTGAGTGAATCCTCGCTGCCCCACACCAGCCGCAACCGGCGGGTCTCGCCGGTATCCAGACGAACCTCAACCCAGTCGCCTACGGAAATCTCCTTTGCCCTTGAGGCCCAACGACTGTCTTCAAGCTCCGGTGGCAGCGGGGCCGGCGCTTCATCGGCGTCACCGTACTCATCAACCCACGTGGTTTCTGCTTCCCCGTTGCCCTCGAGAATTCCGGATAACTCGTCAATAACCGGCCTTACGCGCGAGACTTCCCCGGCGGTTTTCAGTTCCCGCTCGATGAACTGCAGCATGACGCTGCTCTCCAGCTCCCGTTCAAATGCCAGCTCTTCGGAGGTGTCGGCAGGCGAAAGCCAGGCCTGGAGCTGTGCAACCACATCAAGCAGTTCCTCACAATGCCGGCTTTCCGGACCTTCTCTCAGCATGGTCAGGACGATCAACTGCTCCCAGCCCGCCTGAAGAATGCGGATCAGAATCTTCGGAACCTGTCTGTTGCTCAAGAGCGAGTTCAGCCTCTGCCTTGCCTCCTTGCGGGTAAGGCGCAGGCGCTCCTTGCCCTCCAGGGTTTTTGCCAGCCGTTCCGAGTTGCGGAGAAACGATTGGTCCTGACGCTCGACAAGCTGTTTCAGGCGTTCGCCCAGGCTTCCCATCAGGTCCGGATCCGATACCTCGATCTCTGTCAGCTCCTCAACGATATCGGCAACCGTTGCTTCCAGCTTCTTGCTTGAGGCTCTCTCTGCAAGACAGATGTGCATCAGGTTATTGATGATATCCCGGGCCGGGTGGTCGCCGGCATTCAGAAAATCCGATGTTTCAACCAGCGTCTCGAATACGGGTAGTCGAAGCTTTTGCAGTTGGTGGCGAAGCGAGCCCGAGAGTTCATCGTGGGTTTTCAGAGGCTCGAACAGTCGGTCCACCAGGTTGGCCTTCTCAACGGCCGTGTGATCCAGGGAGCTGGCCAGGTCGGAGTCCGAGTTGGCCAGTTCCCGAAGCAGTCCGGCCATATCGGGCTCGTCGCCGTGCAACCGGTCCAGCAGCTCACGGCGCCGGGAGCGGAGGTTTTCCGAAAGCCTTGGATTGGGCTCCTCCCAGTCTGCAACTCCAGACGAGGGGTTTGACTCCAGTGCCATCAATTGAAACAGGGAGCGACCGACCGAAGGCGACCCGGACGCCTCGTGCCTGGCGTGATTGGTTTCCGGAGTTTCTTCGGATGAGTCTTCTGTGGCTGCCGTCGCTGAACCCGAGTCGTCCGTTGCGTGCTCCCGGTCGCGGAGTGACCAGTTTGCGGGCAGCTCGGTGATATCTATGGCCTCAAGACCAGCTCGTCGGCAGTCATTGATCAGGGACCGGATGGCCGCGGGCCAGACCCGGACCAGAGCATTTTCCCAGGCGCGATAGATGGTCAGGCGGTGCTCCCGCGCAATGCCCAGATGATCGACCATATACTGCAGGCAGACGCACAGGGCCCGAGGCGTCAGAGGATTGTTGTCATCGTTGACGTCCTGTCGGAAAATCTGGTTGAGGAACTGGTTGAGCAGGAAGTTGGCCCCGGTATTTGCTTTGTTTACGCGGGTGGCGATGGCCTGCAGGTCCAGCCAGTCCTCGAACTCGTGCTGTTGCAGCAGGTGCAACTCCTTGTTGCCGGCCCGGGACTCGGCGGCGGGCTCAAGGGTTGCCTGATTGGCCTGGAACTGGGCCTGGAAATCCTGGAGCATTCGTTGCTGGCGACTCTGGAAAATGAAGCGCATGTCCTTGAGCCGGGTAATCTCACGCAGCTCTGCAGCCTCTTCCAGGTCGGCTTCAATGCCCTCGAAGGTGCCTTCCATAAATTCCGGAAGCAACTGTTCCAGAAGCCGACGGCAATGCTGGTGGTAGAGCTGTTTCAGTGAAGGATCCGGAGTCGCGGCTTCGGGCCGATTCGTTCCAGTGTGCTGTAACAAACGCTCAATGTCGTTGCTGAGTTCCTCGGTGTTCCCCGCTATGTCCAGCGAAATGCCGCTACTGCGGCCAACCTGAACCGTGCCTCGGTAATGGATATGCTGTTTTTCACGGTCATTATCGAGGAAAACATGAAGATCGGTCTGTGCAGCGGCAGACGATGACAGCTGGTCGAGTACCGCGGGCGACGAAAAGTGCTTCAGGGTGAGGCGCAGCCCTTCTTTACCCAGAGTCACGCTGTCAATGACACAGCCACAGGGAATGAGGCCGGGCGCGACGACAACCGCATCCTTGCTGAGCCTGGAGTGTTTTGCGTTGAGCCGGGTCATTGACCGCCTTCCTGAGCAGTGAAAAATGAATCGTTGTTCAATTTATTGTAGGTTCAGTTTAATTTGAACTTTAGCAAACGCAAAGTGAATCTATAAAAGCGACACATATAAGCCTGGGCGGCTCGTTTAATCCACGCCTGTATTATAGACGCTCGATGGGCTTCAGCATCAGATCCCTGTTGAGCTCATAACAGGCAAAATCCTTTGCCAGATAAAGGTTTCCCCGATAAATACCTTTGGCTTCGGATTCGATCTCACCAATGTGCGGATAAGCATCCGGATTGAACTGGTAACGGGAACTGAAGTGGGTAAGGACGAGATTGGGAACGCCTGCGGCCTCGGCGAAGCGGGCTACCTGGGCAGCGGAGCTGTGTTGCGGCCAGGGTCCGACCCGGTCAGAGACCTCCTGGGTGTAGGTCGCTTCGTGGATGACCACCTGAACACCCGTGCACGCTGCCAGAAGCAGGTCGGGCTGGTCGTTGTCGCCGGCTACGATAACCTTGCGAGGTTTTCTGGCAATTCGGGTGTAATCATCACAACGGGCGAGGCGCCCATCTTCCAGTACCACGTCGTCGCCCTGTTGCAGGCGGCCCCAGGCGGGACCGGCCTCAATACCATCCGCTTCGAGCCTGTCCCGGACCAGCTGGCGTTCCAGATTCTTTTCCGTGAACACAAAGGCCCTACAGGAGACACGATGGGACAGGGGGACTGCAGTTACCGACAGGGAGTCGTCTTCCCAGTGGAAGTTCTCTGCTTCGGAATCGACAAATCTCAATTCAAAACTCAGGCTGGAGTCACTATTACCGATGGCGGCCTCTATGAAGGTTTTTACCGGTCTTGGCGCAACCAGGTACAAAGGAGCAGTGCGGCCGAGCATGGAGGCGCTGGTCAGCAGTCCCGGCAGCCCGAACGTATGGTCGCCATGGATGTGGGTGATAAATATTGCCTGCAGCTGCATCACGGAATGATGGGTTCTCAGCAACTGGTGCTGGGTGCCTTCACCGCAGTCAATCAGGTACCAGTGTTTTGGTCCGCCGTGGCTCAGCGCCAGACCGGTTACGTTGCGCGATTTTGTCGGCGTTCCGGCTGACGTGCCGAGGAAGGTGAATTCCATACCAGGCCTTTTCGGGTTAACGTGTCGTGTCTCTGTTCGCCATAATACGAAGGTAGCAGAATTGACGATACATTAGCCGGGGCGACCGCTAATGAGCCGGTTAGCGACATTTATATAAGGAGTGCTGTCTTGTCTGAGTTGTCCAGTTACGAGAGTTTTTCGATTGAGGTTAAAGACCACATCGCCCACGTTCAGTTCAGTCGTCCGGAGGCCCTGAACACCATGAACAAGGCGTTCTGGCTCGAGTTGCCCCGGTGCATGCAGGATATTGAGGCCAACACCGATGCCCGCGTTATCGTCATTTCCTCCACCGGCAAACACTTCTCTGCGGGCATGGATCTGGGTGTATTCAGCGATCCCAAAGCCGTGCCCATGAACGGTGACCCCGGGCGCATGGCGGAAAACCTTCGCAGGGTTGTGCTGCAGTTGCAGGATACTCTCACCTCTCTGGAAAAAATCCGGCTTCCCGTGCTGGCAGCCATCCACGGTGGCTGTATCGGTGGCGCTCTGGATCTGGTGTGTGCCGCCGATAGCCGTTATTGCACGGAAGATGCCTACTTCACCATCAAGGAAACCGAGCTGGGCATGACCGCCGACGTCGGCACGCTCCAGCGCCTGCCCAAACTGATGCCCGAGGGCGTGGTTCGTGAACTGGCCTACACCGGCCGAAAATTCTCCGCCACTGAAGCGCAGAATCTGGGCTTCGTGAACGCCGTTTACGCCGACCAGGAATCCATGCTGGCGGGCGTTATGGCCATTGCCGGCCAGATTGCGGCGAACTCTCCTCTGGCCGTCACTGGCTGCAAGGAAATGCTCAATTACAGTCGCGACCACAGTGTGGAAGACAGCCTCAAGTATATGGCCACCTGGCAGGCCGGCATGTTCCGCCCGACGGACATGATGAAATCGTTCCAGGCCAAAGCCCAGAAGCAGGCGCCAAAATACGATGCGCTGTTTCCAGTGAAGCCCTTGTTCGACCAGTAAATGGCGTTGGGTAAACGACGAAACTCGGGTATGTCCTCCAATGCCGCTCTGTTATTCCAGGGCGCCATTGGCGTTATCGGATTAGTGGCGATACTGCTATTCGGAATTCCGGTGCTGCATGTTGGGCCAGGCCTGTGGCCCAGCATCTTCCTGGGGGCGGTTGGAGCCGCTCTTACCTACGCCGTTTTGCTGTTGCTTACGCGGGTGCCCGGCTTGTTCCCGGAAAACCGGGTATCCGGAATATCTGGTTGATCTCTGGGTATCATGGGGAGGTAACAACTCCCCACTTCATCGGATTCCTTGGTTGATATGTCACTCAGGCC
>NZ_RJUQ01000015.1:0-290939 GCF_003751355.1 Marinobacter sp. 3-2 | reverse complement strand
TCGATTCTCTCCACCTTGGACACTCCTTTGCACTAGGTCTATGCCTAGGCCTTTGCTTCTACCAAGGTGTCCGGTTTAAATGGGGGCTACTACAAGGATTTATAACCCACTCATGGTAAAATCGGTGCGAAATACGAGAGCGATTCGCGACAAAAGCACTCAAAAATGTGAATCTACGGCAGTGCGGATCGCAAGCGTGTCCAGATTGACGATTACCCGGAAAAGGAGGTTTGAGGTTGGACCGATTGGTATATGAGCGATTTGGTTCTCGAATCGGTTTCGTTCGTTATCTGAAGTACTGGCTATTGGCTAAGATCGGTAGCTTCCGAAAGCATACTCTTGGGCAGCCAGACAAGAATAGGCGTCTCGTTTTCATTTGCAACGGAAACATTTGCCGAAGCCCTGTTGCTGAAGCCTATGCAAAAAGCCTCGGCCGCGAAGCAGCTTCCTGTGGTTTTGGTTGCGCTGATGGTTTTCCAGCTGATAACCGGGCAATTCAGTTCGCTGAATCTCTTGGCCTTTCCCTACACAGGCATAAGACTCGCAACATTGTTAACTTTGAATTTTATGATTCAGATTTCATTGTTGTAATGGAACCTTCTCATCTTAAACTCTTTTATGAGCATTTCGAACGTAATCAATCTGTTGTGCTTGCTGGAAACTATTGTATTAATCCGAATCCCTATATACATGATCCTTATAATTGCTGTGATCCTTTTTTCTACCGGTGTGAGTGCAGGGTGGTAGAAGCCGTCAGGGGGATTTGTGGTTAGGAAAGGAGAGTCTGTCAGGGATGAAGATTTTTACAGCTTAAAGATAGGCTCAGTTTGGCATCATTTTAAAGGTGAAAGCTTTGCTTTCTGGATGGTTTGTGCTTATCTCTTCCTTGAGTATGTCAGGCCACAATCAATATATCCTGCAATCGATATATTGCCGTGGACACAGCTTGCAGTAATTGGCGCAATTCTTGGTTGTTTTACCGACAAGACCGTCCGTTGGGTTTCATCCCCTGTAAATTTTTTATTGATTGCATTTCTTCTTGTAATAATCTGCTCCAGTTTCCTTGCATATTTTCCTGACGTTTCTTTTAAAATGCTGGATCGGTATTATCTTTGGATTATAATATATTTCATTATAATAAATATTGTAAATACTCGGCGTAGATTCCTTATATTTATATCTATATTTTTGATCTCCTCTTTTAAGCTTTCTCTGTCACTGTCTATTACCTGGGCTAAAAGGGGGTTTTCATTCGCTGACTGGGGATTAATGGGCCCTCCGGGTTTTTTTCAAAACTCAGGTGAGCTTGCCATACAGATGCTTGTCTATTGGCCAATTGCCTGGGCTTTTGCGAATTCATTGAAGCCGTACATTTCCAGACGGTTGTACCTTGTGCTATTGCTAATGCCAATTACGGGAATCATGGTTATCTTGGGAGCAAGCTCAAGAGGTGCACAGCTTGCATTGGCGTGTCAGTTGCTCCTGATGAATCATAGACATATTTTCAAGCCTAAAATATTATTATCGATAGCTGTGGTTCTAACTCTTACCTGGAGTTTTGTCCCTGATGAACAAAAAGACCGTTTTGATACCATGGGGCAGGATGGAACCTCCAAGCAGCGTTTGCTCTATTGGGAGAACGGTGTTGAGATGATCAAGGACAACCCCGTGCTGGGTGTTGGCTACTTCAATTTTGCACCGTACTTTCAGCGTTATTTTCCTGAAGACTTGCTAGTGGAAAGAGCGCAGTTGCCACATAACATATTTATCCAGGTTGGAACGGATTCCGGATTACTAGGGCTCATCGTATTTTTGAGCTTGTTGTTCGTTGGTCGGCGTCTAGGTAGACAATTTAAGGCGAGTGGATGCGAGGATAAGCAGCGACTTATTGGGTCTTGTGCGAATCTTTCTTTACTTGGGTTTGTAATAGCTGGGCAATTTGTGACAGTCACTTATTACCCGTTTTTATGGATTCACCTGGCGCTTATTGTCGCCTTAAATAACAGCTTTCATGGAAGTAAAAAATATATGCAGGGAAGAGTATGAATATCCTTTGGCTCTCGCATTTGATTCCTTACCCCCCTAAGGGAGGAGTGCTACAGCGAACCTATAACATGGTTCGAGAGGTCGGAAAATATCATAATATTACTTTAGTTGCGTTTAATCAGGAGGCCTTGCTGAAAGCAAGTCTCCCAGAGGTAGAATTTCCCCTTGCGCATGCAAAAGATGAACTGCTCAAGCATGTTAGTGAGGTCCTAGTAATGGATATACCGGAGGATTCCATTCCCGGGGGGCGCTACCTGACTGCACTGAAAGCCGTTATGCAAAATAGCTCTTACAACATGGAGTGGTTGAAATCGGGTGTGGCGAGGAAAGCGTTACGAAAGCTATTGTCAGAGAAACGCTTCGATGCGGTGCATATCGATACAATCAGTCTTTGTGTTTATGCAGATATATTTCGCGGTATACCCATTGTGCTGAATCATCATAATTTCGAGTCGGAAATGCTCAATTCCCGCTCCAGTAAGGAAACAAGCCGTTTTAAGCGTTTGTATTATAGGTTCGAAGCGGCTCGCCTGCTGAAAAGTGAAATTAAGTGGTGCCGACTTGTGGAGTTGAATTTGACATGTTCCGACGATGACGCGGAAGCTATGCAGATGAAAATCGGCAAGGGTAGCTATCTAACCGTCCCAAACGGCGTCGATACCTCTTACTTTTACCCGCACACCTCTATCACGCCCATCGAAAGGAGTATTGTGATCGTAGGGGGGCTGTCATGGTATCCGAATAGGGAAGCAGTGGAATATTTTATCCGGGAGATCTGGCCACTTCTTAAGTCTCAGGTTCCGGGTGTGAAAGTTGACATCGTAGGTCGAGGTCCGACGGATGAAATGTTACACCTAGCTGAGGCAGATGAGTTTTTTAACGTCCACGGTTTTGTCGACGACGTGCGTGATTACCTGTGGAGTTCGCAGTTCTACCTTTGTCCCATCCGAACAGGCGGAGGAACAAAGCTCAAGATTTTAGACGCACTGGCCACCGGTTGTTGCATAATTGCCGACCCCTTCGCATGTAAGGGGATAAACGTTCAAAACGGTGTTAATGTTACTTTTGCTCACAAGCCGCAGGATTATGTTGATTCAATTCAGGCACTTCTAATGAATCCGGAGCAGCAGGATAATTTGAGAAAGGCTGGCCCTGAGCTGATTCGGAAAAAGTACAGTTATACGGGAATCGGTAAGGTTTACTCAGATGCCCTTGATCAGTTGGACTTCCGTTTCCAGGCAGAGCAGAGGAAAGCTCAATGAACTCAACTCTTGCTCGAGTCGTTTTTGAAACCGGTGCAAAGCTTAGAAATCCTACCCTGTTTGATCAATACGATTATTTAAAGTCTACAGAGTGGCTTTCTCGACAGAAACTAGAAGAAATTCAGCTCGAAAACGCATCGAAATTCCTAACATTTGCCGGGAAGTACTCTCCGTTTTATAAAGAATGCTTCAATAAGGTTGGGTTTAAACCATCTGGGTTGTCCGATGTCGCAGAACTGAGAGCTCTGCCCGAAATCAACAAAGCCACTCTCATTCGAGAGAATTCTGCTATCCACGCAACCAGCTTGGCGGAAAAGCTTAGTCTGGCTGAGACGTCAGGCACATCTGGCGAAGCGTTGGCTTTTTATCGTAACGAGCGGTGGGACTCGATGAATCGGGCCGCTCTGATGAGATCGTACGATTGGTATGGTGTGAAACCTTGGGACCAAAACGGATACTTGTGGGGGTACAACATTGGCCGCTCACAGGCCAGAAAAATCCGCATCTTGGATGCTATCCAGAATCGATTCCGTTTATTCAGGTATTCTGAAGTTGAAATAAAAGATTTTTGTCGTAAGTTGAGCAATGCGAACTTTCTTTCCGGGTATTCAAGCATGGTATACGAGGTGGCCAAGCGCATTAATGAGCTGAATCTTGGACCGCTGCCTCTCAAATTGGTTAAGGGCACGTCAGAGATGATATTGGACGCCTACCATACTGAATCAGTTGAGGCATTCGGCAGGAAAATCACTAGCGAGTATGGTGCAGCGGAATCCGGTTTGATCGCATTCGAGTGCCCGGAAGGTGGTATTCATATAAATATTGAGAATATAATTCTTGAAGAAAATAGCGATGGCGACCTGCTTGTTACGAACTTGGTCTCACATTCGTTTCCAATTATTCGGTATCGCTTGGGTGATATGGTAACTTTAGCCGAGGGTGAGTGTACTTGCGGCAGAAAGCACCCTTTAATCCAAAGCATTGTGGGTCGAAAAGGAGCCAATGTTATTGGTTTAGAAGGTACTTATCCCGCGTTAACATTTTATTATGTTTTCAAGAATCTCGCATTGGAAAGCAACATCCTCCTTAATTACAAAGCTGTTCAGGATTTTAAGGGGAAAGTCGATATTTTTATTGAAGGCGAAGGGAATTATCAGTTTGAAAAGGATATCGATCATCAGTTAAAAAAATATTTTCGCGATGATGTTTTTTTCAGGATTATTTATCTTGAGCAATTGCCTATTGAAATGAAAAAACGGCAATACTTCGAATCGAATATTTAAACGCGTGCCTAAGATAAGGGGATAGCTATGGGCGTTTTCTCTGTCATGAAGAGAGCAGAAGTCTCTGAAATCGGGCAGGGAACTAATGTCGATCTTGGACACATCGAGATTTGCTCTGACTGGCACCTGAGCTTCGAAACAGAAAAAGTGACTCAGCTCGACTTCGGAGAGTGGATCTTTCTTTGGTACGGTGAGTTTAACACCCTCCCGAATTTCGAACGTGTAGCGAACTTGCTGCGTTCTGGAGATTTCTCTGAGTTATGGGGTCTCCGAGGCGTTCTAATCGCGGTCTCTCAGGCTGATCGTAAGTTATACATTTTCAACGACTGTTACGGCTCGTTCCCGATTTTTCTCAATGACGGCGTCCAGATTGGTGAACCCCTGGCGAGCGATACCCAAAGAAGGTTCGCCGATCACGATGTTGATTGGGTTTCGTTCTATCAGTTTCTCAGTTTCGGCTACATCTTCTCCCCTTACTCCTTGTTTAAGGGGGTTCGACGACTAGGAGCCAATAATGGAGTACAAATTTCATTTCGTGGGGAAAAGCCTGAGGTTCGAACCTTTCCCCTGAAAAATTTCTGGGCACCGGACGTTGCCAGCCGAACAGCAACAATTGATGAGTTTATCGACATACTTCGAGATGAGGCAAAGAGCTTTGAATCGACGCAGTTAATGATGTCGGGTGGATGGGATTCTCGTCTACTGCTTGCAGCGTTAGGTAGAGAAAAGCTAAACCTTTATACCCATGGAAATCTCGCAAGCCGAGAAATAGCTATTGTTCGTGACATCGCCGCCGAATGTCATCTTCCCTTGATTGAGCGCAACTTTTCCCAGTCTGACTTTAATGTCTGCCAGTTCGAGCTTTTTCTCGACAAAAATGAATCCGCGATGTTCACCCACTGGAACAATGCAGGCGTAGTCGCAAACAACCATCGATCTATCATGACTGCCGGAACCTTCGGAGAGGTTTTGGGGGGACATTATGGGACGTTGAATACGCTCCCGGGGAAAAGAAAATACTTGTCGCTTTTAATGCATATGCTTGGTGTTGGTCCAATGCTAGACAGGGCGCTAAATCTGCATGATAGGCATACGGTACTGGGGTATCTGAGGGCTTCAGGCTACAAGGTGTTTTGGTTTATACAAGATTTCCTGGCAGAAGAGCTTGAATCGAGAAACCTTGTGGATAAATCCAATGATCGGCTTGACCGCTTGTTCCAATCCTACGAAGAAGAGGGAATGGAAAGCGCACAGGGGATGTTCGAACGATTCTACACGGAGCACCGAGGGGGGCAGTATATAAATCGACAACTCACCAATTCTGCGAGAAATCATGGTTATCGGAATGTTTTCACGAATCGGGATCTGGTCGCAGCCGCTTCCTCTTTGCCTTTCTCCCAAAGAGCGCACAATAAGATTAATCGAGAGATAATCAAGAAACTAAGCCCCGAACTCCTTCACTTCCCTTTGGCAGCTACGCTGGCAGATGCAGGGAGACCGCTTTTAATCCAGGAGGCTTCGCGTGCAGCTCGAAAGCTAGTAGAGAGCAAACCTTTATGTGGTTCGATCTACCGTAAGGTATCAAGATATGGGAATCGCAGTTTTGGCTGGAACGATTTTCGTGGGGTTGTTGATGACGGTTGGGTAAGAACCCTTTCTCCGTTGTTGACGGATGAGATATGGAATATCGATAAAATAGCAGAAGCTGCAAGGCCCGAGGGTGCTTCGAACATGTATCCGCTTTTCGATATGATTTCCAAGGCGATTACGCTGGACTACCAGTTGAGAACCCTACAATTTAGGCACTCCTGAATAACATTATAAAAATCTCGGAGTTCTGGCGGGGAAGAATGCGATGTTTCGACAAAGTACGTTTTAAATCTGAGCGCTCTGAGCTAGTCTGGTAGAAGTGGTGAGTACAACAGGGGAAGTTGATCCACATGAACCTTAATTTCAAAGAGACGTCGGGCTTTCATCTTCCAGCCTTAGCTTGGGTTGCGAAGTACCATCCTCAGGCAACCGGCGTTTTGGACGTGTGGTGTGGTGACCTTACCGAAGCTGATCTTCATTTTGTCGTTGAGGGTGTTTGGCCGGGGAATTTCCAAGACTTGGGCTTCGATGAATCCGAACTGTTTTATGGAAGCGGCTTGCGCCTTGTTGGGGAGAAGGTTCGGTTCGCAAGTTCCTGTTCCACCGTTGACCGAATCTGGTCGCATCAAGATGCCGGCGTTATAACAGTCTCAAACTCGTTACCCTGCCTTCTGTGCATTGCAGATATCGATTTGGTGTGTGACAACAGTAATTACGCCAAGGCTGTCCAGACGATAGTGAAGGGCACTGGTTACCAGAAGATTTATCCGGTGAGCAGAGGGGAGTTACGTGTTCATTATTTCGAGAATCTTGAGCTCGAGAATGGAATACTTACTGTAGGCTCTAAACCAAGTCACACCGGACCGTTTCCGGATTTTCAGAGCTATTCTTCTTTTCTCGCACAAACCGCAGAGAGCATCGGTCGAAATGCCCAAGATGCGGCGAGAGACCGCCCGGTCTCCGTATTTAGCACTATTTCAAAAGGTTACGACAGCCCCGTAGCTTCAATAATGGCAAAAGCTGCAGGAGCGAGAAAAGCGGTTACGATTACCTCTGCAAGAAGCATCTTCCCTCGAGTGGATTCGGGCTCCGCAATTGCCAGCCAACTTAACATGGAATGCGAGGAATACCTGAGCGGAAGAAAGAAGTTTCGTGACGAGCTCTGGTACTGGGCTGCAAACGGAACACTTCAGGATATGAATTTTTCTTTATTTGATTATCCACCCGGCCCCTCAGTAGTATTTACAGGGTTTAATGGTGACATGGTCTGGTCCAGAAGTGGCGGAACCGCGCCAGATGATTGGTTAAAGCGAAAGGATTCAACTGGCCTAGGATTTTGTGAGCACCGTCTGTTAAAGGGGGTTATTCATTGCCCGGTTCCTTTCTGGGGTATAAGGAACCTGCTGGATATAAAAAAGATTAGCGAACATGCGGAGATGAAGCCCTGGTCGGTCGGGGGGGATTATGACCGGCCAATCCCAAGAAGAATCGCCGAGGAGGCCGGGGTGAGCAGAGCTCTTTTTGGTCAGAAGAAGAGCGCAACAACAATCGATGAGCTTCTTCTTTGTCCCCTGAGTTCTGAGTTAATGAGAGAGTACCTCGGGTTTTTGCGACTTCATCACCAAAATCGCTACGTAATTAGAGTAGTCTATGCTTTAAGGAGAATAGTTGATTTCTGGAGGAGTGTTCTAAGAGAGCGGGTGCTTAGCTATTTTTCGAATAGGAAAATAGCACGTCAGTGGTCTAGAACTTTTATCTGGGAAGACTATCTTTTTCCTTGGGCCAATCAGACATTAAAGCCGAAGTCTTTGCTGAGTAAGGATGCGGGCGAAAGCGGTAGATAAGGATTAATTCATAGATAGAATCATTTTGGTGACCGAAATGAAAAGAAAATCAGCCTTACTTATCGGCCTCTTTCTATTCGGAGAAGCATTGCACGCTGCTACTCTTGTAGAAGAGAGCTTCGAATCTGGTGGGTTTGAGCAGAGATCAATGTCGAATGGGGCCAGCTTTAGATGGAGCCCATCAAGTGTGAACATTTCTGATGCGGTTTCTCGAACTGGTACTTTCTCAGCCCAATTTGTCTATGGGCCCGACGCTGAAGGAGAAGATTCTTGGCGTGAACTGGGTTTTCGATTTGGAAGCCCGATGTCCCAGGTTTGGGTGGAATATTGGATTTATTATCCCGATAACTATTTGCATAGGACACAGTCGGGCCCGTCCAATAATAAGTTTTTCCAGCTTAACTACAATGGCTCACCCAAGCAACTACTAACGGTTGAGTCTGCTGCCCAAGGTAATGGCACGTCCGGAATGCGTCGATTTCTTTCCACTACCCAAAAACCTGACGGATCCACGAATTGGCCTGTGAATGATTCGTCTACGAATAATTTCATAGGTGATTCTGAGGATTTTGCGATCCAATTGGGTAGATGGACGAAAGTATTAATACATTACAAAGCTGGGTCCGATGGTGTTCGTAGCGATGGAAGAGCTGAAGTTTGGGTCAACGACGAATTGATTCACGGTTTAGATTGGC
Source organism: Marinobacter sp. 3-2 (assembly GCF_003751355.1). Lineage (NCBI taxonomy): Bacteria > Pseudomonadati > Pseudomonadota > Gammaproteobacteria > Pseudomonadales > Marinobacteraceae > Marinobacter > Marinobacter sp. 3-2. The sequence goes on along the minus strand of NZ_RJUQ01000015.1, from coordinate 282,219 downwards.
CTTTCTGGGAACCAGATAATAAAGGGCAGATAAATGGTGGGTACATCCTTGGTTGGGCAAACTCCGGCTTCTCACAAGCGACTCGGATCTATGTTGATGATTTCAAGGTTTATGATTCACCACCTGAAATGGTTGGTGAGATGTCGAAGCCAATGCCACCAGCTGATTTTAGTGTCGGTGACTAGGTAGTAGGCTCGACGGACTGGCGAACCGACAATGGTTCAGTTCGACGTGTGATGATCCAGCCGGTCGCAAGAATTGCGATAGGCGACTGGTTGGTAAATCGTAGGATTGCGCAGAGCCGTATAGAGCCAAGATTGAAGGAAATACACACAAGCAACCGAAGTCACATGTTGCTATTCAGAGGCTTCCTTGCTCTTTTGATGTAGTGCAGTAGATATTCAGATATCGATGCATGTTCTCTTTCATTCCGAAATAAGTGCGAACGTGTTCTAATCCTCTCTGAGATTTTTCAGATCTTTTTTTCAGGGAGCACTGGGTAACTTCCAAAGTTTTTTCAGCATATCCATTGGCAGAGTGATCGCATACGATCCAGCCACATTCCCCGGCTTTCAAAATTTCAGGAATACCGCCCGTATCATGGGCGATGATTGGAATCTCCAGCGCGAGCGCTTCTAAAAGTGTCATTGGAAGCCCCTCGTGATCGGAGGGCATTATCAGTGCGTCGAGTTGCTGCAGTTCATCGTGCACAGGGTCTCTGAATCCTCTGAACTCTACCAAGTGGTCTATCTCCAAGTCTTTGGCAAGCTTCTTCAGCGCTGGCTCCAATGGGCCCGTCCCTATAATCACCCCGGTACAGTCAATGCCTTTCTTGTTCAAAAGGGCAACCGTCTCCAGAAATAGATCTACGCGCTTGACCGCTACCAGTCGGCCTACGATACCCAACTTGAATGGGTGAGAGCCTGTATCCGCTTTCAAAGTTTTTGAGCGTTGAATAGCCTCAACATCGACGAAATTAAAAATCTTTTTTACCTTACCTGGAAAGAGCGGCTGTAGTCGCTCCTCTAGCTGGGATGACACCGCAATTACGTGCCTTTGTCGTAATCGCCCTAGTAACGTGTCGAGATAGTGTGTGATGCGTTTATGTAGCTGTGTGGGGGCAAAATTTGTTTCTGGGTTGCCGTGAACTGTGCGCACGGATCTGGGAACGCCGGCAATGTCTTTACCGAGTATTCCCAAAATATTCTCTTTAAATCCGTGTGTGTGGACCACCTGTGATCCGTGCTTTCTACAATGGCGTGCTATGGCGAAAACGATCTGAACAGCGCTGAGTTCCTTCTCGCTAGCAACATCTACTTCCATGCCAAGTGCACGAAGCCGATCACTTAGAAATCCCTCGTTAAATACTACAGCGGTTGGGACTACTTCATGGGAAGCGAGCAACCCTTTGCACAGGTTGTAGACTTGAACTTCCGCACCTGCCCACAGGTCTCCGGATATGATGTGGGTTACAGTGATCGGCTCAGGGCGGTCCCTACTCATAGTATCCCGCGGCCAATTGTGGCAAGAAAACGCATTGCGCTGAAGCTGTTGCCATCGTGCAGATTAAAGCGATGCAATTCGAATTGATCTGTGAGCGAGGCGCGGTTCCATCCAGTTTTTGTAGTACAGGCTGCCTCATAAGTCTGCCTGACCAACTCTTCGCCCCTTGCTGTAATATTACCGTTCGGATAACAGAAAATGGGGATACTCGAATTTCCGAAGGTCTTCATATCTTCGAAACAGTCGACAATCTCAGCATGAAGGGTTGTTTGCTCATTTAAAAGGTTAAGCCGGTAATGATTCCTCGTGTGGGCACCGAACTTCACAAGACCGCTCTCTGCCATCTTCAACACCTCTTGTTTACTGAGGATTGATCGATCGCGGGTAGAGTGCGGATTTGAGCGTGATTCTACTTCAGTTTCGTCCAGCAGACTGTAGATGGTTTCATCAGGAAGGGCTTTCAGCCTGGAAATGACTTCATCGGCTTTGTCCAACGGCAACGGAAGTGAGCTTTCCTTGCCTTCCTTCAGATATGGGGCTAGCCATTGATGCCCACTCTCATCAATCTTGCCGGATTCGGAGGTAAGCAGGCGTAGAATCTGCTCGGGCCAAAAAGTCCTCTCTGTGTCGATCAGCTGAGTTACGAGGAAAATCGTTGCTGGGACCCTCTGGGCTTCTAACTTCGGATAGGCATATTGAAAGTTGTCTCTCCAGCCATCATCAAAAGTAAAGGCCACAGCAAGCCTGGGAAGGCTCTTCTTGGAGTTTTTTCGCTCGATCCAGTTGTCGAGATGAACTGGCTCAGCGCCTAGGCGCTTTACCAGGTCTATGTGCTGATCCAGTAACTCTGGTGTGGTAATCATTCCCGGCTGCTCAGAAGATCTCTCCGGAGCGTCACTAGGAAGAATCCTGTGGTACGTCAAAATCAGCAAGGTAGGCTCGTTTACAAAACGGATACGAAGCCAACCGTAACCAGCAAGGAGCGTCAGAGCAAAGGATTTCAGGAGAGATCTCAGTAATGCCACGCGTTGAATCTCCTAAGGAATAGCCAATGGTTTTGGCCGGTTCGTCCATGTATAGTTTAACGCCATACGGATTCTGCCAGTAGCGGGTAGAGATGTCATCCACAGTGGTTCGCAAGGATTGTGAGAAATGCTGGTTTTTCTATTTTGGTTTTCGACCATTGGAGTTCTGTTCAGCTATTTCATCTATCCACTGGTTCTCAGCACCATGTCAACACGGCCAAAGCATTCGAAAGCCGTGACTGCCTCTCAGCCTGCTACGACTGTGTCTTTGATAATCACTGCTCACAACGAGGCCAACCGCATCAGAGAAAAGCTGGAAAATAGTCTTGCCCTGGATTATGCGGATCTGGAAATCATCATTGCTTCTGATGCCTCGAGCGACGAAACCGATCAAATAGTTCGGGAATATGAGAAGCAGGGTGTGAAACTGGCACGTGCGGATGATCGTAAAGGCAAAGAGTATGCGCAGTTGCAGGCCATTAACGTTGCGACAGGGGATATTCTTGTATTTTCCGATGTCGCAACATCTATTCCCGAAGACGCGATCAATCGTTTAGTGGCTTATTTTGAGGATCCATCCGTTGGTGCTGTATCCAGTGAGGATCGGTTTGTTAGTCGTGACGGTTCGATCGTTGGCGAGGGCGCCTATGTTCGATATGAGATGTGGTTGAGGGGGTTGGAATCTAAACGCGCTGGGCTAGTTGGGCTTAGCGGATCATTCTTTGCAGCACGTCGCGAGGTTTGTGAGGGTGATTGGGACATCTATTCTCCAAGCGATTTCAATACAGCCTTAAATTGCGCTCGTCAGGGATTGATTGCGGTGACGGCTCCTGACGTTCTTGGGTACTACCGGGATGTAGCAGATGCATCTAAAGAGTATGAGCGTAAGGTAAGAACAATCATACGGGGGCTAACTGCATTGAGTCGTCACCCGGAAGTTTTGAACCCAATCAGACTAGGCCGCTTTGCGTTTCAGGTGTTCGGCCATAAGCTCATGCGATGGGCAGTACCGTGGTTCCAAATTCTTCTCTTTGTGCTTTCGTGCGCTTTGGTTGAGAAAGGAGCGTTCTACGCACTCGCTCTGATTATGCAACTCGCGTTCTATGGCGTTGTCGCAACGGGCTACTTTTTTCCATTGCTGCGTAAAAATGTTCTTGTCAGGATTCCTTACTTTTTTGTTCAGGTGAATTTTGCGATCGCTCACGCAACAGTGGCTTTCCTGGGTGGAAAGCGGATGACGGTGTGGGCGCCTTCAAAACGTTGATTTGTGAATCGAGCCTTTATGTTAGGGAAGCTACGTCCAGTTGGTAGTCGCGTTCCGAAGCCGGAGTTTCCTGGAGAATTAGAGCTGCCTTGGCAGACTCTTTACCAAACTTATCTCATGGGTTCAGGCACTGAGGCTCTTTCGGCTGCGGTCGCCATTTCAATCGGCAGGAAGCCTGATGTAACAGCACCAGAAGTAATTCTTCCCGCCTATGGCTGCCCTGATCTGATTGCAGCGACCGTTGCTCAGAGTGCAAAGCCTGTTTTAGTTGATTTGGAGCCAGGCCGGCCTTTCATGAGCGCTGTGGGTGTTAAAAGTGCGCTAACCGAATCAACCGTCGCAGTGGTTGGTGTGGGCTTTCTTGGTATTCCAGAGCGCTTGGAACGGCTAGCTGAGATTTGCGTTGAGAGCAATCTGACGTTGATTGAAGATTCAGCGCAATGTTTTCCGCCGGCAAGTTCAGTACAAGGATGGGCCGATTTAGTTGTGTTGAGCTTTGGCAGAGGAAAGCCCATAAACCTTATGGGTGGTGGCGCTTTATTGGCCTCGAATGCCAATTTGGGGAACGTAGCTTCTACGCTTTCGCAGTATCCATTGAAGAACCAAAAATTAGGGCTGGCGTGGCGATCCATGAGGATTCTGTTCAATTTTCTCATGAGCCGGATCCCGTTCGCCATTATTGAGCGCATACCGCAATTTGCGATTGGGGAGACACGTTTCCATACTCTGGATGAGATTTTCAGGCTCGAAATACCCAGCTGCCTTCTGTCCTCTGGTATTGGGGATTTCAATCTCCGTGCACCCCTCACTTTTTTATATAACCAGAAGCTTGAGGAGTTGGAGTCCCGCGGATGGACCTTATTGGCCAAACATCTTGTTAATGATAGCGGGATGGATCAGGCCTTGCTTCGATATCCACTTCTTGCGCCAGACCGGCTAATTCGTGACAGAGCCCTTGAAAGATTAAACGGTGCGGGAATTGGCGCGAGTGCCTTTTATGAACATTCTTTGGAGGAAATTGATGGCATAGATGAAATCCTCCCAGAGTCAGAATGTCCTGTGGCAAAAGATTTTGCAGCACGCTTGCTAACCTTACCGACTCATGAGGATGTGAGAGACGGTGATGTATCAACCATGGCAAGGGAACTTTTTAGGCTTTAGTAAGATTTCTCGCACAATCCGTTGTCGATTGCCCAGTTTTTCGAATGGAAATCGAAGAGGTGATCCACATAAGCTAATGCCTGAGAGGTGGTCCAGAGACCATTTCTGACATTTGGCCAAAGTTCTACATCCTCTGTATCAACGATTGAGAGCCGGTGAAACCTGGCGATCATAGACTCATAATCTGCTGCTTTTAGTGAAATTGCCCGGTGGTAACCACCGCCCCCAAGCAAATATCGGAAGTCATGGCCACGTCTCAGCAAAGTTACACCAATACCTCCTTTTGACGAGTCGTAACCGTTGAGTTTAATTGATTGGTGTAGAGAAATCGTTCTCCGAAACTCTAGCTCTCCTTTAGCTTCTGAAACTGGTCCGAAAAAAGCCCAGCCGTCCTTGGGATAACTTAAATCTGGGCGCCCATGTTCGGCATTGTCTTTTTGGTTCCACCAGAGAGTATCTTGAGTAACCTCTTCTTCGGTAAGAGAAAGCCACGGAAGTAGAAAAATCATATAGGGCGGCAATGCTTTAAATTCTCGCGGTAGTTGGTTAAATCCAAAAACAGCTTCTCCTGCATTCTTCGGTTGGCATTTGTTATAGAAATGCTTTAGCGGGCTTTCATAATATTTCAGACGATTATCCGATTCGAATTGAGCTATGGTTTCGACGAATGGATTCCAGTCCCTCTTAGATAACCCGAGGCCCGTGACGTGAGTTACCTTTTCGATCGGACAATAAAAAAGCGATGGTTTGCCTCCTTGTTGAAACAACAAGGCTTCTGTAGGGCTCTCGAAAACTCTCGGGACTTCATCGTTCCGTTCGACAGATCGTATTTCCAATCCAATTGACCTGAAAAGACGGTTCACACTTTTTTTCAATATCGCATTCATTTAACAGGACTAACCTAACTCGCCAGAATGATGAACCCTGTCATTGGCTGTGTTTTCTTCAGCAGGATCCGCGTTAATGAGATGCCTGAAAGTAGTCGAATGCTGGGCCAAGTCTTCATAGCTACCTTCGGACTCGACTTTTCCTTCGTTGAAAACAAGGATGCTCTGCGCGCGTTCAACTGTTGTCAAGCGATGTGCAATCATTACGACAGTGTGAGTTTTGGCCAGATTTACGATGTCTCTCATGATATTCCGCTCTGTGACGTTATCGAGCGCACTCGTAGCTTCGTCAAAGATCAAGATAGATGGGTTTTTGTAAAGTGCTCTTGCGATGCCTATCCGTTGCTTTTGCCCTCCGCTAAGTCGAGCGCCTCTTTCGCCCAACCTGAAGTCGTACTGGCCGTCACACTGACTGATAAAATGGTGTATGTCTGCAAGCTTGGCCGCGCGGATAAGCCGTTCATCATCAATCTCCTCCGGTGGCACACCGAAAGCGATATTCTCCCGGAAAGAGGCGTCAAGAATAAAGATATCCTGCGCAACGTAACCGATTTTCTGGCGCCAGGATTTTATGTTTCGTTTGTCCAGAAGGTCGTCGCCGATCTTGACAGCACCCCGGTCTGGGATGATTAGTCCAAGCAGTATATCGACCGCCGTACTTTTTCCGGCGCCGGATGGCCCCACGAAGGCTGTAATACTGTTTCGCTTAATACCGAAACTGCAACCATCGAGGGCGGGAATTTTGCTGCCAGGATAGGAGAAACTCACATCATCAAAGAACACATCACCATCTGGTATCGCTTCATCACCAAGGGATTTCAGTCGGTTATTGTATGCTCGGCTTCTTTCGATCTCGTCGTAAATATCTGTAACAACCGATGCATTTGCCTTAATTTGAGAAAAAGCTTTGTATATTTGTTGGGCGGCTGGGAGTAGTTTATATCCGGCAATCGCATAAAGGCTGATGATACTCAATGCTTCACCAGCGGTTCCCGAAATGAGGATTATGTAGATAGATAGGCCAAGAATGGCTGAGAACACCACTGTTTCAACCACAAACTTTGGTAGGTCGCCCGCAAGCGAGACGTAAGCTGATGCTGAAAGGCCGGAGCGAGTGATTTCGTCTATTTTTTTCTTGTAGTAACTTTCATTTCCTTTTAGCTTAACCTCCTTGATACCCGCAATGCTTTCGTTAAGAAATCTGAGTTTTTGGCGGTTGAGGCTCGTAATCATCCGACCTTGTTGTACGACTTGAGTTCGTATTATACGAAATATTAACAAATAGACTGAGCCGACAATTATTGTAGCAATAATGGCGATCTGGATATCAACAAAGAGAAGGGCGGCTACAATTAAAACGGCTATAAAAATTTGAGATATCATGGTCAGAATTGGCTGAATGACCATGTAGACCATCCTTGGGATTTCCTGCGTTACCTTTGAAATTAGCCGGCTGCTATTATTCATTGCAAAGAATGTAAAATCATTTTCAAGGTAGCTGTTGTAGACAGTTCTCTGAACATGCGCACCCAACGCCATTGATGTCTTAAAGAGTCTCCAAAGCGCATAGGAAGAAACTGCATTACCAATCAAAAGAAGAACGACTACTGAAGTTGCGTACACGACCATAAACTGGGTTTTCGAGACGAACGCATAAGAACCATAAAGAAAGGCTAATATTTTGTTGTTGTTGATCGCGCTGAGATCACTAATCATGGTTATAAATGGGGCGATTGAGGCGATCCCCACGACCTGTAACACGGCGGCAATCAAAAACAGAATCTGCAAAAAAATAAGCTTTACTTGATTCTCTTTTCCAATTAGAGCGAGCAGGGACCGAATTAAATTCATTAATATTCCTCGAGTTTTCTGTCTCTGTATATTTCGTTCGGGGAAATTGGCTTCGATGCTAGCGTTTGTGCAATTCGGGTGACCTGAGCATCAATGGAATAAAGCTTTTCAGCTCTCTTTCGAGCGGCCTTCGCGTGTTGTTCTCGCAACTCAATATCGTCAATGTATTTCAGCCAAAGGGATGCCAAAGCGTGATAGTCGCCTGGTGCAATGTAAAAACCGCAAACACCGTTTTCGATGGTTTCCTTAAGGCCCTGTAATTCTGAGACTATTAATGGTAGCCCTGAGGACAGCATTTCCACACTTGACATGGTAAAGGAGTCCCAGCCAGTTGAGGCAATGGTACCCAAGTAGGCTGAGCGCATTAACTGGGGCACGTCGGTTCGATAGCCTGCAAAGGTAACGTGTTTTTTTGCCTGGCTATTGATAAGCATGTCTTCGTAAATATTGCTTTGCTGGTCTTTGTTACCACAAATAAGGAGATGAACAGGTTCTAGTCGTTGTCGACGCTCTAATTCGAGCATAGCGTTCATTAGGACTCGAATGCCCTTTCTTTCCTCCATATGACCAGAATAGATAATGATCTTTCGGTTGATCGGGATAGAGAATATTTTTTGAGCGTATCTTTCTTCGGCAGCTGGGAAAAAGATGTTCGTATCTACGCCTAGCGGTATTACGCGCGTCCGGCGAGAGGGAATTCCGCGTCCATGCGTTGCTGTCCTTAGCATGGCATCCGACTCGAAGATGAAAAAGTCGGGCGCAGCGCCGGCCTGGAGAATCCATTGGCAACGCCTGATAAACAGTTTAAGCCCTTTATAAATTGAACTCATGCTTGCACCCCAATACGCGACTACATTGGAAACTCCCATTTTGCGTGCAGTACGGATAATCGGTGAAGGGTGTGGTAAATCAAACGCGAGGATAGTACCAACATCGTGAGCTTTCAGTACTTCTTTTAGCTTTACTGTGTCACGGGGGCAAAAGTAGTTTATAGAGAAAACGTTTTCTTCTGATGAAAAAACTTTCCGGTACGACCAAAGAATGTTCCCTTCTTCAAAGCCGGCTTGGATTGCTGCTTGTTTGAAAGCTTTCTCCAGTGAACCGATTGCGTAGCCAGTGTGCTGGTTGCAGTGGAACATGACTAGAATGGACTGTGCCATCAAAATTTACCTGCTTCCTTCCTTTGGAATTTTAGCGTTTGTTCGCTTCTGTTGTCAGTTTTGCGGCTCTCTATATTGCATAGCGCCAAATTACGTCTCGAATTATCTTACGCGAACATTGGGTTGGGGGCGCAGGCTATCAAGGCTGCGACACTGGATGTATTTGTCTGACATCAAAAGTTCTGTTTCGGACCAATCCAGTGGAAGACCAAGGTGCCTGCGCACAAAAAATGGTGGCCCCGTCCAAGTGAAAAGTTTACCACGAAATTGTCGTAGAAACTGCCGGGTATAACAACCGCAAGCGATTCAAGACACATTGATGAATTGGTTGCTGAAAAGCTTGTCAACGTTCGGATGAAACTATAGCCTTCCGAGGGTGTTGGTTTTGACTGGCCAAGTCGGCATTGTGGGACTGGAATCCTTGGATGGTTCACGGGAAACTGCGCTTAGGTAGTTGCGAAGGGTAAAATGAGAAGCAAATGGACGCGCCAAAAGTTAGTGTAATTATTCCGGCCTTCAACGCTGCGACCACGATTGGCAGAGCTTTGAAATCTGTAATGTCCCAGACTTATCGAAACTTTGAAATCGTGGTCGTCAATGATGGATCTACCGATGATTTGGTTGCGGCTCTGAAACCCTTTCCGGTCCGTCTTTTGAACCAGGCCAATGCAGGCGCCGCATCTGCAAGAAATCACGGCAGTAGGGTTGCAACTGGTGATCTGATTGCGTTTCTTGACGCTGACGACTTTTGGCATCCAGAAAAGCTCAAAAAGCAAATTCAGGCGTTCCGTCAGAATCCGGAGGTTCGTTATTGTGTAACCGACAGTTTGCAAGTTTCCTCAGAGAATTGGAGCGACTTGGTTTTGAGGGAAAATGGCTCTGAATGCCCCAACTGCGAACTAATTGACTTTCCCTCTGTTTTTGCCAACCCATACTTCGGAACACCAGGTGTTCTTATTCCTCGCAGAATTTTTCAGTCCGTTGGCGGGTTTAATGAAAACCTAACTACCGCTGAGGATGTAGATCTTTGGCTCAGGGCAGCCTATGGAGGAACGGTTGCGAGAGTGCCTGAGGTACTTTTTTATGTCGTTCGTTCCAGAGGTAGTCTTAGCGGCAGATTTGTTGATAGAACCTATGAGGACAATATCCGAGTAATCCAAGAATTCTGCGAATTACGTCCTGAGTTTTTGCAGCGGCATCGCGATACCGTTAACGTTGCCAACGCTAGAGTCTACTGTGACTGGGGATCAGAGGCGCTTTCCAGAAGAGACAGGGTTTTGGCCAGAGAGAAGCTGGCTCTGTCAATCAAGGCTAAACCAACATTAAGGTCCCTCTATCTCTTCAGTAAAGCATTGCTCCCAGGGTAACTGAGGTTACAGTTATCGAGACTTTGAGCGGGCTTTTACCCTCAGCTAGTTTAGAGCTATATGAGTCCTTCAGCCGAACATTTCAATCCTAGAAGCCTGTCGGGGGCTCGTAACCTCGTAGCTGCTTCTTAATCCTTACGACTCCCCTTCCGAAGAGCAGTTTCAGGGCTTCAAATCTTGAACTTCCAGGAAATTTGGGAACCACTCCGAGCTTTCGGATCAACCGGTTGAAGGAGTGTATATACGCATCCCTGCGAGTTTTCTCTGTGTAAAAGACGATACCAATCGAGACGGAAACTCCATCTTGATCGGTTACCCAACTGGTCTCGGTTCGTGTGGAGTGCGGCGAAGTGCTGGGGAAATAAACGCCTTCCCCGGGGCCCAGATCCCACTCGTGCCGGGCGTCCATGAACTCGTCGCGCAGATTGACGTCGTGGAGCGATTTGTCGACGATGAAGTTCTCTACGGTACTCGCCGGTATGATGTTTCTGTCGTGGGAGTCCCACACGTTCATGATCTTTCGCCCGTGAATCTGGAGCCAGAAGTTGTTTTCTCGGTCGATGTGAAACGGTGTCACTGAGGGGGGCGCCGATATAAAAATAAAGGCCTGGGGGCTGAATATGCCTGGCTGGGTCCGGTCAACCAGATGCTCCACAGAGGATAGGGCTTCTCTTACCAGGCCCGCATATTTCGGGTCTGCTTCTGCGTTGTAAAGAGCGACCCAGGAACCTGGTTGGGAAATAGTACGGAAAACATCCGAGAGATCCCGACCATCCGGGCTTTCAGCGTGATGGATGAAATCGGAATTCTGCTTGGCGCCGGGATTGATAAAGCGGCATTGCTTCTGCGGTAAAAGTCTATGCGCCAGAGCTTCAAGCTGATCTAGTTGGAGTAGGGGGTGGTGTTGAAAGTTATGGCTGATGAGCGAGATGTTGTCTGCCGAAAATTCCGACTCGTTCTCTACCCAGATCCTGCAGGTGCCGCTGGATTGGACTGTCCGATCAGTAGCAGGGGTCCCACCGTCGTTATCGGCAACGGGTATTGTCTTTGCTGTGTCCATACTTTTTAGTTCCTCTAAACCCTACCAATTATAGTAGTCGGTGCTTCAACCGGATCAAGCCTCGTAAAATGAAAACAGTGCTTTGAGTTGGCGGAAGATTATCGTTCGTAACACGGGGATTATTCTTGATGCTCAGATGCTTTCAGATAGGCAAGAGTCAGAATGTAGCCCTCAGTAATCCAGTAGTGACCAACGAGTTGGCTACGGCCAATTTGTTGGGCAATCCTTGCTGGTAAGTGGGCAGTGAATTTTCTTTCGGCCGTATTAAAACCCAGGGTCACTTCTTTAAAGTCGAAGTAGAAGCCCAGAAGCGGGAAGAGGCACTTGAAAACGGTTTCTTTTGCACTGAAGGTCAGGGTGTCGTGATTTTGTATACCACTACTGCCTTGTGTGGAATTGCGCTCGTGTTTGGTGTAGACCAGTTCCGGAATATCCTGTGGCAGAGGTTTATCCAGCTCAATGTCGACACCGATGCCTTCGTAGACACTTCGCCGACCAAGAGCAACAACACCGATGGAGCTGCAATGGCTGATGCTGCCTGTAATCATTGCTGGCCATATCGGTTCCCTGTTTGGCCCCATCGGAATAGCGCAAGCCTCAATACCAAGTTTACCAAGCGCCTCTCTGGCTAATGACCGGCCAGCCCTGAATTCACGCCTTCTTTTTTCCACCGATCCGGCAATGTGGGTTTCTTCAACTTGAAACATTGACTCGGGCTGGGCCTTTATAATGCCCGATTTGAGCACGATGTCGGCCGGCATATCTTGATCCAAGAGGGCGTTGAGTGGTCCGCTCATCGATTGAATCTCGAGTTGGCTAGGTTTGCTTACGAAAGTAAAAGCCGAAGTAGGCCTCGACCTTGTTGTTTGGGTGGTAGGGAATCTCGAGTAGTCGTTTATTCTTCCATTGGTCTACCAACGAGTACCCGGCTTTTTCGATTGATGGAATCAGGTCCGCCAGTGAGTGAACATGATACGGCACCTCACAAACGCCCAGGTATTGCAGTGTCCAGAAGTCCTTGGAGGGGTGGGCAGGGAGGTTGTGTATCAGGACGTGCTTCGGTGGCTCGGCCAACTGCTCTAAGAGCTGGGAGATTGATGAATTCATGTATTGGAGAGTGCCGGCGGTCACAAAGATATCCGCCCTTTTCGCCTCGTGAAGTTTCTCACTAACGATAAATTCCAATCGGTCTTCGTGTCTTTGCCTTGCCATTTTTTGGCCGGCTTCAACGGCCGCTTGGAGTTCGGCAATCGTCCAGCCTATTCCTTCGGGGTAAGGGAAGTAGTTTTCGAAGCTGTAAAATCCCTGGCCAATGCTGCCACCCAACTCGAGAATCTGGTCGGAAGGTTTGATCAGCCGTGAAAGCCAGAATAGAAGAGGGTAATCGATATCCAGCACTCTCTTGTCGATGAGAGGGATTTCTTCTTCAAGGTGTTCTCCTTTTTTCTGGTTTATAACGTCATATTCATTGGAAAGACTGTCAATCGACTGGTTTTGGGCCTTTTCAAAGGAATCGAATACGCCCCTGTAAGTAATGCCGAGTCGCTTCCGCGCCAGTTGCAGGTAGAGGTCGTGCCCAAAGGGCAGCAATTCGAGGCTATTGATAATTCGTTTCTTCAGCGCGTTGTTCAATGAGGTCTCCTTTCCAATTACTGCTGGTCCGATGAAGTGTTTGAACTCCTCAGCGGTAGCTGAAGATACGACGCGGTATCGCCTCCCAGATAGATTCTATTGGTTGCAACCACCGTTCTGTCATCGTGATATTCGTTTGCGCCAGTATTGAGGTTACGTGCCAGGCGGGGGAAATTGCTGCTGGAAATTTGAATTCCGATACGGTGCCCCTTACGAAACCGGTAGGCGATGGGCCTGAGTTCCAGCTCTATCCGATAGACTGCTCCGGGTTCAGCGAGTTGAGGGTTATCAATCCCATCCCGGTACCGAAGGCGCACCACACCATCCTGGAGATTATAGGATTTCCCGTTTGGGTAATGGTCAATCATTTTTACGGTAAAGTCGGTGTCCAGGGCATCAGTGGATACGTAGAGAACGGCCTTGGCGTTGCCCTCCAGTTCTGTGTCATTTTCGAGAGTATCGGTGCTGAACGATATTACGTCTTGTCGGTCACCAAGAGCGGTCTGGTCCAGCGGGCCTGGCTTATCTTCCGCCCTGAATGTACAACAGATCGGGCCGCCAATGGTTGGGACAGGGTTGCTTGGGTCGTAGCTGAACTCGTAAAACCGTGAGTCTTGGGCAAGCTTATCTGGTTTGTCTTGCTGAAGACGGTTGTCGCTGGCCAGATAAAAGCGGTGGTTCTGGCTTGAAAGAGGAGGCCATTGGGACGTCTGCCGCCACTCGCCCGAATGAATGGCATAATATCCGAAAGGGGAAGGTAGCTCTTCCTCCTTGTCTTTGAGCCAGTAGTCAAACCAATCGATGTACACCTTTTGGAAATCTTTCTCAGCGTACTCGAAGGTCATCTCTCCGATGGTTATCCTGCCGGCGCTCAGTTTCCCTGCCGTGCAGTGAAGGCCGGGTGAGATCAGTACGTGCTGGGATTTCGCGCGGCGATGGCGGGTATTCGTCGCCATGTGTTCGGCGAGTCTGAAAGTATTATGGGCCGTTTGGTCGAACCAGTCGTTGATATGGAGAGTGGCTACAGAGAACTCATCCTCTGGATGAATGTAGCCCTCCTTATCCCACCAGGAATCGGTCAGAGGGTGATTGATGAACCCATCGAAGCCGGTCTCGTAAGGAACCATCTTATCGTTTAATTCCGATACGGGGAGATGGTCCATGAATTGGCGCATCCTATCTTCGTAATCATCAGGCCTCGGTGTAACTTTGTAGTTCTTGGCGCCTTCGGCTGTGAACCAGCCCAGAGACGAAGCAAGATTGAGAACGCCATTCTCGAAAACACCAAAGTATCCATAGCTGTCCATAGCCTTACCAATGGCACCCCCGGCACCCATGGCAATCATGGCGATGTGGTTCGGATGGTTTTCGGCGGCCAGAATGATCTGGCTTTCTCCCAGGTAGGAGCAACCAAACGTACCAACCCTGTCTGTGGCCCATGGTTGCGAAACAATCCAGTCGATGGTGTCGTAACCATCCCGGCCCGCTGTCCAGTAAGGGCTTTCATAAGTGCCTTCTGAATAGTATCTACCGCGGACGTGTTGGACGACGACCGCATAGTCCTGATCTACAAACTGTTTTACTTCTTTGAAGGGTACTCCGCCATAAGTGGTTCGAATGAGGATGACAGGATGCTGGCCATTACCCCATCCTGGCCGATAAACGTCTGTGGCCAATCGAACGCCGTCACGCATCGGTACCATTACATTCCGCGAGCGGTACATGCCCTCGCGAAGCGGCATGGTCACATCCCCAAGCCATAGTTTCAGTTCGTTGGCCTTGAGCCCAGCTATTGCGCCTGCGGCCAACACAACCAGAAATGCGGCGATGAACAAGGGCTTCATTGGCTGTTCAGGCGTTTGAAATGTTCCAGGTGTTCGGCTGCCCAGTCTGCCGCCTTTTCAATTAGCCGGTTCCTGTGAGCTTCAATTGGGAAAATATGTTTCGCGTTGGGCCAGAATACTTCTTCAACAATACTTTCCAGCCCATCAACGCCCATCGCTCCTGCAAACTGACCCTCGCTGTTATAGTGATAAAGAGCCTGACTGGTAAAGACTGCGAGCACGCGGCCACTTTTGTGCACCAGTCCCTCAAAGCATCGATCCATGTCTTGGCTGTTCGGCTCGTCTCTCAGATCCATGGGGGAGCTAAGCAAAGAGTTTTCCCCGCTCTTTTTCTTGCCTAGTCTTCTGAGCAGGATCCTGTGCAGGCGCATCCATTTATAGGGGTTTGTGATCTTGTTGATGAAATCCCGTTTGCGAAACCCACTGTCCTGACGGGAGACGGGGTCGAGAAGAATGAGACCCTTGACCATTGGGTCGTCAGCACAGATTTTGATGCCATTGTCGGCCCCGGAGCACAAACCAAAAATCAGGAGTGTACGGGGGCCATATAGTTTCTCGAGTGACTTTTTAATGAAGGACCAGTCCAGAGCGACTGACTCCCGATTGGTCAAATTACTGCGGGCAGGGGAGTCTCCTTTGCCTGAGAGGTCAACCCTGACTGAAATATACCCTTTTTTGGCCAGCTGTCTGGCAAGCAATACGTTTAGCCGGTAGGGCTCAGCACGATGGGAAAGGCCGGCATTGAGCAAGACCACTATCGGACTCTCAGCGGTGTCTACTGGCTCAGAAAGCACGCCAATACCATGCTGATGCTCACCGTATGTGAATACCTGTTCCCTGATCATTTCGTCACCCTCTCAAGCAATGCCTCGAGTACCGGCTTTTGGGTGATTACTCCATCATGATAGTACGGCCAGTCGTAAGTTAGCCCCGGGTTCATGCAATTGCTCAACCCCGACTTTTCGCAAAAGTGCGGATCAGTTGAGACTGTAAAAGCGCGAGCGGGGTCATTCAGGGTGGATTCAGGAATGGCCAGCTCCTTCATTTCGGATATCAGTAGCGCGGGTAGTTCAAAATTATGGTAGGGGATGTCCTCGAATCGGACGTTGTTTTCCCTGGCCGCCGATTGGTGGCGCTGGTAAAGGATACGATCAACCTCTGCGAGCCATTCTGAGTACTGTTGGCCCGATAGAACCGGATCCCAGAATAGCCACTTTTTGACCTGTCGATGCCTTATCTGGGCTGCCATGGTTGCGCCAAACCGCACGCCCAACAGAACCACCTGATCGGCGCCGGAAACCGAGAGCGCTTCGTCGATGGCTTTACCGATGTCAGTGAGCCATCCTTCGATACTGGTCTCTGATAAAAGCCCTTGGGATTCTGCAGTCCCGAAGTAATCAAATCGAAACGCGTGTACCCCTCGCTCTGCGATGGCGACAGACAGTTCGGATAATGCCCTGTAAGTGCGCCGGTATTCATCGAAAAGAGGTGGGCACACGACGACGACTGTATCGGCGTTTGGATCCGTAGCAGATGAGTAGCAGCCAAACAGGCGGCTCTCATCAAAGAAAAACGGCTCAATCATTGAGGTTCCGGTCCTTTTGTCACTGAAACAGCTTGCGCCAGAAGGGCTTTTTGTTGGCTTGGGGTTTGGGCTTTTCCTCCACAACCTCTTGCTCAGTTCCTATCCTATCGAGGTTGTTCACGAGCTGTGAGAACGCGTTTTTCAGCGCCTCTACTTTATCCACAGGCGTCGTGGATTCATCGAAATCAAACACTCCAAGAAAACCGCCGGGCTGGATGCGCACCCAGAACTCGATGGGGTATTCGGTATTTAAGCGGGGAAGATCCAGTTGCTTCAACGCCAGCGTCGCAATCGATGTTGGCCGGTTTCGAATATCCTGGAAGGCGAAACTTGCCTGAATGAAACCGGGGAACATGTCTTGCTCTGCAGGCGTGTTTTTAACCAGATCAGCGTAGCTTAGGCTCTGATGTTTGAGCGCCTCCTTCAATTGCTCACTGAGATCGAGGAGGCGGTTTCGAGTATTACTTTTCGGTGCGTTAAGTTTGCAGGGTATGGTGCTGACGAAACTTCCGACGAGGTTGATGACATCCGGGCGATTGCGACCGGATGTTGGCACTCCCACAATGATGTCGTCAGTTTCGGACACCTGTGTGAGGGCGTCGGCAAAGAGACAGAATAATAACTCATGGGGTTTGAGTCCCAGGTTTGCGGAACAGGCCTCCACCGTTTCCAGATCGGCTTCGGCAAAAGCAAGCGTCTCCCGGGCGCATTTGCCGGTGCCGGCAGCGTTCCCGTCACCGTTCGAGGGCACAACTGATTTGAGAACGCTCTCCAGTTTGGCCCGGTGGTAGTCAATGTCTTCCGTTGATGCGCCTTTATCCAGAGACCATTCTGCATAGTCCCTGAACTCAAAGGCCAGCTTGTTGGATTTCTCCCGCTCTGCCCCGGTTTGCACCAGATAGGCATCCTCAAGCTCCTTGAGGAAAATGTCGAAAGACCATCCATCAAAGATCAATTGGTGCGGAACGAAAACATAGAGATACCTGGTTGGCCCCAGAACGAACAATGTCGAGCGGAAGAGAGGGCGATCCAGAACCTTGAAGGGCTCGAAGGCTAGCTGTCGGGAGCGTTCCAGCGCCACTTTATCAGGACTCTGTTCATTCGAAACGTCAACGATGTCCAGTACGGCTACCTGCTTCAATGGAAGAATTGCCTGCTGGTACTGTCCATTGCCCTGTGTAATTACCGTTCTTAGTGCAGTCTGGCGCTCGAATACTTTCAGAAGACTCTTGTTGAAGGCTTCTGTATCAAGTTCGCCTTCGAGCAACCAGGAAGCGGGAAGGTTGTTGCAGACGTTTTCCGGGAACGAGAGTTGTCGTAGCAGGATTCGTTTCTGCTCATTGCTCAACAGTCGCTGTGGCGCAACGTGAAGGTCAGCAGGCGTGTCTTCATGTTCCTGGCTGCCGGGTTTGCTATGAGAGAGCTTTTCTGCAATTTCACTCAGGCTCAGCCCGACGATGTCTTCTGGCGAAAGACGGATCCCCGTAAGGCTTTCGATTCGTCGAATGGCCTGAAGAGCAAGCAGGGAATGCCCGCCCAGGCTGAAGAAGTTGTCCTCACGAACAATACGAGAGGACGAGTTCAGCACATCAGACCAGACACCTGCGATCAGCTCTTCGGTCTCATTCGCCAGCGCAGACGCCTTGAGGATGCTGGATTCACGCAATTCGGGCCTTGGCAGCCGTCGACGATCAATCTTGCCGCTCGGGCTGAGAGGTACCTCGTCGATGGTCAGAATGTACTGCGGGATCATATAAGAGGGAAGTTGCCTCCTCAGCTCTTTACGGATGGCAACGACGCTGGGTTCGGCAGACGTTTCCGGAACCACGCAGCCAACAATTCGCGCATCGCCCGGGGAAAGCTCCCAGACGTAGGCGCAGGCAGAGCGGACATCAGCACAGGCCTTGAGAGCGGATTCAATGTCACCGAGCTCTATCCGGTAGCCCCGAACCTTGACCTGATCATCCATTCGTCCGAGATGCTGGATAGTGCCATTGGGGGACCATTTGGCGAGATCGCCCGTGGCATAGAGACGTCCGAACTCACTGTGGGTTATGTATTTTTCTGCAGTAAGATCGGAACGCTTATGATAACCCTGAGCAAGCCCCAATCCCCCAATATAGAGCTCTCCCGAGCAGGATAGCGGCAACGGTTTTTGCTCGCGGTCCAGTATGTGTACCTGAGTGTTATTGATGGGTTTGCCAATCGAGATCAGCCGGTCTGTAGGTAGAAGCTGGTGGCACGTTGACCAGACTGTCGTTTCGGTTGGGCCATACATGTTCCAGAGTTGATACAGGGTACCCGTCAGATCTCTGACCAGATCGGGGGGGAGTGGCTCCCCACCGCACAATCCCTTCATGTTCAGGTTGTCGTGCCGCCACTCTGTATCCAGAAGCATACGCCAGGTTGCCGGGGTGGCCTGCATGATCGTGATTTGGTGCTCCAGAATAAGCTGACGGAGTTTTTCGCCGTCTTTGACACTTTCTTTATCGGCAATCACCGTGGCTGCGCCCTGTGTGAGCGGCAACAGCAATTCCAGAAACGAAATGTCGAACGAAAAGGTTGTGACAGCGAGCAGTCGGTCGGATGCGGTGCAGCCCGGTTTTTGCGCCATGCTCTCGAGAAAGTTAATCAATGCCCTGTGTGGGATGAGCACGCCTTTAGGTTGGCCGGTTGAACCGGACGTATAGATGATATAGGCGGTCGCTTCGGGGGCGGGCCCTGCATTGGGAAGCAGGTTGTCACTTTCGGTATCGGAAGCTGTTTCGAAGCTTTTGATGTCAAATCTGGTAAGGTCCAGTTCGCTGATAGCTGCTGGTGTTGTCTCATCCATGATCAAAGCAGAAGTGCCCGAGTCCTCAATCATGTAGTTGAGGCGGGATTCCGGGAAATCCGGATCAAGGGGCAAATAAACGGCGCCTAGCTTGAAGATGCCGAGGATGGCGGCGAGTGCGTGGTCCGATCGCTCAACACAAACGGCCACTGTTTCTCCGGCATTCACCCCCCTTGCCGCGAGTGCTCCGGCAACTCTGTTACTGCGCTCTTCAAGTTCCCGGTAAGTCCAGGCGCGGTCCCCGAAACGGCAGGCAGTGGCATCCGGCGAGTCGATAACATGGCTTTTCATTGCATCGATTACTGTGCCATGGATTAACGCTACATCGGTGTTGTTTGCCTTTGCTGCGATGACTGGTTCGTTGTCTGCGAGTGCGATGCTGCCAACTGGTAGATCTACATCGGTCGTGGCTGATACCAGAATTTTTTCAAGGGCTCCCAGCCATGCCGTGATGGTTGCTTCAGTGAAAAGGGCAGTGGAGTAGGTGGCTTCTATGGTGAGACTATCTGCCGACGGCAGAATGTTAAGGAACATCTCGAAATTTTCAGCGGCACGCGGAACGGTGCGGACTTTCCCGGAAACATCGGCGAACTGAATGGATTCAAGAGGCTGGTCGATGTTGAAAATCGTGTTGATCAGCGGGACCCGGGTACGATCAACGTTGATTGCTTCGATCAGTTTGCCGAAAGTGAAGTTGGAGTGCTCGGTGGCATTGAGCACCTCGGATTTCACTTGTCGGCATAATTCCGAGAATGTCATATCCGGGCCAATCTCTATGCGGATTGGAAGCAGATGAACCATATGACCCAGTTGGTCGAGTCTGTTCTGCGTCGCCTGGCCTGCAACGGGTAGGCCAACAACAATGTCTTCGTTACCGGTCAGGCGGTGCAGGAGAACGAAATAACTGGCCAACACCATATTAACCATACTGACCTTCATGCTCGCTGCGGATTTGGGCAGCTGCGAGGCGAGCTGTGGACCAATGCGGTAGTCAAGCCGCGTCGCTTCAAAGGTCCGGAAGTGAGGCCGCGGAAAATCAAGAGGTAGATCGAGGTTGGGTGGCACCTCGGAAAAGCGTTCGATCCAGTAATCGTTATCCCGATTGCTGATTTCCCTGGAATCAACAAGCTCTGCGTAATCAAAAAACGAGCTTGCCGCCGACATGGAGTCGGGGGCCTTACCGTCGTTGCTATAGAATTCGGCCAGTTCGGACAGCATCAGGCCAATGGACCAGCCGTCGCAAACGATATGATGTGCAGCGAAGACGAGCTCGTGGATGTTCTCGTCCAACTTTTTAAGCCATGCGAACAGCAATGGGCCTTCTTCGAGGTTCATCGGCGAAATGGCTATGTTCTTCCAGAGATCGCTGATGGTGGCATTTTGCTCTGATTCCGAGAGGTTGCTGATGTCTTCGAATTCAAGTTCGAACGGAGAGGATTCGTGGAGACAAATTTCCGCCCCGTTTCTTGAGAAGGTCGCTCTCAGGCTGTCGTGTCTGGCTACCAGCTGATCGAAACACCGGCGCAGAACGTCTACATCAAGCTTCCCTTCCAGTCTTATTGACACGGCCTCGTTGAATGCAGTGTTCGCCACGTCGCTGATTTGAGCCGAGGCTATGATTTCTCTCTGGGGGCCAGTAGCAGGGGCAACCTTGAGGAGTTCACCCCCGGCGAACGGGTTGAAATTGGCGGAACTCATGGGCGGCCAACCTCCAGGAACGCGCCTTTATTATCGGGGTCTTCAATGAAATACGCCGGTTCCCCATGCTCGTTTTTGCCAAGTCTGGCGCCGGGTGGAATGCTTCCATTGCTATTCAGGTATTTCTTGGCCGCCACCTGGTCACCTTCCAGTAAACCGTTCACGACCAGACTTGCGAGCGCAGATTTGAATGACTTCAGAATCCGTTGAATATCTTCGTCGGTATGCTCGGTCGTCAGGAAGTTGGGGCGGTACTGCTGGATGTGAATTCCATCAAATACCATCGAGAGGAAAAGCAAATGGCCCCATTGAGCGGAGGAGGGCACGGAGATGTAAAACAGTGAAGCGAATTCTTCGAAGCTGACGTCCGCTTTCATTTGCTTGATAAATGCTTTTGCATCCTCTGCCATGGCAGTCGTTTTCTTTTCAAGCGCCGTATAGAGGTCGTCGCCTTCTTCCTTGATTTTTGTCAGAACGGCTTTCGAAACGGCCAGCGCCAGTGGGTGGCGTACGAAGGTTCCGGCGAAAAATGTTACGCCTTGCTCAGGAATTGAATCGTCCCCGTACTGCCACTGACCGCCATCCATTGCATCCAGGAATTTTGCCTTACCCGCAATGATTCCTATCGGATAGCCCCCGCCGACAACCTTTCCGTAGGTCGTCATGTCAGCGTCAACGTTGAAACGCTTACGAATACCGCCGGGGCCAACCCGGAATCCCGTGACGACTTCATCCAGGATCAGAGCGACACCATTCTGTTCGGTAATCTTTCGAATCTCCTGGATGTATTCCTTGCTGTGGAATTGGGGTTTTCGACTCTGCACTGGTTCGACCAGAACCGCCGCCAGCTCATCGCCCAATTTTCTTATTTCATCCAGGCTGCTTTGCTCGCCCCATGGCAGGAGAATCATGTTGGACGTTGCTTCCCTGGGGACCCCCGGGGCTGCCGGTAGCGCTTGATGGTTCTTGCCAGCACGCATCACGACTTCATCGTGAATGCCGTGATAAGCCCCTTCAAAGGCGACAACTTTGGTGCGCCCGGTAACCGTTCTTGCAACCCGAAGTGCTCCAACGTTTGCTTCGGAACCTGTACAGGCGAATGTGCAACGTTCGCTCCCTGTGAGCTCACACACAAGTTCCGCTACCTCGCCGGCCAAGGGGGATTGAGGGCCGGTTTCCACGCCGCGGTCGATCTGTGCCTTCGCTGCATTGGAGATGAAGTCTGGTGAATGGCCGAAAAGAATGGGACCGAAACCGTTCGAGGTGTCGATGAGTTCGTTGCCGTCAATGTCCCAGAGTTTTGAGCCCTTTGATTCAACGGTCACAATCGGGAAGATAATCTCTTTCCAGGCGGGATTGAAGCCAGAGACACTGCGAGGGTCTGCGAGATGTTTACGATGTTTCTGGGTATATTCCTTTGAACCCGCGTACTTCTTCTGATAATCCGCCATCAGACGGTCTACCCACTCGCGTTGGGCAGAGGTAAGCTCACTGTTGGTTTTGTCCCTGGTGATCCGGGTGCCTGGAGTGTGAGCCGGCTTATCCTGCGATGCCGCGTCGGGCGCTGGAACGGACGCTCCAGTCTGCTGGGCGGATGGAACGGAGGGCTCGGCCGCAGAGGGAATAGGGGCGGTTTGTGGCTGCGTGTGATTCGACGCTGTCGTAACCGGATTTCTTCCCAGTGCCTGAAGCTGCAACTGCATAATCTGCAGTTGAGCATTGACGATATCCTGGAGGCTTCCGCCAGAGGCGGAAACTGTGGCACCAAAATCCGGAGTGGCTGAGGGAGCTTCCGTTACTGCGGCTGCCTGATTGGCCGGTTCCTGGGTTTGCTGAACGGTTTGCGTGGTGACTTCGGGTTCAACTTTCGAAGCAATGTAGTCACTAATCAGCGCCAATGAGGTGTAATCCTCAACCAGGTGGCGGAAGGTAATGCCAAGCTTAAACTGTCGCTCAAGAGCCGTCGCCACCTGAGTCAGAAGCAGGGAGTCCAGCCCGACTTCGCTAAAGTGCGATGAGGGATCTGTGTCACCTATTTCGTAACCGGAGACGTCTTCGATTATCGCCATTACATCGGCGCGTATTTTTTCAGAATGCTGCTTCGGATCCATTTTAACTTCCTGTGTTACCGGATTTGAGAGAGCTTCAGGCACTTTGTTCGGGCTTTGAACTATTGGGGCATTATTCTGATCCACGGGGCCAAGCCAGAACTTATCCTGGGCGAACGCGTAGCCGGGCAAACGCTCTTTTCTGACGGATAGGTCCGAGAAATAGGGCGCCCAGTCGAGAGAGTGGCCATCGGCCCACAGCTGGCCGATGCATCGATAGATATCGTCTTCCGCTCTGTTATCAACGCCCTTGCTCGTGAGCGCTGTGAGCGCACGTATACCGTCTATTTGCTTGTGGTAGCCCACCAGGTTTGCGAGGGTGTTCCCTGGTCCCACTTCGATCAGGCTGGTGTTCTCGCCGCTGTTTTCCTGGTTCAGATGCACGGTTTGAAGAGCGGAGGAGAATAAAACCGGCTGCCGTAACTGAGCTGACCAATATTCGGGTGAGACGGCCTCCTCATCTGAAAGCACGTCTCCCGTCATGGTTGATATGATCGGTATTGAAGGTGCTCGCCTCTCACACTCGGACACCAGCTTTTCGAACTCCGGAAGCACGGGATCCATCATCGAGGAATGGAAGGCGTGACTGGTCTGCAAAACCGTATTGGCCACCTTCTGTTCACTCAATTCTTCTGCGACAGAGGCAATTGCCTCGGGTTCGCCCGATAATACGATAAGTCCTGGGGCATTGGCGGCCGCAAGTTCCGCTCTCTGGCCGACCGTCGGAGCGATATCTTCAAAGTTGGCCCGCACTATGAGCATTTTACCGGGAGCCATGCGTTGCATCAGGGCTCCGCGATTGGCAACAAGCCTGGTGGCGTCCTCGAAACTGAAGACACCTGAGAGTGCCGCAGCGGCATACTCACCGATGCTGTGCCCCATAAGAAAATTCGGTCTGACGCCTTGTTCCATCAGGTAATTGGCCAGGCCATACTCCAGTAGATAAAGCGCCGGCTGAACAAACGAGGTTTGATTAATGGCGTCTTCTTTTACGCTGTGCCCATCCTGCCCAAATAGAATCCCCCTCACGTCTACGCCTGTCGCCTGTAAGACTATGTCGCAACCTTTCTCAAACGTAGCTTTGTAAGATTCGGAATTCTGGAGCAGCCAATGCCCCATATCACGTGCCTGAGTTCCCTGACCGGAAAACATGAAGCCAATCCTTCGGGACCGTGAAGTATCTGCTTTTCCGCGGGAACAAAGGGAGTTTTGCTCAAGATTGGCGAGCGTTTCAGGCAGGTCTCTGCCAAATACGATAGCCCTGTGCTCGAAATGCTTGCGTCCGTTTATAGAGGTGAACGCAACATCAGGTAGTGCCACGTTGTTTTTGCCCCGGAAATAGTCAATGTAGCGGCCTATCTGTCGGTCAAGGGCATTCTCGTTCTTGGCTGAAATTACAATGGGTAAAAGGCGGGATTTCTCCGGTGTGGTGCCTTTACACGCGTCTTTCAGCCTGGGCCGATACTCTTCCAGAATTACGTGAGCGTTGGTTCCTCCCACACCCAGCGACGTCACGGCAGCCCTTCGGGGAGAGGGGAGTCTCCAGGTTTCCACTTTGGAATTGACATAGAAATGGGACTTTTCCAATTCCAGTTTGGGATTTGCTTTCTGGAAAAATAAGGTGGGCGGAATCTGGTTTTCTCTGACCGCAAAGGTTGTTTTTATTAGGCTCGCGAGACCCGCCGCATGGATAGCATGCCCTATGTTGGACTTCACGGAACCGATGGCGCAGGTTTTTTCCGATGCCCCGTCTTTCGAATAGCATCGACGCAGTGACAGTACCTCAATGGGGTCCCCGAGCGGCGTAGCAGTGCCATGTGTTTCAATAAAACCTATGGATGAGGGGTCAACGCCGGCGCGCCCGAGTGCGCCCTCATAAACTGCGACCTGTCCGGCAACGCTGGGTGCGGTGAAGCTGGCTTTCTGTTCGCCGTCGTTATTAACGGCATAGCCTTTGATCACGGCATATATGTTGTCGCCATCCCTTTCAGCAAGATCCAGGCGCTTGATAACGACGGCACCGGCGCCATCGTTGAAGGTGGTACCGGTGGCATCTTCATCAAAGGGCCTGCAATGCCCGTCACGCGAAAGCATGCTGCCTTCCTGGTACATGTAACCGCGCTTGACCGGGGTAGAGATCGAGACACCAGCTGCAATCGCCTGCTCACACTGGCCGTTGTCAATTGCCTCACAGGCCTGCGCTACCGCAACCAGGCCGGTTGAGCATGCGGTGAACACGTTGACACTTGGCCCTTTGAGATTGAGCTTGTAGGAAACGCGGGTACTCAGCAGATCTGGCTCGTTAGCCAGCCCACAATTCAATACTCCGTAGCTTTCGACGAGCTCCCGGTTCGGCAGTACATATTGTTGGTAGTAGCGTGCCCAGTTCATACCAGCAAACACACCGGTACGGTATTGGCTGTCGCCAGGCGGAATGGCCGCGTCTTCCAGGGCGTGCCAACATAGTTGGAGCATGATTCGCTGCTGAGGGTCCATCACGCGGGCCTCAATCGGCGATATGCCAAAGAATTTCGCATCGAATTCGTCGTAGCCTTCCAGAACACCTTTGGCTTTTACATAGGCTGGGTTGGAGCGCTCTTCGATGGTGACTTCGGGGCTTAATTCATCCTCGGCAAAAAAACTGACGGTTTCCCGACTTTCGAGGAGGTTTCTCCAGTACTCGTCTACGGTGGAGGCGCCCGGGAAACGGCATGCGATCCCTACGATGGCAAACTCGTTGTTCCGCCTGGATTCTTCGGGTTTTTCCGGTCTGGCTTCGTTGCTGTCAACCTGGGCTATTAGGTACTCGGTTTGCTTCTGGATGGTAGGGTGCTCGAATACAAAGGTCGCGCTTAATTCGACACCAAAAGCCTTCTCGAGCAATGACACCAGCTTGAGTGCTTCAAGGGACGTGCCGCCTGCATCCATGAAATTTTCGGCGTCATCTACCGGCCGATTCAGTATCGTTTTCCAACTCTCCGATACCAGTTCCTTTGTCTGCCTGCCAGATCGCGAGGCAGGCGTGGGAGTGGATTCCTCGTAGGGGTCGGGTAGCCGGGATTCGTCGAGTTTACCGTTCTGGTTTTTGGGAAGAGCATCCACCTGGATGATGAAATGAGGAACCATGTAGGCGGGAAAAACCGAGTTCAATTCTCTCCGAATAACCTGTGGATTGATTTGGGAATCGCATACGACATAAGCCGCCAGTCTTTTCTGCCCTTGTGGTCCAATGCGTAGAATTACTCGAGCGTCACTGATGCCCGCAAGGTGGTTGATCTGGTACTCAATCTCGCCGGGTTCAATTCGGTGACCATCAATTTTGACCTGCTTGTCTATTCGTGACAGGTAGTCATAACTGCCGTCGGAATTTTGAATGACAAGATCGCCGGTGCGATAACCCGTTCGGATTTCACCATGGTGATCTTTTACCTGAACAAACTTCTCGTCAGTCAGTTCGGGACGGTTGAGGTATCCAAGAGCCAAGCCATCACCGAAGGCCACCAGCTCGCCAGCCTGACCCGGTTCGGTGAGGATGTTCAGGTTCTCATCGACGATGGCGCATTGTGTGCCGTGGATAGGGAATCCGATGGGAATGCGTTTCAAGCCTTCAGGCAGATTCCGGGGGATTGGAAATACGGTAGTGAAGGTGGTGTTTTCTGTAGGGCCATAACCATTGAATAGCGATGTATCAGGCAAACATTCCAGAGCCTTCCTGACGTGAGGCACGGACAACGCCTCACCGCCGGTGAGAAGTTGTTTCAACGGTTTGAGGTATTCGAGATATTCGGTTATGAACGTGTTGAACAATGAGGCGGTGAGCCAAAGGGTTGTCACATGCTGGGAAACAATGACGTCCCGGATTTTTCCGGGAGTCAGGATGTCCGTTTCCGGGTGAAGAACACAGGTGCCTCCGTTTAGAAGCGGCCCCCATAGCTCCAGGGTGGAAGCGTCGAAACTCAGGGCAGATAACTGCAGGAACGTCTGGTCCGGCGAAAAGGAAATGAAGTCCGTATCCGTAACCAACCTGAGAATGGCTCGGTTTGGTATGACAACGCCTTTAGGTTCCCCCGTTGAGCCGGATGTGAACATGATATAGGCAGCCTGCTCTGCCTGATCCGGGATATCGGGAAATTGGGCCTCGTTATCAGCGTTTTCAGCGGGATCGATCCAGATAAGGTCAAGATGCTTGAGAGAACAGGTGCCAGGTGCGCTGATTCCCAATCTGGCCCCAACCGCCTCTGCGATGAACTGCTGACGTTCCCGGGGATATTTCGGATCAATAAAGACATAGTGCCCTCCACACAGCAAAACTCCGAGCAGGCTGGCGCACACATCCGGATGTCTCTCAGAGGGCAGTATGACCGGAGAATTTTCCTTAATTCCCGCTTGTTGTAGCGCGCTGGCAATCGATTTCGCACGATTAAACAATTGGTTATAGGTTACTTTTTGCCAGTTATCACCCTTCTGCCATTTGACAGCGATATTATCAGGGTGATTTTGTGCAATCTTTATGAAGCGGGAAATGACGGTTTGGCTGTTACTGCTGGCGGTCATGACAAAACATCCTGTTTGACAATCATACCTGTTAACATCCAATGAATAGGCCTTGTTGGGAAAAACTCAGGTATTGAAATCCTTAATTTTCTGGCCTCTGGAACATTTCATTGTTAAAAAAAATATAGCAGTCTTTTGTAGGCTTTGAAATGCAAATTGAATCGGGTTTCATGGAGTGGAGGCCGGGAATTGCAAATTCTGAAACGATTGTTGAGACCATTGGCGCAGGTATGGCGCCGAACCATTGAAATGAAGGCCGGAATCTTTATGGCGCAGGCTGTTTGTGGCGACCGGAAAGAGAAATCCTGTATGGCTGAATTAGCACCCACCGTCAGCAATGTAAGGGAATGGAGGGCTGACTTTCCCATATCTCAGTCGGCGTTCAAGAAGAGGATTTTTGAGGGTAATGAACTCTTCGAACTGTTCGTGGATCAGCAAGCGATATGCTACGGATGGGTCGCCCGACATGGTGTTCGTATCGGGGTCTTGCATGATCTTCAGTTCAAGGTTCCGGACAAGGCTTTTTATATATGGGACTGTGCCACAAGTCCCGCGTTTCAGGGGCACGGCCATTTTCAGCAATTACTTAAAGCGATTCTCGCAAGCCACGAAAGTGGCACTACAGCTCTGGTCGCGGTAGACAGCAAAAATTATGCGTCCAGAGCAGCCTTGAGAAAAGCGGGTTTCCAGCCTGTCTTTTCCTATTTTAGTATTCGGATTTTCGGTGCTGTTGTTTGGAGTGGAGTAGTTGAAGAGGGGAAGTTGAAAAAAGCCCAGCCTCGTTTTGACCAGCTCAATACCGGACTGGAAATTGGTTAGTACTTGCAGCTTTTTTGGCCATGACATATCGTGATTACATGGTTTGGCGTAGAAAAGAAGCATCTTGCCGAGCGGGCTTAGTATCTATGCCAAATATCGTAGAAAAGGAATGTCACGATGAGTTTATTTGACCTGGCCGGGCCGGACCAGATTGAAACGATCCCGTTTCCCACAGATAAAGATGGACTAATCCGTTTTATTCGGCGTCGTCAGCCCCTCTTACTGAGCGGAGTAAGGGAAGCTTTGCCGTTTACCGAAGGCTGGAACTATAGCTATTTCAAGAGTTCTCTGAAATCCATACGCATTCAAAGACAGTCCGAGGATGGTATTTATCATTATCTCGGATTCGAGCGTATTTCAATGGAGGACTTTGATGAGGTAATGAATACCACTGGTAACGGCTATGCTCTGGAACCTCTTCGGGGGCAAGGAGTTTCTGACGATTTGCCAGCTGGCCTTTCTGTTACCTTGCCGTCGTTCATTCCTGAGTCTGCCTTTCGGGTCTCCAACTTGTATATTGGGCCTGGCAAGAATAAATCCCTCTTGCATTACGATGAGACCCATAGTCTGCTCATGATGTTGGAGGGCCGAAAGCGATTCATACTTTTCCCGCCCGATCAGAGTGACTGTATGTATCCATACAGCCCATTCAGTATCAGGGCATTGCTCGAAAACCGTGTGGTTGACAGCAAAATTGATTGTCAGAACCCGGATGTTAAACGCTTTCCAAAACTCGGCCAGGCACATGGAATTACCGGCTGGCTGGAAGAAGGGCAGGCGCTGTTTATTCCCGCAGGCACGTGGCATTTTATTGAGGCCGAGGGGCGGAATGTATCGGTGAACTACTTCTGGCTTCAGAACAGTGTTCGTGATTGGTTGCATCAGCCCTTGCTCGATTTTTGGCTAAAACGCCGCGCAATCGATGTCCTGGACAAACTTCGCAAGATAAAGCACAAGTTATCTGCAGCCTGACACCTGTAAATGATCGGGAATCTTTATCATTGTGGAATTAAGAGTTGTTAGGACTGAGGACGAGTTCAACGAGATAAAACCACAATGGGATAGCCTCCTGTCCAGTCTGGACAGCATTCCTCTGCCGATGACTCATGAATGGTTGGTCGCCTGGTGTCGAGCCTTTTCCCTAAACATGCAAATGGAGTTCAGGTGCGCCTATCTGGAGGGTGATCTGGTAGGTGTTGCTCCTCTGTTTCGGGTTCGGGAACGATACCGGGGTGTACCAGTGACAGTTCTCAAACTCGCGGCTAACGGGCACACGCCATTTTCGGACGTTATCGTTCATCCCGATCTGGTCGGCGAAGAAAGAGAGCAGGCTTATCTTAGGCTTACCAGTCTAGGCGACCACGAACTTGGACAATTTTTCAAACTCCATAGGAATGGCGCTCTCCTCCAATTTCTCATTGATGGGCCCGAAGCGGGAAATACGTTTGGCGCTCGCCGCATAGGGCTGAAGCCCAGCCTGAAAACGCCGGTCATAGAAATTGATCAGCCATGGGAGACGTTTTTCAATACGCGGCCTCGTGCGCTAAAGAAAAGCCTGAGACACAAAATGAACCGGTTTCGAAAGCAACCGGGGTTTTCGATCACTCTGGAGCAGATTGGTGCCCCTGATCAGCCGATAGTTGAGGAACTGATTGATGTTTCAGCAAAGAGCTGGAAGGCATCAATTGGCAATGATTTGAAGTCTCATCAAGGTAGCCGAGTTTTTCTCCTGAATCTGATTGAGTTATTGGGAAAAGAGGGCGTGGTGAGCGCATGGATTGCTCGTGATGGCGATCGAGCAATAGCGTTCGAGCTTCATCTGCGATACGACGGTATTGTTTATCCAATTCGGGCCGATTACGACGAGTCGTATAAAGCCTTTTCTCCTGGCTCCCTTCTGGAGTATTCGGCTCTTAAATATCTTTTCGATTCGGGTGCAGCCAAGCAGTATTACACCTGTGCGGATGATTACTGGTATCTGAGTAATTGGACGTCCGATTATGAGGAATACTGCAATGTCGAATGTTTTGGAGGCAGTCTCCGATTAAGATGTTTGTACTTTCTGGAGTACCGTCTGATACCGCTGGTGAAAAAGTTCATTCGGAAACAGGGAAAGACTGCAAAGGCTGTTTGAAGCATGGAGAAAAAGCGAATGCGAACACTGGTTATCGTCAGTGGTGATAAGTCCGATATCTTTTTTGCGAATCAGCTGGCGAAGTCTCTTACTGTCGTGGGAATTGTGGTCGAAAACCAGGCACCAAAGAGGGACAGCTCACCGCTGGTTGGCAGGGCTCTCAAATATATTTCAAGGCCAGGGCTTTTTTTCAAGAAGGTCCTTGAGGTACTGGACAGGAAACTTATAGAACCGTATCAGCCCTACAATGACCCTTCCAATTCATTGGATTTCGGGCAGGAGGGGCTAGCGCTCGAAACTTTCGAAGGCATTGAGATTCTGCATACCAGCGGAGTCAACGCGATTAATAGCCCGGAGTACGTGAGCTGGATTCGGGATAGAGAACCAGATGTTATCGCCGTTTGTGGCGCTTCATTACTAAAACGAGACCTGCTTCAGGTGCCGAAGCACGGTGTCCTGAATTTACATGGCGGTCTCTCTCAATTTTATCGAGGTTTGTATACCACAGACTGGGCGGTGCACAACGGGGAGCCGGAATGCGTCGGTGCAACTGTTCACTTCGTTGCAGAGGGTGTGGATGATGGTGACGTCGTTTATCAGGGTCGCCCGGTCATTGAGCAGGGTGATAATCCTAACCGGCTCTATGAAAAGGTGGTGAGGCTTGGTGTAAAAATGATGATCCGTGCGATCCAGGACATAGAGCAAGGAAACTGCAATTCAGTACGTCTGGAAAGAAAAGGGCGCCTGTATCTCTACAAGGATTTTAATGTAAAGGCAAAGCGGGCGACATGGCGCGGGATCGAAGGCGGGGTTATCGAGCAGTACCTCTCAGACCAGCAACGCCGGGATGAGAGAGTAAGGGAAACCCTCATAAATGATTTTAGCCTTTTGAACCAGTCCAACGTCTGACTGAGTTATTGATCGGCCTGCTCAAGAAATGCCGTAAATGCACCTCTTTGGTCGTCGCAGTCGGCAATTTGTTCGCTGTTACATCTGCCCGCCAGCGCCCAGAGGGCACCTCTACTGTCGCCTTTAATTTTGTTAAGAGCTCCCGTTAGCTTTGCTTCCATCCGAGAATCTGTAAGCGTATCCCCAACCTCATACCAGGACCAGATGATGACCTGTTCGTTGTTCTCACGACGCTGAATAATAGTCTCGTTCACCGTTGAAAGATTTTGCAGGTAGCCGTTTTCCAGTAGCCTTTTCTGCTCTGATACTAATTGCCATTCTTTGCGGTTGAATAGGGAATTGCCATAGAAAATCAATTCCTTGTTTTGGGTTTGGATGCGATATCCGATGATCTGCAGCTGGACTTGCTGAAGCTCTGGGTTTACGTAGACACCGCCGAGGTTGATGTCGGGCCTGGTGTATTTCGGAGTCCAGATATTAGCGTGTTGCAGAGGACCACTCCAGCCGGGTACTGCCCGGAACAGAGAGGGGTTCCACTCTTGGGCAACCCTTTCGGTTTCTGCTTGCAGGGCCAGCGGCAAGATGGCCGGCCAAATCAGTAAGACCGATGCAATGGTCGGCCAGAAGAGGGAGGGGCGTTTCGGCTGATCTGTCGAAGTATATGTCGATGCTTGTGGGCTATTGCTGTTTGCGTGAGGCTCGATTCGCCCGGAAATGAAGAACAAGGGAACCAATGTGAAGATCAGAAAAACAACCCACCCAAAAAGCTCATGATCTTCGACTAGTGACGTCTCCATCTCTGTGTAATGGCCGGCTGCAATGATGCCGAATACCCGAACCCAGTTGGAGAGCATCGATAGAGCGCCAGCGATAACAACAAGAAAAAAGGTCGAGACATATTTTTGGTAATACAGTTGGCCATAAAAGGCACCCAGGAACAGGGCAACCATGAGGTAGCGAACACCACTGCAACCGTCCTCTACCAGAAATGTTCCTACATCCAGAATAATGTAAAACTCCTGAATCTTGGCTTGTATGCCAACTCCTTGCAGAAGCAGATTGTTAAAGAAAACTGTTATGTGCTGAAGGATCGGTGATAGATCATCCCATATGGGTACCGCAAAAATCAGTAGCATAATTGGGCCGCCAGCAGTCCTGAGGAAGCCCTTTCCCCAGACTGACCAGCCCCAGAACACAATCATGACGGGGACGAGTAACAATCGGAATACACGGATGTCAGCAGCCTGTGAGAGCATTAAGACAATGCTTGCGCCAGCCAGGAAAAAAAGACCCAGTGGCGACCCGCTGATCTTTAGGTTGGCAAGGCTCTTCCTCCTGAGGAACAGGAGGTAACAGGAGCCGGCGAGAACCAGGAAGCCGTGTGTGTAGATAATGGAATCGGACCAGAGGTAGAAAAAGTCCCTCCACTCAGCCCACAAACCGACTGCAAAAAGCGGTATCGACAGTAGCCAAAGGTGCTGTCGGTAAAAGCTCGAAGCGTAGTTCATACCCGAATTTTTATCCCTGGTCACCGAACTTTTCGAGCACTCTCTTCGCATCCGCATTCTTTCCAGCGGCTCGGTAAGCTTCTGCGAGGTGTAGGGCGATCTCCTCAGATTCCGGCTCAAGTTTGTGCGCTTTTTCCAACAGCGGAATACTCTCGCTGGTGTTGCCGGATTTGAGTTGAATCCAACCGTAGGTATCGGCGATGGCGCCATTGTCTGGGTTTAGCTCGTAGGCACGGCGGGCAAGCTCGATGGCTCTGCTATCTCCATCCTCATGATAGATCCAGGCAAGGTTGTTCAATACAACGACATTTTCGGGGTTCGACTCAAGCAGTTTTTCATAGCTCGTCCGGGCGGCGCTGTCGTCCCCCTGACTCTGCTGGATAAGAGCTTTGGTGAATAGCAGCTGGTCATTTCCGGCATAACTCTCAGTGGCAGATTGCAGAAATGTGAGTGCCTCTGCTGGCTGCCCGGCATTCTGTAGATTTCGGGCATAGCTATTTGCCAATTCCGGCGAGGATTCCTTCTCCAGTGCCAGTCGATAAAGTTCAACTGCTTGCTGATAGTTCTCCTGATTCTCGAAGTAGGCGGCCTCCGTCGCATAGGGTTTGGCGGAATCAGGGTGCTGCTGCTTTACCTCCTGCAGAATCTTTCGGGCGTCGTTGTCTCTGGCTTCTGAAAAAGCCTCTCGGGCGGCCTGAAGTGCAATATCTTCATTGGCAGGAAACAGAACGCGAGCTCGCTCCAGAATTTTGGAGGCTCTTTCAGATTGTCCTGCTGACCGCAATGCCATGGGGATGTTGTTGTAGATGCTTGCTACAAGAGAGGAAGCCGGTGATGGCGTATTCTGTTCTTTTCGTTCCAGCAGCGCCGCAGTCAATTCGTCTGCTCCTTTCTGATCACCATTTCTCAGAGCTGACTCGAGAAGTAATAGACGAGGTCCCGTTGCCTCGGGCTGGCTCTCGAGAATCTCGCGCATTAATTGGTCTGTTTCCTCACGAGGTTGGCTCGCTGCGAGGCCCTGGAGCGCCAGACGATTGTCGGGGGAAATGCGTACGGCCTCCCGGAAATGCTCCCGGGCTTGCTTGAGTTGATCCTGTTCTGCTGCGAGTTTTCCCAAGGCTATAGAAGCTGCAGGGGATTCGGGTTCCACAGACTTTGCTCGGGAAAAGTAATCGCGCGCGGCCTGGAGATTTTGCTCTTGTGCAGCAAGATTGCCTCGGGTGATTAGTGCGGCACCACTTTCCGGGAGCTCCGCTACCCAGAGATCTGCCGTCTCTATGGCAGCGTCCAGCTGCCCCGACTGGACTTGTGACTGAATGATGATGCTTCTTGCCTGCTCAATCTGGGGAGCATTCTCGCGCAGATAGCTGGCTTGTTTTATCGCTTTTTGATATTGCCCTCGCTGAACCAGATAGGCAGCGTAACGTAATCTGAGATCGTGATTCTCGGGATTGCCGGCCAGAGCCTGTTCCATCAGCTCCTCCCCGGACTCGAAATCACCGTTTGTAAGCGCTGCGATAGCCACCATTGCCAGGGTGTTGGGGTCGGAGTCCCTGTTCTCCAGCTTATCCAGAATCTCCTGCGCACCTGCGGGATTTCGCTGCTGGAGTTTGGTCGCGGCTAGGAGTTTGCTGGCGGTTTCCGACCTTCCGGCTTCTGCAATTGGTGTCAACAGGGCTTCTGCCTCATCGACGCGACCTTGCCTGAATCGCACCAGGCCAAGCATAAGCGCTGTTTGCTCATGGTTCGGTGCCTGGTTGAGAACCTCTTCCAGATATCGGGCGGCTTCGTTGAGATCGCCCTGGTCAAGGGCGTCCTGGGCGGCAATCAGATTGCTCTTGATTGTGCCCGGACCAGACTTGGCCAGGATCTCCTCGTACACATAGGCTTCCGATTGCTTGCCTTGAGCTCGCAGAACACGGATGAGGGAGGATATCGTGGCGTATTTGCGCTGGGTCATTACATCGTATTGGCCAATGTCCTCGAGAGCGCGAATGTAGGCGTCTTCCGCCTTCTGCCATTCTTCATTGGTGTCGGCCAGCTGTGCTTTCCAAAGCCATAGTTCGGTGTTTTCCGCATCGAGGTTTTCGGCTTCGCCAATCAGGGATTGGGCTTTGGCAACATCGCCTTTGGCGAACGCAGTTTTTGACAGGCCAACCAGGGATTCAACATCCGTGGGGTCAATGTTCTGTGCGTTACTGAAAGCCCTTTCTGCTGCATCAAGTTGGTTGGCAGCAAGATGCGTCCTGCCCCTGAGCAGCGCGGCTTTCGTTTCCATTGGCCGATCAGAACTTGAGAACTCACTCAGTGCGGAGAGTGCGTCTTCAAATTCACCCTGCAGCAAATTTGCCTCCGCGCGGATCAGCAGGGCCCGGTTCTTGACCTTTGAATCCACGTCGCCTGATCCGAGCTTATCCATGACCTGGTCTAGTTGGCGTTCCGCATTGAAGGCATCTCCAGCTTGAAGGAGATTATCGAGGATAAGGAAATAAGGCTCAGTTTCTTGCGGTTTGAGCTCGATCGCACTTCGTGCCTCCAGAGTGCTGGCTTTGAGCTCGCCCTGGCGTTGGAAAAACCGGGATTGATCAATATGGCTCAGATACTGGATGTCTTCCTGACTCATCTCATTCTCTTCGCTGCAACCAGCCAAACCGAAGACGAGGGCAACGGAGAGGATGGTGGCACCTACAAACGAAGTGGACTTCATGGTCTATTCCTTTTTTATAAAATCCAGAGAGTTCCTGTGTTCTACCTCAAAGACTTGAGTGTTCGGCAGACGTTTCTATGTTGTATTTGTCGGTCAGGTTGTAAAGAGTGGGGCGAGTGATGCCCAAGAGCCGGGAAGCCCTGGCCATATTGAAGCTACAGGTTCTTAGTGCCTGCACGATTGCCTGGCGCTCTGCCTTCTCCCTGACATGCCTGAGATTCAGGTGCTCGCTTTCGCTGGCTGTTTCTCCAGGGAGTTCCAGATCGCTTGCCGTTATGCGCTTCCCTTCGGCCATGATCGTGGCGCGTTTTACTTTGTTGATCATTTCTCTGACGTTGCCGGGCCACGGGTAGCTTGTGATTGCACCGATGGCATCTTCAGAAAAAGCAAGATTGGGTCGGTCCATCTGTTTGCCCAAAGACTTCAGTAGTGATTGAGCTATAACCAGAGCATCGCCTTCGCGATTGCGAACGGCGGGCACGTCCAGGGTAATTTCGCTGATTCGATAATAGAGGTCTTCCCGAAATGACCCATTATCGATCAGATCCTTCACGTTCCTGTGTGTAGCGCAAACAACCCGGACGTCTACGGGTACTGGCTCGACCGAACCGACCCTGTCAACAACCCGCTCTTGCAGAAAACGCAACAATTTGGCTTGTAGTGCCATCGGCATGTCCCCGATCTCATCAAGGAAGAGTGTTCCGCCATTGGCACTTTCGATTTTTCCTTTCTTGGCCTGGGTAGCTCCGGTGAAGGAGCCTTTCTCGAAACCAAAGAGTTCGCTTTCCAGCAAATTCTCCGGAATCGCTGCGCAGTTGATGGCAGCGAAAGGCTTGCATGCCCGCTGACTGAGTTCGTGAATTCCTCGTGCAAGCAGTTCTTTACCAGTCCCAGTTTCGCCCGTGATAAGCGTGGTGACATCTGTTGGTGCGACCTTTTCCAGGGTGCGGCAGACGGCCAGCATCTGGGGGCTCGCAGCGACTATTCCTCTGACGCTCGTGCCGTTTCCTCGGCGGCTCAGCTCAAGGTTTTCCCTTTCCAGTTCCGCCAGTCGGAAAGCCCGATTAACAACGAACGTTAAAATGTCGGCATCAAGCGGCTTCTGGTAGAAATCTGATGCCCCCATGCCAATGGCCTTGACCGCGTTTTCCTTGTCTTCGCGACCGGTTACCACAATTACTTTGGTCATTGGGGAAAGGCGGAGAATTTCCTCAAGCAGGCTGAACCCTTCAGATGCACCGCCGGGATCGGGCGGCAGCCCAAGGTCCAGTGTGATGACGTCGGGCTCAACTCTTCTGAGCGCTGTCAGCGCCTGCTCGCGGTCAGACGCAACGGACACCTCAAGGTCGTCACTGAAACACCAGCGCATCTGGCTCTGCAGGCCCGGGTCGTCCTCTACAATCAAGAGTCTTCTAGTCACGACAGCAGTAAATCCTTTTTTATAGATATGGTTCCTAACCGTGATTCTTAACTGAACATTGGCACTTTGCAATGGTGCTTTTGGAAGATTGCCCCTCGCGACGGTTAATTGGCATTTTCTTGAGGTACGTCAGCCTCGGTAACCGGCGTCAAAGGTTGATTCGCGATTACCGCGAGATTATCACTTGCCAGCGGTATTCTGACTGAAAAACAGGAGCCGATTCCGGGCTCGCTTGTCACATCGATACTGCCTGCCAGTCTCTGGATATATTCCCTGGCCTGATAAGCGCCAATGCCCATTCCTGTAAGGCCTTTTGTGCTCTCGAATGGCTTGAACAGTTGGGCGCTGATAAATTCCTCGGTCATTCCGCAGCCGGTATCCTGAATAAAGAGTGCGACATTTCCTTTTGCGATTTTCAGCGTCAGCACGATTTCCCCGTCAGGAGGCGTTGCGTCCTGTGCATTCTGGATAAGATGGCCTAAAACGCTGCGTAGCTGTTCTGCATCGGCCTTGATCATGGCGTCGGGCGGAGACCCCTCCAGATGAGGCGCGGGCGCTCTGTGCTGGTGATGTATGACCAGTTCCTTGACCAGCTGGGTAAGATTGATCGGCCCCAGCTTGGCGTCGTCCTCACTGGAGGGCTTGCGGATGTGGTCAACAAGGTTCGACATTTTACGCACCGCATGATCGGTGGTGTTTATCATGTCATCGATGAATTCCGGATTGTTGCGATGTTTGGGTGCGTTCTTTACCAAAAGAGACAGCTGGGCGATGACCGTCTTCAGGTCGTGAACGAGAAACGCAGAGGCTTTGCTAACAGCTTCGAATTGCATAGCACGCGACAAACGGTTCTGAGCATCAGCCTGCGCCAGGAGGTTGCAGGTCTGCCGGGCGACGACCTTGATCAGGTCAAAGTTTTCCCAGTTCAGCTCGACGCGGGCATAGGGGTTGCCGACAAGCGCGAGGCCGTACAGTTCGTTCCCAAGATACAACGGGATAATGAGCCAGCCATCGGGCGTTTTAGTGATGGCGTCAGGGATTTCCAGCAGGTTGTAGCTGACAGGGTCCGCCTGGTACTCATGGAGGTCGACGATCCATTCCCGATCACGGAAGAATCGAACCAACTCTGAATCACTGTCAATCATTGTGTACTTTGGAGTAGAGAGATTCACCGCTGCCTTGAGTACATAGGCATCTTTCTCGCCGACCAGCCAGATTGCGCCGGCATTGCTTTCAACCAACCCCGCCAGGATCCGGATTACCCGCTGAGGCAGTGGGGGATCGTCGCTGAGGTCTGCCAACTCCCTGGTCATTTTCAGCCATTCTTCGCGGTAGTCGTACTTATAGTCAAAGAAGTTCTGGCTTATAAGCACCATCAGTTTGGAGCGGATACGTCTGGACAGGAGTAGGGTTGCAAGGAAGACGAGCGAAATGGTGAAAAACAGCACCTGGAGTGCATCGCCCCAGTCCCCGCCCAGCACTCGAACATAGTAGCCACCGAGGGCCAGAAAGAGCAGGTAGCCACCGGCGAATACGAGAGTTCCCGCATAAAAAACGGCTGAGCGGGAAAGTTGGAAGTCAATTGGCTGTTTGCGGGTGTTTATAACGTTGACGGCGAACAGCGGCGTTAGCATTGCGTTGACAAATCCGCGGGCATTCCAGAAAGAGTCCGCGATATGCCCGAAAAGGAGGGCATCGGCATACATAAAGAAGTCGAAGCCAAAGATGGTTGCTATGCCAATGCAAATATACTTGATACTCGAACGACCAAAACTCGGCGAGTTGCGCCAGATTTGTTCCACGAGGGACAAACCGATAAGAGACAGCGCTATCTGTCCCAATAACTTTACTTTACCGCTAGCAATATCAAATTCTGTCCAATGTTCAATTATGCCGATACTCAGTAACACGAAGATGAGAACGGCGGCGCACGCTCCGAGAATCTTTTTTACATTACCGGTGAGCTGCTTTTCCCTGAGACCATCCTTTAGGAGGACGAAGAGCAGGTAAATCCAACTGCCGTCGCGAACGAGTTCGACGAGATAACGAAAGTTGAAGCCGGGATGGCCCCAGAGACTCTGACTAACGAGTGTGAATGCCCAAACGGACGTCATTGCAGCGGCAAGGGCCAGGGCACGATCAACCCCGCGTCTCAAGTACCGCGTTGCTATCAATACCCCAAGTAGACCGAACGTAATCGCAGCCAGTGAGTAGCTGAGTACGTCCATGTTACTGAACATCTGCTATAGCCTCGAAATGAGAAAACCGTCAGCAGAGAATAGCTGTGTTTATAAGTCTATATAAGCCTGACATGGAAAGGCCAGCGGCATTTAACCGCTGGCCTTTTCGTGGAAGCCAGAGTGATCAGCTTCGGCGTCTGCGGGAGAGACCCAATCCCGCCAGTCCGAGTCCGAGCAGCGCCAGTGTTCCCGGTTCAGGTACTTTGGCAACAACTGAAACGTTGTCGATGAAGTTACCAAGAGTTTCAGTTTCCGGGTCGACAGATGTGAACATCAATCTGGTGAGTTCTTCTTGCGCTGTGAACATGCCTGAATAGATTGTCCACTCGCTGGTGCTGGTGTTCTGGATTTGGGTATCAAGGTCGGCGGCAGATACGTTGAAGGATTCCTGACCGTTTCTGGCCCTGTACGCAAAGCTCAGGTTGTAGCTTTCGCCAATTGTGGTAACGATATCCTGGAACAGGGTGAACGCAATGCCGGTTTCAGGATGGGCGTTGAGCTCAGCAAACTGTTTACCATCCGCCGCATCGACGCCATTGAAACCTGAGTTCCAGATTTCAATGTTGTTATCCTCACTACCCCAACCGCTAACCAGTGTAGGGTTGAAAAAGCCCCAGCCTCCGCCTGCCTGTGTCAACTCGGGCGAATCCTCAAAACTTCCGTTCGTCAGAAGGTTGGCCGACGCTACGGGAGAAAGTATCAGCGTGGCGAGGCCAATCGCAGCTCCCAAACTCTTAATTTTAAACATGGTCTTCCCTTCCTAAACTTGTAATGTAATGTCGGGAAGATGACATGCATGGAGCATTCCATGTTTTCAACTGTCTGTTTAATAATTGATTTTTTGGGGTCGCTAATTTGGGGTGTAAAGAAACATGACACAATCGACAGGCCGGCGCGATGAGCTGTTCGGAATTGCTAAACCGGCCTCTTGTTCTCCCGATAAAACCGGAAAATCTCCTTTAGCGGCCGCTTCGGCTCAAATCCGAACTCATTAACAAACGCCCGCCCATCAATCACCACCGGATACTTGAAGAACGCCATCAGATAGGACGGAAAGCTCTTCAGTTTCAAGGTGCCGAGTATCATCTTCGGAACCATCGGCGGAATGGAAGGCACCTGGATTCGCTTGCAACCACATAGCTTTAGTGCGTGCTGGTAAGCCACCCAGTCCTGCGGCGCGACGTTGAACACGCCACGTGTCGGCTTTTTATACGCCAGCACAATGGCGTCGGCCATGTCATCGATATGGATAAACTGCATCATGGGCGAAAAGCCCGCCAGCACCGGAGCCCGTTCGCTGCCTAGCAGGGTGCTGATGGTGTTGCGCACGCCCGGCCCGACGATATTGCAGGGTCGCAGAATGGTGATGTTCAGTTCCGGGTAGCGCCACAGATAGATGTTGGCCAGGTTCTCCAGTTCCACGGAGTCAATCAGGTCGGCGCTGAGCCCTGCGCTCTTGAGCGGTGCCGCTTCGTCGATAAGTGCTGGGTTGTAGGCCACCGCTCCGTAGACATGGAACGTTGAAAGCACGACCACTCGTTTGATGCCGTACTTGTGGCTCAGGTCCAGAAGCTTCTGGGTGCCGAGCACGTTGGCGTTGTAGCGCCGCATGCGGGTGAGCTGGCTGGACATAATCCGGCCCATGTGGATCACGCCATCAAACTCATAGCGCCGGAACAGATCCTCGAACACCCTCTTGTTGAAATCGATGCAGTAGCTGGGGATGTCTTCGCCCAGGTAGACCTGTTCGCGGAAATCCACGGCGACCAGGTCGCAGGTATCCCGAAGCTGTTCGATAACTTTCTGGGCGAGGGCGCCGGCGGCACCGGTGATCAGAATGTGCGGTCTGCGTTGTTCGCTCATCAGAAAAGCCTTTTCCTTTCGCTCAGTCCCTTGTCGATCAGCCGGCTGATTTCCGCCTTGACCTTCTCTACGCGTTCTGTGACCTGTTCTTCGGGAATTTCAAGGTCGTCGAAGTACATCGGGGCTCCGAAGTTCAGGTGAACTTTTGCCGGCAGTACCACGGGCATGGCGACCGGGGCATAGGGAATGCCCAGGGCTTTTGCCAGGGGCTTTATGTTGGCGATGGCCGGGATGGTTTCCTCGCAACCCACCACGCCAACGGGCACGATCGGCGCCTTGTACTTCATGGCCAGGTGCATGAAGCCGTTGCCAAACCGTTTGAGCTGGTAGCGGTCGTGGTAAAGCTTGCCCGAACCTCGAATGCCCTCGGGGAAAACAATCACGGCTTCGTTATTCGCGAGCATCTTGGCGCAGTTGACCGGGTCTCCAAGTACAGCGCCAACTTCATTCAGCAAATTGCCCAGCCAGGGCACGGTTGGAAAAAAGCGTTCAATCATGGCCCTTGGAATGCGGGCATCTTTTTCCCGGGAGGCAAGGGCATAGCCAATCAGCAAGCCGTCGATAGGAAGCTGGCCACTGTGATTGGCAATAATGAGGACCGGCCCCTCGGCGGGAATGTTTTCCACCCCGTGCGCCTGTACCCGGAAGTACTTTTCGTAAATCTGTTTGGTGAGCGAAAGCCCGTACTTCATGGCTTCGTTGTTATAGCCCCATGGGTCGTAGCCCAGGCTCCCGATGGGTTTGCGGATGCGGTTGATATGTTGATCCAGTTCCGCGGGAACGAGTCGGGATTTCAGAAACGATGCCAGGCTCATGATTTCCTTCCAATGAATACGCCTAATGTGTGGCTTTGCCCGTTATTAAGCACCCGATAATCGCTGGCTGCATTGGCGGTTTCGACGCACAGCATGGACTGCCAGGCCGTATCGGGAAAATCCGATAGCTTGGCCGCCTTGGCCGGACCGGGGTTCCAGACCACAGTTGAGTCACTTCCTACGGCCGAGAGCTTGCGGCCAGTTCGGGGTGTCACGATCGTCAGGGTTTCGCCGCTCTCGTAGATGCGGTCCGTTTCGCCGTCGAAATACACAGGGCCTTCCTGGTTGCGGTATTCCCAGTTATCCAGGGTGTCGATGTACTGGCTGTTTCCGAGACCCAGCACACGAGTCCGGGTTATGTCGCTGGTCGGCAAATGAGTATGGAGCGCCTGGGTAAAGGCCAGCGGATCGTTCCCCAGGTTCGTGGTCGTCAAAGCCAGTTGGCATCCGCGGATGGAGAAGCTGAAGGTGAGCAGGGCGAGCGCATGCCCGATCCAGACATCACTGAAATCTTCATTGGCATCCAGGGACAGGCTGATTTCCACTTCGTGGGCGTTCTCCCGGACATCTTCCAGTTTCCAGAGCGCGGTACGGGCAAACCCGTGGGCTTGGTCGGTCTGGATGCGTTTCCGCACTTCCGGCGCGTTGCGGGCCGGATCGCCAAACCAGGGCCAGCACACGGGGATGCCGCCGCGGATGGCTCGACCGGGTTCGTACCGGGCCGCTGGGCTCATCCAGAGCCAGTCAGATTCATCCTGAGGTTTGAAGCTTGCCAGGTGAGCGCCCTGAATAAACACGGTGGCCTGGAATAAAGGATGGTGGACCTCGAGAGCTTCCAGTTGCCCGATTGTTTTCCAGCGCGTGAAGGACCACTGGCCCGGCGAAAGTGAGAGCGGTGGCCTGTTACTGCTTTCTGACATGGTTAGCTACTGAGTGAAACCGGTTAAGTGTATTTGCCTACACAGAGAGTAAATTAAAACTGCCGCTGCGGCGACAATTGCGCCTAAAATACGCTCAAATTCAGTACGAGGCCTGCCGATGGAAACGCCGGTAATCATTCCGATCCATGATCCCCTTATCACACCTTTGCACAGCGCCCAGGATGCGGTGGCGGGCAGTGATGTCCAGTCGATGGATCTCACGCCGGAGCAACAGGAGCCGGTGTCTGAGGGCTGGCTGGATGAACTGGCTTCAGGGCTGAGCGAGCACGGCTGGATGTCGCTGGATGTGAGGTCGCGGCTGGGCGCCAACCTGTTGGCGGCGCTGAAACAGGAAGTGCAGATTCTGGATCGTACCGATGCCATGAAAAAAGCTGGCATCGGGCGCGGGAGTGATCTGGTGCGAGACCGGTCGGTGCGGCGCGACAAGATTGCCTGGCTGCAAGGCATTACAGCTCCTCAGGCCGCGCTGTTCGAGTTTTTCGAGTCCATTCGCCAGGGTCTGAATCAAAGGCTGTTTCTCGGGCTGAAGCGATTCGAGACTCATTATGCTACGTACCATTCAGGTGATTTCTATAAACAGCATCTGGACAGCTTTAAGGGCAGGGCATCCCGGGTGGTGAGTCTGGTGCTTTATCTGAATGAAGATTGGCAGGCAGCCGACGGTGGCGCGCTTCAGGTTTTCAACCGGGACAACGATCAGGAAGTGTGCGGAACCGTGTTGCCCGAGGCAGGACGAATGGCCTTGTTCATGAGCGAGGAAATTCCTCACGAGGTGTTATCGGCAAACCGCACTCGCTACAGTCTGGCCTGCTGGTTCCGCCAGGATGAAGTGCCGCTGCCTTTACAAGGATGATGCTGACGGGCGTGCCGATTTGTCATTGTAGTGTGCAAACCCTTTTGCTAATATGCGCGCCGCTTTCGGGGAATTGTCCCGGAACGCCGTTATGGTGGCTCCATTGGTGCCTCCGCAACATGAAACCGTGAACCCGGTCAGGCCCGGAAGGGAGCAGCCGCAGCGGTGGAATTGTGTGCCGGGGTGTCGCTGATGGAGTCACCCCCAGTTTTCTCTCCTCTCCTGCTTTTTC
The DNA here is from genome assembly GCF_003751355.1 of Marinobacter sp. 3-2. NCBI lineage: Bacteria > Pseudomonadati > Pseudomonadota > Gammaproteobacteria > Pseudomonadales > Marinobacteraceae > Marinobacter > Marinobacter sp. 3-2. The sequence continues at coordinate 238,246 of NZ_RJUQ01000015.1, read as the reverse complement.
TTCTGATTATCCTTGATAGCCATGAACTTGTGAGCGCGCTTCCGGAATCAAGTCTGCTTCTTCTGGCTCTTTGTCCGTGCTAAGGTTAAACCCGTTTTTCACTGCAGTTGGCGGAACATGAGCTACCAGGTACTTGCCCGTAAATGGCGCCCACGCACTTTCGAGGATATGGTGGGCCAGGAACACGTGCTCCAGGCGTTAATTCACGCCCTGGAAAGCCAGCGTCTTCATCATGCTTATCTGTTCACGGGGACCCGTGGGGTAGGCAAGACCACCATTGGGCGTCTGCTTGCACGCTGCCTCAACTGCGAAACCGGCGTAACCCCGAACCCCTGTGGTGAATGCTCGAGCTGCCAGGAGATTCAGGAAGGCCGGTTTGTGGATCTGATTGAAATCGACGCCGCGTCCCGGACCGGCGTTGATGATATGCGTGAACTGACGGATAACGTCCAGTATGCGCCCACGCGTGGCCGCTACAAGGTGTACCTCATTGACGAGGTGCACATGCTGACGAACCAATCGTTCAACGCTTTCCTGAAGACCCTTGAAGAACCGCCGGAACACGTCAAGTTCCTGCTGGCAACGACCGATCCCCAGAAACTGCCGGTCACAGTGCTCTCCCGGTGCCTGCAGTTTAATCTCAAACGCATGACGCCGGAGCACATCGCAGGCCATCTGCGTCATGTACTGGGTGCCGAGGAAATTCCATTTGAGGAACCGGCCCTGTGGCTCCTGGCCCGGGCTGCGGACGGCAGTATGCGCGATGCCTTGAGCCTCACCGATCAGGCTATCGCCTTTGGCAACCAGAAGCTGTCCGCCAGTGATGTCAGTAATATGCTGGGGACGATTGATCAGCGGGATATTGAACGCATTGTGAATGCACTCGTTGAAGGCGACGGCCCGGCCTTGCTGGCGGAAATCAGCCGGATTTCGGACTTTGCACCGGATTACAGTGTGATCCTCGCCGATCTGCTATCGCTCTTTCACCGGGTGACCATGGAACAGGTGGTTCCGGGCAGTGCCGATAACGCCCTCGGTGATGCCGAGCAGGTTCAGGCTCTGGCTCGCAAGCTCAGTGCCGAGGATGCCCAGCTTTTTTACCAGTCTGCACTGATCGGGAGGAAAGACCTCACCATCACACCGGATGCCCGGATGGGGTTCGAAATGACCCTGCTCCGGATGCTTGCCTTCCGCCCCGGGGCTGACCGGCGAGAGCCGCCGGCCATAAGCTCCGGTGGTCAGTCTGCCGCTTCCGAGCCACGGGATGAGCCCGACCCGGCGCCGACCCCACAGGTAGAGCAAAAACAGCCGGAACCGCAGCCGCAAATTTCTGAGCCGGTAACGGAAGTGGCCGCAGAGCCGGCTCAAGAGGCCAGCGAACTCCCTGGACAGCCGGAGCCGGAACCCGAATCCACGCCTGAGCCTGAACCCGAGATGCCGGCCGCTCCACCCGTTGCGGATGAGGATGCATCCTGGCTAGCCAGTCTGGATGCCCAGGCCGAGGCGGCTGGAGAGTATGAAGAAAGCTATCCTTTAAACGACGAAGCTCCTGTTACCGAAGAGCCAGCACCTGCAGTTAGCGCGGAGCCAGTTGAGCAGGCGGCCCCGGCTCCGGAACCCGCGTTTGTGGAGCCCGATCCAGCGATGGAACCTGCAGTTGAGCAGGCGCCTGAGCCTGAGGGCGAATTCGTCTGGCACCGTGATTTCCGGAGTCTTGGCATTGTGGGCATGCCCGGTAATCTTGCCAGTCACGGCGCCATGTCCCGCGATGGCGATGTGATTACGCTGACCATTGATGAGGGGCACGCCCGGCTGTTGAACAGCAGGCACGAGGAAAAGATTCTGGCTGCCTTGAGAAACCGCTTTGGCGACTCCATTCAGTTACGTACAGAGCAGGGCAATCCCGGGCCAGACACCCCTGCGGCTTATGAGGAACGCCAGAGAAAGGCGCGCCAGGAAGCCGCAGAGGCGTCCATTCACAGGGATCCGGTCGTAAAGTCTATTGTTGAACGATTCGAGGCGCGGGTAGTGGAAGACAGTATCCGGCCGGCAGAGACAAGCAGGAGATAAGCTATGATGAATAATATGGGCGACATGATGAAAAAAGCCCAGAAAATGCAGGAAGAGATGCAGAAGGCTCAGGAAGAAATCGCCAAGGCCGAAGTGACTGGCGAAGCCGGAGCCGGCCTGGTCAAAGTCACCATGAACGGCCGTCACGACGTTCGTAAAGTGGACATAGACTCGTCCCTGATGACTGAGGAAAAAGATATTCTGGAAGACCTTCTGGCCGCTGCGGTGAACGATGCCGTGCGGCGCGTCGAGGAAAACCAGAAAGAGAAAATGTCCGGTATGATGTCCGGCATGGGCCTGCCGCCCGGTTTCAAGATGCCGTTCTGAATTCCATCCTGCAGCCGTTCGAGGACCTTTCATGGCGTTCAGCCCCCTGGTTGATGAGCTTGTAGAATCCCTTCGTTGCCTGCCTGGTGTCGGTCAGAAGACCGCCCAGCGTATGGCTTTTCACCTGCTTGAACGTGGCCGTTCCGGAGGCACCCGTCTCTCGGATGCGCTCAGCCAGGCTATGAGTGGTGTTCGGCGCTGTGAAAGCTGCCAGAACTTTGCCGACACCGAGATCTGCGGCATCTGTGAAAATCCCCAGCGGCGCACCGGTACCCTTTGTGTGGTGGAAAGTCCGTCGGATCTGCTGGCCATTGAGCAGGCGGGTGACTATCGCGGCAGCTATTTCGTTTTGATGGGGCACCTGTCACCCATTGATGGCGTGGGACCGGAAGAAATCGGCATTGAGCGCCTGCTGAGGCGGATCCGCGACGAAGGTGTGACTGAACTGATCCTGGCGACCAACCCGACGGTGGAAGGTGAGGCTACGGCTCACTACATCGCCGATCGCCTTGATGGCCAGGGCATCCTGATAACCCGTCTGGCCCATGGCATACCGGTGGGTGGAGAGCTCGGTTACGTCGATGGCTTTACCCTGACTCACGCATTCCGCGGTCGCAAACCACTGTCCGATTGAATCTGACCGAATAAACCTACCAGGCACGTTTATGGATATTTCCGCCCAGGCCGCTGTGGCAGTTGACGTTCCCCCGGCTCCGACCAGGATTGACTGGATCCGGGAACCGCAAGCACTGGACAAATGGCTGGATCGGGCACCGGGCAAGCCCCTAGCGCTGGACACCGAATTTGAGCGGGTAAACACATTTTACCCGATACCGGGGTTGGTTCAGTTGGGCCTCGACGGCGAGTTTTGCCTGGTGGACCCTTCCGTTGCCGAGCAGTCCGGACGGTTTCGGGAAGTCCTGGCGGACCCGGACACTCCAAAGCTTCTTTACGCCATGAGCGAAGATCTGGAACTTTTTCGCCAGTGGTTGAGTCTTCAACCTGCCGGTGTCATTGATCTTCAAATCGGGGCCGCAATGGCCGGAGCAGGGTTCTCCCTGGGTTACGCGAGGCTGGTGGAAACCCTGTTCGGTGAGACTCTGGATAAGTCCGCCACTCGCTCTGACTGGCTGGCGAGACCGCTGAGCGATGCTCAGCAACGCTACGCGATTGACGATATCCGTTTTCTGGAGCCGATGTACCAGTGGGTCAGTGCATTACTTCGCGATCGCGGTCTGGAAGTGGCTCTGGTTGAGGAATCGGCGCGCTTTGCCAATGAACTGGCAGGGCAGGAGGATCCCGACAACCATTACCTGAAACTGCGGGCCGGATGGACCCTCTCGGCTCAGCAACAGGGTGTTCTCAAGGAACTGGTGCGCTGGCGTGAGCGGGAGTGCCAGCGGCGGGACCGGCCAAGAAACCGTGTGCTGGCAGATGCACTGTTGATTGCCATCGCGGAAAGGCTGCCGGCGTCCGTGAAGGAACTTTCCAGCATTCAGGGAGTGCCATCCGGCGCAGTCCGTCGGTACGGCGATACCCTGATTGAACTTGTTAGCCGGGGATCGACCGCGGATAATTCGTCCCTTGAGAGGATTGCGCCACCGTTATCCCGGGATCAGCAGGGATTCTTTAAACAGTTAAAGCGTCTTTTCAGGAGTGCGGCTGAAGATGCTGATATTCCAATGGAATTGTTGGCGCCGAGAAAGCGTTTGGAAAAGGTTGTACAGCAACCGGACCTCGCGCAACACGATTTTTTCCAGGGCTGGCGGGCGCAGATTCTTGCTCCGGTTCGCGCTGATATCGAGGAATTACTGAAGTCATGAAAGAGCGGGAATTTGTCTCTGTTTTCCGGAGCAGCAAAAAGAAGGATACCTACCTTTTTGTTCGGCGCGGACAGAAGTGGGAGGAGCTTCCCGAGAGCCTCCGGGGTATTTTCGGTCAGCCGGTTCATTCCATGGATCTGGTCCTGACGCCCGACCGCAAGCTTGCGAGAACTACCGGAAATCAGGTTTTGAAAGCCATTGGCGAGAAAGACTTTTTTCTGCAAATGCCGGAAGAGCAGGAAGGTTACTCGGTGGACTTCAAGCGCAAACTGGATCAGCGCAATTCATGATTGCCCAGGTGCCGTTCTGGCAACGCAAGCGCCTGCATGAGATGACGCCTGAAGAATGGGAGTCTCTTTGCGACGGTTGCGGAAAGTGCTGCCTGAACAAATTGGAAGACGAAGACACCGGCGAGGTCTACCACACCGATCTGGTGTGTCGTTATATGAACGAAGAAACCTGCCAGTGCTCCGTTTACGAAGAGCGGCTTCAGAAGGTGCCGGGTTGCACGGTACTGACACCCGGTACCGTCAACGACTACCATTGGTTGCCGTACACCTGCGCTTACCGCACCCTGGCTGAAGACCGGCCGCTGGCCGATTGGCATCCCTTGCGAAGCGGGGATCCGGATTCGGTACACGAAGCAGGCGTTTCGATCCGTCACAAGGTGATTTCAGAAGACCGCGTGCCGGAAGAAGACTGGGAAGAACATATCATTCACTGGATCCTGTAATGATTGATACCGATGCACAAATGGCCTATGGGATTTTCTGGGCCGCCTACGCTATAGCCTTTGTCGTGTTCTTTTACATGATGAAGAGCCTGATCCGTTTTCTACCTTTTTATGGAGTGCGGACCCTGATTCTCGCCGCCCTGGTGGCCTTGCTGCTCACGCCGGTTGAATCACCCGATCTGGCCGGTTGGTGGATTCCGGCCTGGCTGTTCGGCGGCTATGAAATGATTCTTGGCGACGCCGACGCTTCAGGTCGGGCCATGTTTAACCTGGGGCTCGCCGGCTTGGTCATGCTGCTGGTCTGGGTGTTGGATCTGGTTCGCTACCGTCTTGTTCGTAAATAGCGCGAAAAAGAAAAAAAGATAAGGATGGATGCCTTGAGAGAGATGACATCGAGATGGTTTGGGCTGGTTGCAATTTGCTTCGTGCTCAGTCTGCCAGCCGGGCTGAATGCCCAGGAGAGCGACGATGTTCAACTGCCGGAGCAGTCGGACGTCCGGATCATAGTCGACATCTCGGGCTCCATGAAAGACACCGATCCGGACAACCTGCGACAGCCCGCCGTGCGTCTGCTGGCCCGGCTGTTGCCAGAGGGGGCCTCCGCGGGTGTCTGGACCTTCGGGCAATATGTCAACATGCTGGTGCCGCACCGTGAGGTGACCAACGCATGGCGGGAAATGGCCATTCAGCGCTCAGCTCAGATTAACTCGGTCGCACTCAGAACAAACCTTGGCGCGGCTATTGAGACAGCCAGCGATGATTATTTCACAGACGGCGATCTGAGCCGGACCCACTTCATACTGCTGACCGACGGCAAGGTCGATATCTCCGACGATCCTGCAAAGAATACCGCAGAGGAAACTCGTATTCTGGATACGATTGTCGCTGATCTCATCGAAAGGGGCGCTACCTTTCACCCCGTAGCTCTCTCTGAGGCCGCCGATACCGACTTTCTGAAAGCGTTGGCGACAGACTCCGGCGGTCGTTTCCAGGTGGCGGATACAGCAGAAGCGCTGAACCTGGCATTTCTTCAGGCATTGAATACCGCGGTCCCACAGGAGCAGATTCCCATTGAGGGCAATGGCTTTACTGTGGACGAGGGCGTTCGTGAGTTTACCGCCCTGATTTTCTGGGGCGAGTCTGAAACCTCTGCCACCCGGGAGCTTGCCCTCGTGCGCCCGGACGATCGGGTCGTTAATCTTTCGGAGTTTCCCGACAACGTCCGGTGGGCCAGGGAAGCCGGTTATGATCTTATTACGGTCAATGAGCCGTTGGCAGGGCAGTGGCGCATTAATGGCGAACTCGGAGAGGGCAGCCGGGTTACGGTCGTTAGCGATCTGAGGATGGTGGTCAATCCTCTGCCTCCATCATTCACATTGCAGGAGCCCCTCAAGCTCCGGGTCGGCTTTTTCGAAGAAGGGGAGAAAATCACTAATCCCGATTTTCTGGGTGTGATTGAGGTCAGCCTCAGTATCACCTCCGAGGATGGCAGAAGTGGAACCAAGGTATTGTCGGGAGAGCAGCCGCCGGAAGACGGCACCTACCGGGATACGGTCAGTCGTTTGCCAGCCGCGGGCCTCTACACCTTTGACGTGGTGGCCGATGGCCAGACCTTCAGCCGCAAGTTCAGCGCCACCGTCGGGTTTACGATGCCTGAAGGGGCTGAGCCCGCTGATCAGCCGGCTGAATCGCCGGAGCCGGAGGTGACAGAACCGGCACTCGCCCCTGAGCAGTCTGAACCAGAGCCGCCGGTGTCTCAGCCGGAGCAATCCGGGCAGGAACCGGCGATTACATCGCCCATCGACGTAAGCGAGGTGGAGGAGCCAGAGACGCCAGCGGTCCAGGAGCCTGAACCGGCCCCTGAGGAGCCGGAAGACGCGGAACCTGCTTTTGCCGTGCCTTTGTGGATGGTCGGCGCAGCCGGCGGTGGGCTTCTCTTCATTGGCGGTCTGGTCTGGTTTGCCATCCGTAAGCGTAAACAGGATCAGCAGGCGCAAGAGAAAGCAGCATCAGAGCGCGAAACACTTGAGGATCTGCAGGAAGAGACCGAACCCGAACCAGAACCCGAACCAGAACCCGAGCCGGAGGCAGTCTCAGAGCCGGAAGAGGATGTCGAAGCCGAGGAAATCCCTGAGGTAACCGAGGAAGCATCTGAGGAGGATATGTCTGAGCTGGAGGCCGTCATTGATGAACATGAGGCCGCTCTGAAGTCGGAAGATGAAGCGCTTACGGAACCAGAGATTGAACCGACCGACGAACTGGAAGAGGACATCCCGGTAGCGGATACCCCGGTGGAGGAAGAGCCTGGCGAGTTGGATGAGGATATCCCGGAGCTGGAGGATATTGCCGATCCGTCCGACGCTGATGGGCCTGAAGATGATGATGAGGAGGAGTTCGGGCTTGAAGATTTCGATCTGTCCGAATTCGACGATTTACCCGATTATGATCAGGACGAGTCCGGATTGCCCGAAGACGACTCGAAGAAAAAACCGGATCAGAAAGACCAGAAAAAGTAACCAACAGGAACCAGACCATGAAGTTTACCGGTACCGAGAAGTACGTAGCCACCGATGACCTGCAAATGGCCGTCAACGCAGCGATTGCGCTTCAGCGCCCGCTGTTGATCAAGGGCGAGCCGGGCACCGGGAAAACCCTGCTGGCCGAGGAAATGGCCGCCGCCCTCGGGATGAGACTGATTCCCTGGCACATCAAGTCCACCACCAAGGCCCAGCAGGGCCTGTACGAGTACGATGCGGTTTCCCGTCTGCGGGACTCCCAGTTGGGTGATGAAAAGGTCAAGGACATCAGCAACTACATCGTAAAGGGCAAGCTTTGGGAGGCCTTTGAGGCTGATGAGCAGGTTGTGTTGCTGATTGATGAAATCGACAAAGCGGATATCGAATTCCCTAACGACCTCTTGCTGGAACTCGACCGTATGGAGTTCTTTGTCTATGAGACTCAGAAGTTGGTTAAGGCAAAGAAACGCCCGATCGTGGTGATCACCAGTAACAACGAAAAAGAACTGCCGGATGCCTTCCTGCGCCGGTGCTTCTTCCACTACATCAGCTTCCCGGACCACGACACCATGCAGAATATCGTGGACGTGCATTTCCCGGACTTGCAGCAGGAAATCGTTCGCGATGCTCTGGAAGTTTTCTTCGATGTGCGCAAGGTCCCGGGCCTCAAGAAGAAGCCGTCCACCTCGGAGCTGATTGACTGGCTGAAACTGCTGATGGCTGATGAGCTGTCGGCGAAAATGTTGCAGGAGAAGGATTCCAGTTCGGCGCTGCCGCCTCTTTATGGTGCTCTGGTGAAGAACGAGCAGGATGTTCACCTGTTGCAGAAGCTCGCGTTTATGGCCCGTCGTCGCAGCTGATTCTCGGCAAGAACACTGGCAAGAGTCACGTTTTATGTTGATTGATTTTTTTCTTGAAGTTCGGCGCGCGAAGGTGCCTGCCAGTTTGAGGGAATTCCTGGATCTTCTGGAAGCCCTGCAGAAGAGGCTCGCCTTTGCGGATATGGAAGAGTTCTACTACCTCGCTCGCCTCTGCCTGGTTAAGGACGAGCGCCACTTCGACAAGTTTGACCGCGCCTTTCAGGCTTACTTTGAAGGTATCGAGAACCTCGACGACCTGCTGGAAGCCCTGATTCCGGACGACTGGTTGAGGGCCGAGTTCGAGAAGCACTTGTCTGAGGAAGAGAAGGCCAAGATTGATTCTCTGGGAGGTCTTGAGGAGCTTATCGAAACCTTCAAGAAGCGAATGGAAGAGCAGGAAGAGCGCCACGCCGGTGGCAACAAATGGATCGGAACCGGCGGCACTTCACCATTCGGGGCGAACGGCTATAACCCCGAAGGCTTCCGTATTGGCCAGAAGAATGGCCGCCACGGCAGGGCCGTTAAAGTCTGGGAAAAACGCGAGTTCAAGGATCTGGACGACAGCGTGACTCTGGGCATACGGAACATCAAGGTGGCGCTGCGTCGGTTACGTAAGTTCGCCCGCCAGGGTGCGGCAGACCAGCTGGATATGGACGACACGATTCGTTCCACTGCCCGCAATGCCGGTTATCTGGATCTGAAGATGGTGCCCGAACGGCATAACGCTGTGAAAGTGCTGATCTTCTTCGATGTGGGCGGCTCCATGGACCCCCACGTTCGTGTCTGTGAGGAGCTGTTTTCGGCCGCACGGCTCGAATTCAAGCACATGGAATATTTCTATTTCCACAATTTCGTCTATGAAAGTGTCTGGAAAAACAATATCCGGCGGATGAATGAAACCACCAGCACCTGGGACATTCTTCACAAGTACACGCCCGACTACAAAGTGATCTTTGTCGGCGATGCGACCATGGCGCCTTACGAGATTTCCCATCCCGGTGGTTCAATTGAGCACTGGAACGAGGAAGCGGGCGCTACCTGGTTTCAACGCATCAATGAGCACTTCCGCAAGGTTGTCTGGATCAACCCGCTTCCGGAGAGTTACTGGGGTAACGGAGGTTCGTTGGGAATGACCAAACAGCTCGTCAACGACCACATGTATCCGCTGACCGTCGAGGGCCTTGAGTCGGCCATGAAACAGCTGAGCAAGTGATCAGATTTCTAAATCTGCGAAAGAGTGTTCTGAAGTCATAGAGGACTTCGGTCGGCGAAGGTTCCCTCGCAACGTCGATCCTTTTTACAGTATTTAAATTGAAGAGGGTTGATGTTCTTTCAGGTGCTTGTTTTCGCGGGAAACTCAGTTTTTGGTATTTTTTGTGCTGCGTTTTAATTGCTAGGAATAGCAAAATTCAATATGAAACTATGGAGAGTGCGCGCAATGAAAATACTGGCGAAAATCTTTGCTGCAGCCCTGGCATTGGGAATGGCTTCCTCTGCGTCAGCGTTGATTATTACCGACCAAAACAACCCCGGTGTCTATCTGAAGAATGGTGAATCCAAAACGATTACCCATGACCTGACTGATAGTGGGGTACCTGCAGACTATTCCGTTATTTCTGCTGAATTGAAACTCGGCTTCTCTGACGGCGTGTTCGCTGGAGACTGGTGGAGTGACTGGGCTAAAGTTTCTGGTGATGGCGTAAGCGGTGTATACGAGGTAGACGGCACTCACTTGTTTGGCTATGACTTCCGCTGGCTGACTGTTGGCGCGGGTGGTGTTGGCAGCCTGAATACCACAGGTTTGCTGGAAGTTACTGTCACCGCCCTGTCTGGATGGACGAACGATTTCTACTGGAAGACTTCTGAGCTGAAGGCGAATGTAGCCGCTGTGCCGGAGCCGGGAACCCTTGCCTTGATTGGCCTGGGATTGCTTGGTTTGGGGGTTGCTCGCCGACGCGCGTGACTTAAGGTTCGTCTTGAAAACCTCCGGTTCGCCGGAGGTTTTTTTATGACTGTTCAGAATCTGAAATGCTGGATTTGGCGTTTGACGTAAAAAAAAGCCGATGCGGTTGAGGGCATCGGCAAAGCTCGGCATATCAAGCGGGGTTGCCTGAAGGCACTCCCGCCGCTTTTCGTAGAGCAAATACAGGGCCAGTTGAATTAAATGCCGACAAAACAGTCGTTTGAGATTCAACTTATCTGCAGATCCTGTTCCCGTTGCGATATCCTCTACGGCCCTGTCAAATAACTCGACACTCTCCAGCTTGTTTTATTCTCCGCCATGCGTTCTCCAATTGGTGATCTGGATACCGTTCTTGTCGGTTACCAAGTGTTACGCTTTCTGCCGATCTGTTACAGAACTTTGCACTCGTTACAGAGGCTAAAAGGGCAGGAGGCTTATGGTCGGCATACAACAATTACAAAGCGGCCGGATTTCACTTCAAAAGGTAATCAGCATTGCGGTAATGGTTCCGGTGTTGCTCGCGGCTAAAACCTCGGTTGCAGCCGGGCTTGACGAGGAACTGAAGGAGCTGAGCGCAAAAGTTGCCAGTCACTCTGAAGACGTATTTGCGCTCGAGCAGAAAGTACTTCATCCAGCCAATACCAGACTGGCAGTTTTCCTGACACTTCAAAGCCCGGATGCGCTCGATCTTGATTCCGTCGCGCTCTTCGTGAATGGCCAACCTGTCGCTTCCCACCTGTATTCCGATAGAGAGCGGACATCGCTTGAACGCGGCGGAATCCAGCAGTTGTTCACCGGGAACCTGGAAAACGGCGAGCATGAGTTGAAAACGGTGATTACCGCTCGCTCCGCCGATGATGATTTCGTGCGGCGGGAATCCACCCTTAAGTTCAGAAAACGCCCCGGCGTACTCCGTTTGCAGATGAGTCTGGAAGCCCGGTCGCCCGATTACGAACCTCGGGTTTCGTTCGTGGAGTGGGAGTAGGGCGCCATGATGCTTCGGGTCCTCCTGTTTGTGTTGCCTCTGACTGTTTCCGGCTTTTCCGGGGCGGCCACGCCGGTAATGCCGCATGATGTCCTTTCTGGTCTCAAGGAATTCCGGCAGGCAGGAGAAGTCGGCGTGGATCTTGGGGACGGACGACAGCAAGCGCTCTATGAAGACGCTGAGAAGGCACGAGCCGAAGGCCGCACAGATGAGGCCGGGCGCATCCTGGCCGGTATGAAAGAGGGCTACTGGGCGGCTCTGGGATACCTCAATCTTGCCAGTGATTACGCCAAATCCGATCTTAACCCGGCCAGAGCGCTGGTTGCTCTGCGGGTTGCGTTAGCCATGTCCGATGGTGACGCCGATTCCGAGCGTAGCCAGCATCTGGAGAATAATCTGTTGGTACGTGCGGGCTACCTTGCCTACCAGCATGGCGAATTCGACAAAGCGATCGGCTTTCTGGAGAAGGTCGATCTCGACAGTTTCAACACGCCGCGGGCCCTTTACCTTCACGGTTTGGCACTGACAGAAAAAGGCAATCACCGGGCCGCCATGCAGAGCTGGCATCGAGCCAGGAAATATCCTTTGGCCTACCCGGGAGTTGCCGACGCATGGATAGGGATGGGGCGCGGCTACGATCTCTCCGGCTATCTCGGGCAGGCTGGAGAAGCCTACCTTGCGGCCAACGCTGCGTTCGAGAGTGAACGGGTCACGCTTCGTAAACTTGCCGGCAAGATTCGCGAACAGGGCGCCTACAAAACCCTGGTGGAAGATGCCAGGGAGACCGGGGTTGACTGGTTTCTTGCCGACAGCCGCACCTTGACTCAACCGCGAATGGCCTATCTGTTGGGCTTCATGGAGGGTCCGGAGGCGCAGAGGGCGGCGGGGCGAGTCGTGGCCCTTCGCACCATGGCGGCAAAGCTGGATCGCCACGGTCATGATCTGCAGGTGTTCGGGGGAGCGCTTGAAGACAAACTCGCCGGCATGCAGAACCCGTTCGCCGATCAAAGCAAAATGGATCTCTCCGCGCGGGGCAAGGATCTGAGTGCCAGCCTGGAGAGTTTGGCCAATCAAGCCGATCCCGACCAGCAAGCCCGTATTCGCTCCCTTCATAAAACGCTGGCCGACACACAGGCCAGACTGGAACAGGTCCAGGCCAGGGGATCCCGGCAGCCGGAAACGCTGGATCGATTGCGTAGTGAAGCCCTTGCGCTGGAAAGGCGAAACGAGGTGTTGTTATCGGCTGTTCGTCAGTTGCTTGAAAGGTGCGAGTCGGCGCTGGACAAACTGGCACTTGAGTATGTCGAAGCCAGAGATCAGCAGATGGCCTTTGCGCTGGACAAAACCGAACAGCAAATTGCGCATCTTTACGAATATCTCGCCCTTCAGAGCCTGGAGGAGACGCAGCCATGATGAAACCAGTTGCGGGCTTGTTCCTCTGCTTGATGTTGGTGGTGCCGGCTGCAGCCCAGGAAGCCTTTCGTGTAGAGCTTGGGCGGGACGGAGAGACGATCGGGGACATGCGACCGGTGTTTCTTACTTTTGAAAGCAGGCCGATGCCGGCGATCTCGCCTTCGGAAGTGGCCCGGCGCTACCATCGCCTGTTCAGGACATCGGACGAGCCTGAGGTTCGGATCGATGCCCTCAACCGGCTGAGCAACATCAGGGATCGGTCAGGATCAGACGTTGGCTTGTCGGCGTCTGAAGAAGAACAGGTCTACAGCGAGGCCATCAGCAGCTATGAGTCTATTCTCGAGCGAGGTTCCTATGGCGGGAGGCTTGACGAGCTGCTGTACCAGATGGCCAAGGCCCATGCTCTGACGGGGCAGCAGGATGCTTCAATCCAGAGGTTGAAACAGCTGGTCGGGTTATATCCGAAATCCCCTCTTGTGCCAGAGGCCAGGTTCCGATTGGCTGAATCCGCCTTCGCAGCCGGACGCTACACAGAAGCGGAAACCGGCTATCTGCACCTCGTTAATTCAGACGCTGGTGGAGAGCTGGGCATCAAGGCCAGATACATGCTCGGTTGGAGCCAGTTCAAACAGGGGCCGTCTGCGTGGAGCAGGGCCGCAGCGACCTTTATCAGAGTTCTGGATGAGTTCCTGCCGAGCGCACAGAGCCTGGGGTCAGTCAGCGATTCGAGCGTTGATACCATCGATGACACGTTTCGGGTGCTTGCCCTGATGGCTGCCCGAAACAGCGGTACGGACACCCTTATTGCCTGGCTGGATGGTAGCCGGCCCCACCACTGGGAACATCTCCTGTTCGATCGGCTGGCCGATTACTACGCCGTGAAGGGCGAGACCATCGCAAGTGTTGCTGCCAATCAGGCCTTTATTGACTATTCGCCCAGTCAACGTGCTGTGCCTGCCTTCCGGTTACAGATAGTGGATGTGTGGCAAGCGGCTGGTGATCCGGAGCAGGTTCGCAATGCCCGTGCGGAGTTCGTCGCCAGCTACAGCCAGGATTCCGCTTACGCCGCTCTGACTGGTGAACAGAAGAATAAATGGCTGAGTTACAGCAAACGGTTGGCGGATTACCACTATGACCTGGCCACACGATTGGTGGAACAGGGCCGGGTGGCGAAGGCTGAATCCACTTTTGCTGAGGCAGCGGTTTATTACGCACACCTGGCTCCGAGGATTGATCAGAGCGGCGAAATGCTTCGCCTTGCTGGTGATGCCTGGTTGCAGGCGAGGGATTTTCCGAAAGCGTTGACGAATTTTCGCAGAGCAGCCTATGAGTCGCCCGGTTACAGCGAGGCTGCCGATGCTGCCTGGGCCGCTGTTGCTCTGTTGAGAAACAGTCTTGACCAGCCGACCACTGTATCTGCCTTTCAACCCGAACTGAAGGATGTTTCCAATGAGGCCAACCGCTTTAGTGGACGTTTCGAAGGGGATAGCCGGATTTCCGGCCTGATGGCAGATCTCGCCGCCCGGTGGCTGGCCGCCGGCGACCATCAGCTGGCGTTGGATTATGGTTCGCGAGTATTGACTGCGCCCACGGCGTCTCCGGCAGAGCGATACGCAGCATGGCAGGTTATGGCCCGGATACGCCAGGAAGAGGGCGACTATGGTCTGGCGGAGCGTGCCTGGGGCCAGGCGCTGAATCTTGCCGAAAGTGAACGGCTCGCAAACGTGACCGAAGAGCAGGTCTCAGCCATTCGGAAGCAACTGGCGACGTCCGTCTATCGCCAGGCAGAGCTCGCGGTATCCAGTGGCAGGCTCGGAGAGGCCGTTGGGCACTTTCGACGGGTTGATTCGGTGCTACCAGGTTCGGACGTTGCCATTCGTGCGCGCTACGACGCGGCCAACACCTTGCTCAAAGCATCGGACTGGGGCGCTGCCGTCGGCGACCTGCAGAGTTTTCGCGCCGATTTTCCCCAGCACGAGCTTACTGCCGGCATCAGCGAAAAGCTGGTACATGCCTGGATTCAGTCTGATGAACCCACCCGCGCGGCGTCAGAATTATTGCTGGCCGCCGACAATCACGCTAACCCATGGCACCTGAAGTTGCGGGCTGCGGAATTGTTGAATCAAGCCGGGAATGTAGCGGAACGAAATGCCCTTTACAGGGATTACCTTGCAAGGGCTCCGAAGGCAGAGAGCGGGGCCGAACATGAACAGCTCCAGACATTCCGGCATCGCCTGGTAGAAACCGGCGAAAATCCCGATGCCTGGAGGGAAGTACTGGTCCAGTCAGAGCTGGACAGCACCTGGCACACCGCCGACACCCTTGAGTGGGCCTCCCGGTCGTCACTGGTGCTCGGTGCCCGTGCGGCTGCAGTGTTTACCAGCATCAGACTGAGCCAGCCGCTGGAACATTCTCTGGCGCGCAAGCAAAAGGCGCTGGAATCGGCTCGACAGAGATTCCTGGATGCCGAAGCTCTGGGCGGCGAGCGAGTTCTGTCTGAATCGCTGTTCCGACGGGCCGAACTCTATCGTGGTCTGGCCAAAGACCTGATGGCATCCACGGTTCCGGCGGATTTGAATGAACTGGAGGCGATGCAGTATCAGATGTTACTGGAGGAAGAAGCTTTCCCATTCGAAGACAAAGCCATTCAACTGCATACGGAGAACCATCGCCGGATTACGGCCGAGGGGTATGACCCCTGGATAGGACGCAGTCTTGGCGTTCTTGCGGAGCTGCACCCGGGACGTTACGAGCGGAGTGTTAAGTGGCTTGGCTGGAATATGGAGATCAGGGATGGCGTGTAATTCAACGGGGAAAACGGGCCTGCCACTGGCGGCGCTTCTGGTGTTGCTCGTCGGCTGCGCCGGGCAGGAAGTCCGGCAGCCGGAGAAGCCCATCGGAAAGGATCCGGAACTGGCAGCAAGTTATGAACAGGAGGGGCGGGTGGCCTTCGAGGAAGGTCGCAAAGGCGCGGCAGTGAATGCATGGCAAAAAGCCGTGGAGCTGGATCCGACCAGGGCGGTGACAGTCAACAACCTGGCGCTCGTTCTAAAGGACCAGTACCGATTCGCCGAAGCGGCCAGGCTACTGGAACTGGGCATCAGCCATTCGCCGGATGTGGCCGAGCTGCATTTTAATCTGGCGGTGATTGCCGAGCTCTATTTGCTGGATCTTCAGACTGCCCTTGAGCATTACAACCGCTACCGGCAGCTGACGGATAAAGAAGACCAGCAGGTGGCTGGCTGGATAGCAGATCTGGAACGGAGGCTGCAATAAATGGCTGATATCCGCAAAACTGCCAAAGTCGTCTTACGCTTACTGGCGCTGGTTGGTCTCCAGTTAATGCTCCTCAACCCGGCACAGGCGGATCAGGAAGAAGCGAACCGGCTGGCTGTTGAGGGTATATCCGCCAGCCTCGGCGAAGACGAGCCGCGGGTACTCTACATACTGCCCTGGCAAGCCCCAAGCCTGCCAAAACGACCAAGGGCGGACCTGAATGACGAGGCGCCGGAGCTGGTCCGGCCGGTAGATCCAGTCGTCCTGGAGCGTCACCGTCTGTTTCGTGAAAACCTTAATCCTCTCATCCTGAGCCCTGTTCGAGACTCAGGCCTGGCCGAGCAATAACCGGAGAACAGTCATGCTGGACACGATCGTACGTTTTTTCCAGGAAGGTGGGCCCTTCATGTACCCCATCGCCATTGTCCTTGCATTGGGGTTGGCGATTACTCTGGAGCGGTTCTTCTATCTCTCTGCGGTGCGGCGGCGAAACCGGATTGCCTTTGAGCGGGGCATCCTGCCGCTGCTGAGGAAGCGGGACTATCAGCGGGCCATGAAAGCCGCCACAAACTCAGACAGTGCGATTGCCTCAATCATGGGGGCGGGCATCGGCCGTCTGCTGAGCAACAGCCGTAGGGAGGATATTGAGTACGCCATGGAAGAAGGCTTGATGGAAGTGCTGCCGCGCCTGGAAAAGCGTACCCAATATCTGGCAACCCTGGCCAACATCGCGACGTTGCTCGGCCTGCTGGGAACCATTATTGGTCTGATTGCTGCGTTTACTGCGGTGGCGGCGGCAGATCCTTCCCAGAAGGCCAGTCTGTTGTCCGAAAGTATTTCCGTGGCCATGAATACCACGGCTTTCGGCCTGATGTCGGCCATTCCGTTGCTCATGTTTCATGCGGTACTACAGACCCGAACCAATGAGATTGTCGACAGTTTTGAAATGGCCGGCGTGAAGTTGCTGAACATTGTGTCTGAAGCATGAGACGACGTCACCGCAGGTTAAGCGTATCGCCTGAGCTGGATATTACCGCCTTTCTCAATCTGATGATTGTGCTGGTACCTGTCCTGTTGCTCGGCATGGTATTCAGTCAGGTTCGAATGATCGAGCTGAATTTTCCCGGTATGGATGCCGGGGAAACGCCGGCGCCCGAAGAGTTCCGTCTCGTGGTTACTTTGATTCCTGAGGGTATTGAAATCGCCGACAGTGATCGCGGCTTGATCCGTGTGTTGCCGACAGAAGAGGCAGTTCAAGACTTCGAAGGCCTGCGTCAGGTCCTTCGGCAGATAAAAAACCGGGTTCCCGAGAAGACTGATGTGGTTCTGGAAGTCGGGCCAGACATCGATTACCAGACACTGATCACGGCCATGGATACGGTCCGTTCTTATCCGGCTGTGGTTGCGGCCAGCGTGGTTGAGGGAGAGCTGTTTCCTGATGTCTCGCTGAAGGATGCGCCCGCAGACCGAAAGCTTGCGGCGAATGCCCGGCTTGAATCCGGGGAGGACGCATGAAGACCTCGCGCAAGGCCAAAAGAATTCGTCGACATTACGGCCGTATGAAGAAGCCTGGGGGCCTTAACCTGGTGTCCCTGATGGACATCTTCACGATCCTGGTTTTCTTCCTGATGGTGAATTCGTCGGATGTGAAAGTGATGCAGAACACCGCGGACGTGCCACTGCCAAAGTCCACGGCGCAACAGGAGGCCATTGAGAGCCTGACAGTCCAGATAACGGGCAATGCCATTCTCGTTCAGGGCAGCGAAGTTGCAAGACTGGAGGGTATCGAGATTGGTGATACCTATATCACAGGGCTTTCGGAAGAGCTTTCCTGGCGTCGCAGTCGCTGGTCTGAAATTCCCGAGGAGGGGCTTGACGTAACCATCATGGCGGGCCGCGACACCGACTACCGATTGCTTCGCAAGGTCATGCAGACCTGTGTTGATGAGCAGTACCGGCAGGTGCGGCTCGCTGTGGAACGGGAGGTCCGAAATGGCTGACAGCGCATGGTCTCGAATGGGCGATTCAGGGCTGCCATGGAGTCGTGATCAGGCCGAGAGTCGACGATTTACGGGCATCGTCTTGTTGGTGACGGCGCTGTTTTTGCCGCCCGCGTTGCTAATTCCCATTCAGGATGTTCCGGAGATCGAGCGCAGCGAAGCCGAGACGATTCCCCCAAGGCTGGCTCGCCTGGTGGAGAAGCCGCAACCGGTGGTGACATCGGAGCCGGTGAAGCCCGAGGCGGAACCCGAGCCCGAGCTGAAACCAGAACTGCAGCCTGAAAAGCCGGAGCCGGAAGTTGCCGAGGTTGAACCTGCTCCGGAACCAGAGGTAAAACCTCAGGTGGCTTCGGAGCCAAAGCCGAAGCCAACGCAGACCATCGAGCAGGCGAGGGAGAAAGCGTCGAGATCGGGGCTGCTGTCGATGAGGGACAAGTTGGCATCACTCAGGTCCCCCGAACCAGCGCCGGCTCGAAAATTTTCGGTCAACACGGAAGTCAGCGCCCCGGATCGAGCCCGAGAGAATGAGGAATCGACGGAAGTTCTCGCTGGCAGTGGCGGAGTTGAAGATACGGTTGCTCCTGAAACAACCGTCGCTGTGGCTGAGCACGAGGTTAAAACAGTTGCGGCCCCCGTTGAAGAAACCAGGCAAGTGGCTGCTAAACCTGCCGAGACAGCCCAGTCCGCTGGTGAGCGGGCAATGAGCAATATTCGGAAAGTCTTCGATGCCCAGAAAACGGCACTTTATTCCATGTATCGGAGGGAACTCCGCCAGGACCCGACTCTGGAAGGCAAAGTCTTGCTGGAGCTGGTCATAGAGCCGGATGGCTCGGTTTCCGCCTGCGAAGTAGTCAGTTCGGAGCTTGGGCATGCCACTCTGGAGCAACGGATTGCCATGCGGGTACGGCTCTTCAATTTCGGGGCCGACAATGTTGAGCCCCGCAAGGTCAGGTTCCCGATTGATTTCCTGCCCGGGTGAAGCGTGTGATCGGGCGGCCATAAAAATGGCTGCCCGATTTCGAGTTCTCAGTGTTCGATGGCGATTTTCGGCAGTCGCGGTTTGTGCAGAGACACCTTTTCCGTCGGGGCGATCACCTTCGCTTCACCGATGACCACCTTCTGTTCGTTCTGATTGCGCACGTCGCACTCCACTACAACCCGGCCTTTCGGCTCCTTGCGAAGGACTTTGAGATGAACGGTGAGGGTGTCGTCCAGCTTAACCGGCCGCTTGAACGAAAGACTCTGCTCCAGGTAAATCGTCCCAGGGCCTGGCATCACTGTTGCCAGAGCCGCCGAAATCAACGAGCCGCTCCACATACCGTGGGCGATGCGTTCCTTGAACATGGAGCCTGCGGCAAATTCAGAGTCCAGGTGTACCGGGTTTACATCGCCGGAGACCGCTGCAAACAGCACCAGTTCGTCCTCGGTAAGGGTGCGCGTGAAGGTCGCGGTATCGCCCTCGTTCAGCTCTTCATAGGTGATGTTTTCCAGGGTATCAAGGGTATCGCTCATCGCGTGCTCCGTGCTGTTGGTATTTGAGTACAGGTGTTCGGGATCGAGTCTCGAAAACTACCTCATCGGTTACAAAACTGCTATTCTCTCCCCACTTTTTTGAGGCTGATACTTTTGTAGGGTTGATTTTTTGAGCAACTTGACATCGGTAAATCATTACAATCAAAAGCGCCAAACAGGAGATGGTGATGGATTTTGAGCAGTTCTATCAGGATAAATACCCCGCCGGCGTACCCCGCGAGGTGGACCTGAACAAGTACAAAAGCATGGTGGATGTGTTCGAACAGTCGGTCAAAAAATTTGCCGACCGTCCAGCTTTCAGTGCTGTTGGTGCAACTCTCACTTACCGTGACCTCGACACCCAGAGCCGCAACTTTGCAGCCTGGCTGCAAAACAAGACAGACCTGAAACCTGGCGACCGCATCGCGGTGCAGATGCCAAACGTCAGCCAGTACCCGGTCGTTGTGTTTGGCGCAATGCGAGCTGGCCTGATTGTAGTGAATACCAACCCGCTTTATACCACGCGGGAAATGGAACATCAGTTCAACGATTCCGGAGCCAAGGCGCTGGTGGTTCTCGCGAACATGGCCGAGAACGCCGAGAAGGTGTTGCCGCACACTGGCATCGAGCACGTGATTGTTACCGAAATCGCGGATATGCACTCGCCAATCAAGCGCACGCTGATGAATGCCGTGGTCAAGCATGTCAAAAAGATGGTGCCGCCGTTCAATCTGCCCCAGGCCCACAAGCTGCCTGCCGTTCTGAGTGCCGGCGCCCGTGAAAAATTCACCCCGGTAGAGTGCAAGCAGGATGACATTGCCGTGCTTCAGTACACCGGCGGGACGACCGGTGTGGCGAAAGGCGCGATGCTGACTCACGGCAACCTGGTAGCCAACCTGCTGCAGACCCGGCCTATGATGGAAGACATGGTGGTTGAAGGTCAGGAGGTTGTTATCGCGCCGCTGCCGCTCTACCACATTTATTCCTTTACCCTGAACTGCGGCATCATGCTTGAGGCCGGCGCGCACAACGTGCTGATTCCGAACCCGCGTGATATCCCGGGCTTTGTGAAAGAGCTGAAGAACCACAAGTTCACCGCGTTCCTGGGACTGAACACGCTCTTTGTCGCGCTTTGCAACAACGAAGACTTTCAGGATCTGGACTTCAGCAGCCTGAAGCTGACGTCCTCGGGCGGTATGGCGCTGACAAGCGACACTGCCAAGATGTGGGAGCGGGTCACCGGATGTGAGATCTGCGAGGGCTTCGGTATGACCGAAACGTCCCCGGTTGTGACCTTCAACCCACACAGTGCCATTCAGATCGGCACCATCGGCCTTCCGATTCCGTCTACAGTGGTTAAAACCCTGGATGAAGAAGGCAATGAAACGCCTCTTGGCGAGCCGGGCGAGCTGTGCGTGAAGGGCCCGCAGGTTATGCGCGGTTACTGGCAGCGCCCGGAGGATACCCAGAAGTCCTTCACCGATGATGGCTATCTGCGCACCGGGGACATTGCCCTGATTCAGGAAGACGGCTATATCCGTATTGTCGATCGCAAGAAAGACATGATCATTGTCTCTGGCTTCAACGTGTTCCCGAATGAGATCGAAGATGTGGTCAGCAGCCATCCGAAAGTGGTCGAGTGCGCCGCAGTTGGCGTTCCCGATGCCAAGAGTGGTGAGGCGGTCAAGGTTTACCTGGTGCCGACGGCTGAAGGCGTGACGGAAAACGAGCTCAAGGAGTTTTGTCGCGAGCGGCTAACCGCCTACAAGGTTCCCAAGAAATTCGAGTTCCGGGATGAGCTGCCCAAGACAAATGTGGGCAAGATCCTGCGCCGTGAACTGCGGGACGAGGCGAACAATAAGTAAGCCCTCCTGGTAGTGGATCAAGGAAAACCCCGCTTCGGCGGGGTTTTTCCGTTTTTAAGACACCGACTTTCCCGATAGACTGTCGCCCAATCGAATCCGAGTGAGCGCTATTCCGGCAATTCAATGACAGAAACCCGTTCCGATACTCCGAGCACACCGAAACCCAAGCCCGATGGCGAAGCCGCTGTTAGAGCGATGATGGAGCAGCTGGACGCCTGCAATCAGCAGGAAGCCGCCCGCATTGTGAAAACGGTGGCCCGTACCAAGGGCAAACCGGGCCAGAAAGACCTGGAGAAAATGGCCAACTGGCTGGAGCGCGGGCTTGAAAAGGTTCAGCAACGCCATGCCCTGCACAAGCCGGCCAGCTTCCCCGAGGGCCTTCCGGTCTCTGAGCGTGTGGATGATATCCGTGAGGCCATCGAAAACCATCAGGTGGTAATCATTGCGGGTGAAACCGGTTCTGGCAAAACCACCCAGATACCCAAAATCTGCATGAACAGTGGTCGTGGTATTCGTGGCCTGATCGGTCATACCCAGCCCCGGCGGATCGCCGCCCGCAGTGTGGCTGCCCGTATTGCCGAGGAGATAGGTGAGCAGACCGGTCAGCAGATCGGGTATCAGGTTCGTTTTACCGATAACACCTCCGAGCAATCCCGTGTAAAGGTGATGACCGACGGCATCCTGCTGGCGGAGGTTCAGCACGACCGGTTTCTGGACCGCTACGATACGATCATCATCGATGAAGCCCACGAGCGCAGTCTCAACATCGATTTTCTGCTGGGCTACCTGCGCCAGCTTTTGCCCAAACGCCCGGATCTGAAGGTTATCATTACGTCGGCCACCATTGAGGTCGAGCGCTTCAGCGAGTTCTTCGATAAGGCGCCCGTGATCGAGGTGAGCGGCCGAACCTATCCGGTGGACGTGCGCTATCGGCCACTGACCGGAGATGAAGACGACCGGGATCAGGGGTGGACGGATGGCGTGCTGGGTGCCCTGGATGAAATCGAGCAGCACGAGCGCAGCCAGAAACAGCCGCCTGGAGATATTCTGGTTTTTCTGCCCGGCGAGCGCGAGATCCGCAACCTCAGCAAGGTTCTTCGCCACGTCGACCTGCGCCATACCGAAGTGCTTCCGCTGTATTCCCGATTGAGCAACGCCGAGCAGAATCGGGTTTTCCAGTCCCACAAGGGGCGACGGATCGTGTTATCCACCAACGTGGCGGAGACCTCGCTGACGGTGCCGGGTATTCGGTACGTGATCGATACCGGTGTTGCCCGGATCAGTCGTTACAGCGTGCGCTCGAAGATCCAGCGCCTGCCGGTGGAGCCTATTTCCCAGGCGAGCGCCAACCAGAGGGCAGGGCGTTGCGGTCGTGTTGCCCCGGGCATCTGTTTCCGCCTGTACGATGAGACGGACTTCATCAACCGCCCGGAATACACCGATCCGGAAATCCTGCGAACCAACCTGGCGTCCGTCATTCTGCAGATGGCCACTTCAGGTTTGGGGGAGATTCGCCAGTTCCCATTTCTTGAGGCGCCGGATA
Organism: Marinobacter sp. 3-2; assembly: GCF_003751355.1. Taxonomy (NCBI): domain Bacteria; kingdom Pseudomonadati; phylum Pseudomonadota; class Gammaproteobacteria; order Pseudomonadales; family Marinobacteraceae; genus Marinobacter; species Marinobacter sp. 3-2. The sequence continues at coordinate 215,360 of NZ_RJUQ01000015.1, read as the reverse complement.
AGCGCCAGGTAAACGACGGCTACAAGCTCCTTGAAGAGTTGGGCGCGGTGGATGACAAACGCCGCGTCACCCGACTTGGTCGAACCATGGCACGGCTGCCTCTGGACCCGCGCCTGGCCAGGATGCTGGTCACCGCCGCCGAGCTTGGGAGTCTTTCGGAAACGCTGGTGATCATTGCGGGGCTGAGTATTCAGGACCCCCGGGAACGCCCCCAGGACAAGCAGCAGGCTGCGGATCAGGCCCACGCGCCTTTCAATGACAAAGAATCCGATTTTCTGACGCTACTGAATGTCTGGAACTTCTACGAAGAACAGCGTCAGGAATTGTCCCAGAATCAACTCAAGAAGGTCTGCCAGAAGAGTTTCCTGAGTTGGATGCGGATGCGGGAATGGCGGGACATCCATCGCCAGCTCACGTTGATCTGCCGGGAACAAAAGCTGGCGGTCAACAAGGATGCCGCCAGTTACGAAGCGCTGCACAAGGCGATTCTGGCGGGTCTCCTGGGCCAGGTGGCGGTGAAAGTGGAGAAAAAGGAATACCTGGCAACACGAAACCGGAAAGTCCTGATCTTTCCCGGTTCGAAGGTCGCCAAGACTGGCCCGAAATGGATTGTGGCCACCGAGATTGTGGAGACCAGTCGGGTGTTCGCCCGGGTGGTGGCCTCCATTCAACCGGAGTGGATTGAGCCCCTGGCCGGACATATCGTCAAGCACCACTACTTTGAGCCCCACTGGGAGCAGAAGCGAGCCCAGGTGATGGGCTATGAAAAGGTTACCCTTTACGGCCTCGATATCGTGGCCAAGCGCCGCATTCCTTACGCAAAGGTGGATCCGGCGGAATGCCGAAATCTGTTTATCCGGCGAGCCCTGGTGGAGGGGGATTACCGATCAAAGGCGCCTTTTATCGCCCGTAACCGGGAGATGCTCGACACGGTTGAGAATCTGGAGAAGAAAACCCGGCGGCGTGACCTGCTCGTTGACGATGAAGTGCTGGTGGCCTTCTATGATGAACGCCTGCCTGCCGACATCATCAGTGGCCGGCACTTCGAGACCTGGTGGAAGGGGCTCCCGGCGGAGCAGTTGAAGCAACTTGAGCTGACGGAATCCGACATTCTTCAGCGCCCGGTTGATGCTCAGGCTGCTGACCTGTACCCGGACTATCTGGAGTGGGAGGGTGTTCGTTACCCGCTGAGCTATGAATTCGAACCCACCAGTGAAAAAGACGGAGTCACGCTTCAGGTACCCTTAATGGCGCTCAAGCAGATACCGTCCCGTCGCCTGGAATGGCTGGTGCCGGGTCTTTTGAGGGAGAAGTGCATTGCTCTGGTGAAATCCCTGCCCAAGGCATTGCGCCGGAATTTCGTACCGGTGCCGGATTTCGTGGATGCCGCTCTCGAAAATCTTCAGCCTTCCAACGAACCGCTGACGCTTCAGCTTGGCGAACAGTTGCGGCGCATGACCGGCGTGCAGATTGATCCTGATGCCTGGACCGATAGCGAATTGCCAAAACACTTGCGGATGAACCTTCGCGTTATGGGTGACGGCGGTCGCGCCATTGCAGAGAGCAGGGAAACGGCAGATCTTCAGCACCAACTTGAGGGTCAGGCCGAGCAGGCACTGGCCTCGGCAACTCAGGATGATGCGGCAACGGAACCGAGTGGCGAGTACACGGAATGGCAGTTCGGCGCATTGCCTGAACAGGTACAGACAGAAAAAGGCGGTATGCAGGTTACTGTGTATCCCGCCCTTGAGGACCTGGGTAAGCAGGTACGCCAGATCCGTTGTCTTGATCGGCTGACCGCTGAAGATACGACTCGGAAGGCTATCGCCCGCTTGATCATAAACCGGTTTGGCCGAACCCTTGATGATCTGGAGCGCAAGCTTCCCCGGTTTAAACAGTCTGCGCTGATGTTTGCTCCGGTGGGTCAGTCGAAAGTGTTGTTGGACGATCTGCTGTTGGCGACCGCCATGCAGCACTTTCTTACGGAAGAAATTCCGAGGACAGCAGAGGGCTTCGACAGGGTGTTTGATGCTCACCGAGGGGATTTCATTCCTGCACTGGAGCAGGCAGACGAACGGCTGTATCAGGCCATGTCCGGTTACCAGAAGGTAGCGAAACAGTTAAAAGGTAAGATCAATCTGGCCATGGCCAACAGCATGGCGGATCTCAAGTTTCAGCTGCAGAACCTGGTATATCCGGGATTCCTGGTTGAGACGCCGCCTGAGTGGCTGGCGGAATTCGGGCGCTATTTTGAGGCGGCTCTGGTTCGGCTGGAGAAGATGCCCCGGGAAATGGGCCGGGAACGGGAATTTCTCCACACCATTGAGCCGCTCTGGTCCCGGTATGCTGTCAAGCGGGACGAACAGCAGCGGCAGGGTGTTCGAGACCCCGAGCTGGTGCTGTACCGCTGGATGCTGGAAGAATTCCGGGTGTCGTTTTTTGCACAGCAACTGGGCACGGTGATGACTGTGTCTGTAAAACGATTGGACCGGCAGTGGGAGAAAACGAAGGTCTGAGGCAGTAACGGGCGCACCAATCCGGTGCCCATGACTGATACCCGACGGGCAAAACCCCGATACTGTGTTAGTATTTCCGGCAGTAGGTCAACGAATTAACAAAACGGGATGTCTGGTGTCCCGTTTTCACAATTATGACGTGGGGTTAGCGTGATTAAAGCCGTTATTAGCGGGACCGGTCTCTACACACCGCCAGCAACCATTAGTAATGACGAACTGGTCGAAGCCTTTAACCAGTATGTTGAACTGTTCAACGCCGAGAACGCAGACGCCATCGCCAGCGGCGATGTAACGCCACTGCAGCTTTCTTCCTCTTCGTTCATCGAAAAAGCGTCGGGCATCAAACGTCGCCATGTCATCGACAAGGATGGCATTCTCGATCCCAACCGCATGAAACCCTACATCCCGGATCGCAGCAACGAAGAGCCCTCAGTTCAATGCGATATGGCCGTGACGGCCTGCCGTGAGGCGCTGGAACAAGCGGGCAAGTCGGCTGAGGATGTTGATGCGGTGATTGTTGCCTGCTCTAATCTGCAGCGAGCCTACCCAGCCGTTTCTATCGAGGTCCAGGAGGCGTTGGGTATCGACGGGTTTGCCTATGATATGAACGTAGCCTGCAGCTCCGCTACGTTCGGTCTCCAGGCCGCCGTCAACTCTGTCGAGAATGGCAGTGCCCGTGCCGTTCTGGTGGTCAGCCCGGAGATCTGTTCGGGCCACCTGAACTTCCGCGATCGGGACAGTCACTTTATTTTCGGTGACGCCTGTACGGCTATTCTGGTTGAGCGTGAGGAAGATACTCGTGAAGGCCAGGGCTTCGAAATCCTCGGTACCAGCCTAAAAACCAAATTTTCGAATAACATCCGGAACAATTTCGGGTTTCTGAACCGCGCCGACGATTCCGGTGTCGGAAAACCGGACAAGCTCTTCGTTCAGCAAGGCCGTAAGGTATTCAAAGAGGTGTCGCCACTGGTTGCCGAGACAATCCAGAAACAGCTGCAAAGCCTTTCGCTGGCCCCGGATGATCTCCGTCGTATGTGGCTTCACCAGGCCAACCTGAACATGAACCAGCTCATTGCGCGCAAGGTAATGGGTCGGGATGCCACCGAAGAAGAGGCCCCGGTCATCCTGGATGAGTACGCAAACACCAGCTCTGCCGGTTCGATCATCGCCTTCCACAAAAACAAGGATGACCTTGTCAGTGGTGATCTGGGGGTAATCTGTTCTTTCGGGGCAGGTTATTCCATCGGCAGCGTGGTGGTTCGCCGCCGATAGGTGTGAGCTGGGTCAAGACGTTGCCAGTGCCCTGAGGGTGTCTGGCAGCGGAGCCGAAGAGCGCGTCTTTCGGTCGAACCAGACGATTTTTGCATAGCCTTCCGCATATACGGCGCCGGTGTCGACATCTGTCAGCAAATGGTAGGTGTCGAGACTGGTGTTACCTGCCTTGTCAGCGTATGTTTTCACCTCAACCGTTGCCGGGTGGTTCAATTCCTTTAGAAAGGTAGCGCTGGTCTTTATAATGACGGGGCCGGTCGGCTCGTCAGGCCCGCCCAGCTCCAGTGAAGCCAGCCACACAATGCGCGCTTCCTCAAAGAATCGGAAGTAGACTGTATTATTGGCGTGGCCGTATGCATCCATGTCTCCCCACCGGAGGGGCATAGTGATTGTGTTTACAAGATTTCCCGGTACTGACATCGGTTTCTCCGGAACAACGGTTTAATAATAAAAAGTAGCGCCGGTATTTTCGACGAATTGAAACGAATTAAACAACCCAAGAGCAGATGATGAACTACTTTTTTATCCGGCGCCGGCTTATTACCCTGGCCATGTTGTTTTCCCTGTCTGCGCTTCTTCCAGCGGGCCAGGCTATTGCCCAGAACATGCAGGAACCCGCTCCAGAGGGATCTGTTCCGGTTGATCCCGCAGATCCCTGGGAGAACTGGAACCGCAAGGTGTACACCTTCAACGAGACCATCGACCGTTGGTTCCTGAAACCGGTAGCACAGGCCTACCGAACCTTCACTCCGCAAATTGTCGACCGCGGCGTTACCAATTTTTTCAACAATCTGACAGAACTGAGGAACTTCACCAACAGTGTCCTTCAACTGAAAGGGGAGTCTGCGGTGGTTGCCGTGGGGCGCTTCACCTACAACACCACCTTTGGGCTGGGTGGTTTGTTCGATGTCGCAACCGCCTTTGACCTGCCGGAACGGCCCGAGGATTTTGGTCAGACCCTGGGATACTGGGGCGCGGGTTCAGGGCCCTATCTGATGCTTCCTTTTCTCGGCCCTTCCACACCCCGGCACTTTACCGGGTTTGTGACGGACGGCTTCGCGTTGCCTTCGGCGTGGGATGAAGTGGAAAGCCCTGAAGTTTACTATGCAAGGGCTCTGCAAATCGTCGACCGCCGGGCGGATTTGATCCCTGCTGAAAGTTTCATCTCTGGCGATAGTTACGTGTTTGTGCGGAATGCCTTTCTGCAACGTCGCGAATTCCTGATTAACGACGGTAAGGTGGTTAACGATCCGTTTGCCAGCGATGATGATGAGGACTTGATGCTTGATGATTTCTAAGCGTCAGCCGGATTGAAAGGAGATCAAAGGTGCTCAAGGATCCAAGAATAGCCAAGTTCCGGAAAATGCTGGCCGACGCGCCCAACTACGAGGTATGGAAAGCAGCGGCCCTGGAACTGGACTTTTTGGAAGGCAACGCCGAGTGGAAAGAGGATTTTGCCTCCGACCTTTATCATTATGAAGTCATCTACGACCGGCTGAGCAACCTCAAGCAGTATCGCCAGCAAAATGACGTGGAACGCCTCAAACGCGCTCTCCGCGAAGGCTTGCACCATGACCTGGGCAATATGGGCAATTCCGCGCTTTATACCCGGTCGCGCGTCGGCACGAAGCATCTGATCGAGGAGTACATCACGCAGGTCTGTGAAGCGCTGGACTATCTTTGTGATCAACCGGTTCCGGGTTTTCCAGTTGCAGATAAGCTCCAGTTCTTCCGCGACACTCTTACAAGTTACGGTCGTCCGGCACTTTTGCTCAGTGGCGGGGCCACCCTCGGAGTGTTCCATTTCGGCGTGATCAAGGCGCTCTGGGAAAAGGGGCTTCTGCCGCAGGTTATTGCGGGCTCAAGTATCGGGGCCATCATCGCGGGCATTCTTGGTGTGCATACGGATGCCGAAATTCCGGAAATGCTGATCCCCGAGAACCACAACCTGAAAGCCTGGAAATGGCGAGGTCTTCTCAGCGCGGTCCGTGGCGACGGGCTCATGGATCAGGAGGAACTTCGGAACTGTCTGCGAGGCAATATCGGTGAGTACACCTTCGAGGAGGCGTATCAGCGTACTGGACGTTCAATCAACGTTAGCGTGTCCCCAGTACAGGCGCACCAGAAGGCCCGGTTGCTTTGCGGATACACCTCGCCCTATTTGATGGTGTGGAGCGCGGTGCTGGCCAGCGCCGCGGTTCCCGGTATTTTCCCGCCGGTTACCCTGATGAAAAAAGACATTCAGGGTAATACGCTCCCGTATATGCCGCGCCTGAAGTTTGTGGATGGCTCGGTCGTCAGTGATTTGCCAATCGAGCGGTTGATGCACCTGTACGATGTAAATTACACCATCGTGAGCCAGACCAATCCCCATGTAGTCCCTTTCCTGAGCCAGCGGGGGCTGGATGAAAAACTGTCCCTCGGAAATCTGCCCATGCATCTGTTGAAATCCGAGATCCAGTTTCATGGCCAGGGCGTGTTCGATTACCTGCGAAAACGGGTAAGGCCAGAACTTCTGCGTCAGATGTCCGGTCAGTTGTACACCATTATGGCCCAGCGTTACTCGGGAGACGTGACCATAGCTCCGTCGTATTCCTTCAAGGATTACAGCAGGATGCTGGCGAATCCGGATCCTGCCTATGTGCGGCAGATGATTCTGGCTGGCGAGCGGGCGACCTGGCCGAAGATCTCCATGATTCGCTCTCACGCCCGTATATCGAAAACCCTGGAGCGCTGCGTGCGAAGGCTGAAGCAACAGAACCGGCGCACGGCCGAGCTCAGGCTTATCAGTAACGCGGATTCCGGTACGTCCTGATATGTATTACGACTTTTTCGGCTTTCGCGAACCGCCGTTTTCCATTGCCCCGGACCCTCGTTATCTATATCTCAGCGATCGCCACAAGGAGGCCCTGGCGCACCTGATGTACGGAGTCCAGGGGCAGGGCGGTTTCATCGTGATCACTGGTGAGGTGGGAACAGGAAAAACAACGGTTTCCCGGTGTTTTATCGAGAATGTTCCCGATCATGTGGATATCGCACTGATCCTCAACCCGAGGCTCTCTGCGCGGGAGTTACTGTCCTCCATCTGCGATGAGCTGGAAATCCCCCACGATATCAGTGCCACCATCAAGGAACTGGTTGATCTGATTAACCGGGACTTGCTCAAGGCCCATGCAGCCGGGCGACACAAGGTTCTGATGATTGATGAGGCCCAGAACCTTTCGGCCGAGGTGCTGGAACAGTTAAGGCTGTTGACCAATCTTGAGACGGCAGAGAAGAAGCTGCTGCAGATTGTCCTGCTTGGCCAGCCTGAACTGCAGGAAATGCTGGCACTTCCGGAATTGAGACAGCTGAATCAGCGGGTCACAGCACGCTATCACCTGGACGCCATCGGTCGGGATGAGCTGGCGGCCTACCTGAAATACCGCCTCAGTGTTGCTGGCATGCGGGGTGATATCTTTTCGCAGCGGGCGGTGAATCGCCTCTATCGCGAGAGCCAGGGCATACCCCGCCTGATCAATTTGATCAGTGACCGCGCATTGTTGGGCGCCTATGCCGAGGGTGAGCATGAGATTACGCCCGAGCATATCCGCCAGGCGGCAAAAGAAGTACGTGGACAATCCCTTGGCCCCACGCCCTCGCGAGCGCGCCAGTCACCAGACAGAGCCCAGTACCTTATCGTTGCGGCTTCGATTCTGGTGGCCATCATCGGCACCGCCTGGCTTTTTGAGCGTTGGTCACCGGGCGGAGCGTTTCTCACCGATCCCTCCTCAGCAGAACCTTTGCAGGGAGCTGTTGAGCGAGTCGAGGAGCAGGAACAGAAACCATTGCAAGAGATCCAGGAAACCGGGTCTGGAGAGCCGTCAGCACCCGTTGAACTTGCCGTGCCGGGTCAGCTTCTAGATTCCGTGGAGGCTTTTCAGGTACTTTTCGGGATTTGGGGGCGTGAATATGAACCTTCGGAAGCGCCCGTTGCCTGCGACTGGGCCAACGAGGAGGGTCTTGGATGCCTGAGTCGTCAGGGTAGCCGCCGAAGCCTCGAGTTTCTGGATCGCCCGGCGATGCTTCAGTTGCAGGATGAGGCGGGTAACCGGGGGTTTGTCGTGCTCCGCCATCTGGATGGCGATACCGCAGATATCGCCTTGCCCTCCGGCAATCAGACTGTATTGTTTGCCAGTATCGAGCGCTATTGGTTCGGGGAGTATCGGGTTCTGTGGCGCCTTCCGGAATACCTGACGGGCGACGGCTTTTACAGCAATGGCGGGGGCGAGCAACTCTGGATTGGTGCGCGAATGATGGATCTGGCGGACCGTTTCAGTAATTCCCGTGCTGAAAGTGACCGGGTGAAACGGCTGGATTCCGAAGAGCAGGTTCGCTGGTATCAGTCATTGCGAGGGCTTACCGTCGATGGGATCGCCGGAGCCATGACGATTATCCAGATCAATAACGACCTGGAAGCTAACATTCCCCGTCTCAAGCCTCTGCAGTCCGAAGGTCGCCGGCAAGTTGAAGGTCGCCGGCAAGTTGAAGGTCGAGAGTAATTATGTCGTACATTCTTGACGCATTGCGGAAATCCGAAACTGAACGGAGGCAAGGTCGCGTACCGGACCTTGGTCAGCAGGTGCAGCTGATCCATCGCCCGAAGAAAAAGCGTTGGTCGCCGGCTGTCTGGGTGTCTCTTGCTCTCATGCTCAATGCCGGCGTCCTGGCCTTTGTCTTCTGGCCGGGAGCGCCGTTGCCCTGGGTTTCCGAGTCGCAATCCGACACATCTGCGGCCTCTGCCAGGATGAAAGCTCCTGAACCTGATGCGGTGTCGCCTGCGACAGAGCCAGCACCGACATTGGAAGATCCCGTTGCACAAACGGGGACCATCCCTGAGCCCGATGCGGGCGAGGCGACGCCAGCGCCGATCGCCTCGGAAACTTCCCCATCGGAAAGTGTGGAGCGGGCGACCGTTATCGTTCCCTCATCCGCAAATGCCGAAACTGCTGCACCAATGGTGCAGCCCGAGCAGGCAGGCAGAGTGCCACATCTGGTAGAGTTGCCGCTCTCATTTCAGAAGAGCGTTCCCGATTTGACCTTTAACAGCCATATCTACTCGTCATCCCCTGCATCGCGCCGGGTCATGATTAACGACACCTACTTGCGAGTGGGCGACGTCTTCGAAGGCCTGCGGGTAGACGACATAACGGAAGAAGGGGTGGTTCTGAGTCGTGACGGGCGCCGTTTTCGGGTTGGCGTTGTTCGGGACTGGGTGAGCCCTCGCTGATGGCGCTGACCGACGAGATCAAGCAATCGATCCAGCAGGGATATCGGGATGTGCTGGCAGGCAAGGATATTCGGGCGCGCTATGGGCAGCGCCTGATGATTGCGGAAATCGCCAGATACATGGGCGACATCACCGAGAACGATGGCCAGCGAACGTCCCCGGCCTCTGCCTGTGTGGTCGAAGCCGGGACCGGGACAGGCAAAACCCTGGCCTATCTGATCGCTGCCATCCCGGTGGCCAAAGCCCTCGGCAAAACCCTGGTTATCTCCACCGCAACCGTGGCCCTTCAGGACCAGATTGTGCTCAAAGATCTCCCGGACCTGAAAAAGCACAGCAAGATGGATTTCAACTGGACTCTGGCCAAAGGGCGGGGGCGCTACCTCTGCATGTCCCGGTTGGAAGCCCGACTGCACGATGAAGGCAATACCGACAGCGACACCATGCCCCTGTTCCTTTTGGATGGGCCGAAAAATGAAGAACCGGGCACCCGAGCCTTTTTCGAGGAAATGCTCGCCAGTTATGGCTCCCGCGAGTGGGACGGTGACCGGGACCACTGGCCGGAACAGATACCGGACGACGTCTGGCGACAGGTAACCACGGACCACCGGCAGTGCACCAACCGCCACTGCAGCTATTTCGACAGTTGCGCGTTTTTTGATGCCCGTAAAGACCTTGATGATGCCGATATCGTGGTGGCTAACCATGATCTGGTTCTTGCAGACCTTGCCCTGGGCGGCGGCGCCATTCTGCCGGAGCCGGAGAACGCCCTTTATATTTTCGATGAGGCTCATCACCTTCCGGACAAGGCCCTGAATCACTTTGCCGCGTCGCTGCCACTCAATGCTACCCGGCAATGGCTGAAGCAGCTTTCCCAGGCGCTTGTTAAAATGCAGCCTTATCTGGCAGCCGGCACCCAGGCCGCCAAGTCCCTGGATCGCATCAGTTCTGCGTCGAGAGAGGTAGACCTGGTCCTCAACCGGGTTTACGAAGAAGCCGAGCAGAATACCGGCTGGGAGTTCAACGAAGAGCGCCGGACGGCGCAGTGGCGTTATCCGGAAGGTGAATTGCCGGAGGCGATGGCCGAGCTTGCAGCCGAAAGCCGGATTTCTACCGCTAACATGGTCCGGCAACTGGGCGTTCTGGCGGACGAGTTGCAGGGCGCCTTTGATGAGCGCAAGGAGCATGAGATCGACCGGGAAACCGCCGAAGCCTGGTATCCGGTGATAGGCTCCTTTCACGCCCGGGCAGAGGACCAGTTGCGGCTCTGGACAGCCTGGTGCGACCCGGGCAATGCCAGTCCCTCCGTGGAAGCTGAAGCCAACAGCGAGACAGGTGATGAGCCTGAAGCCAGGCCGAAAACGCAGAAAAGCCCGCCCCCAGCCCGATGGGCAGTACGCCAGCGCTGGGATCACGCCGAAGACATCACTCTTTACAGTTCACCGGTACTGGCAGACAACCTGTTGTACTCCAGGCTTTGGTCTCGCGCTTACGGCGCCGTGCTCACCAGTGCCACCCTGACTGCACTTGGTCGATTCGATCGCCTGAACGCGCGGGCTGGATTGCCCCAGGGCAGCCGCTTCCTCGTGGTTCCCAGCTCTTTCCGTTACGGCGAAATGGCAACGGTGGAGGTGCCGGCGATGTCCGCCATGCCGACGGATGACGGCTTCACCGATGAGCTTGTAAAACGACTACCGGACCTCTGGGCAGGCGAGAAGGCGACACTGGTACTGTTTACGTCCCGTCGTCAAATGCAGCAAGTGCGAGACGCGCTGGCCCCGGATTACCCGGACCTGATTATCACCCAGGACGATATGGCCAAGGGCGAAGTGCTGAGGCAGCATTGCAGCAGGGTGGATGAAGGCCGGCCGAGTGTCCTGTTCGGCGTTGCCAGTTTTGCAGAGGGTATCGACCTTCCAGGCAAGTACTTGCACCACGTCGTGATTACCCGTTTGCCATTTTCGGTGCCGGATGATCCCATTGAGGCGAGCCTGGCCGAGTGGGTGACGCAGCGGGGCGGCAATCCGTTTATGGAAATCACCGTTCCGGACGCGTCCATCAAACTCGTCCAGGCGGTTGGTCGGCTGCTGCGGACCGAGCAGGATACTGGAAGAGTGACGATCCTGGATCGCCGCATTATTGCCCGCCGGTATGGTCAGCTGTTGCTGGATGCGTTGCCACCCTTCCGCCGGATCATCGAACACTGAATCCCACCAGAACCGTTCAGCCATAAAAAAAGAGCCAGCCCCTTTGGGGGTTGGCTCTCATCAAGGGGTTCTTTCGAACCCGGGCGTCGAAACAACGCGGAACAAGAAATCTGAAGGCCTGAAGTTTCAGAATTCCTAGTGAGGTTTCCCTCACCGTTGAAAATATAATAGGGGATTAGAGGGCGTAGCCGGATCGTCCAAAGGGCGTAGCGGGTTAAAGTTGTTGGTGCAAAGTGTGAGGTGCGTCACGTTTTTGGGCTCGAAATCAGCCTTGCAGCAACCCCAGTTCCCGGGCCCTGGCCAGAGCCTCGGTTCTGCGGCCCACGCCGAGCTTTCCATAAAGGTTGCGAATGTGGGCCTTCACCGTAGCCGGGGCAACGTCCATTTTTGCGGCAATTTCCTTGTTGGCGTGGCCCGCATGAATGAGCGCAAGCACTTCAAGTTCTCGCTGGCTGAGAGGTTCAGGCAGTGTTTCGGCGTTGAGTGTCGTACGACCGCGCTCACCAGAAATGGCACTAGGTTTTGCTTCAGAATGGCCCTCGCCGGACTGGCGTTGATCGAGAAGCATTTTCCTGACGCTAGCGTTCCAGCTTCCCGGTTCATCCAGTGCTGGCAAACCGAGGAGCAGGGCACGCAGATCCGGGCTTTCCTCCGCAAAGAGCCTCAAGAATCCGGCTTCGCTGGCCAGTTCTATCGCGCGGGTCAGCATTTGCTCCGATTCACCGGTCCGTTCCTGCTTCGCCAGGGCCTCGCCATAGACCAACAGAATTTCCACCAGGTGTCTGTTGTGGGCGTTGCGTTCAGCCGGTTGCAAAAGAGCGCTGAGTATTTCCTGGGCCCGCTCGGGCTGATCCAGTGCAACCAGCACTCGCGCCTCGCTAATACGGCTTTGTTCAAGATGAAGCGGATTGGTGAACTCGGTATCGGCTCGGGAACCCAGGCAGGCCCGGGCTTTTTCCGGATGGCCTGAAGCCAGGTAGCAGCGTGCCAGAAGGGCAGTGCTTGCCGGTGGCTCGAACACGATTTGCTCTCGCCGCTTGCGGGCGGTCTGGGATGCGTCTTCGAGCGCGTCAATCGCGTCCTGGAGCCTGCCTTCGCTGAAAGCCAGGTGACCACGCACGTACTGAATGATCACGTGCTGGCCCGGTTCGGTGCCCCGCTCAACATGTTCGAGCAACGGTTTCAGGTGCGTGGCTGCTAGCTGGGGGTGATTTCGTTCGCGATGAATCTCACAGAGTGTACTGTTCTGCCAGCATGAGATGAGTCTTGGCTGGGTTGGGTCCGCATAGTGTTTGTCCACCCATTGCCTTATCTCGGTGCAGGTTTCCAAAGCCAGATCGATATCGCCGCGATTGTACTGAATCCATGCCAGCAGGCCGCCACTAGAAAGAACCGTACTGGGTTTATGTTCGACCTGTCCGTAACGGACTGCCGATTGGAGCGCGTCTTCGGCTTCGGTGAGTTCACCCTTGCCGTAGTAATCCAGGCCCAGGCCGTAATAGGTCACCGACTTTAACGGTATGCGAGTGTGATCAATCTCCCTGAGCACCTGTCTTGTGAGATCTGCGGCGCTCTTGTCGTCACTCCGGGTGCGAGCCAGATAGGAGCGCATCAACGAGATCTCACTTTGCAGCCCGAGGGCCCCTTCGGCATCCGGATGGGAGTCCGCCACCTGCCGGTCCAGAAGATCCTCCAGGCCGGACAGCAGCGGCTCCAGACTATCCATTCGGTTGGCAAAGAACAGCCCCCAGATCCGGAGCATCTGGAGTTGCGGATTGTCGATGACAAGGTCCTGTGGCAGGGCATCAATCCAGTCCAGCACGGGGAGGTGATATCCGCCATGGATCAGGTTGTTGCCGTGCTCGGCGAGCACCTGGGCAAGCCGGGACCAGTCCTCCTGTCGGACGATCTGGGCAATGGCTTCCTGCACGTGGCCATGGGCCAATAACCAGTCCACCGTCCGGTGCCAGAGTCGCGCGGCCGAGTCAGGATCTTGGTGACTTACCCTGAGTTGCAGCGCATCCCGAAACAGGTCGTGATAGCGGAACCACTCGTTACGGGTATCCAGCGGGATCAGGAACAGATTCTGGCTGAGAAGTTTTTCAAGCAGCTCCTGGCTGTTATCGGACCCACGGATCGAATCACAGAGGGACGCACATAGCCGGGGGCAGCAGGCCGTTTCAAGCAGAAAGTCCGACAGCTCCCGGGGTTGCTGCTCAAGTACTTCGCTCAGCACATAATCGCTGATGTGGCGCTCATCCAGATTTATCTGGTTTCCACTCGTGCTGGCGTCCTTTCCGGACAATGCGGACAGCTGCATGGCAGCGACCCAGCCTTCGGTTTTGCGGTAAATCGCGTGGACATCTTCGTCGGCGATATCAAGGCCCATGGTGTCGTGAAAGAACTGACGGCATTCGTCTTCAGAAAAGGCCAACAGGCCAGGGTGGATGTTCTGGATCCACCGACGGACGCGCCAGCGGGCCAGGGGCAGTGGCGGTTCGGTTCTGGACGCCAGGATTATCAGAACACCCGGCGGAAGATAATCAATGAAATAGGCGAACTGCCTGTGGATGGCCGGGTTGCCAATGAAATGGAAATCGTCCAGCACCAGCGACCACGGGCTGTCATCATGAGCCAGTGTGTTGATCAGGCCGGTAATGGCTTCGGTAAACGTGTCATCTGAGTGGTGGGCCAGTTGTTTGCGCAAATCGGACGCGCCGGTCAGGCCGGCTTGCTCAAAAGCACCTATCAGGTACTGCCAGAATCGCCGGGGCTCATCATCGTGTTCATCCAGAGAGAGCCAGGCGGTAGGGGAGGAAACCCTTGAACACCATTGCGCAACCAGAGTGGTCTTGCCAAACCCGGCCGGCGCAATCACCAGATTAAGTCTTTTCGAAGCCCGGGACTCAAGCAAGGCACTCAGCCGCTCACGTTTAACCGCGCGCGAGTCTGACGTTGGCCGAAGAAACTTTGTGGTGAGCAGCATGGATTCCCTGAGAACTGGAGTGTTGATGTGCCCAGACAGGGCATTACGGATTGTGTCCTTTGTATTGGCCAAGTCAAGGGTTGGAGGGGCTTTTCATAGCCTCAGGGTTTTATCAGGGGCTGCGCAAATGCGATTTTGGTCTAAACTGTGTAAAAGCAGTTGCCTATATTAAAAAAGAATGAAAATCTGTATTTTTATGCGTATTCTTCAACAAGGTCCTTCGATCTCCAGGGAGCAGCAGATTCAATGAAACTACAACAGTTGCGCTATATCTGGGAAGTTGCGCATCACGACCTGAATGTCTCAGCAACCGCCCAGAGTCTGTTCACGTCCCAGCCGGGTATCTCCAAACAGATCCGCCTGCTGGAGGACGAGCTGGGGCTTGAAGTATTTGCCCGCAGCGGCAAGCATCTCACCAGAATCACACCGGGCGGCGAGATCATTATTCGCGAGGCCGGCGAAATCCTGCGGCGGGTTGAGGGCATCAAAAAGATTGCCCAGGAATTCAGTAACCAGCGAAAGGGTGATCTCAGCATCGCCACCACGCATACCCAGGCCCGTTATGCACTGCCCCCGATTATCAGTGGTTTTATAGAGGAGTACCCGGACGTCTCCCTGCATATGCATCAGGGGACGCCAATGCAGATCTCCGAAATGGCAGCCAGCGGGGCGGTCGATTTTGCCATTGCCACCGAGGGCATGGAGCTGTTTAACGACCTGATCATGATGCCATGCTACAAATGGAACCGGAGCGTCATCGTGCCGAAGGATCATCCACTGGCGAAACTGCCGGAACTGACACTTCCGGAGCTGGCAGAATACCCGCTCGTGACTTACGTGTTCGGCTTTACGGGGCGCTCGAAACTGGATGAGGCGTTCCAGTCCCAGGGACTGACACCGAAAGTGGTATTTACGGCAGCAGATGCAGACGTGATCAAGACCTACGTCAGGTTGGGGCTCGGTGTTGGAATTGTCGCGAGCATGGCATTCGATCCAAAAACGGACACCGACCTGGTTGCGCTCGACGCCCGCAAGCTTTTCCGTCCCAGCGTCACACGACTCGGGTTCCGAAAGGGGACTTTCCTACGGGGCTATATGTATGACTTCATTCACCGTTTCGCGCCCCATCTCACCAAAGAAAAGGTGGACGAGGCGGTTTCCCATCAGGGCAGCCGGTCTGAAATCGAAGAACTGTTCAAGGATGTCGAGCTGCCCACTCACTAAAAGGTGAATGGGCAAGAGACGCCCGGGTTATTCTCGGGCGATCAGGTTGCCGGCATGGAGGCCGCATTCTTTCTGGGTGGCTTCTTCCCACCACCAGCGGCCTTCACGTTCATGTTGACCAGGCAGGACAGGACGGGTGCAGGGCTGGCAGCCGATGCTGACAAAGCCTTTCTCATGCAGTTTGTTGTACGGCGCCTCGGACATACGGATGTAATCCCACACCTCTTTTGATGTCCAGTTTGCAAGTGGGTTGAACTTTACCAGTGTCTTTTCATTGGTCGAGAAGGCGGTATCTTCCTGGATAACCGGGACGTCATTGCGAGTTCCGGGGCTCTGGTCTTTCCGCTGTCCAGTGATCCAGGCGTCCACGGTCGCCAGCTTGCGGCGCAGCGGGTTGACCTTGCGAATGCCGCAACACTCACCGTGCCCATCTTCATAGAAGCTGAACAGGCCCTTTTTGTTCACCAGATCCTGAACTTCGTGAGCATCCGGAAACAGAACTTCGATCTCGATGCCGTAATGCTTGCGAACTCGCTCTACAAAATCGTAGGTTTCCGGATGCAGACGGCCTGTATCCAGAGTGAAAACCTTCAGGTTGTCGGTCAGCTTGTGCGCCATTTCAATCAACACGACATCTTCTGCGCCACTGAAAGAGATGGCGATGTTATCGTATTGTTGCAGCGCAGCTTTGAGAATCGAACGGGGGCTCTGGCCTTCGAGCTCTTCCCGCAGGGTTTGAATATCGGTCATAGCCCGGCATTGCCTTCTATGGATGTGCAAGGGTATCTAACTGACCGAAAAGGCTACCATTAAATGCCTCATACCCTGAAGGAATGACGATCTATATGGTTATTCCGCGTTAAAAAGCGCGGGTTTACACTTCCACGATGCAATCCTGGCCGGTTTTTCTTATCATACGCACCGAATATAGGCAGGCGGATTGACCGTCCTGGCCCTTTACCAATCAAAGCAGGAGATCGTTGTGGAACTGGCATGCCTTGACCTTGAAGGAGTATTGATCCCGGAGATCTGGATCGCGTTCGCCGAAAAGACCGGCATTGAAGAGCTCAAGGCGACCACCCGCGATATTCCGGATTATGACGTGCTGATGAAGCAGCGCCTCAAGCTGCTGGACCAGCACGGCTATGGCCTTCCGCAAATCCAGGAAGTGATTGGCGAGCTGGACCCGCTGCCCGGCGCCCGGGAGTTTCTGGATTGGCTGCGCGAGCGTTTTCAGGTTGTGATTCTGTCCGACACCTTCTACGAATTCGCCATGCCCCTGATGAAGAAGCTGGGTTATCCGGCACTGCTTTGTCACAAGCTGGAAGTTGCAGGCGACGGCCAGATCACCAACTACCTGCTGCGCCAGCGCGACCCCAAGCGACAGTCGGTGAGGGCATTCCAGTTGCTGAATTACCGCGTGATTGCTGCCGGTGATTCCTACAACGACACCACCATGCTGGGGCAGGCCGAAGCCGGTATTCTTTTCCACGCTCCGAAGAACGTAATCGACGAGTTCCCGCAGTTCCCTGCAGTGCATAACTTCGAGGATCTGAGGCAGGAGTTTCTCAAGGCCAGCGAGATCCATAACCCCTGATTGGAAGACTGAAATTGGGGTCAGAAGAACGCTCTCTTCTGCCCCCATGTTCACCCGAACTCACTTCAGTCGATCACCAACTCTTCCAGAAACCGCATTAAAGAGCCGACTTTTGCGAGCGTCTCCTGATATTCAGCCTCGGGATCTGAGTCCGCAACAATACCGCCACCACCCCAGCACCGAATGGTGCCCTCGCCATCACACAGCATGGTTCGAATCGCAATATTGCTGTCCAGCGTGCCATCCAGTCCGCGATAGAAAATCGAGCCGCAGTAGGGACCGCGCCAGTGGGGCTCCAGCTCCCGGATGATTTCCATTGCTCGGACCTTGGGCGCACCCGTAATGGAACCACCCGGGAATGCGTCAAACAGGGCCTTCATCGGCGTAACACCGTCGGCAAGTTCCGCGCGAATGTGGCTGACGAGGTGATGAACGTTCTTGTAGGACTCAAGAGCAAAGAGTTTGTCGACTTTCACACTACCGGGTTTCGCGTTCAGGCCCAGATCATTGCGGAGAAGATCGACGATCATCAGGTTCTCGGCAAGGTCCTTTTCGGAGCCTTCCAGTTCAGAGGCATAGGCCAGATCGGTTTCCGGTGTTCTGCCTCTCGGCCTGGTGCCCTTGATCGGGCTGGTGGTTACGGTGCGATCGTGTATCTCGAGAAAACGTTCGGGGGAGACCGAGATAATCGATGCTTCGCCTGATCGGATAAAACCGCTGTAGGGAGTAGGGTTAGCATCCGAAAGCGCCTGGAATGCTCGCCAGGGATCCCCTACGAAACGGCCTGAGAATTCCTGGGACAGATTCGCCTGATAACAATCACCGGCTTCGATGTATTGGCGAACCCTTTCTACGCTCGTCCTGAAGGCAACCGGTGTTTGCCTGGGCTGAAATCCGCAAACCATAGACCATCCAGTGGTGGCGGGTTCGTCCGTGGCCAGCCACTGGTCCAGTAAATCACGCGTCCCATCAGGGCAGTCCGGATGAATCCAAAGCCAATATTGATCTGTTCTTCGATTATGAGTGGCAGTCCAAAGATAGAATCCTGCAGACATTAGGGGGACATCCAGAGATGGGCAGAGCTCTCTGAGACGGTTTTCCCTGACATACCCGAGCTCATAGCCCAGGAAGCCAATCCACCCTCCGGACAGGCATTCCGGATTGGGTTCCTGTTCGATCTGGAACTGGTGGACGAGGCTTTCCATGTTCTGGGCAAGCTGATCGGAGCAGAAATCTTCAGGCACAGGGTGTTGGAGTACTTCGGTGGCAATGGCGCTGGCAGAAAATCCGCTGAAAACTCCCCGGGCCGGGCCGTTTCCGACGCTTCCGATATAGGCGAAATCCGTTTCCCGACACGCATGGCTGAGCAGGCGATGGTAGCCCTCATCGGTGAGTTCACGCATGTTTGCCGGGTTCAAGGTTCCTCCGGATTCTTCGAGAAATGATAAACAGCACACAAAACGGGCGTTGTGGCGTTTGCTGAGCCGCTGCTCTAATGAGGGGCTGTTTCAGTTGGGCGCCAATTTGGGCGCTGGTCAATATTCTAACTGAGTTTGGCGACCATTCTTAATACAAAAATAAATCAGAAGTTTGCTGTCATGAGTTGATGGCGAACGTTGAATGAGATGGGAGAAAGCTAATGAAAAATACTTCTACGGCAGTGCGAGCCACAATGTTTCTGATCTTTCTGATTCTGCCTTTGGGAGAGTTGTATGCGCAGAGCGGAGGTGCCACCGAGGATGAGGTCAAGCAGATGGTGCAGAAACAGTTCGAGCGAATGTATCAAAAAGGTGTCGAGAACCTTTCAGACCGAATCGTAGTGTCCGGTGGCGTAAAGCCGTTCGCTGTGGTTACAGATACCGGCGACAAGACCAAGGCGATCCGTATCAAGCAAGCCGAAGAGATGCCTGCCGATGTTGCTCTTGAAGTGCTGCGTCGTTCTCTAATCGCCTTGGTGAAAAAAGGAAAGATTGGTGCAACAGCCATTTTCTACACGGCTGACAATCCTAATAAAGAGGCTAACGCCGAGAAGGTTCTTGTCGTTGAAATGGAACATATTTTTGGGCCGACGCTGGCGCAGCTCGTGCCGTTCACAATAAAAGACGGCAAAGCACGTTTTGGTGACCAAGTTGTCGTGGACATGGAGAAGCAGATTTTCAATATCAAGGTTGATGAAGAGGCAGCGGAATAACGATCGGGTGTCGGACAATCTAATTATTGGTTACTGTGAAGGTGTTCACGGAACATTTTGTTACCTCTGACGTACTCTGTAGCCGTGCAGATACAAAAGTAAACCAAACAGTCTGCATGCAAGGAAATAAAAACAATTTGTTCCGTAAAGGAGAACGTTATGAAAGGCCTGAAGAAACTCGCATTGGCAACTGCCGTTGCTGCAGCTCCGTTTGCAGCTAACGCTGACCTTAAGGCACTGGATGACAGTGCTATGGGCAACGTTACCGGTCAGGCTGGTGTAACCATCGAACTCGAAACTGAAGTGAGCATCGGTGAGTTCCGGTACACCGACGAAGGTTACCTCTCAGTCAACGACATCTTCATTGGTGGCGGCGCAGTTGAGCGTGACGCTGACGGCAATGTGACAGGCGTCGACGGCTTGCTTGATGAGCTGTTGATCGACATTGATATCGCCGCTGATGGTGACGCAGTCATTGATGTTCACTCATTGGAAGTCGATGGCAACGGCAATCCAGTCCCAATCGACTTTGCAGTCGCAGTTGGCTCTGCATCCCTGAACGCAAGCGATGGCAGCGGTAACAGTACTTTGCTGGCAAGCAATATTGGCATTGAGGGTGATCTGGGGCTGCTTAACATCCGTGTTGATACTGCTACAGACAACCTGATCATGAACGTTGGATTCAACGTTTCTGACATGGATATGGACGTAGATTTCCTTGGCGTTAATGTCCGCGATCTGAGCGTTTACGGCGCCCAGTTCTATGAACAGGTTGAACTTAACGGACAGCCGACTGATGCGGCGGGACTCTTCGCTTCAGCTCAGATCACAGTGGGCAAAGGGACGTCCGTTGCTACAGGTGGCGATGCGCTCGAAATCAGCGTTCCTCAGTTTGTGGCTGATATCGGCGTAGGAGCTGTTGAAATCGGCGGACAGTCTATCGGTTCATTCCGCATGGACAACCTTGCCGTTACCAACACTACTATGAGGGTTTACGGCCATGCCGATCCCGTTGGTGGTGGTACAGTTAACCAGCCGTAAAGTTGGTTAGCAGGTTTCACTAAACGCTTTGCTCGACATTGCGTGTATTGAAAACCGACAACAAACCCCCGTCATTATGACGGGGGTTTGTTGTTTTTGGTGCGTCTAGACTAAGGAAAGCTCCGCAGTCATTATTTAGAGTGCGGCGTAAGCAGTTATAGAATGCGACCCCTTACCAGGTGTATCAAACACGTTCTTACGCGTGAGCAATTTAAGACATCGGAGAGTGTAGTTGCGACTCTAGTTCCGGATTCGTTGCCAACCCAAAACGCTAAAACTATCTATCCGGCACCGCAATAGAAAGATCAAACCCTCCACCAGGCCTCGGCGTCAAAGTAATGGGTCCTTCGTTAATGGCCTGCGGAACCTGTATCTGATCAATACCCGGCGGATTGCCAATACTGAAGTTCAGATTCTGGCCATCAAAGCCAATGCCCAGTTGATCGTTCAAAAACGTCTGCGTAAAAGGCTCTTCCGGAATCTGTGCCTGCTGCCCAAAGATGATTGGTGGAATCGTTGGGGTAAACTCCGCTGGCGGCTGTGCCCGCGCGATTTCTTCCTGGGGCAGCAGCAGGGCGCGCCGGAGGAATTCATCCTCTGCGTTTTCCAGAGCATCGGTCTTACCCTCGTCAACGTATCTTTGCAGGGCTTCCCGGTATGCTTCCTCTTCAGCTTCAGTCAGTACCGGTTCGCCGGGGGATATGGTGAGGGAGCGCAGGATACGTTGGCGGTCGGATTCGGATTTCTTCCGTTCTTTGGGTACAACGATTACGGCGGAATCTTTCACATAGGTTTCCACCATCTCGTCCGAGGTCATGGTCTGAACGCCACCAAAGGCAGGTAATGCAACAACCAGACCGCTGATGGCGGTGGTGAGCAGGTGTCGGCGTTTCATAATCTGGCCTCTTTTGTTTAAAAAATACGCTCCCTTGGACGAGTATTCGGTTTGTCAGACAGGAATTCAAGCCAGATGATCCGGGATTGTGATCAGAATCTTTGATTTTTCGGTACTGTTACTAATCAACGCAAAATCGTGGTCGAATACCATGAACTTTTTGGGCATCGCAGGGCCTCAGTTTTACTATGAAAAATCCGTTCAGAAATCGCTTTCGTCGCTGGATTAACCGACGGATTCCGAGGTCCGATGTCCAGAGCTTCAGTCAGAAGAACATATTCATCCTGCCTACTGGTGCGGGGCTCGTGTTCGGGATGTTGCTCGTCATCATGCTTCTCACCGGCATCAATTATCAGAACAGCCTGATTTATCTGAGTACCTTTCTGCTTGGGGCGGTCTTTGTTGGCGCGATGCATCAAACCCATCGAAATCTGTCCGGCCTGGAGCTCACGCTGGTTCAGCCGGGAGAGGGCTTTGCCGGTGATGATATTCCGTTTCGATTCCGCCTGAAGGCAGGGCGAGATGACGCCATTGCCATCCTGCTTTCCTGCGAAGAGTCCGGCCTGGCCCCGGTTCACGTCCACTCGGGTCGTTCCCAGGATGTCACGCTTCCGGTTCATTCCGCTCATCGGGGGTATTTGCGGCCCGATCGGGTACGGATTGAAACGCGTTTTCCGTTCGGCCTCCTCAAGGCCTGGTCGTGGGTTCGGCCGGTATCCGCCGGTCTGGTATTCCCAAGGCCGGTTCCAGCTCCTGAGGCGTTCAGCACGGTAGAGGATGGTGAAGAGTCAGCAGAAGCACGATCCGTTGAAGGCAATGACCATGCGGATATCCGACCCTGGCGGGAAGGTGATCTCAGCCAGCGGGTGCTCTGGAAGCGGTTCGCACGAACCGGGCAAATGGTGGTGGCAGACTGGGAGGGTGAGCAGGGCAGTCCCTATTGGCTGGATTTCAACGCATACCCTGGCGCAGACCATGAGTTGCGGTTGAGTTACCTGGCGTTTCTGATTAATGAACGGGGCAAAAGCGGTGTGCGTTTCGGGTTGAATCTTCCCGGACAGATCATTGAGCCTGATTCGGGGCCGGCACACGCAGCACGGTGCCTGCGAGCATTGGCGACCTGGGGTGAGGAACGGCCGCGGGATACCATGGCCGAGCCCCATGGAACGCGCAGGAATCCGATAGGAAACTCACCGCAGTATGCAGGGGAGGGGCAGGCTTGAGTTTCCTGGACCGCCTTAGAGGCGCCCAATCGGAAGAAGCGACAGCGACCAATCTGCCTTCGAGAGCCTTGCTCTGGCTGATTGCCAGTTTTGCGTTGCTGCTGTCGCCCCAGTGGGACCGGTTACCGCTCTGGCTGATTGCGGCCTGCGCAGTGTTGGCCGCCTGGCGCTGGTTGGCGCAATACGGAAAGGTAAGGCTCCCTGGCCGCCTGTTGCGCACGGGCATTATGCTGGTGCTGATCGGCGTCTATGTTGCAACAGTACAGGGGAGGTTCACGGTAGATACCGCAGCTTCGTTCTTCGTGCTGGCGGTAGGTCTCAAGTGGCTGGAGACCCGTTCGGTCAGGGACTTCTACGTTCTTTTTTTCATTCTTGTCTATCTGGCCTCGGTAAAT
Source organism: Marinobacter sp. 3-2 (assembly GCF_003751355.1). Lineage (NCBI taxonomy): Bacteria > Pseudomonadati > Pseudomonadota > Gammaproteobacteria > Pseudomonadales > Marinobacteraceae > Marinobacter > Marinobacter sp. 3-2. Next base: position 192,547 of record NZ_RJUQ01000015.1, on the reverse strand, counting down.
TTCCTGTTTCATCAGGAGATTCTATGGGCACTGGTCAACTTCACCGGCATAGCGCTGCTGCTGGTCGGGCTGCAAGTACTGAACGCACCGGAACTGCCCGGTGGCATGACTTCAGGCTGGCGCAGGCTGGGTGGAATGTTCCTCAAGACACTGCCAATCGTCGTTCTTTTATTCGTGTTTTTCCCGCGGATGTCGCCGCTGTGGAGTGTGCCGCTGGTGTCCGGTGAGGCCCGGACCGGGATCAGCGACACCATGAGGCCAGGGGATATTTCCAACCTTGCCCAGAGCAGTGAGAGGGCGTTCCGGGTAACCTTTGGCGGCGAGATGCCCGCCTACAGGGACAGATACTGGCGAGGGCTTATTCTCGACTACCTGGATGGAGAAACCTGGCGCCAGGGTCAACAAGAACCATTTCGGGCCCTGGGACGCGTAGCGGTTGATGGTGGCATAGGAGAGCTTGAGCCAAACCAGTATGACGTGTTGTTGGAACCTACGGATCAGCGCTGGGCATTTGCCCTGGAAGGTTCCCGTGCGGTATCGGATAACGTGTTCGAAGACAGCGCGGATCTTTTCCGTTTCCGGCGGCCGGCTGACAGCCCAGTGCGTTACAGGCTCGCACTCGAGAGCGAGGCCTCTGTTGCCGAAACACAAAACGCTGTGGAACTGCGCCGCTATCTGCAACTGCCGCAGGAAGGCAACCCCAGAGCGCGCGACTTTGCAAGGGAACTTCGCCGCACGATGGACGACGAACAGGTCGTTCGTACCCTGTTGCAGCGTTTTCGAGAACAGGAGTACTTTTACACTCTCAGACCTCCTGCCATGCCTGAAGACGGCATCGATTCCCTGCTTTTCGACGAGAAGCGCGGTTTTTGCGCCCACTATGCTGGCGCAACCACCTTCGTGTTGCGCGCTGCCGGTATTCCCTCGCGCGTTGTCGTCGGCTACCAGGGGGGCGAAAACGGGGCGGGAGGCGATTACCTGATTGTGCGTCAGTATGATGCCCATGCCTGGGTTGAGGCCTACATTGACGGCCGCGGATGGGTGAGGATCGATCCGACGGCCGCCATTGCACCGGATAGGATTGAGTCAGGCCTGAGAGACGCGGTGGCAGAGGAGGGATCCTTCCTGGAAAACAACTGGACCTCGCCCCAGCGTTATGCGGATGTGGCCCTGGTGCAATGGGCGAGTCTTCAGCTGGATCGCATCAACTACCAGTGGCAGCGCTGGGTCGTCGGCTATCAGGGCCAGAGCCAGATGGATCTGATGTCCAGGTTGCCCGGTGGTTTCGGCATGCGCGAATTGGGTTACATGACGGCGGGTATCGTTGGTGCCGGATTGCTAATTGCTGGACTCATTTCCGCGTTGCAAATGCGCCGTGGAGAAAGGCGGGACGCGTTCCGGAGGGTGGTGGATACGTGGCACCGTCTGTGCGCGAGTGCAGGCGTGCCTGTCCGTCATGGTGAAACGCCGTCGGTTCTTGCATCAAGGCTGGCAAAAGCTGAACCGGCTGCAGGGGATTCTGCCAGGCTTTTTGCCCGGATGGTGAACAGCCATTACTATAGCGCTGGTAAAGACGACGAGGGCGTTGAGCAGTTGAAGCGAATGCGCCGCTTGCTTGCAACCATGAAGCGCCAACTGCGCAGATCCGGAACCCGCACAGGAAGGTCCAGTGACTGATATTGCCCAAGATATGCCCTGGCTGCGCCGTGCCTGGCAAACGGTTCAGAGCCGGGTCGCAGAAGACCGACTCCCACACGCTCTTATACTTGTTGGAGAGTGTGGTGTGGGTAAGCGGGCCTGGGCAGAGGCTGTCGGCGGGCTGCTGCTTTGCGATCAGCCATTGGGCCGGGAAGCGGGCCAGCCAATTGCCTGTGGCCGCTGTAAACAATGTGAACTTCTGGCAGCCGCCAGCCACCCGGATATCCGGATTTATGCGCCGGAAAAGTCCCGTATGGTCAAGGTGGATCAGGTCAGGGCTCTTTCCTCGTTTGCGGTGGCGTCTCCGCAGGTTGCCCACCATAAGGTGGCGATTATTGACAGGGCGGATCAGTTGAACATCAATGCGGCGAACGCATTGCTCAAAACCCTTGAAGAGCCGCTGCCCGACGTGACCTTGATTCTGTTGCAGGAGAGCGGTCGTCCGGTGTTGCCTACCATCCGGTCCCGGTGCCAGACATTTACGGTTCCGGTGCCCGGCAACAGCGAAGCCAACCACTGGCTCGCCAGTCGTGTAAAGAATCTTCCCGAAGATGCACAACCGTCTGCAGATGTTCTGGCCAAAGCTTTGATGCTGGCGGGTAATGCACCCAGATTGGCACTGGACTATGCAACAGGTGATTTCATCGGTTTGCGGGACACAGCCCTAGACCGCTTCAAGGATTTCATGAAATCCAGGATTCCGGTCGGTGAGGCCGCCAGGGCGTTCAAGTCCATGGGCCTGGAGGATACGCTTTGGTTGTTCGAAACCTGGGCGGCTGATCTGGCACGCTTGATAGTGGGGGGCAGTGCTCGGGACGCCGATGCCGCCGATATGCTCGGATTTCTGGCAAAAACGACACCCGGCTGGCGGGCCCATGAGTTGCTCGATATGGTAAAGGAATCACGCGCGGCGGGTGTCTACAACGCCAGCCCCGAGCTGGAAGCCAGTCGTCTTCTGATCGCCTGGCAAAAGCTGATGCCGGTGAAACGCCCGGCGGCCTAGCGGATATCCCGGCAGAATTGCGTCTTTGGGGGCAACAACTGCTATGATTCCGGAATGAAAGGGATTTTCGGATCCCGATAACCGTTCAAAACGATCTAAGAGAAAGGTGTCAGTTATGGGGCCAGGTTTTGGTGCGCGCAGTGGCATACTCACCCTGACAATCAAGGATAAAGCAGTGCTCTACGCGGCATATATGCCGTATATCCGCCAGGGTGGTCTGTTTATCCCGACCCAGAAACAGTATCAGCTGGGCGACGAAGTCTTTCTGCTTCTCAACCTCATGGACGAGCCTGAAAAAATTCCGGTCGCCGGCAAGGTAATCTGGATAACGCCCAAAGGTGCCCAGGGCAACCGCGCGGCGGGTATAGGTGTCCAGTTCAACGGTGATGATGAAACCGCCCGAACCAAGATTGAATCCTACCTGGCAGGCTCGCTGAGCTCCGATCGCCCCACCCATACAATGTGAAGGCGGAGCCTGGATGAGCGACATGTCGTTTCCCACGGACACCCCCGGAAACCAGGTGAAGGACGGGAGCATTGAAAACCCCGCCCGGTCGTTCCGCGAGTCCGATTGGAAACTCCGGCACATCACCCTGGCCGGTCTTAGCTGGCCTGCCGCTACTGATGCCCACGATAATACACCGATCATAATGCTGCATGGCTGGCTCGATAACAGCCTCACCTTTGTGAAGCTCGCACCGGAGCTGGCGCGACTCGGGCCCGTCTACGCGCTGGACTTTGCCGGGCATGGCCATTCCGGGCACCGCCCAGAGGGGCAGAGTTACCTCTTGATGGACTATGTGGCGGATCTGGCCGAGCTGGTTGAACGTTATTTCCAGGAAACACCGGATGGCAGGATCAACCTGGTCGGGCACTCGCTTGGGGGGATTGTCGGAGCGCTCTACGCGGCCGCCTTTCCGGAGCGAATTCGAAACCTGGTGATGATCGACAGCCTGGGCGCATTGAGCCGTCCGGTTAAGGAAACCATTCCCCAGCTCCGGAAAGCTGTGAAAAAACGCATTGCCGGCTCTGGCCGCCAGGTTGTCTATCCGGATATCGCCACGGCCGCCAAAGCCCGGGAGGGCGGGCTGAGTCCGCTCAGCCCCGAGGCCGCGCTGACGCTCATTCCGCGCAACATGAAACCCGAGGGAGAGGGCTACGTCTGGCAGACCGACCCCAGGTTACGGCACCCGTCTCCATTGATGATGACCGAAGAGCAGGTGCTGGCTTCGCTGTCTGCTATCGAAACCCGAGTACTTTTTGTCAGAGCCGATGCAGGACTTCTTTCGTACAGAAAGGATCTGGATAAACGCGCTGACGCTATCGCCAACCTCCAGATCGTTAACGTGCCGGGAGGTCACCATTGCCATCTGGATGGCGAGACCGGGCCGGCTGCAACAGCCATCAGACAATTCCTGGAAAATGAGTAATCGCTTGCTGAAAATACTGTTCACACGTTTCTTGGTTCCGATCCTCGGATTATTGGCACTGTCTTCCGGTGTGCAGTCTGCTCCGGAGGATATGCCCGAGGCCTATCAACAGTCGACGCTTGAAGATACGGTATCGATTCAGTCATCAGGACACCTGGTATTGTTCAGCCCCGTGCGGGAAGTCAATAACGAGATTCGCTCCGAAACCCTGGCCCGCTTGCCCGTGACCGGGGAAGGGCGTCTGTACCGGATTGCCCGAGACTCAAGTCGCGAGGAAGCGCGGGACCACTACCTCGCTCTATTGCGCGAGAGAAACGCCCAGATTCTGTTCGAGTGCTCCAGTATCCGCTGTGGAAGAAGCAACGTATGGGCGAACCAGATCTTTAATCAGGCGGTTCTCTATGGCCGTGATGCAACCCAGGATTATCTGGTGGCGGGCACCGTTGCCGAGGACGGCGCGCGTTGGCTGACCCTCATTTACACGGTGACTCGCGGCAACCTTCGGGAGTATGTGTGGGTGGAGCACCTGCGGGTCGAATCCGGCGCGACCATTCCCGGCTTTGGCACCATGGCCAACCGCGTTGAAGGGCCGATTATTGTTCCCTGGCAAGGCGGTGTAACCTACCGGTTCGACTGGCAGGCAACGGATCGTAGGCGGGTGAATGATCTGGCCCGTGAAGAGGGTACGGTGGTTGCACTGGTGGGCTATTCTGTATTGGAGACTGATGAGTCCTTCAGTGATGCGATGGAGCGTGCCCGCCTGGCTACCGAATCGTTGTCGGAGGTCCTGTCCAAAACGGGTGTCTCCCGGGCTCAACAGAAGATAATCGTTGTGGGGCCGGCAGGTGTCTTCAGTGATCCAGACAGGCAGGGCGACCGGGTAGAAGTGGTGGTGATCTCGAGGTAATGATTATGGGCACATCAAAGGATGACGATCAGGATCCAAAGGACAAGCCCTCAGAGAAAGATCCGCAGGACAACGTCTCGAAGGTCCTGAGCAGCTCTGATGTCTCCGCTACCCGTGCTCCGGCAAACCCGGAAAAAGGCAAAGACCGGAACAAACCGCGCAAGACCGTGGCTCTGACGCTGGGAAGTGGTGGTGCCAGAGGGTATGCCCACATCGGCGCCATCGAAGTTCTGGTGGAGCGTGGCTACGACATCGTTGCTATCTCCGGCTGTTCCATGGGGGCCCTGATCGGCGGTATGTTCGGAGCCGGCAAGATGCAGGACTACAAGGACTGGGTTACCGGTCTGGGCCAGTTCGATGTCCTCAAGCTCCTGGATGTAACGTTCAATTCCGTGGGCGCTATTCGTGGCGAGAAGATTTTTTCGGTTGTAAGGGAAATGCTGGGAGATACCCGGATCGAAAACCTGCCCATTGCCTTTACGGCCGTGGCGACCGATCTGCTCGCCCACAAGGAAATCTGGTTTCAGGAAGGGCCTCTGGATCAGGCTATCCGCGCTTCGGTGGCGATTCCAAGTGTTGTCACACCCCTCGTTCTCAATGGCAGAGTCCTCGTGGACGGTGCCTTGCTCAATCCTTTGCCAATCATCCCGACCATTTCCTCCCACGCTGACATTATCGTTGCGGTCAATCTCAGTGGCGAGGATGACCGCCGCCGACGGATTCCGGACGCTGCGTTTACTCCGGGCGAGGCTGAAAACACGGATATGGACGAGTGGGTGGACACGATCCGCGAGAAGGCCTCGCGCTGGTTTGACTGGGACGCGCTGAAGTCACTGACTGCCCGGAAGCCGGACAACGGTGACAGCCCGGAAGAAAAGATCAGCCGGGCAGTGCACAAGAAAGAGCATCAAAAGCAGGCGGAGAAGAAGCCGGCTGACAAGAAGAGCCAGGAAGAGCACGAAACCATCGACTGGGACAAGCTCGGGATCGGTAAATTCGATGTGATGAACCTCACCATCGAGACCATGCAGAGTGCGCTTGTGCAGTACAAGATTGCGGGCTACCCGCCGGATTTGCTGGTGAATATCCCGAAGAATGCCTGTCGGAGCTACGATTATCACAAGGCACCGGAATTGATCCAGCTGGGCCGTGAACGGATGGCTGCTGCGCTGGATCGCTTTGAAGAAAGCCGGAACAGCTCTGGGCCTCTGGCTATCTGAACAATTTGTTGGCGGGGGCGGGCTGCAGTCGAGCGGGTAAACAGCGTATAATCCCGCGCTAACACGCTCTTGGACAGGATGTACGTTAGTGACCAGCCCTATTGACGACCTTCACAGCGTTCGGGATTACCTCCGCTACGCCTCCTCTCGGTTTGCTGCTTCGCCGCTGTTTTTCGGGCATGGCACGGACAATGTCTGGGATGAAGCCGTTCAGCTGGTTATGCGTAGCCTGCACCTTCCCCTTGAAAACAACACTCTGTTCCTGGATGCCCGTCTAACGCGGGAAGAGCGGGAGCTGGTACTGGAAAGAATCGCCCGGCGCGTGGATGAGCGCGTACCTCTGGCGTATCTGCTCGGTGAAGCCTGGTTTATGGGCATGCCCTTTCATGTTGACGAACGGGTGTTGGTACCGCGTTCCCCCATTGGTGAATTGATCGAGAATGGCTTTCAGCCGTGGCTCGGAGACAAGCCGGTGGAACGCATCCTTGATCTTTGCACCGGGAGCGGGTGCATTGGCATTGGTGCGGCATCTGTCTTCGGCGAGGCGGAAGTCGATCTTTCAGACATTTCTCCGGATGCACTTGAAGTGGCTGAATCAAATATCGACCTGCACGGAGTCCGCGAGCGGGTCCGTACCGTACAATCCGATGTCTTTGACAATATTGAAGGTCGCTACGACGTGATCGTTAGCAACCCGCCCTATGTAGATGCAGACGATCTCTCCAGCATGCCGGATGAGTACCGCCACGAACCAGAGCTGGGCCTTGCCGCCGGTAAAGACGGGCTCGACATCGCTCACAGAATCATTGCCAAAGCGGCCGAACATCTTACTCCTGGTGGGCTACTGGTCGTGGAAGTCGGTAACAGCTGGGTTGCAATGGATGAGGCGTATCCGGATCTGCCACTGACCTGGCTGGAGTTCGAGAATGGGGGCGATGGCGTCTTTCTGATCACCGAGCCGGACCTGCGTCAGTGGCAGGCTTCCAGTTAAACTGAATTCTCATAAAAGCTGAACAAGATACTGAATTATGTCGGGAAACTCTTTCGGAAAACTGTTTACGGTTACCTCATTCGGCGAGAGCCACGGGCCTGCGCTGGGGTGCATCATTGATGGCTGCCCTCCGGGACTTGAGCTTTCGGAAGCGGACATGCAGCGGGACCTGGATCGCCGTAAGCCAGGCACATCCCGGCACACAACCCAGCGTCGTGAAGCCGACGAGGTGAGAATCCTCTCAGGCGTTTTCGAGGGTAAGACCACCGGAACGCCGATTGGCCTGCTGATTGAAAACACCGATCAACGGTCCAAGGATTACTCAAAGATTTCCGAACAGTTTCGGCCGGCTCACGCTGATTACACCTACATGCATAAGTATGGTGTTCGCGACTATCGCGGCGGTGGTCGTTCGTCTGCCCGTGAGACCGCCATGCGGGTCGCTGCGGGTGCTGTTGCGAGAAAATTCCTTGAGCAGCGCCTGGGTATCCGGATTCGCGGCTATCTGTCGCAGCTGGGGCCCATTAAGGCCGAGAAACTGGATTGGGATCAGGTTCACCAGAACCCGTTCTTCTGCCCGGATGCGGACAAGGTTCCCGAGATGGAAGCTTATATGGATGCCCTGCGCAAGGAGGGGGATTCCATCGGTGCCCGGATCAACGTGGTTGCCGAAGGCGTGCCACCGGGTCTCGGCGAGCCGATCTTTGACCGCCTGGATGCGGACCTTGCCCATGCACTGATGAGCATTAATGCGGTGAAGGGCGTCGAGATTGGCGCCGGTTTTGACTGCATCGACCAGAAGGGCACCGAGCATCGTGACGAAATGACGCCGGAAGGGTTCCTTTCGAATAATGCCGGTGGTGTGCTTGGAGGTATTTCCTCAGGCCAACCGATCGTGGCCAGTATCGCATTGAAGCCCACGTCGAGTTTGCGTTTGTCGGGCCGGAGCATTGATGTGAATGGCGATCCCTGTGAGGTGATTACCACCGGGCGGCACGATCCATGTGTCGGCATCCGCGCGACACCTATTGCGGAGGCGATGATGGCCATTGTGTTGATGGACCATTACCTGCGGCATCGTGGGCAGAATGCGGATGTTTCTGTTTCTACGCCGGTGATTGGGCAGCTCTGATTTTGTTTGTCAGGCTTGGTGAAGCTGCTTTGGCGGCACTCACTGCCCAAAAAACGCCCGTGAATACTTCCCTGTAGGGCTTGGTCGCGCCATCCTTGGCGCTCCACATTTTTGGGCAGTGAGTCCCGCCAAAACAGCCGGACTTGCGGGGTATTTCTATCTACTGGCGCCTCTCTAACCTCTATTTCTGGTTCTTCGCCCTCCTTGGCGGGCTCTTGCCGTATTGGTCCCTCTACCTTGAGGGCCAGGGCTTTTCCTACCTCCAGATCGCCACCCTCATGGCGACGATCCAGCTCACCAAAATCATTGCGCCCAGCGTCTGGGGTTGGCTCGGCGACAAGACCGGCCAACGGGTTCGTCTGGTCCGGTTCGGCGCCATCACCGGCTCGCTGTTCTTCTCTGGCGTATTCATGGAGCCGGGGTTCTATGGCCTGCTGCTGGTCATGCTGGCGTTCACGTTTTTCTGGAATGCGATCTTGCCGCTGTATGAGGTGATCACGCTTCGAACCCTGGGTGAGCAGAAAGAAAAATACGGGCGGGTTCGGCTCTGGGGCTCGGTGGGGTTCATCGGGGCGGTTGCGCTGGTCGGCGGATTACTGGAACTGGTGCCGATTCAGAATCTCCCGTGGTTGTTGCTTCCGGTGTTTGCGGGCATTGCCGTATCCGCATTTCTGGTGCCTGCGGAGCGGGGTGAGCGAAAGCCGCCGGCGCCGAAAGGCAGTTTAAAAGCCATCGTCACGCACCCGGCAGTGGTGACGTTCTTTCTGATGAATTTCCTGCTGCAGGTTTCGCACGGAGCTTACTACACGTTTTTCAGTATCCATCTGGAGCAGCACGGCTACGGCAAGCTGTCGATTGGTTTGCTGTGGTCGCTGGGCGTGTTTGCGGAGATCGCACTGTTTCTGGTGATGCACCGGTTAACGCGCAATTTCACGGTTCGTCAGATTGCGATCGGCGCGCTTACGCTCACCATGATTCGATGGGTATTGATTGCAGAGCTGACGGATCTTGTCCTCGTCCTGCTGTTCGCCCAGCTGCTTCATGCAGCATCTTACGGTGCGCTGCACGCTATCTCTGTCCAATACATCCAGGGCTTTTTTGGCAAGCACCATCACGGGCAGGGGCAGGCCCTCTACAGCGGCCTCACCTTCGGTGCTGGCGGTGCGCTTGGGGCCTGGTTGTCGGGCTTCCTGGTGGATGGGTTCAGTACCTCGGCGGCTTTCTGGGGTGGTGCGGCCGCCATGGCCGTCGCAATCGTGATCACCTGGCGAGGCCTTCGGCCGCCGCCAGCCCATGGCGAGGGTTAAACCTCAGGCGCTTTCCTCTTCCTGCACGATGGTGAGTAACGCTTTGGCCGCGTTGCTGAGCTGCCGCCCGGATAACCCGATCCCCCCGAGGACACGAGAAACCGGCTTGCCCACATCCAGTACCGTAAGGCTGTCGTCAATCATGCGCAGGGGCAGCACACTCCAGCCCAGGCCCACACTGGTCATCATCTTGATGGTTTCCAGGTAGTTGGTTGGCATTTGCGGGTTCAGGTGCAGATTCGCCTCCAGAAACAACCGGCTCACAACCCGATAGGTTGCGGTGCTGGTGTCGGGCAATAGTGCCGGGTGGTCTGCTAGGTCTGTAAGCCTCGGATTTTCGAGTGACGCCAGGGGGTGCTCGGCGCCGGCCACAAACACCATCTGGTCCAGCCATTGGGCAAACACATGAAAGCTCGGTTCCATGCTGTCACTCAGCGTCACGAATGCCAGCTCCGCATTACGTTTACGCATCTGCTCGTAGGCGGCATCGGATTCCATGAACTGTAGGTTGATGGACACCTGAGGGTATTCCCGTTTGAACCGTCGTAGCCAATTTGGCAAATGATGCAGACCGATGTGATGGCTGGCGATGATTTGCAGCTCGCCCTCGACTTGCCCAGAGTCAGGCGACAACGCCACCCGGGCGTTGTGAATTTCATCGAGGATCCGACGTGCATGGGGAAGCAAACGACTGCCGGCATCAGTCAGACGAATCTGGCGGTGGCTACGATCGATCAGGCTGGTGCCAAGCTGGTTTTCCAGGGCAGCCAAACGTTTCGAGATGGCCGGCTGTGTCAGGTGCAGGATTTCTGCGGCTTCTGAGAAGGAGCCCTGATCGACAATGGTCAAAAATGCCTTTAATGCGTTTGAGTCCATATCTGTGTTCCCGGATTTCGAAATATGGTGCAGGTCCCGGCTTGGAACAGCGTTTTCAAAACACGCCGACAAGCACATCCCTGTGGGCTCGAATCGGGCCATCCCTGGCCCTCTACGGTTTTGAAAACGCTGTTCCAACCCGCTCCCCAGAGTGTGGCGAATGTCCGCAGAGTATGGGGAGTATGGAGGGATGAGCCTCCCAAAACCGTGGAGCGCCAGGGATGGCGCGACCGAGCCCTACATGGATGTATTTACGGGCGTGTTTTGGGAGGCTCATCCCTACATGCGACCTTCTCAGAATCTTAAGGTATTACCGTAAGGCATGCGATAGATAAAAAACATGAATTGAGGTTATCCGGTCGCAGGCGGTAAGATAGCGGTATCAAACGTCATAACCAAAACCCCCAGAGAGTGAGAGAGAATCATGGCGGGCAAAACCTTATACGACAAATTGTGGGACGATCATCTCGTCAAACAGCGCGACGACGGCTCCGCGTTGATTTATATCGATCGTCAGTTACTGCACGAAGTGACATCACCCCAGGCATTTGAAGGCCTGCGTCTGGCGGGGCGGAAGCCGTGGCGGATTGATGCCAACATTGCGACGCCGGACCACAATGTGCCTACCACGGATCGTGATCGTGGTGTCGAAGGTATTGTTGACCCGGTTTCCCGGATCCAGGTGGAAACACTGGACAAGAACTGCGACGAGTTCGGGATTCTAGAGTTCAAGATCAAGGATCAACGCCAGGGCATCGTGCACGTTATCGGGCCCGAGCAGGGCGCAACGTTGCCGGGCATGAGTATTGTTTGTGGGGATTCCCATACATCCACCCACGGTGCCTTCGGTTGCCTGGCTCATGGTATTGGCACCAGTGAAGTTGAGCATGTGCTGGCCACCCAGTGCCTGGTGCAGCAGAAAATGAAAAACATGCTGGTGAAGGTCAATGGCAAGCTGGGTCCGGGGGTTACCGGCAAGGATGTTGTGCTGGCCATCATTGGCAAGATCGGGACTGCCGGTGGTACCGGGCACGCCATTGAGTTTGGGGGCGAAGCTATCCAGGGCCTGAGCATGGAAGGGCGGATGACCATCTGCAACATGTCCATCGAAGCCGGTGCGCGGGTTGGTATGGTAGCGGTTGATGACATCACCATCGAATACGTTCGCAATCGCCCGTTTGGCCCCAAGGGCGAGCAGTGGGATGCTGCAGTTGAATACTGGCGCACCTTGCATAGCGATAGCGATGCAGTCTTCGACAAGGTTGTTGAGCTCGAAGGCTCGGAAATCCAGCCGCAGGTGAGCTGGGGTACGTCGCCTGAAATGGTGGCCGGAATTGATGGCAAGGTGCCCGATCCGGAACAGGAAGCCGATCCGATCAAGCGTGAAGGCATTGTTCGCGCTCTCAAGTACATGGGTTTGCAGCCCAATATGGCGATTACCGATATCAAGCTGGATCGTGTGTTCATTGGCTCCTGTACCAACAGCCGCATTGAGGATCTGCGCGAGGCCGCGGCCGTGGTGAAAGGGCGGAAGGTGTCGCCGATTCTGAAGCAGGCCATGGTGGTACCCGGTTCCGGTCTGGTGAAAGCCCAGGCGGAGCAGGAAGGTCTGGACAAGATCTTTATCGAAGCCGGTCTTGAGTGGCGCGACCCGGGCTGTTCGATGTGTCTGGCCATGAACGCCGACAAGCTGGGGCAGGGGGAGCATTGTGCTTCCACGTCAAACCGGAACTTCGAAGGCCGTCAGGGCTTTGGCGGGCGTACCCATCTGGTGAGCCCGGCCATGGCTGCTGCTGCCGCAGTAACCGGTCATTTCGTTGATGTCCGCGAGCTGATGAACTGATCCACAGGAGAGAACCATGCGCGCATTGAAGCAACACCAGGGCGTTGTCGCCCCCATGGACCGTTCCAACGTGGATACGGACATGATCATTCCCAAGCAGTTTCTGAAGTCCATCAAGCGCACGGGTTTCGGCCCGAACCTGTTTGATGAGTTGCGGTATATGGATGAAGGCAAACCGGATCAGGATTGTTCCACCCGTCCGATTAATCCGGATTTTGTCCTGAATCAGGACCGCTACAAGAACGCCAGTGTATTGTTGGCGCGACGTAACTTTGGCTGTGGTTCAAGCCGGGAGCACGCACCCTGGGCTCTGGAGGATTTCGGGTTCCGGGTAATTATTGCTCCGAGTTTTGCCGATATTTTCTATAATAACTGCTTTAAGAATGGGTTGTTACCCATTGTTCTTCCTGAGGAAATTGTTGATCGTTTATTCCGGGAAGTGGAGCAGAGTGAAGGCTATCAGTTGGCAGTCGACCTGGAAGCCAGGACTGTAACTACCCCATCCGGCGAAACCTTTACCTTTGAGGTGGATGATTTCCGTCGTCATTGCCTGCTGAACGGCCTGGATGATATTGGCGTGACGCTGGAAGATGCTGAGCTGATCCGGTCTTACGAAGAAAGCCGCCGTAAAACTGCGCCCTGGCTGTTTGGTGCCGGGGGTTGAATAGGCTGTCGGATTACGCTGGCGCTAATTCGACCTGAAGGAATGGAACAAGGAAAAAACATGCCCAGAACTATCCTGATGCTTCCCGGCGACGGTATCGGTCCGGAAATTGTCGCTGAAGCGGAAAAAGTGCTCAACAAGATCAATGATCAGTTCAATCTCGGCCTGAGCTTCGAGTCCGGCCTCGTGGGCGGTGCGGCGATTGATGAAACCGACACACCGCTGCCGGATGAAACCCTCGAAAAGGCCACCAGAGCCGACGCGATCCTTCTGGGTGCCGTGGGCGGTCCTCAGTGGGACAGTCTGCCCATGGCCAAGCGCCCGGAGAAGGGGTTGCTGGGGTTGCGCTCTAACCTGGAGCTGTTTGCAAACCTGCGTCCGGCAATTCTCTATCCGCAACTGGCGTCCGCCTCTTCTCTGAAGCCGGAAGTTGTTTCCGGGCTGGATATCATGATTGTCCGTGAACTGACTGGCGGTATCTATTTTGGTCAGCCGCGCGGTGTGCGCGAACTGGAGAGCGGAGAGCGCCAGGGTTACAACACCTACGCCTACACAGAATCGGAAATTCGTCGTATCGGGCGGGTGGCTTTTGAGGCCGCGCAGCAGCGGGGCAAAAAGCTGTGCTCCGTGGACAAAGCCAACGTGCTGGAAGTGACTGTTCTATGGCGGGAAATCATGAACGATCTCCGCCGGGAATATCCGGACGTGGAGCTGTCTCATATGTACGTGGACAATGCCGCCATGCAGCTGGTCCGTGCACCCAAGCAGTTTGACGTGATTGTGACTGGCAACATGTTTGGTGATATTCTTTCGGACGAAGCGGCTATGCTCACCGGCTCGATCGGTATGTTGCCATCGGCGTCGCTGAACTCCGAAAAGCAGGGCATGTATGAGCCCTGCCACGGGTCTGCGCCGGATATTGCCGGGCAGGGCATTGCCAATCCGCTGGCCACCATCCTCAGTGCTGCCATGATGCTGCGGTACAGTCTGAATGAGGAAAAAGCTGCTGAAGCCATTGAAGCGGCGGTCAGCAAGGTCCTGGATCAGGGTCTGCGAACAGCGGACATCATGTCTGAGGGCGCAAAGAAAGTGTCCACCCGGGAAATGGGGGAGGCGGTTCTGGCTGCACTGTAAAGAGGCCAGGCCCTGACAGGCGTATTTGAGACCCGACGGCAACGCGATGCAGTTGCCGCGGGATCATCCATCCTGTCCCTGCCAGCGATAAAGGCATGGGGCGGGCATAAAACGAGGTCTGAAGATCGCACATGAAGCGAGTTGGACTTGTAGGTTGGCGTGGCATGGTGGGCTCGGTCCTCATGCAACGCATGCGTGAAGAAAACGATTTCGCCGATATCGAACCGGTGTTTTTCACCACATCCCAGGCTGGCAAGCCTGCGCCGGACGTGGGAAAAGACGACGTTCCTCCTCTGCAGGACGCGTTTGACGTCGAGATTCTGAAAACCATGGATGTCATCGTGACCTGTCAGGGTGGCGACTACACCGGCGCGGTTTATCAGAAGCTCCGTGACGCGGGCTGGGAAGGTTACTGGATTGATGCAGCCTCCACCCTGCGAATGGTCGACCACTCGGTGATTGTTCTGGATCCGGTCAACCGAAACGTGATTGACGCCGCGCTTGAGAAAGGCGTCAAGGACTACATCGGTGGTAACTGCACCGTGAGCCTGATGATGCTGGCTTTGGGTGGCCTGCTTGAGCAGGATCTGATCGAGTGGGTGTCGCCCATGACCTATCAGGCGGCTTCCGGTTCTGGCGCTCAGAACATGCGCGAGCTGTTGAACCAGATGGGCGAGCTCAACAAGAGCGTCAAGTCCGAGCTGGACGATCCTTCCTCCGCGATTCTGGAGATTGACCGCAAGGTAACCGAAACCATGCGTTCGGACGGCTTCCCGACCGAGCACTTCCAGGTGCCCCTGGCCGGCAGTCTTATCCCGTTCATCGACAAGCAGCTCGACAACGGCATGAGTAAGGAAGAGTGGAAGGCGGGGGTCGAGACCAACAAAATTCTCGGGCGCTCCGATAACCCGATTCCCATCGACGGCATCTGTGTGCGGATTGGAGCAATGCGCTCCCACAGTCAGGCGCTGACTATCAAGCTGAAGAAGGATCTCCCGGTTTCTGAAATCGAGTCGATCCTTGCGAAAGCGAATGACTGGGTGAAAGTGATTCCCAATGACCGTGATGCGACCATTGAGGAACTGACTCCAGCGAAGGTGACCGGTACCTTGAGCGTGCCGATCGGCCGTATCCGCAAGCTGACCATGGGGCCGGAATATATTTCCGCGTTTACGGTGGGTGACCAGCTCCTGTGGGGTGCCGCTGAGCCGCTGCGCCGTATGCTCCGGATCCTTCAGGAGCGTTAAAAATTGTTACACAGAGGCAATAAATGCCAACTGTGTCCGGTTTCGATAAACCGGTGAGGGGGCGGAGGCTGATTTCAGCCTCCGCCCCTGTTATTTTCAAGAGCGCTAGGTAGTTCCGCGTGATTGATAAAAAAATGGTACAAGGATTGCGGCTGATTGATTGATAAAAGAGGTTTTATCAACAATACTTGCCGGACTGAAAATTAAAAAGAACACATAATAACGAGAATTATCAAGACGAAAGTCATCCAACCTCGTCCGATTCTGTTTGAAAAAGAGCAGTAACGAATAACGGAGACTGGAAAGGAAAAAGCATGAAGGTACGCAAGCTTGCGGTTGCCCTGGCTCTGGCGGGAGGGCTCGGATCCGGCGTCGCACAGGCCCTGGGGCTGGGTGAAATAGAACTTCAGTCCTATCTGAACGAGCCACTGGACGCAGAGATTGTTCTGCCCCAAAGCCGTGGCGTCAATCCAGCGGACGTGTTCGTCAATATTGCCTCGGAACAGGCATATGAGCGGGTGGGGCTGGATCGCAACCAGTTTCTCAGTAAACTCAGGTTCCAGGTGGTCACCGGCAATGATGGCAGTCTCATTGTCAATGTGTCCTCCCGTGAACCTCTGAGGGAACCGTACCTCAACTTCCTGCTTGAGTTGACCTGGCCAAACGGCCGGTTAATGCGGGAATACGCCGTTCTGGTGGATCCACCTGTATACGCGGAAGAGTCCGGCGTGCAGGAACAGGTCAGCACTCCAACAGTCTCCACGTCCCAGACAACCAGCCAGCCGACGACCACTCGCAGTGCCGAATCAGTTCGTCGCCAGGCTCAGGCCGAGCGGTCGCTGGGTTCCGGATATCAGGCTGATACATTCGGGCCCACCGGAGCTTCAGACACATTGTGGACCATCGCGTCTCAAGTGCGTCCAGACAACAGTGTCTCTATGCAGCAGGTCATGCTAGCAATCCAGGACCTGAACCCGAACGCATTCATTGGCAATAACATCAATCGACTGAAGCGCGGTGAAGTGCTGCGTGTCCCGTCTCTGGACCAGATCCAGAGTCGAACTCGCGCTGAAGCTACTCGCGTGGTTGCCCAGCAGAATCAGGAATTCCAGACGCCCCAGCGCACAGTCGATGCAACCGCCGAGCAGCAGGCAGCGTCCGCGCCCCAACAGCAGGCTGGCGCCGGAGGTGATGAACTCAAACTCGTGGTGTCCGAGGACGCCGGCAGTGAGGCCAGCGAAAGTGGCTCCGCGGGCGGTGACAGCGAACTGCCGGGCGGCGTTGATGCCGGCACAGCGGTCGCGATGGAAGAGCTCGAAAGCGCTCGCCGGGAGAACGATGAGCTGAACAGTCGTGTTGAGGACCTGCAGGACCAGGTGCAGACTCTGCAGCGCCTGCTTGAGCTCAAGAATACCCAGCTTGCTGAAATGCAGCAGACTGCCGGTGATGAAACGGCGGAGCAGACCGCACCCGTTGAAAGTCCGGCTGCCGATGTTGGAGCAGAGGAATCTGTCGCCATGGACGAGGCCGTTGAAGGTGATACGGCACCCGTCGATTCGGACATGATGGACGGTGAAGCTGAGGATGCGGAAGCTGCGGGTGAATCAGGCGACATGGCCGAGTCCGAGGCTATGGTCGATGAAACTGACGAAATGGCCGGTTCCGATCAGTCATCCGATGATCAGATGGGTGCCGATTCCGGTGACGCATCAGAACAGGCTGAAATGTCTGGAGCGGACGAGCCGGCGGTTGAGGCTACCGATGATGCGGTTGAAGAAACTGCGGCGGCGGAGCCAGCCCCGACACAAACAGAGCAATCTGCAGAGCCTGCGCCCAAGCCTGCTCAACAGGCTCCGGCTGCCGATAAAGGTTTCCCCGGTAACGTTATTGATGCCATAACTGGTAATCCGATGTATCAGATTGCCCTTGGTGGCGGTCTGATCGTTCTGCTGTTGCTTCTCCTGCTGCTTGCCCGCCGCAATGCAAACCGGGAAAAGGCGTTTTACGAACAGCTGAACAATGAAACCGACGAAGAAACGGATTCCTTCGATCTGAGCCTGGATGAAGAGGATCAGCAATCTGCGGCTGGCGACGCCCTGGCCGAGGCTGACTCTTACATTGCCTATGGTCAACATGATCGGGCTGCCCAAGCTCTGGAAACCGCAATTTCCCGTGAGCCCAGTCGCACCGATCTGCGCTTGAAGCTGCTCGGTGTCTACGCAGATACCCAGGATCGCGACTCTTTCGAAAAACAATTCGGAGAGGTCGAGGCTCTGGACGATGAAGAAGCGCTGACCACTGCGAACGAGCTGCGCGCGCGGCTGGAAGAGGCGGAGTCGATGCCCAGCATCGATGACCTTGAATCTCAGTTACGTTCCGATTCGTTCGCTACGTCCTATGATTCTGACGAAACCGGTGATGAGTCCATTGAGAAGCAGGACAAGCCTGAATCTGAAGAACTTCTCGCCGATCAGTTTGATGCTGAGAAAGAAGAGCCGGCCGAGAACGAGTTTGGCGACTTTGATTCGGAACTTTCAGAGGCTGACCTGTCTGATTTCGAGCTTGATGAGCTTGACGAATCCGAGGCCAGCAAGGAGGACGCATCCGGCGAGGGCAAAGAAGAAAGCCGTGACGATATGATCGAATACGATCTCTCGGGCCTGGAGCTGGAATCGGACGAAGAAAAGCCTTCGACCGAAGACACCTCCGAGCTTGAGGAGTCCACAGACTGGGATCTGTCTTCGGAATTCGAAGAGGACACTGACAAGCCATCCGGCGCAGAGCAGGGGCTCGACGATTCTGATGACGACCTGAGCCTTGATCTGGAAGAGGGTGATCTGGACGAAGGAGACCTGACGGAGGAGCTGCCAGACGAAAGGCCTAAAACTACATCCGAGGAAGGTACTGAGCAGAGTGCTGATACTGACGGCGAATCGGATATTGATTCGCTGGACGAGTCATTCCTGGATGAGCTCGATGCTGAACTGGACAAGGTAGCCGGTGAAGAAGACGAGCTTGGTGGCAGTGAGATGGAAGAATCTTCGCTGGATGACCTGGAACTGGACGTCTCCGATGAAGACCTGGCCCTGATGGAAGAGTTTTCCGATTCTGCCGATTCAGCCAACCCCGAGGAGAGCGAAGAGGCGTCACTCGATGAAGAGCTTGGTCTTGAGGACACACTCGGTGAGGGCGATGCAGAGGAAGCGGATCCTGAACAGACGGTTGAAGATGCCGAGGATCTCGAGCAACTGGGTGTAACCGATGAGCTCGAAGACTCGGAGACATCTGAAAGTGATCTTGATCTCCCGGTCGCGTCTGATGAAGTTTCCGATGAGTCGCGCAAATCGCAGGTTGCGGACATCGATGAAAGCGAACTCGGTGACGAGGACGATTTCGACTTCCTGGCCGGAACCGATGAGGCCGCTACCAAACTGGATCTGGCGCGGGCCTACATCGAGATGGGTGACACCGACGGAGCTCGCGACATCCTGGAAGAAGTCTCCCTTGAAGGAAACGAAGATCAGAAAGCAGAGGCGCAAGACCTCCTTAAAAATCTGTCCTGATCCGTTATAATCGGGCCTGACAGGTAGCAAGCGCCGGCCGCCGGGTATCCTCCCAGCAATAAGGTCGGCGCTTTGTTTTTATAGAACCATTCTCTTCGGATTCGCACTTGTTTCTCGAGACTCAGCAGCTCTCCACCGATAACGCCGTAGGCGCGGGCCGCGTCGCACTTGCCTTCGAATATGATGGGCGTGGGTTTCACGGCTGGCAGCTCCAGAAATCCGGTGTTCGATCGGTGGAAGCGGAACTGACGGCAGCGGTGGCAAAGGTTGCGAACCATGCAGTTGATCTGGTGTGTGCGGGCCGTACCGATGCCGGGGTGCACGCCAGCTATCAAATCGCTCATTTTGACACTCCGTCTGTCCGTAACCTGCGCTCCTGGGTTATGGGTATAAACACGGCGCTGCCCGATGACATTTCCGTGCACTGGGCCGGAAACGGAGTCGGTGATTTCCACGCTCGATTTTCCGCGACCTATCGGCGTTACCGTTACATCATCTACAACCATCCAGTGCGTCCGGGTATACAGCGGGGCCAGGTAAGCTGGACCTTCCGCCCACTGGACGCAGATCGTATGCACAGGGCCGCCCAGGCATTGGCGGGAGAGCATGACTTTTCCTCTTTCCGTGCGGCCGGATGCCAGTCCCGAACACCGATTCGGTTTCTGGAACGTATTTCGGTAACCCGGAAACGGGATTTTGTCGTAATAGACGTGCAGGCCAACGCGTTTTTGCACCACATGGTCCGGAATATCGCCGGTGCCCTGATGGCGGTTGGTTCGGGAAAGCAGCGACCGGAGTGGATTCATGAGATACTGGTCGCCAGAGATCGGACAGCTGCAGGTGTAACAGCGCCTCCCCATGGTCTGTATCTGGTCGATGTGGGGTACCCGGACGAATTCGGGATTCCCGCTGTCGAGTGCGGCCCGGGCTTTCTGCGGCCCTGGTTCACTCGGGAAGAAAACAGTCCGTTCACCCCAACACACATCCATGTCAAACAGCGGGTTCCGAGCCAATGAGCGCAAGGGTCAAAATTTGCGGCCTTACCCGCCCCGAGGATATCGACGGGGCTGTTCAATTCGGCGCCGACGCCCTGGGTCTGGTTTTTTATGAGCCGAGTCCCCGTTCCGTTTCTCTGGAGCTGGCTGCCGAACTGGCAAAGCGTGTTCCGGCGTTCATGTCGGTGGTTGGATTATTTGTAAATCCATCCAGGCAGGAAGTCGAGGCGGTTCTCGAGCGGGTGCCACTGGATTTGCTGCAATTTCATGGCGACGAATCGGCGGATTTCTGTGCCAGTTTTGGTCGACGCTGGATCAAGGCCATCCGGGTCCGAGAGGCAGGGCAGATTGAAGCCGCCTTCGAGGAGTTCTACAACGCTTCCGGCCTGCTGGTCGACGCCTGGGATCCAGACCGGTATGGAGGCACAGGAAAATCGTTTAACTGGGATCTGATCCCTGACTACCGGCCGCTTCCGATCATATTGGCCGGGGGTTTGTCATCTGATAACGTATTTGCCGCTGTGAAACAGGTGAAACCCTGGGCTGTAGATGTCAGTGGCGGTGTTGAACAGGACAAAGGCATCAAGGATATCCAGAAAATTTCTCATTTTATTAAAGAGGTTCACCGTGTCTGTAAAACTGACTGAAGAAATGCTGAGCGCACTGCCGGACGCGCGGGGTCACTTCGGCGCCTTTGGCGGGCGATTTGTTTCCGAGACTCTGATGGATTCCCTGATGACGCTCGAGAAAGAATACGCCCGCCTGAAGAAGGATCCGGAATTCCAGGCGCGGTTCGACAAGGAACTGGCGGATTATGTTGGCCGGCCAACCCCCCTGTATTTCGCCGAGCGTCTCAGCCGTGAAACCGGCGGCGCCCAGATCTGGCTCAAGCGTGAAGATCTTTGTCACACCGGTGCCCATAAGGTGAACAACACGATCGGCCAGGCGCTGCTTGCCAGTTTCCTCGGTAAAAAGCGGATCATTGCCGAAACCGGTGCGGGTCAGCATGGCGTTGCCACTGCAACTGTTTGCGCGCGCCTGGGTCTCGAATGCCATGTGTTCATGGGCGCGGAGGATGTCCAGCGACAGTCTCTGAACGTGTTCCGGATGAAGCTTCTGGGCGCGACGGTTCATGCCGTTCAGGGTGGCACCAAAACCCTCAAGGATGCCATGAACGATGCGATGCGTGACTGGGTGGCTCACGTGGACGACACCTTCTATATCATTGGTACCGTTGCGGGGCCGCATCCATATCCGCTGCTGGTCCGGGATTTCCAGTCGGTAATCGGTCGGGAAACCCGTCGTCAGGCTCTGGAGAAAACCGGCAAATTGCCGGATGCCCTGGTTGCTTGTGTGGGTGGTGGTTCCAACGCCATTGGCATGTTCTATCCGTTCCTTTCTGACGAATCGGTACAGCTTTACGGTGTCGAGGCTGGCGGCCTGGGCATTGATACCGGCAAACACGCGGCACCACTCTGTGCCGGTCGTCCTGGCGTGCTTCACGGTAACCGCACCTACCTGATGGAAGACGAAAATGGCCAGATCGCAGGTACGCATTCGGTGAGTGCCGGCCTGGACTATCCAGGGGTGGGTCCAGAGCACAGCTGGTTGAAGGACATTGGCCGTGCCAATTATGTGTCCGTTACCGATGACGAAGCGATGGAAGGGTTCCGGAAATTGACCCGCGTCGAGGGCATTATGCCCGCGCTGGAAACGGCTCACGCTGTCGCCTATGCCATCAAACTGGCGGCGACCATGGACAAAGACCAGACCGTTGTCATTAACGTTTCCGGGCGTGGCGACAAGGACATTAACACGGTTGCCAAGCTTGAAGGCATCGAGATCTGAAGAATTAACAGGAGCAGGCATGAGCCGAATTGAAGGGGTCCTCAAGGCCCTGAAAGGACAAGGCCGGAAGGCACTTATTCCCTATATTACTGCCGGTGACCCGCATCCCGATGTCACGGTAGATCTGATGCACACGTTGGTTGAGGCGGGGGCAGATATTATCGAGCTGGGGGTGCCGTTCTCTGACCCCATGGCAGACGGCCCGGTAATCCAGCTTGCCTGTGAGCGGGCCCTGGTGCACGGTACCTCGCTGAGGCAGGTGATTGCCATGGTCAAGGAGTTCCGGAAGTCAGACGACGCAACTCCGGTGGTTTTGATGGGCTACCTGAACCCGATGGAAGCCATGGGCTACGAGCGTTTTGCAGATGCGGCCAAGGATGCTGGCGTCGACGGCATTCTGACCGTTGACTTGCCACCGGAGGAGGCCGACGAGGTTGCTCCGTTGTTTACCCAGCGAAATCTCGACGCCATCTTCCTGCTGTCACCAACGACGACCGATGACCGGATCCGGGCAATCAGTGAGCACTCCTCCGGTTATGTGTACTATGTTTCTATCAAGGGTGTGACGGGATCGGCCACGATCAACGTGGAAGAGGTGGCTGCCAAGGTGAATCATATTCACGAACTGACAGCTCTCCCGGTGGGTGTTGGTTTCGGTATTCGTGATGCGGAAACTGCCGCGGCGGTCGGTCGGGTATCCGATGGTGTAATTGTTGGTAGCGTCCTGGTCGATACAATAGCCAGAAATCAGGCAGATACCGACCAGCTCAAGCGGGCATTGACGGATCTGCTCCACCCGATGCGTGAAGCACTGGACAGTCTCGCCTCCTGAATGAAGGGGAGGAGGGCAAACAGGCGTCAAAGGACAGGATGAGACCATGAGTAACTGGCTGGACAAGATTATGCCGAGCAAGATACGCTCGGAGTCGAAGCAGAGAACCGGCGTACCCGAGGGGCTGTGGAAGAAGTGTCCCAAGTGCGGCGCGTTTCTCTACAAGCCGGAACTTGAGAAGAACCTGGATGTGTGCCCGAAATGTAACCATCATTTGAGAGTCACTGCGCGCCGGCGCCTCGAAATTTTTCTTGATCCAGAGGGTTGTGAAGAAATTGCCGCTGAGCTTGAGCCTTGGGATCGATTGAAGTTCAAGGATAGTAAGCGGTACAAAGATCGGTTGTCCCAGGCGCAGAAAGCTACTGGGGAAAAGGATGCTCTCGTAGCGATGAAAGGCACGACGCTCGGGGTTCCTTTAGTTGCCTGCGCGTTCGAATTTGGATTCCTTGGTGGCTCTATGGGGCAAGTGGTCGGGGAGAAGTTTGTCCAGGCCGCAAATGTTGCTCTCAAGGAGCGTATCCCGTTGGTCTGCTTCTCAGCCAGCGGCGGCGCCCGCATGCAGGAAGCGATTCTGTCGTTGATGCAGATGTCGAAGACAGCCGCTGTGCTTGAGAGGATGAAAGTTGAGGGTATTCCCTATATCTCTGTGATGACGGACCCTGTCTTCGGTGGCGTGTCCGCCAGTCTGGCCATGCTGGGGGATCTCAACATTGCAGAGCCAAACGCATTGATCGGCTTCGCCGGCCCCCGGGTTATCGAACAGACGGTTCGTGAAAAACTGCCGGAAGGTTTCCAGCGCAGTGAGTTCCTGCTTGAGCATGGCGCGATTGATATGATTCTCCATCGCCATCAGATGCGCGAACGCATTGCTCATGTGCTCGCAAAGTTTACTGGCCAGGAGCGCCCGGGAACCGAAGACCCGATTGAGTTTGAAGTCTCGGAGAAGCCCGAAACCGATGCCCCTGCCGAGTAACCCTGCAGACCAGCCCCCGGCATCGCCGGGGCCTGGTGCCACTGTTGATCAGTGGCTTACCTACCTGGAAGCGATACACCCCACAGAGATTGATCTTGGCCTGGACCGGGTCCTCGTGGTTCTGCGGCGGTTGTTCCGGCGAAAGCCGTCCGCCCGAATCATCACTGTGGCTGGCACTAACGGCAAAGGCAGTGCGGTTGCTACTGTCGAGGCGCTTTTGCGCGCGGCTGGCAGGCGGACTGGCGCTTACACCTCGCCCCATCTACAACGCTATAACGAGCGTGTGCGTCTTAATGGTGAGGATATCTCCGACGACGCGCTTGTCAGTGCATTCGAAGCCGTCGAAGAAGCACGCGGCAATGTCTCTCTTACCTATTTTGAATTCGGAACCCTTGCCGCTTTCGTGGCCTTTGCCGATGCGGGCCTCGACGACTGGGTGCTGGAGGTTGGCCTGGGTGGGCGGCTGGATGCTGTCAATGTCCTGGACGCGGATTTTGCCATCCTGACATCGGTGGACATCGACCATGTTGCCTTCCTTGGCGACAATCGCGAAGTCATCGGGTTTGAAAAGGCCGGTGTCCTTAGGCCGGGCATCCCCTCGGTCTATGCCGATTCCGATCCGCCACGTTCGGTGCTTCAGCAGGCCACTGCGCAAAAGGTCGAACTGGGTCTGCTGGGGCGTGATTATGAGCTGGTGACCGAGCAGCAAGCAGGCGATGATGCTCCGGCGGTAGAGCTTCGCCATAAAGGCCAGGCGATTCGTCTGCCCGCCGGCCCATTGCCGATCAAGAGCGTGGCAGCCGCCGTGGTTGCCATACGCGAGCTTGAACCGAACCTGCCGGTACCAGTCATTGAGCAGGTGCTTTCTGGTCTGAGTGTACCCGGGCGTTTCGAGCGTGTTGGTTCCGCACCGGATATCTTCCTGGATGTTGGCCATAACCCCCATGCTGCCGGTTGGTTGTCTGGTCAGCTGAGTCAGCTAAAATCCTCGGGCAGACGGGTGCATGGTGTTTATGGCGCCCTGGCGGACAAGGACGTGGCAGGTGTGGGCAGAGCTATGGTTGATGTGGTCGATGCCTGGTATCTGGCCGGCCTCAAGGTACCAAGAGGCCTGTCCGGTCAAGACCTGCAAGCAAGACTGGCCGATTCGCGGATCCAGGCGCGGGCTTTCGAATCCGTGCGGGAGGCGTTGGTTTCAGCATTGGCCGTGGCTGACCCGAACGATCTCGTGGTTGTGTTCGGTTCTTTCTTCACGGTCGCTGAAGGACGCGAGATTCTGCTCGCTGGCAAGGTAGCCGGAAGCTAGGCAGGCCGCCTTAAACTTTGTCCATGGCCGGCCCTGACACTTTGAGTTCCGCTTGCCGGCCAGTTAGTATCTGCGCATGGGTGCCCGTCGGGGCGCAGTCATAACAGTTGGGAGCCTAGCAACGTGGATGGACTGAAACAGAGAATAATCGGGGCGCTGGTACTTGTTTCCCTGGCGGTTATCTTTGTTCCCATGCTTTTTGATGAGCCTCATTCCGAGCGCACGTCCACAACCATCAAGATTCCGGAAGAGCCGCCTTTCCCTGAAGTGGAAGCGCCCGAATCGGAATTGGCGCCGGCGCCGTCTTACGGTCTTGAGTCCAGCGATAGCGGCCTGGCAGCACCCTCAAGCGCGCAAGAAGCAGGGGATTCCCCGGGTTATCGTATCCTCGAAGAGGCGCCTGGCCAGGATGAGATGCAGGACGTAACCGATTCGTCCGATGCTGCCCAGCCCGAGAGCGGCAACGCTCAGGAATCCGCCAATGAGCCGGCTCAGACATCTGAACAAACCTCGGAGAACGCTGCCACAGAAGCTGCAGAGTATGAGCGGTCGCTGGATGGCGCCTGGGTGGTGCAGTTGGGCAGCTTTGGCAATGCCGACAACGCCCGACGCTTGAGAGATCAGGTCCGGGAAAAGGGCTATGGCTCGCATCTTCAGGAGGTTGTCCGCGGCGACACAACGCTGACAAGGGTCTTCAGCGGGCCCTTTGCGTCAAAAACCGAGGCCGAATCCGCCAAAAGGGCTCTGGACGATGCCTTTGGTCTTAACAGTCTGGTGACCTCCGGCGAAAAATAACGCCCGGGGTCCGGTTTATGTGTGTCTTGCGGTTTGGCGAACCGGGGTTTCCTGATAGAATTCGCGCTTCCTTTTCTCCACCGGGTTTTCAATGGAAGCGCTGATCTGGATTGACTGGGTCATTATCGCCCTGATTACAGTTTCCACCCTCATCAGTCTGAAACGGGGCTTTGTACGAGAAGCCCTCTCGCTGGTGACCTGGGTGGGCGCGTTTATCCTGGCGAGAACCTTCCACCCCCAGATGCAGTCCCTGCTGGAGAGCACGGTTGAAACACCGCTTGTCCGGCTTATTGCTGCTTTTGCCATACTTTTCTTTGGAACGCTCATCGTCGGTGCCATCATCAACAACATGATCGGTCATCTGATTCGGGCCACCGGCTTGTCGGCCACCGATCGGGTGCTTGGAATGGGCTTTGGCCTTTTGCGGGGCGTGGTGGTGGTGATCGTTGCGATTGCATTTACCCGTTACACACCGCTGGCCCAGGATACCTGGTGGCGAACCTCGATCATTATTGATCGCCTGGCGGTGGTTGAAGACTGGTCCAGACGAACCCTGGGCGATGAATTTGCGCGCTTTCTTGGGCCTGCGCCTGAAAACGCGCCGGAACCGGATTCCGTTACAGAGCAGGAAGGCGTGGAACCCGCGTCCGTGTCCCGCTAACATTCAGTTTTAACACTCGGAGATACACTTATCCATGTGTGGCATTGTCGGCATCGTCAGTACTTCCAACGTCAATCAGTCGCTCTATGATGCGCTGACTGTACTTCAGCACCGGGGCCAGGACGCGGCGGGCATTGTGACATTTCAGGATGAACGGTTTTTCCTCCGCAAGGACAATGGCCTGGTTCGGGATGTTTTCCATACCCGTCATATGCGTCGTCTGGTGGGCAACGTGGGTATAGGCCACGTGCGCTATCCGACTGCCGGCAGTTCCAGCTCCGCCGAAGCCCAGCCGTTCTATGTGAACAGCCCGTATGGCATTACCCTGGCTCACAACGGCAACCTGACCAACGCTGATGATCTCAGCAAGGACCTGTTCCGGACCGATCTGCGCCACATCAACACGAACTCCGACTCGGAAGTGCTGTTGAACGTGTTCGCCCATGAATTGCAGAAGCTTGGCAAGCTGGACCCGACCAAGGATGAGATCTTTTCTGCGGTCAGCGCGGTTCATAAACGCTGCCGGGGTGCCTACGCCGTCATTGCCATGATTACCGGCTATGGCATTGTTGGCTTCCGGGACCCGAATGGTATCCGGCCTGCCTGCTACGGCGAACGCACCGACGAGAATGGCCGCAAGGAATACATGATTGCCTCTGAAAGCGTTGCCTTGAACGCTGCGGGCTACACCCTCGTGCGCGATATTGCCCCGGGCGAGGCGGTCTATATCGAAACTGACGGTACCCTCTATACCCGCCAGTGTGCCGAGCAGCCGCATCTTTACCCATGCATTTTCGAACACGTGTATTTCGCCCGGCCTGACTCCATCATAGACAAGGTGTCCGTTTACAAGGCTCGCCTGCGCATGGGCGAAACCCTGGCGGAGAAAGTGCTCCGAGAGACACCGGATCACGATATCGACGTTGTCATGCCGATTCCGGACACCAGCCGAACGTCGGCCATGCAGATGGCGCATCGTCTGGGGGTGAAATTCCGGGAAGGCTTTATCAAAAACCGCTACATCGGCCGGACGTTCATCATGCCGGGCCAGAAAATGCGCAAGAAATCGGTCCGACAGAAGCTTAACCCGATCGATCTGGAGTTTCGTGGCAAAAACGTGATGCTGGTGGATGATTCCATCGTTCGCGGTACAACCTGCAAGGAAATCGTCCAGATGGCTCGGGATGCCGGTGCCCGTAAGGTCTATTTTGCGTCTGCGGCGCCTCCTGTTCGCTACCCGAACGTGTATGGTATCGACATGCCCTCCGCCAGTGAGCTGATTGCCCACGGGCGCACCGTAGAGCAAATCCGGGAACTGATTGGTGCCGACTGGCTGCTCTATCAGGATCTGGAGGACCTTATAACCTGCGTCAGTGAAGTGAACGATGACATTGAGGGATGGGAGTGCTCCGTATTCACTGGCGATTATGTGACCGGTGATGTCGATGAAGCGTATCTGAGCCGCATTGACGGCTTGCGCAATGACGAAAAGCGATCCGAGAGTGCCGGCGGTGCTGACGGGGACAATGGCATTATCGACTTGCATAACGACGAAGACTGAACGCCGCTTTCAGGCAGGAGATGTAGATGACTTTTCGCCGCGAAGAAACTGTCTGGATCCCGGAGTCCGACCTGGACGGGATGTCCGTGGACACCCTGGCCGTGAGGGCAGGGCAGATCCGCACCGGGCAGCTTGAGCACAGCGACGCGATATTCCCCACGTCCAGCTTCGTTTATGGCAGCGCGGCCCAGGCGGCGGCGCGATTTGGCGGCGAAGAGCCCGGAAACATCTACTCCCGGTTTACCAACCCTACGGTCCAGGCGTTTGAAGGTCGGATCGCGGCCATGGAAGGCGGTGAACGTGCCGTCGCCACCGCATCCGGTATGTCTGCGATCCTGAGCACCTGCATGGCGCTACTGAAGAGCGGCGAT
The DNA here is from genome assembly GCF_003751355.1 of Marinobacter sp. 3-2. Taxonomy (NCBI): domain Bacteria; kingdom Pseudomonadati; phylum Pseudomonadota; class Gammaproteobacteria; order Pseudomonadales; family Marinobacteraceae; genus Marinobacter; species Marinobacter sp. 3-2. The sequence goes on along the minus strand of NZ_RJUQ01000015.1, from coordinate 164,190 downwards.
CATGTGATCTGCTCCCGGGGTGTGTTCGGCACCACCAACGTGTTGTTCCAGAAATACATGGCACGTTTCGGGGTGGAAACCACGTTTGTCAGTCTGACGGATATGGAAGAGTGGCAGGCTTCGATCCGTTCCGAAACCCGGATGCTGTTTATTGAAACGCCGTCCAATCCGCTGTGCGAAGTGGCCGATATGGAGACCCTGGGGCAACTGGCAAGAGACAACGAAGCCCTGTTCGTGGTCGATAACTGCTTCTGCACGCCGGTGCTCCAGCGCCCGCTGGAGCAGGGCGCAGACATCGTGATTCACTCGGCGACCAAATATCTGGATGGTCAGGGTCGCTGCGTGGGAGGCGTCGTGGTCGGATCAGAGAAGATTATGGAAGAGGTCTATGGCTTCCTTCGTTCGGCCGGCCCCACCATGAGCCCCTTTAACGCCTGGGTGTTTCAGAAGGGCCTGGAAACCTTACCAATTCGTATGCGCGCCCACTGTGACAATGCGTTAGAGTTGGCCCTGTGGCTGGAGCAACAGCCGGCAGTTGAACGTGTTTTCTATGCCGGGCTCCAGAGTCATCCGCAACATGAGCTGGCGAAAAAGCAGCAGACCGGATTTGGTGGTGTGCTGTCGTTCCAGCTCAAGGGTGCGCGGGAGGAGGCATGGCGCTTCATCGATGGCACCCGGATGATCTCCATCACCGCAAACCTCGGTGACGTCAAGACCACGATCACCCACCCGGCCACAACCACTCACGGGCGACTATCCCCGGAGGATAAGGCGCGGGCCGGGATCACGGAGAATCTGATACGGATTTCCGTGGGGATCGAAGCCGTAGAAGACCTGAAAACCGATCTTGAACGCGGCTTTCAGGCGCTTCGGAACGAAAGCACCGATAACGTCTGAGCATTCATGGCCGAATCTGCAAAAGCGAAGAAAGCACCACAGGAACTGACAGAGAAGCAGCAGCGCTTTCGCCGGCTGGCCGCCCAGGGCGCTCGCGAAGGCGCCGTCATCGCGCTTATTGCCCTTTGCATTTACCTTTCCATGGCACTGGTTACCTTTAGCCCGTCAGATCCGGGCTGGGCCAGTATCGGTCATGACACCAGCGTGCAGAATTATGCGGGCCGCACTGGTGCCTGGCTCGCCAGCCTGTTCATGGACTTCTTTGGCCACGTTGCCTATCTGTTCCCGGTCATGATTGCGGGCTACGCGTTGATGCTCATCCGTCGGCGTAACGATTCCCTGGATCTGCACTGGCCACTCTTCATGATGCGCTTCGGTGGCTTCTTGCTGATTCTTCTCTCGGCAACCAGTCTGTTGTCACTGTATTCCGTGTTTGGTCTGGGGGCGTCCTCGGGCGGTGTCCTTGGAACGGCTGTTGCCGACGCTATGGTGCGGTTTTTCAACCTGCCGGCAACAACCCTGTTACTGATTGCCATTTTCCTGTTCGCGTTAACGGTTACTACCGGTCTCTCCTGGTTCTGGCTGATGGATCAGGTGGGCGGTTTGACTCTCAGAACGGGCCTTGCCATCAAAGGCCTTTTCAAAGGCAAGCCCAAGTCGGAAAAGCCAGAGCCCAAAGCAGAACCGAAAGCTGAGCCACCGGTGGTCAAGGACCGTGTGCCGGCCATGGACAGCAAACGGCAAAAAGCAGATGCCGACAAACCACGCTGGTGGCAACGGATTCCAGGCTTTGGGCCGAAGAAGCCAAAAGCCCCGAAGCCCGCGTCGAAGCCAGACACCGTTCGAAAAGAGCCCGCGTTGGATGGTCTCTCTGCCGAAGTTGACCCGGAACCTGCAAGGCTCGAAAGCTTCAGTTCACGGGATGAGGCTCCTGTCGCTAACGGGAAACCCGCCAAACCCGAGGCATCTCCTCAGTCTGCCGGACGGTCGCTGAAGATTTCGCCGTTCAAGAAGGACGAACAGCCGACCCAGTCCAAAGACAAGGGCAACAAGCAGCCTTCATTGCTGGAAGATATTGAAAGCCCGATTCCGCCGATTTCTCTTCTGGACCCGCCGGAGGAGCATAAGGAAAGAGGCTACTCCGAAGAATCTCTGGAACATATGTCACGGCTGCTAGAGGAAAAGCTGGGGGATTTCGGGGTATCCGTTGAAGTAGTCGAGGTCAATCCCGGCCCGGTCATTACCCGGTTCGAGATCAAGCCGGCTCCAGGTGTGAAGGTCAGCAAGATTTCCAACCTGGCAAAGGACCTGGCCCGCTCACTGGCCGTACTGAGCGTTCGGGTAGTCGAGGTGATTCCTGGCAAGTCTGTGGTCGGTATCGAGATTCCCAACGAAGAACGGGAAATGGTCCGGCTCAGTGAAGTGCTTGGCGCGCGGGTGTTTCAGGAGTCGAACTCACCGCTGACCCTGGCACTGGGTAACGACATTGGCGGCAACCCGATGGTTGCCAATCTCTCCAAAATGCCGCACCTGCTGGTGGCGGGCACCACCGGTTCCGGTAAATCGGTCGGCGTCAATGCCATGCTGCTCAGTATGCTGCTGAAGGCAGGCCCGGAAGAGGTCCGCTTTATCATGGTGGACCCAAAGATGCTTGAATTGAGCATCTACGACGGCATTCCGCACCTGTTGGCGCCGGTGGTCACCGACATGAAGGAGGCGGCCAACGCACTACGCTGGTGTGTCGCTGAAATGGAACGCCGGTACAAGCTCATGGCCAGCCTCGGCGTCCGTAACCTGGCGGGCTACAACCGCAAGATCAAAGACGCCAGGGCCGCCGGCGAACCATTACTGGATCCGTTCTGGAAGCCGGACGAATACCTTGCCAACGACGAGCAGGAGCGCCCCGAGCTGGACACTCTTCCCTTCATCGTGGTGGTGATTGATGAATTTGCCGACATGATGATGATCGTCGGCAAGAAAGTTGAGGAACTGATTGCCCGGATCGCGCAGAAGGCGCGGGCGGCCGGTATTCATTTGATCCTTGCCACCCAGCGGCCATCGGTGGATGTAATCACCGGCCTGATCAAGGCCAACATTCCGACCCGGATGTCGTTCCAGGTCTCGTCCAAGATCGATTCGCGTACGGTGCTGGATCAGGGTGGTGCCGAGCAGCTCCTGGGGCATGGTGACATGCTTTACCTGCCACCGGGTTCGGGCCTGCCGGTTCGGGTGCACGGGGCTTTTGTCGATGACGACGAAGTCCATCGCGTGGTCAGTGCCTGGAAAGCCCGGGGCGAACCCGTGTATGTGGACGATGTTCTCAATGGCGCCGAAGGCGAGAGCCTGCCGGGCGTTCCCAACCTCTCGGAAGGAGGCGGGGATAGTGAAGGGGATGCCCTTTACGACGAGGCCGTTGCCTTCGTCACGGAAGGGCGCCGTGTTTCGATTTCCTCGGTACAGCGAAAATTCAAGATCGGGTACAACCGGGCAGCGAACCTGGTTGATGCCATGGAAGCATCCGGCGTGGTAAGCGCCGCTGGCCACAACGGGGCTCGTGAAGTTCTGGCTCCGCCGCCACCCAGAGATTAGGAGTAACAAGCAATGGGACAATCTTTTGTGAAATGCCTGGCCACCCTGGTCATGGCGGTGTTGATTGCCGGCCCTCTGAGTGCGAGTGAGGGTAGCGATAGCGCGAACGAGTTGGCCTCGTTGCTGAAGGGCTACGAGTCCTACCAGGCGGATTTTATCCAGATTGTTGTTAACGAGAATGGCACTAAGGTTCAGGAAACCCGTGGCTCCCTGAAGGCCAAGCGCCCCGGGCTGTTCTACTGGGAGACCAGTGCGCCACTGTCGCAGTTTATTGTCAGTGATGGCGACACCGTGGAGGTTTACGATCCGGACCTGGAACAGGTCACGATCCACAATCTCGACGATCGAGTGCAATCCACACCCGCGCTTTTGCTGAGCGGTGAGGTGGATAATCTGGAGGATACCTACAGGGTGTCCGGTCGCCAGATAGGCGACAACACCCGTGAATTTACTCTGGAGCCAAGAAGCCCGGACTCCCTCTTTACGTCCCTCAGGCTGACGTTCTTCAAGGGTGAGCTCCAGGAGATGCGTATGCAGGATTCCCTGGCACAGCTCAGCGTCCTGAGTTTCGACCGGATCAGGCTGAACGAACCGGTTGAAGCGGGTGCGTTCACCCTCGACTATCCGGAGGGTGTGGATATTATCCGGGACGGGGCCTGATGCAGGACAGTCTGTTCGCGGAGTCCGCGGGCTTTCGGCCGCTGGCCGCGAGAATGCGGCCGGCAAGCCTGAATGACTATGTGGGCCAGGCTCATCTGGTCGGGCCCGGCAAACCGCTGCGGCGCGCTGTTGAGCAGGGCCAGCTTCACTCGTTGATCCTCTGGGGCCCTCCCGGAGTCGGTAAAACCACCTTCGCCCAACTACTGGCCAATGTCAGCGATCTCAGTTTCGAGACGGTTTCGGCCGTACTGAGCGGTGTGAAAGAGATCCGGGCCGTTGTTGAGCGGGCACGTAATCGCGAGCAGTCACAGGGTCGGGACACTCTGTTGTTCGTGGATGAAGTGCACCGCTTCAACAAAAGCCAGCAGGACGCGTTTCTCCCCCACATTGAAGACGGTACCTTCATCTTCGTTGGTGCGACCACTGAGAATCCCTCTTTTGAGCTGAACAGTGCGTTGCTTTCCAGAACACGTGTCTACGTGCTCAAGAACCTTGAGGAAGAGGACATCCTTCAGTTGCTACGCCGCGCGCTGACAGTTGATGAAGGATTTGGTGGACGCCTGCGAGTTGATGAAGACGTGCTGACCCTGATGGCGGCCGCGTCTGGTGGCGATGCCCGCCGTGCTCTCAATATTCTTGAAGTGGCGGCTGACCTGGCAGAGCCGGATGAGGCCGGCACGGATCGGGTAACGGCGGATCAGCTTGAGCAGGTCATGCAGACCAGTCTGCGCCGCTTCGATAAGGGCGGTGATGTGTTTTACGATCAGATCTCGGCACTGCACAAATCCGTTCGCGGTTCCGATCCGGACGGCTCGCTGTATTGGCTGTGCCGGATGCTGGATGGCGGCTGTGATCCTCTTTATGTCGCCCGGCGTCTAGTGCGAATTGCCAGTGAAGACATTGGTAACGCCGATCCCCGTGCTCTGCAACTCAGCATGGAAGCCTGGGACGCCCAGGAGCGGTTGGGATCTCCGGAAGGGGAGCTGGCACTGGCCCAGGCAGTGACCTACCTGGCCATGGCGCCCAAGAGCAATGCAGTTTACAACGCCTTCAACAGGTGCATGGCGGACATCCGGCAGGATCCGGACTACGAAGTCCCGGTGCACCTGCGCAATGCGCCCACCAAGCTGATGAAGAGCATGGGCCACGGAGATACCTATCGGTACGCACACTACGAACCGGAGGCCTTCGCCGCCGGCGAGTCCTATCTGCCTGAGGCGATCCACCAGCGCCGATACTACGAACCCGTGAATCGTGGGCTGGAGATCAAGCTGGCGGAGAAACGCCAGCGCCTGGATTCCCGCAACGCTGAAAGCCCCCGCAAACGCTATACCTGAGCCTCCTGCTGCGGTAGCCACGAGCGCCAGTGCAGGTATAATGGCCAGTCATTCAAAACATCGCTAACCGGAAGATTCAGGATAATCATGCTCGATCCCAAACGTGTCCGCACCCAGACAGAAGAGATCGCCCGTCGGCTGACCATCAAGAATTTCGAATTCGATACCGCCACCTTCGAGCAGCTTGAGGAACGCCGCCGCGCCCTTCAGGTAAGCACGGAAAACCTGCAGAGCGAGCAGAACAAACGGTCCAAATCAATCGGGAAAGCCAAGGCAGCCGGTGAGGACATCCAGCCGCTGCTGGATGAGGTGGAAGATCTGAAGAAAAAGAGATCCGAAGCTGAAGACGAGCTCCGTTCGCTGCAGGAGGAGCTCAACGGGTTCCTGGCCGGAATCCCGAACCTTCCGGACGAAGATGTGCCTGCTGGTGAGAGCGAAGACGACAACGTCGAGATTCGAACCTGGGGCACGCCCAAGACCTTTGATTTCGAGCCCAAAGATCACGTTGCCCTTGGGGAGGGTCTGAAAGGCCTGGACTTCGAGACCGCGACCCGCCTGGCCCACTCTCGGTTTGCTGTCATGCGAGGGCCGGTCGCACGGCTGCACAGGGCTCTGGCCCAGTTCATGCTGGATTTGCACACTCGCGAACATGGCTACCTGGAGACCTACGTACCTTACCTCGTGAATGCTGATAGCCTCTATGGCACGGGCCAGTTGCCCAAGTTTGAGGAGGATCTGTTCAAAACCGAGGGCGAACACCCGCTTTATCTGATTCCAACCGCGGAAGTACCTGCCACCAATCTGGTCTCAGATTCCATCCTTGATGCCGCGGAGTTGCCACTGCAGATGGTCTGTCATACGCCCTGTTTCCGCAGTGAGGCCGGCTCCTACGGCCGGGATACCCGCGGCATGATCCGTCAGCATCAGTTCGATAAGGTTGAACTCGTGCATGTCGTTCGTCCCGCCGATTCCGACGCCGCCCTGGAGGCGCTCACCGGGCACGCGGAAAAGGTTCTGCAAATGCTGGAGCTGCCTTATCGCGTCGTTGTACTGTGTGGCGGCGACATGGGCTTTTCGGCGGCGAAGACCTACGATCTGGAAGTCTGGTTGCCGGGACAGGACAAGTTCCGCGAAATTTCATCCTGCTCCAACACACGTGATTTCCAGGCACGCCGCATGCATGCGCGTTGGCGTAACCCGGAAACCGGTAAGCCGGAACCTGTGCATACGCTGAACGGTTCAGGTCTTGCGGTTGGCCGTGCGCTGATTGCGGTTATGGAGAATTACCAGCAGGCAGACGGCAGCATTGTGGTTCCGGAGGTTCTCAGGCCGTACATGGGAGGCGTCGACATAATCCAATGAGTGATCAGCAACAAAGTGCGCCAGGGAAGGGCGTTGGTGCAACCCCTGCACCGGTAAGGTACAGGGTAAACCCGGTGACCTCGAACCCGAACACATCAGCGGGCGAAGTGGCCCTCGTCGGGGCTGGGCCGGGCGACCCTGAACTGCTGACACTCAAAGCCTGGAGGCTGATTACGTCCGCCGAAGTCGTGCTTTACGATCGCCTGGTGTCGCCGGAAATACTGGCCATGATTCCAGATACTGCCGAGATGATTCATGTTGGCAAGCAGCGGGCCAACCACACCTTGCCTCAGGACCAGATCAATCAACGATTGGTGGATTTGGCCAGGCAGGGTCGGAAGGTGGTCCGTCTCAAGGGCGGAGACCCGTTTATCTTCGGGCGCGGGGGTGAAGAAATTGAAACTCTGGCCGACGCCGGCGTACGCTTTCAGGTGGTGCCGGGTATAACCGCCGCTTCCGGCTGCGCGGCCTACGCCGGAATTCCGCTCACACATCGGGATTATGCCCAGTCAGTCCGGTTCGTGACTGGCCATCTCAAGAACGATACCTGCGATCTTCCTTGGCGAGACTTTGTTCAGAACAACCAGACCCTGGTGTTTTATATGGGGCTCGTGGGTTTGCCGATCATCTGCCGGCAACTGGTTGCGCATGGCATGTCTCACGATATGCCCGTTGCGCTGGTTTCCAAGGGAACCACAAGGGATCAGCGTGTGGTCACAGGTAACCTCTGTAATATTGTCGAAAGGGTAGACGCTGAAGCTGTTCAGCCGCCGACGCTGGTCATCATCGGCCATGTGGTGGCGCTCAGGGAGAGGCTGGACTGGATAGGTGGGGTAATAAAAACGGGAAGCTGAGGCTCCCCGTTTGGTATCCGGCTCCGATCAGCCGATCTTGCGCTTGGGAAGTACGTCTTTCAGCTTGTCGCGCATATCCCGAATCGCTTTTTCCGTGGTCGGCCAGTCAATGCAGGCGTCTGTCACAGAGACACCGTACTTCAGATCCGCCAGGTTCTCGGGGATCGACTGGTTACCCCAATTGATGTTGCTTTCCACCATCAGGCTCTGGATCGAGGTGTTACCTTCGAGGATCTGGTGGGTGACATCCTGCATGACCAGCGGCTGAATGGCCGGATCCTTGCTGGAGTTGGCATGGCTGCAGTCAATCATCATCGACTTGCGCAGGCCTGCTTTATCCAGCGCCTGTTCGCAGAGGGCGACGCTCACCGAATCGTAGTTGGGTTTGCCACCGCCACCGCGCAGAACAACGTGGCCGTAGTTATTGCCCTTGGTGCGGATAATCGCCACCTGCCCCTGCTGGTCGATGCCCAGGAAACTGTGCGGGTGAGACACGGACTTCATGGCGTTCACCGCGACGTCCAGGCTGCCGTCGGTGCCGTTCTTGAAACCGATCGCCATGGACAGGCCACTGCTCATCTCTCGGTGAGTCTGTGACTCGGTAGTACGGGCGCCGATGGCGGACCAGGCAATGGTGTCCTGCAGGTACTGCGGGGAGATCGGATCCAGCGCTTCGGTGGCTGCGGGCAGGCCAAGCTCGTTGATATCCAGGAGCAGACGACGACCGATGTGAAGTCCCTGCTCAATATCAAAGGTGTCGTTCAGGTGCGGATCGTTGATGAGACCTTTCCAGCCAACGGTTGTGCGAGGCTTCTCGAAATAGACACGCATAACGATCAGCAGCGTATCGCTGACTTCATCGGCAAGCTTCTTCAGGCGCGCGGCGTAATCTCTCGCAGCTTCAACATCGTGAATGGAGCAGGGGCCCACCACGACGAATAGCCGGTGGTCCTTGCCATCCATGATGTCATAGATCGCCTGGCGGCCCTTTGAGACGGTTTCTGCGGCCTTGTCGGAGAGCGGCATCTCCTTCTTCAGCGCTTCAGGAGTGATCAGTGCTTCCTGGCTCGCCACATTCAGATTCTCTAGTTTGTTGCCCGACATGTTGTTCTGCTTCCCCGATTCTGATCGTTGCAGCCCTGGTGGACGATAGAATATGCCAACAGGGTTGCAGATTAACGCGAATAGCGCCGGTGCACGGTTGCGGTAAACCCCGGCGAGTTGGTTATACTGCGTTATTTACAGGGCCTTTTCAACGCTTCTTAAGTACGGGGAACGGATGTCGCAAAACAGGCAGAGACCGAAGGATGTGCCTTCCGTTGCAGCGGTTTCAGGCAAGATTGACGATGTCCTGGCCGGCATTCGTGTTCCTGACCTTCCATACCCGGCTGGCAAGCTCGAACCAGACGCCGTCAGCGACTGGCGCCCACTGCTGGTTTCCTGTTGGTCCGAACAGCGTGACGAGCGGGTTACCCATGTTATCCGCTCTGTTCATCTGGAGTGGTCAGCCCGACAGGTGAACGCCGCCTATGTGGCTGACCGCATCATGGACGTGTTCCTGAAGACAAGCGGCCTGCATCCGAGCCTCGCCCGCCGGGTGGCAAGGCTGCGCTTCTATCTTGCCTGGCGCATGAATCTGGAGGGCAAGAAAGCCTTCAGCAAGGCGCTACTGGAGTGGCTGGACAGCCTTCAGGAGTGGCGCGGCTGGAGTGATTCCGGAGGCCGTTCCGCCAAGGTTCTGATGGATCAGCTGGATTCGCTGGTTATCGCCGTTTCCGCAAGTTTTGAATCCGGCAAGACGGAACCGGTGAACGAATTCTGTCATCGCTGGCAGGAAGACGCCGGGAAGAGGAATGCCCAGGTTGGAAAGCTCCGCCAACGGCTGCTGGAAACCGAGCAGGGCGCTGCAAAGCAGCGCAAGGCAGAGCAGTCTTCCCGGGCATTGATCGGTCGGGCTCTCCAGGGGCGCAAGCTGCCGCTTCCGATTGTCCGCTTTATCCTTGATCACTGGCAGGGTCTGCTGAAACAGTCGATCTGGGATTCCGGTCTTGAGGGAGAGAATCTGCGACATGGCAGCAAGTTGCTGGAATGGCTGGTCTGGATTGGTGATCCGTCGCTTTCCGACAAGGACCGTAACCGGCTCTATCACGTGGGCGAACAGATCGGCGATCGCATCCTTGATGTCTGGAAACGGGTTTTTAATGAATCACTGCCTGCGGAGTCCCTGTCCGGGATCGAATCCGCTATGGTTTCCAGGCTGAGAGGAGAGGCGCCGGATCTTGTGGAGGCTCTGCCGGCGGCGGGGAGTTTCCACTGGGACAGCACTTGGCTCAGCTTCGAAGTGCCCGCGGCAGAAGCTTTTGAACCGTATGAGGGGCAATGGTTTGTCGAGGGCGAGGGTGTCGGAGAGCAGCGCCGTTACTTCTATGCGTTCTTGCCGGAATCGGCAGAAATCCTCTGGACCAACGGCGCCGGCGTGAAACTGGGGCTGCAGACCTGGGGCGAGTTTCAGAGGGCCCTTGAGCAGGAGCAGATCCGGCCATTGCCGCAGCTCACGCCGTTCGGAACGGTGTTGGCAGAAACCGTGGAACTGCTTGCCCGGGTCTGCGAGAAGCAGCGTCGGCAGAGGGAGCAGGCGGCGGAAGCTGCCAGGCTGCGCGCCGAGGAATTGAGGCGGGAAAAAGAAGCCGCGGAAGAACGGCGCAGAGCTGAGGAAGCGGAGCGTGAAGCCGAGCTTGAGCGCCAGCGGCAAGCCGATGAAGAGCAACGACTCGCCGATGAACAGGCTGAAAAGGAACGGATCCGGAAGGAAAGAACACTGCTGGCCGAGAAACAGGTGGATGCTATCAAGCTTGGTGGCTGGATTGTCGTTGAACCCGATGAAACGTCTGATGAACCTGCCCGTCTGAAACTGGCCGTGCGCATCAATGCGTCGAGAAAGCTCGTGTTCGTGGACCGTCTGGGCCTGAACAGGCGCGAATTTCTCGAGGACGCCCTGGTTGAGGGGATTGTCGAAGGACGCATCCGGGTTCTGGGAACCTCCGCGGAATTCGACGACACCCTTAGCAGGGTAGTCGGGCGGATTCGTGTTGGCCGCAACTGATATTGCCGAAGCAGGAAAAACAACAATGGCAGATAATGACTATAGCTTTGGAACCCGGAATGAGCCGCCCGTTGATCAGGACAATCGGGCAGATTACCGTCTTACGGCGCGAGCCAGGGCAATACTCGAGCTTGAGTCCGGCTTGCCGGAAGAAACCGGAGCCGAGGAGCGGGACCTTGTCTGCGGTATTCGTGATATTTCGGCCAGTGGCCTTTGCCTGACAGCTGACGAACCCCTTTCCCTGGGGGCCCTGCTGCCGGCGAGCGTATTTCTTGGTAACCATGCCCAGCCTTTCGGTCTGATGGTCGAAGTGGTCTGGTGTCGGCCCAACGAGTCGAGCTTTCTGGTGGGGGCGCGAATCATTGAGTCTGACGAAACCGCATACGTCGAGTGGGTGGAGGCCGTGGCCTCGGCGATGGCCCAGGATTGACTCTTGTCCGTGCAATCCAACGAAAAGAGCCGGCATAACGCCGGCTCTTTTACGTTCGGGGAGGGTGAGACTTACTCTTCAAGTTCACCCATTCCGGTAATGTTGAAGCCACCGTCCACGTACATGATCTCGCCGGTAATACCGGAGGACATATCAGAGCCGAGGAATGCGGCAGCATTACCCACTTCGTCGATGGTGACGTTTCGCCGCAGCGGCGCACGCCTGGCATTTTCGGCCAGCATCTTACGGAAGCTCTTGATGCCAGAGGCGGCCAGGGTCTTGATCGGACCCGCGGAAATGCCATTCACCCGAATGCCGTCCCGGCCCAGGCTGGCGGCCATGTAGCGAACGTTGGCTTCCAGGGAAGCCTTGGCCAGGCCCATCACATTGTAGTTCTGCAGAACCTTCTCGGCGCCGAGGTAGCTCAGGGTAATCAGCGAGCTGCCTTCATGCATCATGCCGCGGGCACCCTTGGCCAGCGCGACAAAGCTGTAGGAGCTGATATCGTGGGCAATGCGGAAGCCATCACGGGTGGTCACGTCGACGTAGTTGCCGTCCAGCTCGTGTCCAGGCGCATAGCCGACAGCATGCACAATGATGTCGATGTTGTCCCAGTGCTTGCCCAGCTCTTTGAAGACGTTTTCAATTTCTTCGTCGCTTGCGACATCGCAGGGGAAAGTCAGCTTGCTTCCCCACTGTTCGGCGAACTTCTCAACCCGTGGTTGAAGTTTTTCATTCTGGTAGGTAAACGCCAGTTCGGCACCCTCGCGGGCGAAGGCCTCGGCGATACCGTAAGCAATGGACAGTTTGCTGGCTACGCCAACGATCAGTGCTTTCTTGCCACTGAGGATTCCCATGGGTCGTTCTCCCTGTGTTCCTGATTTGCGAGCATTATCCCTGAGTGCTCTGGTCGGGGTAACGCTCAAATAGTCGTAGTTGGTTTCTGGTAAAAGAATGCGGCGTTCAGCAGTTCACGGGTGTACTCCGCCTGCGGTGCAGCGAAAATCCTGGCCGCGTCACCATATTCCACGATCCGGCCATGCTGCAGCACCAGTAGCTTATGGCTCAGGGCGCGTACTACAGCCAGGTCATGGCTGATAAAGATATAGCTTAGACCATAACGGGTCTGGATAGCCCTCAACAGCTCAATGACCTGCTTCTGCACGGTGCGGTCCAGGGCGGATGTGGGTTCGTCCAGAATGATCAGGTCGGGCTGCAGCACCAGAGCCCGGGCGATGGCAATGCGTTGGCGCTGGCCGCCAGAGAATTCGTGTGGATAACGATGCCGTGCCTCCGGATCCAGGCCAACGTCGGTCAGGGCGCGAATTACTTTGCTGTCGTGTTCGGCTGCGTTTTCCGCGTCGTGGACCTCCAGCCCTTCGCGGACAATTTCGGCAATGGACATTCTGGGACTCAGGCTGCCAAACGGATCCTGAAAGACAATCTGCACGCGCCTTCGCCAGGGCCTGAAATCCTTCTGGTTAAGAAACGCCAGCTCCTCGCCCCCAAGGCGGATACTCCCGGTACTGGCGGTAAGCTTCAGCAGCGCATGGCCGATGGTGGTTTTGCCGCTGCCACTTTCCCCGACGATCCCGAGCGTTTCGCCCCGATTGAGCTGGAAATTGGCGCCCTGCACAGCGTGAAAGGATTCCTTCACCTTGCCCAGAAGGCTCTTTCGTATCGGGAAACGCACGTCCAGTCGCTCAACAGCCAGCAACGGTTCTGCACGTTTATCGAGGGGTAGGGGTGCTTCCGGGGGCTCGGCATCCAGAAGCTTTCGTGTATAGGGGTGTTGTGGGCTGGCAAACAGGGCATCGGTATCAGCCTCTTCCACGAGTTTGCCGTGTTCCATGACAGCCACCCGGTCGGCGTACCGCCGAACGATGGTCAGGTCATGGGTAATCAGAAGAATGGCCATACCCAGTTTCTTCTGAAGGTCCCTGAGCAATTCGAGAACCTGTTTCTGGACGGTTACATCCAGTGCCGTCGTAGGCTCGTCCGCGATAAGGAGATCGGGTTCGTTGGCGAGGGCCATGGCGATCATCACCCGCTGCTTTTGCCCCCCCGAAAGTTGGTGGGGATAGGCGCCAAGCTTGCTTTCCGGGTTCTGTATCCCCACGAGTTGCAGCAGCTCCAGACAGCGCTGTTTTGCCTGTGGCCCGCGCATTCCCTTGTGCAGTTCCAGGGTTTCGCCAATCTGCTTTTCCACGGTATGTAGAGGATTAAGGGATGTCATGGGCTCCTGGAATATCATCCCGATCTCCCGGCCGCGGATCTGGCGCATGCGCTTCTCGGTGGCGGCCAGAAGATCTTCATCGCGGTACCGGATTTGCCCGCTGGGGTAACTGGCGTGCCGTGCATCGAGGAGGCGCAGAATCGACAGTGCCGAAATGGATTTTCCGGAGCCGCTTTCGCCCACCAGTGCGAGGGTCTCGCCCTCACGGATTGCCAGTGACAGGGATTCGACGGCTGGAGGCCCGTGATCAAAACAGATGGAAAGATCGGAAATCTGAAGTAACTGGCTCATATCAGCTCTTCCTCGGATCGAAGGCATCGCGTACGGCTTCACCCACGAATACCAGCAAGGTGAGCATCAGCGACAGCGATACGAAGGCGGATATGCCCAGCCAGGGCGCATGCAGGTTGGCCTTGCCCTGGGCAATCAGTTCCCCCAACGAGGGCGAACCGGAGGGCAGGCCAAAGCCCAGGAAATCCAGGGAGGTCAGGCCGGTAATTGCCCCCGTCAGAATGAACGGGAGGAACGTCAGCGTGGCTACCATGGCATTGGGGAGTATATGCCGGAACATGATTTTGCGGTTGTCCAGACCCAGTGCACGGGCAGCTTTGACGTATTCGAAGTTACGGGCACGCAGGAATTCCGCACGGACCACATCCACCAGCCCCATCCAGCTGAACAGCAGCATGATGCCCAGCAGCCACCAGAAGTTTGGCTGCACAATGCTGGAGAGAATGATCAGCAGATACAGTACCGGCAGGCCGGACCAGACCTCGATAAAGCGCTGGCCCAGCAGATCAATTTTGCCGCCGTAAAAGCCCTGGATGGCGCCGACCACTACGCCGACAATGCAACTGGCGATGGTCAGGGTAAGGCCGAACAGAACCGAAATGCGGAAGCCATAGATCACCCGGGCTGCAACATCCCGGCCCTGATCGTCGGTCCCCAGCCAGTTCTCTACACTCGGCGGCGCCGGTGACGGAACCTCGAGATCGTAATTGATGGTGTTGTAGCTGAACCGGATCGGTGGCCAGACCATCCACCCGTTGGCGCTTATCTCATCGGCGATAAAGGGATCGCGATAATCGGCTTCCGTGGGCAGGAAACCTCCAAAGGTTTCTTCCGGCACGGATTGGACCACCGGGAAGTAGAGGTCGCCTTTGTACGACACGACCAGCGGTGAGTCGTTGGCAATGAGCTCGGCGACCAGTGACAGGCCAAACAGGGCGAGAAAGATCCACAAAGACCAGAAGCCCCGGCGGTTTTTCCGGAAGTTCCGCAGGCGCCGCTGTTGGATCGGAGTCAGAGACCGGAAACTCACGCACCCTCCCGGCTTTCAAAATCGATCCGCGGATCGACCAGGACATAGGTAATGTCGCTGATCAGCTTCAGGATCAGGCCCATCAGGGTGAAGATATACAGGGTGCCGAAGATCACGGGATAGTCGCGGTTCAGGGCCGCCTCGAAGCCGAGCAGCCCGAGCCCGTCGAGGGAGAAGATCACTTCAATCAGCAGGGAGCCCGTAAAGAACAGAGCGACAAGGACGCCTGGCAGGCTGGCAATCACGATTAGCATGGCATTGCGGAATACGTGGCCATACAGCACTTCTTTCTGGTCCAGACCCTTGGCGCGGGCGGTTACCACGTACTGCTTTCCGATCTCATCCAGGAAGGAATTCTTGGTAAGCAGGGTCAGGGTGGCAAAACCGCCGATCACATTTGCGGTGACGGGCAACGCCAGGTGCCAGAAGTAATCCCCGATTTTCTGGTACCAGGTAAGCTCGTCGAAATTCGAAGAGGTCAGGCCCCGGAGCGGGAACCAGTCAAAATAACTGCCCCCGGCAAACAGCACGATGAGCAGTATCGCGAAGAGGAAGCCCGGAATGGCATAGCCCACCACAATGGCTGAGCTGGTCCAGACATCGAACCTGGAGCCGTCTGTAACGGCTTTCCGTATGCCCAGGGGGATAGAAATAAAATAGATGATCAGCGTCGACCACAGCCCCAGGGAGATCGAAACGGGCATTTTATCGATTATCAGGTCGATGACGCTTTTTTCCCGGAAGAAGGAGTCACCGAAGTTGAAGGTGGCGTAATCGCCAAGCATCTTGAAGAAGCGTTCGTGAGCAGGCTTGTCGAAGCCATACATGACTTCGATTTCTTTCAGAAGCTCATCGGGTATGCCGCGGGAACCACGCGTGTCGCCGGAAGAATCGGCTACCTCGCCACCGGTTCCACCACCGGAAGCCCGGGCCAGCGCGCTGCCCCCGTGGCCTTCCATCTCCGCGATAAGCTGCTCAACGGGACCACCGGGGGCCGCCTGCACAATGACAAAGTTGAGCAGCATGATTCCGATCAGCGTGGGGATGATCAGCGCCAGACGCCTGAGTATGTAGATGCCCATTTGGCGGCGTTTTCCTCAGGGCTTCGCCCACCAGTTGTCCAGATCAATGCCGTTTTTCGGCGTCTCGGCTGGACGTTGCAGATGGTTCCAGTAGGCGACACGGTCGCTTCTCAGGTGCCAGTGAGGAATCACATAATAGTGGTGCAGCAGAACCCGGTCCAAGGCGCGAACCCGGTAAACCAGTTCCTCTCGGTTTGGCGCCTGAATGACCATGTTCACAAGCTCGTCGATCACCGGATCGCTCACGCCCATGTAATTCCGTGAACCTTTGGCATCCACGGTGGATGAATGCCAGTATTCCCGCTGTTCATTGCCCGGGGAATCCGATTGGCCGAACACCTGGGTGATCATATCGAAATCGAATTCCCGCAGGCGCTGGATGTACTGGTTGCTGTCCACGAGGCGTACGGTCACATCGATACCGAGACGGCCGAGGTTGTTCTTGAAAGGCAGAACCACCCGCTCGAAGCTCTTCTGGAACAGCAGGATCTCGAACGCCAGTGGTTCGCCGGTTTCGCCGTGTACCATCTTGCCATCGCGGATGATATACCCGGCGGACTTGAGCAGACCCAGAGCCGTCCTCAGATTCTCGCGGAGGCCCTGCTGGCCTTCGGTGGTGGGTGGCTGGTACTCCTCGGTAAACACATCATCGGGCAACTGATCCCGGTAAGGTTCGAGTATTTCCAGTTCACGGCCGGTGGGGAGACCCGAGGAAGCGAGATCGCTGTTTTCAAAGTAGCTGTCGGTACGGGTGTACTGGTCGAAGAAGAGGTTCTTGTTGGCCCACTGGAAGTCGAAACCATAGGCCAGCGCTTCACGAACCAGCGGGTCCGAAAACACCTTTCTGCGGGTGTTGAAGGCAAAACCCTGCATGCCTGAAGGCCGGTGATGCTCGATGGCTTCCTTGATGATCGTGCCGTTTTCGAACCGCTCCCCGGTGTAGGCTGTGGCCCAGTTCTTGGCAGAAGACTCCAACCGGAAATCGAAACTGCCGGCCTTGAACGCCTCCAGCGCCACGGTGTCATCGGTGTAGTAGTCGTAGGTGATCTGATCGAAGTTGAAGCGGCCATTCCGGACGCCAAGATCCTGTGCCCAGTAATCGTCAACGCGTTCGTAAGTAATCGACCGGCCTGCTTCGAAGTCACCAATCCGGTAGGGGCCACTGCCCAACGGCGGGTTGAGGCCATTCTTGCCAAATTCGCGATCGGCCCAGTAGTGTTGGGGCAAAATGGGCATCTGGCCGAGGATCAGCGGCAGCTCCCGATTGCTGGTTTCCTTGAAGTCAAAACGTACTCGCTGAGGGCTTTCTATCGTGACTGTTTCTACGTCAGCGTAGTAGTTCCGAAAGAAGGGATGCCCCTGGGTAGTAAGCGTGTCGAAGGAGAATTTCACATCCTCAGCGGTAATGGCTTCGCCATCGTGGAACCGCGCCTGTTCACGGATATTGAAAACCACATAGCTCCGGTCTTCGGGTGTCTCCAGGGATTCGGCAATCAGGCCGTAGGCCGAAAAGGGCTCATCGTCGGACGACTCAAGGAGTGTGTCATACAGATAGTTGCTGATGCCCGCGGCGGCAACACCCCGTATATCAAAAGGATTGAATGAGTCGAAGCCGTTGGCAACAACCGCCATTTTCAGGGTGCCGCCTTTCGGGGCTTCCGGATTCACGTAATCGAAGCGGCTGAACCCGGCGGGGTATTTAGTGTCCCCGTGCATGGCAATGCCATGTGCTGGCATTGCCTCGTCGGCGACGGAAAAGGGTGAGATAAGCGGTGTGGCAATAAGTGCCAGGGCTGATAAAAACGACGTAAGGGATGAGGCTTTCCGTGTTCTTGTCATAAGTCTCGCACGTCAGGGACTGTTTCGGATATCAACGTAGAGTACCAGACTTTGCCCGGGTTGCAGATAACGGGCGGTATTCAGATCGTTCCAGCTTGCGATGTCCCGCACATTCACGGAAAACCTGCTGGCAATCCGGGCAAGGGAGTCGCCTTTGCGCACCCGGTAGCCTACTTTCCGAACCATAGCCTTGCCACGGCCACTGTTGGCTGCCAC
The DNA here is from genome assembly GCF_003751355.1 of Marinobacter sp. 3-2. Taxonomy (NCBI): domain Bacteria; kingdom Pseudomonadati; phylum Pseudomonadota; class Gammaproteobacteria; order Pseudomonadales; family Marinobacteraceae; genus Marinobacter; species Marinobacter sp. 3-2. Next base: position 146,264 of record NZ_RJUQ01000015.1, on the reverse strand, counting down.
AACCGTCGGCTGACTGGTTTTGGACCAGATGACCAGCTCCTTGCCGGGTATCAGCGGATCGCCGGGCGCCATACCGTTCCAGGCAGCAACTTCACGTACGGACACCCGGTGCTCGCGGGCAATGTCCCAGAAGGTGTCGCCCTTGCGCACCATGTAACGAACCTTGTTACCGTCCCGCTTACGCTCCTGTTTGCGCTCAAGGCGCTGGGAGGCGCTCAGGGCGTAAGCATCGCTGCCCTTGGAAGCAGAGGGAATCATCAGGCGCTGGCCAATTCGTATCAGGTCGCTGTCCAGATTGTTGACCTGCTGCAGCACTGACGGTGTTGTGGAGAACTTGCGGGAGATCGAATTGAGACTGTCTCCGGATTTGACTTCGTAGTTGCGCCAGGACACCCGTTGATTGGCTGGAATTTCAGCCAGGGCGGCACGGAACGTCTCCGCATTCCCAACCGGAACGAGCAACCGGTGAGGTCCATCCGGCGAAGTTGCCCAGCGATTGTAGGAGGGATTCAGGAGGTAGATCTCGTCGACATCTACTCCGGCCAGTTCTGCCGCCTGGGCAAGGTCGAGCTGGGAGCCGGTATCAACAACTTCGAAGTAGGGTTCGTCTTTCAGCGATGGCAGTTCGATGCCATAGGCCTCGGGATTGTCGAATATTTTCGCCAGAGCAATCAGTTTGGGGACGTAGTGTCTGGTTTCCCGGGGCAGGTGAAGAGACCAGAAGTCTGTCGGCTTGTTGGCGTTCCGGTTGCGGCGCATGGCGCTGGAAACCGTGCCGCCGCCGCTGTTGTAGGCGGCAAGGGCGAGCGTGTGGTCGCCATCAAACCGGTTTGCGAGGCGCTCGAGATAGGTCAGGGCAGCGTCGGTTGCGGCGATGACGTCACGACGGTCATCGTGCCACCAGCTCTGTGTCAGGCCAAAGTATTTGCCCGTGGAGGGAATGAATTGCCAGAGACCGGCCGCGCGCCCATGGGAGTAGGCAAACGGATCGAACGCGCTTTCAACAACGGGGAGCAGAGCATATTCGGCAGGCAAGCCCCGCTTTTCGGTCTCGTTGACGATATAGTGAAGGTAGCGACTGCCGCGTTCCACAACCCGGTCAATGTAGCCGGGATGTCGGGCATACCAGTTCAACTGGTCCCGAACTCGTTCATTGTCGATATCATGATCCAGAACAAATCCTGAACGCAGTCTTGCCCACAGATCCTGCTCAACTGCCTCCCCCTCAGCGGTTTTCTGAACCGGATTGTCGAGCTTCTCCCGGGCATCCCTGGCAGCATCCTTTAATTCCGGAGCAATAGCTTCATCCAGCGGCTCGTCGCGGGCAGCGTCACGGTTTTCTCCGGTCTCCACAGCTTTCTTAAGCCCTTCATCGCCCGCGGCGACCGTAACTTCCTGTGTGTTCAGCGGGCTTTGCTCTCCCTGGCTGATCAGGCTGGTGCAGCCACTCGCGAGGGCTCCGGCGAAAAACAAAAACGACAATCGTCTGGCCGACATAACAGCATCCGGGTTCAGGTTGAGGCCGGATTCAGCATCTGAAACTCCGGCATATTGAACAATTTACGGTCACAATTTTGAAATGATTCTATGGGACCGATTAAAATGGGGTCAAGAAACCTCTCGTTACGGCTCTGAGAGGATTTGTTAAGTGCGTATCGCCAGGCGTCAGAAATTATCCTTGGCGTGGCGAATGGCCGCAAAAATAGCGTTATCGGAATCGGCGGGCAGGCCGCGGCTTGAGCAATAGGCCCGGGCGTAGTCCACTACCGCCGGATCATCCCACCGCAGAAACGGATTGAGCCGTTTCTCGTTCTCGAGGATTGAAGGAACCGTCGGTTCTCCTGCATCGCGGGCGGCCTGACACTCCTGCTCGAACGTCCGGAGACCTTCGTCTTCCGGCAACCAGCTGCGGGCAAAGCGCAGGTTCGCGAGGGTGTACTCGTGGGCGCAGTAAACGGCGGTCTTGCCAGGCAGCGCCCGGAGGGTCTGAAGAGACTGACGCATCTGCTCCGGTGAGCCCTCGAACAGACGTCCGCATCCACAGACAAAAAGGGTATCGCCACAGAAGAGAACCGGCCGACCATTTACCTCGACGTCGGTGAAGTAGGCAATATGATCGAGAGTATGGCCGGGAACGCCCAGGACCTGGAAGGTGATATCTTCCCAGATCACCTCGTCACCGGGATGAACCAGGTTGGTACTGCCTTTGTAGGGCGAATCCGCGGGGCCCGTTACCCTGCAATCCGGAAAACGGGAGAGCAGGTCTTTGACACCGCCGACATGGTCCGGATGATGGTGGGTCACCAGAATGGTATCCAGGGTCAGTCCGTTCTCGGCCAGATGGTTCAGGACCGGTTGTGCCTGGCCCGGGTCCACGATCAGCGTCTTGTCGCTGGCGGTGTCGGAAAGGCACCAGATATAGTTGTCACTGAAGGCGGGTATGGCGGAAATGGTCAGCATAGGGCCCCACATGTGCTTATCGAATGTGACTGATATGATAGAGCATTAAATACAAGGCCCCAACCATGGGAAAGGGCTTCCGGGAGTGGCGCATTGGTGAGTGAATCCGAGGCAGTTGATTATTCTGCCAGACATGAGAGCTTTGAGCGCTGGTTCCAGACTCCACTGGGTCGGGCACTGTTGGCCGACCAGAGACGCTTTGTCGACGCCGAGCTACAGCGTCTGACAGGCGCCAGGCAGTTGCAGGTTGGGATCAGCCATCGGCTGCCATTGGCTACCGGCACGGATTTTTCCCAGAAGATCATGACAGCGCCAAGATGGTATCCCCATATTCCGGATGGAGTCGCCATCTGCGATGCCGACGAGCTGGCCTTTCCCGGTGACTCGATGGATCTTGTCGTGCTGCATCACACGGCCGATTTCTCTCCTTACCCTCACCAGGTGATTCGCGAGGCGGCGCGCGTGCTCCGGGGAGAGGGCACGATGGCCCTGTTTGGTTTTAATCCTCTGAGCCTCTGGGGTGCGCGCAAACTGATCTCCAGGAACAGCGAGGGCCCGTGGGGCGGTCGCTTCCTCTTGCGCGGACGCATGGAAGACTGGCTGCACCTGCTGGGCTTTAATGTCGAAGCGTCGATTACCCGGTTTTTCAGGCCACCACTGCAGCGCAGTGGTCGCAAGCCGACAAGCCGGATTGACAACCGTTTGTCCGGAAATCGACTCCTGCCAGTAGGCGCCTATTACTGTATCCTTGCCAAAAAACGCGTCCACGCCCGGTTGCCGAGGCGCCCCGTCTGGCGCCAAAGCAAGGTGATTGCTCTGCCGGGCACCGGTACCGTTGGCGCCTCCCGAGGTTGCAGCCGCAGTGGCTCGCCGATTAACAGACCGAAGTGAATCACCGAAAATTAAATCAGGAGGCTGAATGGCCGGCAAGGTAATCCTCTATACGGATGGCGCCTGCAAAGGCAACCCCGGGCCCGGCGGCTGGGGCGTGGTTTTGCGCTATGGCGACAATCGAAAGACCCTGCACGGCGGGGAGACGAATACCACGAACAACCGCATGGAATTAATGGCAGCCATCCGTGGTCTGGAGGCCCTGAAGCGCCCGTGCGAGGTGGAGCTGTTTACAGATTCGCAGTACGTGCGCAAAGGCATTACGGAATGGATGGCAGGCTGGAAGCGGAACGGCTGGAAGACCTCCGCGAAAAAGCCCGTGAAGAACGAAGATCTCTGGCGCGAGCTGGATGCCGAAGTGGCCCGGCACCAGATTAACTGGCACTGGGTAAAAGGGCACTCTGGTGTTCCTGACAATGAGCTGGCGGATGAACTGGCCAATCGCGGCGTCGACGAGCTTTCCGGCGCATAGATTCAGAGCGCATAAATACAGATAACCAGGTGCAGGCAATGAGACAGATCGTACTGGATACAGAAACCACGGGTATCGACCCGGCAGAAGGTCACCGGATCATCGAGATCGGTTGTGTTGAATTGATGGAGCGTCAGCTCACCGGCCGCAACTACCATGTCTATATCAACCCGGACCGGGAAGTAGAGGCTGAGGCGATCACTGTTCACGGCATCACCAACGAGTTCCTTGCCGACAAACCCCGTTTCGCGGAAATCGCCGATGAGTTCTTCGAGTTCATCAAGGGCGCCGAGCTGGTTATCCATAACGCTGCGTTCGACGTCGGCTTCATGGACTCGGAATTTGCCCGCCTCAAGCCGGTACGGAAAACCGCGGACCACTGCGGAATTGTCGACTCCCTCGCTATCGCAAGGGCCCGTCACCCGGGGCAGAAGAACAACCTGGATGCGCTCTGCAAGCGCTACGGTGTGGACAATAGCAACCGTGACCTCCACGGCGCCTTGCTGGATGCGGAAATCCTGGCCGATGTTTACCTCCTCCTTACCGGTGGCCAGACCGCGCTGTCACTGGATGCCGGATCCGAGAACGGCGGCGGTAACGGCGGAATTCGAAGGCTACCTTCTGACAGAGCGCCCCTGTCGGTGGTTCGTGCTTCCAGTTCAGAGGCCGAGGCCCACGAAGAGTTCATGTCCCTGCTCGAAAAACAGGCGGGCGAAACTGTGTGGGGCAAACTCCAGAGCCCGGAATGAGAACTGGGTCGGGCTGTACCAAATGTTACATTCCGCCTTTCTTGAGGTACTTGAGTTTTATGTTATAAGTAATGATAAGTTCGCCAGTTTTTTGCGAACTGGCTTTGGCCGGAAAAGGGGTTAGCCGGCCCAGAACAAAAAGGCCTGGTACGCGACAGCCGGACCAGTGACCACCAAAGAGGATGCGGTAGTCTCCGCAACATTAACGGGAAGCGTTTATGGTTCAGTCGTCTCTCGCGACGAAATCGCAGTCGTTTGATCTGGTCAAAAGTGAAATAGAGCAGACCATCAAGCAGGCAGAATCCAGCCTTGAACGCTTTCAGGAAAACCGCGAAAGGGGTGAGGATCTCCAGAACTGTGTTGATTTTATCAACCAGTTGCGGGGCATTTTCATTCTGGTGGAGCTGCGGGGCGGAACGCTGCTGTGCCAGGAAGCAGTTACTATGGCCAACGACGTTCCCGTTGGCGCTAATGACGACAAGAACATCCTCCTTACTACCCTCAATAGCGCTCTGTTCATTCTTCGGCGCTATGTCGAGTACTATCATCAGCAGCGGGAGGACCACCCCGAGCTGTTGCTTCCCGTGATCAATGACCTCCGAGAGGCCCGCCGGGAAAAACCCTATCCCGAATCCTGTTTTTTTGATGTCGATGTCAAAGAGAGGCCGGATTTTTGTGCCGGTTTGTCATTACAGCCGTTTGAGGGCAATGAGGCGGATTACGAAGTCATGGCGCGTCGCATGCGTCTGACCTTCCAGGTTGCGCTTTTGGGAATTCTTCGCGACCGGAACGATGTGGTAAACAAGAAATTGATTGGCCGCGCTTCGAGAGGACTTGCCCGCCTTTGCCAGGGCGCACCTATGGGGCAGATGTGGTGCCTTGTCGGCATTGTTGCGGACACCATGCTTGATCGCGCTATGGTCTTTAACAAGGCCCGCAAGCGCATGTTCATGCGGATCGAGAAGTACGCCCGGGAAGTGGTGTACGTGGGCAAGGTTGCCACGGGTAAAGACGCGCCAGATTCGCTGATTCGGGATCTGGTCTATCTGCTGTACCGCAGCGGGTCTGCTAACCCTGAAGTTACCGAGGTGTTATCCGCTTACCATCTCGCGCCGGCGGATTTTCCGGATTCTATGCTGGAAGCCCATGCGCGCAGGTTGTACGGTCCTGGCAGTGATGTCCTTAAATCCCTGTCAGAAGCGCTGCAGGATGAACTGAACCAGTTGAAGGACAAGCTGGACATCATTGAACGCGGTATCGAGCCGGATCTGGCGGAGCTGTCTTCGATTGCCGATGCCCTCGAACGACTGGCCAACACTTTGGTGATGCTTGACCTGAACAAGCTGGCGGGCGTTTCAAGAGAAGAGGCGAGCAAGCTTCGGGGTTGGGAAGCAGAATCTCGCTTGCCAGGTGATGATGAACTGTATCGACTCGCCGATTCCGTCCTGGGAATCGAAGACGCCGTCATGCAGATCGTGACCCGCGGCATCACGTCGGAAACCGACGCGTTGGCCGGTGGTGAACGCAAGCGGGAGGAGTCTGTCTACCTCCGTGAGGCGCTCTATGTCGTGGCTGACGAAGCCCGTGGGGCATTGACCCTGGCAAAGCGTGCAATCACCGCTTTTATCGAATCCGACTACGACAAACTGCATCTTGCCAATCTGCCTGCAACCCTGCACAGCATCTGGGGTGGCCTGCAAATGGTGAATGATCCTGGAGCCGCCGGGGTTCTCGAGCGGGTTGCGGCTTCAATCCAGGAGCGCTTGCTGGATGCGAAGGAAGCGCCAGCCGCCCAGGTGCTCGAGGCGCTGGCGGACGCTCTGACTTCGCTGGAGTACTACATCGAGAGTATTGGCAAAAGCGAAGACCGCAACGTAGATCTACTGAAACTGGCTGAATCGTCGCTGGACGATGTAGGTTTGTAGTTCCATGTCCCACACGCTCGCTATCATTGTACTGGCCGCTGCCGGCGCTGTGATGGTTATAGCGGGCCTGCTGTTTTTCAGGCACCCCCGATGGTTGCTCACCTGGATTAAAGGAACGGCGGTTTTCGGTGTCATTCTGGCCGGTTTATATGTCCTCGTGATTGCGGTAAATCTGAGCAGCTATCATTCACTGGTAGGCTTGCAGACCGCGGCAAGCATCTCCACCCAGAGACAGGCCGAACAGATCTGGCAGGTTTCCCTTCAGAGTCAGGATGGGTTGTCTGTGGTGAGAACGCTGCAGGGCGATCAATGGCAGATTGACGCCAGGATTCTCCGTTTTACCGGCCCCTTCCGTTGGCTTGATATCGCTCCCGGTTACCGGCTCGAGCAATTGAGTGGGCGTTACACGTCGCTTGAGCAGGAGCGGTCGGCTCCGAGGACTTCCATAGGCCTTGCTGAAGGCATCTGGCCTGATCTCTGGCAGTGGGACCGTCAATTCAACTTGCCGTTTGTGGAGGCCGTGGACGGAAGCATGACGTTCATGCCAATGCGGGATGGGGCTGTTTTCGAGGTAAAGCTTTCCTCTTCGGGCCTGGTTGCTGTTCCGGTAAACGAGCAGGCGAGGGAAGCCGTGCAGTTCTGGAATCAATAGATTCTCGGGCATAAAAAAAGCCTGCGTCGAGACGCAGGCTTTTTTGTGCTTGACGGGGGCAATCAGCCCATCTTGAACAGTTCGCCCAATTTGGTTGCCAGCATCATATCGCCTTCGGCGCGCAGTTGACCTGCCATGAATGCCTGCATGCCGTCGGTCTCGCCTGAAACGATGCCCTGCAGGGTTTCGGAGTTCATGATCAGGGTAACAGAAGGATCGTCATGGGCGCCTTCGTGCATTTTGCACGTGCCGTCATTGATGACGAGGTGGTAGGTCTTGTCGTCCTCGATGTCGAACTGGAATACCAGGTCCAGGCCTTGAGCTGCGTCTGCGTTGAAATTCTGTTCGAGTTGTTCAAATACCTGAGCTACAGACATTGTTTTACCCTTTTGATGGTTGTCTAGTCATGATCACGACGGCTTGATGTCCCTGGCTGCACGAGCCTGATCGAATGCCCGGGTAGAGCCGACCTCGCAATCCGACTTTATGGTGAGTGGTCGGCCCTGTCAAGATCGATCGAACGCTTGTTTTAATTTTTTTGCTCTCCTTATCACCATAAATTCGGTAAGTTACACTCTTGTTCCCGCACACTGAGTTGGAGAAGCACTTTGGAGTTCCTGACAGAATACGGTTTGTTTTTGGCCAAGATCGTTACTTTCGTGGTGGCGGCCCTGGTAGTGATCTCTGTCATCATGTCCGCGGCCCAGAAGGATCGGGGCGATCATGAGGGCGAGGGAGAACTCAAGATCCGGAAACTCAACGAGAAATACGAAAAGCTGCGTGAAACGATTCAGTCACGGCTGATGTCTGATCACCAAAGAAAGGTGTTCCAGAAGGCCCGGAAAAAGGCTCAGAAGGCGGAGAAGAAAGCGGCCAAGGCCGCGAAGAATACCGATGAGCAGGATGACAGTCGTGGTCGCGTCTATGTTCTGGATTTCGACGGCGATATCAAAGCCAGCGACACAGATCCGCTTCGCAGGGCAATTACTGCGGTGCTGAGTATTGCCGATCCGGAAAAAGACGAAGTGGTTATCCGCCTCGAAAGCGGTGGTGGGCTGGTTCATTCCTATGGCCTTGCGGCCGCCCAGCTGGACCGGATTCGCAGCAAGGGTCTTCGCCTCACCGCCTGCGTTGACAAGGTGGCGGCCAGTGGAGGCTACATGATGGCCTGCGTCGCAGACAGGATCGTTGCTTCGCCCTTTGCCATCCTGGGCTCGATCGGTGTGGTTGCCCAGCTTCCGAATTTCCATCGTTTCCTCAAGAAGAATGACGTGGACTTCGAAGTGCTCACCGCTGGAGAGCACAAACGCACCATGACTATATTTGGTGAAAACACCGATAAAGGACGACAGAAATTTCTGGAAGATCTTGAAGACACTCACGGTCTTTTCAAAGAGTATGTCAGCGAACGCCGGCCGGACCTGGACATTGCAGCCGTTGCCAATGGAGATATCTGGTTCGGCAAGCGAGCGCTCGAAGTGAAACTGATCGACGAGATCAAGACCTCCGACGAATATCTCATTGAAGCCTGCGACCGGGCAGACGTAGTCTCAGTGGCATATCAGCGCAAGCGGACCCTTCCGGAAAAACTCGGATTGGCCACCAGTTCGGCGCTTGAACACACTGTCTGGAAAGTCCTGGGCGCCTTCCGCAACCAGAAGTTCCAGTAGACCACCGAAAGCGGAGAAGAATGATGACCACCAATTCCGAATTCAAGGCCTGGCGCGTTGAAGAGCAGAACGGCGAGTATGTCGGTGCGGAGAAATCTTTGAGTACTGCCGACCTTCCTGATGGTGACGTCCTGATACGGGTAAGCCACTCTTCTCTCAACTACAAGGATGCGCTGTCGGCTTCCGGCAATAAGGGCGTTACCCGTTCCTTTCCCCATACCCCGGGTATTGATGCAGCAGGAGAGGTCGTCGATTCCGACACTGGCAACCCCTCGAACGGCAGTCCGGTTATCGTGACCGGGTACGACCTGGGCATGAATACAGACGGCGGTTTTGGCGAATACATCCGCGTACCTGCCGCCTGGTGTGTTCCCATGCCGGAAGGATGGAACGCTCGTACCGCTATGATCTATGGCACCGCCGGCCTCACCGCCGGTCTCTGTGTTCAGAAGCTTCTGACTATGGGCGCCAAGCCGGAGCAGGGCAAAGTCGCTGTTTCAGGAGCCTCCGGTGCCGTTGGCACCGTTGCGGTGGAACTGCTTGCCAAACTTGGGTTCGACGTCGTCGCCATAAGCGGCAAGGCCGACCATGTAGACGATCTCAAAGCTCTTGGGGCTAAAGAAGTTGTGGGTCGTGAAACCCTGGCCGAGGAAAAGAAACCCCTCGTTAAACCGGCATTTGCGAACGCTGTCGATACGGTGGGTGGTAGCCCATTGGCCGAACTGCTCAAGCAGATCAAGCCTGGTGGCTCAGTATCCTGTTGTGGTCTCGTAGCCGGTCCGGGCCTTCAGACCACCGTGCTGCCGTTTATCCTGCGAGGCGTGAATCTGCTGGGTGTCGATTCGGTAGAGATTCCCCTGCCAGAGAAAGAAGCGGTATGGAAGAAATTCGCCGGGGAGTGGGCGTGTCCGAAGACCGAAGCGTCTGCCCGGGATATCGGTCGCAGTGAGCTGGATGGGGCGCTGAAGGCGTTCTTGAAAGGTGAATCAGCCGGCAAGATTGTCCTGGATCACTCTAAATAAGAAGCGACTCCAACCGATAAGATGGAATAGAAGAGAGGGAAAAGCCCCTCTCTTCGTACTCTAAAGCTTCATAACTAGGAGGCCCGACGCCGGAACAGCGGGATCTCCGTATCGGTCGCGGCCTGGTAGCCCTGGCTGAAGAAGTTCAGGCACCGCGCAGCTTTGTTGATGTCCTTGTCAGCCCGAAGGACATAAGCATCGAATCCGCAGCGCTTCATGAACTGCAGCTGATCCAGCAACACGTCTCCAATCGCCCGAAGCTCATTCTTGTAGCCGAAACGTTCACGCAGTAGCCGGCCAATGCTGTATCCACGCCCGTCACTGAACTTCGGAAAATTCACAGCAATTACCGGCAGTTCGTTCACCCGACCGTCCAGAATCTCCGGCTCGTCGTGGCTGTCGAACCACACGCCAATCTCCTGCCGTCCGGTAAAATGCTCATAGCCTGCCAGCCAGAGATCCGCAGGGATTAACGCCGGCTGGTCGGCCGGAATATCCAGCGATTCGCCCTCGGCGGGGCGGGGCACCACTACCCAGTTGTCCTGGCGGATGCTGCCATCCGGAGAAATAACGTTAGGCATAAACCCGCTCCTTGAATGGATCAATTCCTACGCGGCGATAGGTGTCGAGGAAGGTTTCCTCTTCCGTGCGCTTGTCCACGTAGACATCAATGATCTTTGAAATCACCTTGGGCATCTCATCCCGTGCAAAGGAAGGCCCCAGAATCTTGCCGATTGAGGCATCGTGATGGGACGACCCGCCCAGACTGATCTGATAGAACTCCTGGCCTTTCTTGTCGACACCAAGAACACCAATGTTGCCGACGTGGTGGTGACCGCAGGCATTCATGCAGCCGGAAATGTTCAGATCGATATTGCCCAGGTCGTACAGGTAATCCAGATCATCGAATTGCCGCTGGATTGCCTCGGCCACCGGGATGGACTTGGCATTGGCCAGGGCGCAGTAATCACCGCCGGGGCAGCAGATAACATCAGTCAGGGTATTCAGGTTCGCGGTACCGAAACCCATGGGCGTAATCGCCTGCCACAGTTCAAACAGCCGATCCTGGCGCACATCGGCCAGCACCACGTTCTGTTGGTGAGTGACCCGGATTTCACCGAAGCTGAACTCGTCTGCCAGATCAGCAATCTGTTCAAGCTGCTTGTCACTGACATCGCCAGGAGGAGTGCCGGTTTTCTTCATCGTCAGGGAGACGATGGCATAGCCTGCCTTCTTGTGGGTGTCCACGTTGTGGGTCAGCCACTGGTCAAAGCCCCGGTTCTCAAACCGCTGGCTGGCCAGCAGGTCCGTGGCATTGTCGATAGCCGCGTAATCCGGTTCGGTAAAGTAGGCCTGGATGCGTTGAATCGCCTCGGGCGTCAGCCGGGTCGGGGATTCCTTGATATGCTGCCACTCTGCTTCCACTTTTTCAGCAAAGCCCTCAGGGGTCAGAGCCTTCACCAGAATCTTGATCCGGGCCTTGAACTTGTTGTCGCGCCGACCGTATCGGTTATAGACGCGAAGCACGGCCTCCAGGTAGGTCAAAAGATCCAGTTCCGGCAGGAAATCGCGAATTACCGGCCCGACCATGGGCGTACGGCCAAGACCACCGCCCACGTGTACCCGGAAACCGAGATCGCCGGCCTCGTTGCGTACCATCTGAAGCCCGATGTCGTGCACCTGGATGGCGGCTCGATCGGTTTGCTCGGAAGCGTTCACGGCAACCTTGAATTTCCGCGGCAGGAAGGCAAATTCCGGATGGAACGTGGACCACTGGCGAATGATTTCGCAGTAGGGCCGCGGATCCGCAATCTCGTCCGACTGAACACCGGAGAACTGGTCTGTGGTGGTATTACGAATGCAGTTGCCGCTGGTCTGGTTGGCGTGCATTTCCACTTCAGCGAGTTCCGCAAGAATGTCGGGAACGTCTTCCAGCGCCGGCCAGTTAAGCTGAACATTCTGGCGGGTGGTGAAGTGCGCATAGCCTTTGTCGTAGTCTCGGGTGATTCGCGCAAGCCGGCGAAGCTGGTCTGAGCGCATCATGCCGTAAGGAACACAGATCCTGAGCATGGGGGCAAGACGCTGAACGTACAGGCCGTTCTGCAGGCGAAGGGGAAGAAACTCGTCTTCAGCCAATTCTCCGGCCAGCGCTCTTTCTGTCTGGTCACGGAACTGGGCAACCCTCTCGGCAGCCATTTGCCGATCGTGTTCATCATATACGTACATAGTGGGAAGATCCTGCTTGAAAGCGACATATCCAGGCCGACGGCCTTATATCTGACGGGAAGGATAACAGCGGGTTTTTATTCTTAAAATGATTATTTCAAAATATGTTTATCGACTCAGGCGATAAGCAGAAGGAACAAGGGACTGGACGAATATCAATTAACTGCTTAACTTGGAGGATGACGTTAGCAGTGTGCGCTGCTGCCGTGATAACAAGAAAAACACGAGACAAAAACTCGGAAAGAGGAACAGACATGAAAAAGACCGCACGTTCTGACAGTCAGGCCGATGCCGTTGCCGCAGTGCTGCTGGTGGTTCTTGCCGTGGCTTTCGCGGTGGTCTGGGTAGCTGGCCAGTAGTCTACTGGCTCGCCAGGACCAGATTTACAATAACGATCAGGCCTACAACAAAGCTGGCTGTGAACAGAATGCCGGCAATGATGTAAGGCCAGGGGCTATGGCTTGAAAAGTCCTCTTCCCGGCGCTTGTCGGACTGAACTCCGAACGCGCCGGCGAGTATGCTTTGCATGACTTTCAATACGCCAGGTCCACGCGGCTTTTTTTCGTCCCGTTTTTCCGCTTCTGAAGATTCAGTCATACATCCGCCCCTGATCTGTGCTTCACCCGAAGCTTACTCTGCCGGATCGTACGCCAGGCTTGGCGCAAGCCAGCGTTCTGCCTCGGCCTTGGAAATGCCTTTGCGTTCAGCATAGTCCTCAACCTGGTCAGCGCCAATTTTCCCTACCGCAAAATACTTGGATTCCGGATGCGCAAAGTACCAGCCGGAGACGGCAGCGGTCGGGAACATGGCAAAGTGCTCGGTCAACTCAATGCCTGCAGTATCAGTGGCCTCAAGCAAATTGAACAAGGTTGCCTTCTCCGTGTGGTCCGGGCACGCCGGGTAGCCGGGTGCCGGACGTATTCCGCGGTACCTTTCCTTGATCAGGTCATCGTTGGCCAGCTTTTCATCAGCGGCATAGCCCCAGAACTCCTGGCGAACCCGCTCGTGCATCCGCTCGGCGAAAGCTTCTGCCAGGCGGTCGGCCAACGCCTTCACCATAATCGCGTTATAGTCGTCGTTGGCATCTTTGAACTCTACCGAGAATTCTTCTGCACCAATGCCGGTGGTGACCGCGAAACCGCCCACGTAGTCCACGGTCCCGGAGCCTTCAGGCGCGACAAAATCCGACAGCGCCATCATGGGTTTGCCCGGTGCCTTTTCATCCTGCTGACGGAGGTGGTGCAGGGTAGTCAGCTCCTCGGTGCAGGATTCGTCCGTGTATAGCACAACATCGTCACCACGGCGGTTGGCTGGCCAGAAACCGATGACGCCACGGGCAGAGACCCGCTTTTCATCAATCATCCGGTGCAGAATCTTCTGGGCATCGTCAAAGAGGTGGCGGGCAGCCTCGCCACGCTTCGGGTCATCAAAAATGGCCGGGTACTTGCCGGAAATATCCCAGGACATGAAGAACGGCGTCCAGTCGATGTAGTCCACCAGCTCGTTGAGGTCATATTCCTCGAACACCCGGATGCCGGTGAAAGCCGGCTTTGGAGGCTGGTAGCCTTCGAAGGAGATGTCGGGGGCGCGATCACGAGCTTCCTTCAGGGAAACCAGCTTGGTGCGGTCACCCCGGTTCTTGCGGCGCTCGCGGATTTCGTCATATTCCGTACGGGCGGCTTCCACAAACTCGGGCTTCGCATTCTTGCTCAGAAGCTGGGATGCGACGTTCACGCAGCGGGATGCGTCCGACACGTACAGCGCGATGTCGTTCTTGTACTGGGGCTCGATTTTTACCGCGGTATGCGCCTTGGAAGTTGTTGCGCCACCGATCATCAGCGGAATGTTGAAATCGAGTCGTTGCATCTCGCGAGCCACGTGGACCATTTCGTCCAGAGACGGTGTAATCAGACCGCTCAGACCAATAAGGTCGACATCGTGTTCTTTTGCAGCAGCGAGGATCTTGTCGCAGGGCACCATCACACCCAGGTCAATCACCTCATAGTTGTTGCATTGCAGGACCACTCCCACGATGTTCTTGCCGATATCATGGACATCGCCCTTTACCGTGGCCATCAGGATCTTGCCCTTGGCTTTCTGGTCTTCCGTTTTCTCCGCTTCGATGTAGGGAATCAGGTGTGCAACCGCCTGTTTCATGACGCGGGCGCTTTTGACCACCTGGGGCAGGAACATCTTGCCATCGCCGAAGAGGTCTCCGACCACGTTCATGCCATCCATCAATGGGCCTTCAATGACCTCAATGGGATGTGTGGCTCTCTGGCGGCAGGCTTCGGTATCGTCCACGATATAGGTGGTAATGCCTTTGACCAGTGCATGTTCCAGACGCTTCTCCACCGGCCATTCACGCCAGGCAAGGTCTTCCTCCTGGGTTTTGCCGCCTTTGCCTTTGTAGCGTTCGGCGATCTCAAGGAGCCGGTCAGTGGAATCATCACGGCGGTTCAGGACAACATCTTCCACCAGCTCTTTGAGCTCCGGGTCGATCTCGTCGTAAATCACCAGTTGGCCGGGGTTCACGATGCCCATGTTCATCCCCGCCTTGATGGCGTGGTAGAGGAACACCGAGTGGATGGCTTCACGGACTACATCATTGCCGCGGAACGAGAAGGACACGTTGCTCACGCCGCCGGAAATTGAGGCGTGGGGCAGGTTTTCCCGAATCCAGCGGGTGGCGTTGATGAAATCCACCGCGTAGTTGTTGTGTTCCTCGATGCCTGTGGCAATGGCAAAGATGTTCGGATCAAAAATGATATCCGCCGGGTTGAAGCCGATGCCGGTCAACACGTCGTAAGAGCGCTTGCAGATCTCGGTCTTGCGCTCGTAGGTGTCTGCCTGGCCCTGTTCGTCAAAGGCCATTACCACCACGGCGGCGCCATAGCGCATGCAGTCTCTGGCGCGCTTGACGAACTCCTCTTCGCCTTCCTTGAGACTGATGGAGTTCACAACCGCCTTGCCCTGGATGCAGCGCAATCCTGCTTCGATCACATCCCACTTGGAGGAGTCGATCATGATCGGCACCCGGGAGATGTCCGGCTCGGAGGCGACGAGGTTCAGGAAGGTGACCATCACCTCTTTCGACTCCAGCATGCCCTCATCCATGTTGATGTCGATGATCTGGGCACCGTTTTCCACCTGATCACGGGCGACGCTGAGGGCCTCTTCGTATTGCTCTTCCTTGATCAGACGCAGAAAGCGCTTGGAGCCGGTGACGTTGGTCCGCTCACCCACGTTGATAAACAGAACATTGTCGTCGCCTGTGAACGGCTCAAGGCCAGAAAGACGCAACGCTTTCGGGCGTTCGGGAATCTTCCGGGGCGGGTACTTGGACACCGCCTGGGCGATGGCTTCGATGTGATCCGGCCGGGAGCCACAGCAGCCACCGATGATGTTCAGAAAACCGTCACGGGCGAAGCCTTCGATGATCTCGGCCATTTCCTCGGGTGTCTGATCGTATTCACCAAACTCGTTGGGAAGGCCGGCATTCGGGTGGGCGCTGACATAGGTTTCCGCCTTTGCAGACAGCTCTTCCACATAAGGGCGCAGGGCGTCGGCCCCCAGTGCGCAGTTCAGGCCAACGGATATGGGTTTGGCGTGGGCCACCGAATTCCAGAAAGCCTCGGTGGTCTGACCGGAAAGGGTTCGGCCGGAGGCATCGGTAATGGTGCCGGAAATCATGATCGGCAGGGTGATGCCGCTGTCCTCAAAATACTGCTGAGTGGCGTAGATCGCCGCCTTGGCGTTCAGCGTATCGAAAATGGTTTCAATCAGGATCAGGTCGCAGCCGCCTTCGACCAGGCCTCCTACCGCTTCGTAGTAGTTATCGACCAGGGTCTGGAAATCGACATTGCGGTAGCCCGGGTTATTGACATCCGGTGAGATGGAGGCGGTCCGCGATGTCGGCCCGACGGCACCGGCGACAAATCGCGGCTTTTCCGGGTTTTTCGCGGTGTACTCATCTGCGATTTGCCGGGCCAGTTCGGCTGCGGCCACGTTCAGTTCCCTGGCAATCGCTTCCAGCCCATAGTCCGCCTGGGAAAGCTGGGTGGAGTTAAAGGTGTTGGTCTCGATAATGTCTGCGCCGGCGTCCAGGTAGTCCGCGTGGATGTTGCGGAGCAGGGCGGGCTGGGTCAGGTTCAGCAGGTCATTATTGCCCTGAACTTCCCGTTCGTAGTCGGCAAACCGATCGCCACGGAACGCCTTCTCGTCCAGCTTGAGATTCTGGATCATGGTGCCCATGCCGCCATCAAGGATCACAATGCGTTCCTGCAGGGCCTTGTGGAGCTGGTCGAGACGGGTGGTGCGATCGGTCATAGGTTTACTTCCGGATGTCGTTAAAAACGCGGTATTAAATTCAATGGCGCGGGATCATAGCAAAATTGCCCGAGCCCGTCTTAGTACGAATGACGATTATCAATTGCCTACTGCAAATACCTGCCAATACGGGAAATTCATTACCTTCGTAAAGCCCGACTATTTTACTTGGTCTTTCATGTTCCCGCGAACTCCCTTAAAATGAACCCAAACTTTCAAACGGGTTGAAAACATGGCTCAGGTTACTGTGACAGATCCCGCTCGGGATTATCTTGCACAACTTATCGAAAAACAGGACGTGGAAGGCATGGGCGTACGTATCTTCGTGACCCAGCCCGGCACCAAAAACGCCGAAACCTGTCTGGCCTACTGCCCGCCTAACGAAGTAGTACCGACGGACGAGCAGGTAGATCTGGACAAGTTCGTCCTGTATCTGGACCACAATTCCGTGCCCTTCCTCGAAGAGGCCTACGTGGATTACTCCAAGGACCAGATGGGTGGGCAGCTCACCATCAAGGCACCAAACGCAAAAGTGCCCAAGATTGATGACGACGCACCTCTGCCGGATCGGGTGAACTACATACTCGCTTCCGAGATCAATCCGAATCTGGCCGCCCATGGCGGCGAGGTGTCCCTTGTGGAGATCGTCGACGAATCCGTGGCCGTGCTGCGTTTCGGTGGCGGTTGCCAGGGTTGCTCGGCAGTCAGCCTGACCCTGAAGCAGGGCGTGGAATCAACCTTGAAGGAGCGGGTTCCGGAAATCACTGCAGTGCGTGACGTGACCGACCACTCCTACACCGAAAACGCCTACTACCAGTAAGTCCTTCCTTCCCGTTTTGCCGCGCCCTCCGGGGCGCGGCATCTATTCGGCCTGCCGCATTACCGCTTTCGCCATGGCTGCTCGGCCAATGTTGTGACATTTCAATTACTTCATCATGTGTCGCATACACAGCAACTGCAGGCAGGTACTATCCTGTCTGTCCGTTAACGGCATTATCACCGCCTTAAAACGGATTACACTCTTCTACCGGGGTCAAACTTGTTCGACGTTGCGCTTCTGTCAGTGCCTCTTATGGCGGCCGTTGTTGGTTGGCTGACCAACTGGCTGGCCATCCAGATGTCCTTCTATCCGGTACAGTTCATCGGAGTGGGGCTGATAGGGTGGCAGGGCGTTATTCCCCGCAAAGCGGAAAAGATGGCGCATATCTGCATCGACAGGACGCTTCGGCAGTTCGGCGACCTCAACGCTGTCTACCAGAGGCTTGAACCGCAGCGCATCGTTGAGCAGGTGATTTCCCAGGTGACCCCGCGGATGGATGAGTACATCGATGAGGTTATGTACGAAATCCAGCCGGTCCTTTGGGACAACCTTCCCTTATTTGTCAGAAACCGGATTTATCAGTGGGCCCGTGAACAGCTGCCCTCCAGGGTAGAGGAGCTGGTGGAGGACTTTGGTGACGATCTGGACGAGTTGGTCGACCTCAAGGCTCTGCTCAGCCGCGAACTCGAAAAACATCCGGACATGATGAACCGGATTTTCCAGCAAGCCGGTGCGGTGGAGCTTCAGTCTGTGATCAACCGAGGTGCGGTTATCGGAGGCATTCTTGGAGCTCTCCTTGTGCCCTTATGGACTCGCTATCCGGAGCCCTGGCTGCTGCCGCTGGGCGGCTTCGTGGTCGGTTTCGTGACCAACTGGATTGCCATCAACCTGATTTTCGCGCCGCTCAGGCCCCGACGAATCCTGTTTTGGAAGGTTCAGGGTTTGTTTTTGCGCAGGCAGCCAGAAATCAGTGATGTCTGGGCCAGGCTGGTGGCGGAGGAACTGATTACTGTAGAGAAGGTTGCCGAAGCCATGATCAACGGCAGCCACGGTGACAGAACCCGTGCGATTATCCAGAAACACCTTCGCCCCTTACTGGACAACTCTGTCATCATGAAGCTGACGGCGCAGGTCACCGTTGGTATGACGGGTTACACCGAGCTCAAGAAAGCCATGAACCAGAAGGCGGTACTGGCTACGCGTGACGTGTTCAGTGACCCGGCTTTTAACCGTGAGCGGGCACCTGTGGTAGCCGAAGTTCTGTCCGGCCAGATGAAAGCGCTGAAACCCGATGAATTCCAGGACATCCTGCGCCCGGCGTTCCGGGAAGAAGAGGTCCAGTTGATGATTGTGGGCGGTATTTTTGGTGCCCTGGCAGGGTTGCTTCAGTTCGTTTCCCTGAACTATCTGAATTTCTAGCCGGAATGAATCCCGTTATCGGGAGTACAAGGAGGAAGGCGATGCCTTTTTGGCTAACACTGACAATCCAGATCCTTGCAACCGTTGGCGCCGTGCTTGTCACTCTCTGGGGGTTCTGGCGTTTCGTGGTCCGTCCATACCTCGATGCCAGGGTGGCGGAACTGATTAAGGCCGGCCGTGAAATCGAACCGGCGGTGACTCGTGGCGTAAAAAAGGGTGTGGCAGATACCATCCGGGAACTGCCAGAAAGCGCCCTTGACGGCACCGTTAAAGAATCGACCCGCCAGTTCCTGAAATTTGGCTCTGGCCTGTTTGAGAACGGCCTGAGCAGCTTCCTTGGCAGTGCAGCCGACCTCGAACGCAACAGGCAGAAGGACGGCGCCGCCTCAAAGGACTCTAAAGACAGTTAGTTGGCCTTGGCAGCCCCGCAATCCTGCAGGCGGTCTTTGCAGGGGTGCCGGGAAACAGCTGCATCAGGTAGATGCTGTTCCCCTTATCCTCGCCGAGCGCTTCTTTGACCGCCTTCACAAACAGGCGATTAGAGGGTGGCGACATTTCATGCTCTTCATAAAAAGACCGAAGAAACTTTATGATTTCCCAGTGTTTTTCTGTGAGATCCACGTCGTCCTCGGCAGCGATGGCCGTCGCAACACCTTCGGTCCACGCCTGGGCGTCTTCAAGAAAGCCTTCGTTGTTTCGTTGTGGCATTGCATTACTGACCATGGTTTACCAACTGATTACCCGTTGTGCCTGCAATGAAAGCGTTACCATCTCCGCAAAGTCCACAGAACTGACGTTGCCGCTCAGATCTCCCAGTCCGCGCGCCTCGACGTCCGGAATGAGCGCAAAGACCTTGCTGGCGCCCGGCAGAAGGTTCCCGCGTGCCAGCAACAGCACGCCGTTGCCGGTCAGAAGAAGGCCGTCTTCTGCAGACACCATTTCAACGCACCGCGCGGCCCGGGGATGATCGGGGGATTTGTTCAATATGTGCAATGTCTGGATGCCAGTCATCTGATCTAACCTGCAAATGCGGTGTGGTCATAGTCAGTGAGGAGATCGGCATCAGCATCTACCAGGGTGACGCCTTCAATCAGCGAATGCTCATCGAGGCCGTAGGCAATGCAGGCAGCCCGATCAGCCAGGATCGCGTCAATGCCGAATACCGGTGCTGCAGCGAGATTCTTCTCCACAGACTTCTGTTCAATGCCTCCGGCGTGCTGAGCCTGTCTCAGCCAGTTAACGCCAGGCCCGGTGAATAGCAGGGATGCCGACTGGTCGAAGGCTGCCAGCGAAAACGCCATATCCAGTGCTTCCCGTCCAGTCCACGCGCCGTAGGGAGGCTGGTCAATCATGATCAGTGTGCTCATGGTCAGTCTCCAGCGTGGAAATAAAGCGTGCGCGTGGATTTGATTCGTCCCTCGACCCATTCTCCGAGACCAGCGATTTCAAACGGGGCCCGAAGATTGGCCGAAGGCAATTCATAGCGTTTCTGTTCGGTTTCGTTGACGAGGCCACGACGCAGCGCGGAGGCAATGCATGCCACGCCGGGAATGTTGTGCTGAGTCAGAAACCGCGACCATTCGTCTGGCCAGTGGGTTTCGTCAGACGGCGGCGCGCAGAGCGCAGAGGCCAGATGGACCCCGTCACCGTAGAGGAACACCCGGTCAATGTGATGGCCAGCATCTACCGCTGCCTTCGCAAAGCCGAGAGCAGTCTGGGGCGCCTGAGACGAGTAGGGCGCGCCAGTAATTACCAGGGTAAAGGTTTCGGACATGGTTCCTGTTCGTTATAAGTCTGCAAGACAATGACTTTCAGTTTACCGAAAGCAAAAACCCCGGCAACTGCCGGGGTTTCGAAGCGGCTGATTCAGCCTGGTATCAATCTTCGCCACTGAACGCAGACAGCAGGTGCAGCAGGCTGACGAACAGGTTGTAGATGGATACGTACAGACCAACAGTGGCGATCACGTAGTTACGCTCACCACCCTTGATGATCTGGCTGGTCTCGAACAGGATCATGATCGATGCAAAGATCGTGAAGCCGGCGGATACTGCCAGATGCAGAACAGAGCTCTCCATCAGGAAGGCCAGAAGCATGGCGCCGATCAGCACAAACGCACCAGCAGTCAGGAAGCTGGACATGAAGCTGAAGTCTTTCTTGGTGATGATGGCCGTGGCAGACAGACCAACAAACGCAACTGCGGTCAGTGTCAGCGCCTGGGCGACAATCGAGGAAGCGCCGGCAGCTACGAAGGCGCCAATGATCGGACCCAGGGTGTAACCCATGAACCCGGTCAGGGCGAAGGTAGTCACGATGCCCCAGGGGCTGTTTTTCAACTTATAGGTTGCGAACAGCAGCCCAATGTATCCCACGATGGTGATCAGGAAGCCCGGGTGGGTTCCGTTCATGTTCAGGAATGCTGTCAGCGCCGAAAAGGCGAGTGTCATGCCAAGCAGCATATAGGTGTTGCGCAACACCTTCATCGCATCATCGCTGATGCCTGTGGTCGCGCGCTCCGTCTGGGGAGTCGAATAGGCTCCCTGAGAGTTCTGAACGCCGAATCGTCTGTCTTCCATTGTCATCTCCGTTTATAACGACTGGATACTGGTTCCCATAATAGTGTCAGATACGCAACTTTCAATCATTTACGACAGGAAACCTTCTTCCGGATTCCATTAAAAACCGTTAATGTTTAAAAATGCGGCGGGTTTTATGCAGAGCGTTGACAGCACAGGCAATTCCGGTATCATGCACACCGCTGTCGCAATGACGGCGAATGGAAAAACCGGTGGGCTGGCAGAGTGGCTGAATGCAGCGGTCTTGAAAACCGCCGAAGGTTAGTAGCCTTCCCGGGGTTCGAATCCCTGGCCCACCGCCATTTTTCCTCTTACCTTTCTTTCTTCCGAATCTCCAGTTCCCCACGTGATATTTCCCGTCATAACGACGTGGTTATCCCTACTTGGTTTGAAGCCAGTTAACCCTCATTATTCTTGCATAGAGACTACGAGAGGGTGTTATGGGCGAATTTCAGAATCATCAAACATCTGATACCGGTTCGGCCGAACGCCGGAACCGCAAGTTTTCCGTGTCCGCAAATCGGGGCAAGGCGAGCCATAAGGTGCGTTATGTGGAGGCTGGCGGCGCCGCCGTTGATACGGACGAATGCACGTTCTGCCAGTCTGTACCGGATCTTTCAGAGGGCTTTGAAGGTAAGGAGGGAAACCGGGGCAGCTGACGCAGCCCCGGCTATAACTCGGGGGCGGATCAGAGATGCCGGCCCGGATAGATTGCTTCTTTCTGCTCGTCTGCCCGCTGCTGGCGAGCTGCCAGAGCCTCTGGCTCGTTCTTTGGCACCTGCCAGCCTTCCAGATTTTCCTCGATCAGTTTTACCAGGGCTTCGATGTGCCCGGGTGTGGCGTTCAGCGCTGTGATGTAGCTGAACCCTTCACCGCCGGCCTCCATGAAGTACTCACGGTTTTCTTCGTCGATTTCCTCAATGGTTTCCAGGCAATCGGATGAAAAGCCGGGGCAGAATACGTCGATGGATTTGACGCCTTTGCCTGGCAGGGACTTCAGGGTTTCATCCGTGTAGGGCTTGAGCCACTCTTCCTTGCCAAAGCGGGATTGGAACGTGGTCATGTAGTCCTCTTTGCTCAGGCCCAGCCGCTCAGCCAGCAGGCGAGACGTTTTGTGGCACTCGCAGTGATAAGGATCGCCCTTGGTCAGGTACTTGAGCGGCACGCCATGGTAGGAAAATACCAGCTTCTGGTTGCGTCCATGGTTGGCCCAGTGCGCCTCGATATGGCGCGCCATGGCTTCAATGTACGGAGGATAATCCGGGTAGTGAGAGATGAAACGGAAATCCGGCAGCCAGCGCCGTTTCGAGAAATCCTTGGCAATGGCATCGAAGGTGGAGGCCGAGGTCGACGCGGAGTATTGGGGGTACAGCGGCAGAACCAGCAGTTTCCGTACGCCCTGTTCCTGCATCTCATCAAGAACCCGGGAAATTGAGGGGTTGCCGTAGCGCATCGCAAAGCCGACGACCACGTTAGGGCCGTACTTGCGCTTGAGTGCCTCTCGGATGCCCTCAGCCTGCTTTGCAGTGTGCAGCAGCAGGGGAGAGCCCTCGGGCTGCCAGACGCTGGAGTAGGCCTCTGCGCTTCGCTTGGGGCGAATTCTCAGGATCACACCGTGAAGGATCAGCCACCAGAGCGGCCGCGGCAACTCGACCACCCGGGGGTCCGAGAGAAATTCAGCCAGGTAGCGACGGAGGGCCGAGGTTGTTGGCGCATCCGGTGTCCCCAGGTTGGTAACCAGCACTCCCAATCGGTCAGACTGGTTGTGGCTGAAATTCTCTGAACCTTTGTATTGCATGCGGTAGATCCTGAACGTTGGTTAGGCGGTGGCAGTGTCAGCCTTTGTCGGCGGCCTGCTGCGCCATTCTTGGTGCAAGGCCGGAAATGTCGTAACCGGCGTTGCGTGCTTTGGTAAAAATCTCATCGGCTGATGTGTTTCTGGCCGCGCTCAGAGCCCAGAGCACGGTGCAGCGGGTCCCGGAACGACAGAATGCCAGTACGGGTTTTTCGGCGTCCCGGATCATCGGCGCGAAGCGGTTTACGTCGTCGTCAGTGATGTTTCCCGACTCCACCGGCATGTATACCCACTCAAGGCCCTGTTCCCTGGCGGCGGCTTCAATATCCGCCATGGCAGGCTGGCCCGGCTCTTCGTGGTCAGGGCGATTTGCTACGAGCGTCTTGAAGCCCAGCTTCGCGGCTTCTGCCACATCTTCAATGGAAATCTGCGGGGCCACCGAAATGTTGTCGTCGATTTTTCTGATATCCATGGATGTCGTTCTCCGAATCGGGTAGTGGAGCTGCCGCCATGATCGCACAGCCCCCGGGCTGTGTCAGAATGGCGGCGGGTAAATTTACAGAAAATACTTACACTTTCGCACGGTTGCGCTCAATGACTTCGAAAATGCCCATGCCCGCAACCATTGCCGCAACAAACACCGCCGCCTTGGTTTCACCGGCACCGAGCGCGACCAGTCCCGGCCCGGGGCAGAAGCCGGCGATACCCCAGCCAACGCCGAACATAAGACCCCCGAGTACCAATCGTTTATCGATATGGGCACTGGTGGGCATTTTCATGTGGAACCCGAGGAAGGAAAGGGTGCGCTTGCGGGCAACGGCAAACGCGACCACACCCACCATGATGGCGCCGCCCATCACAAACGCCAGTGAAGGATCCCAAAGGCCTGCGATATCAAGGAAGCCGAGCACCTTTTCAGGATTGGCCATGCCGGAAACGATAAGCCCCATTCCGAAGACAAGGCCAGCAAACAGAGAAGCAAGAGAAAATTTCATGGCGTCACACCCCCATCAGGTGACGAATCACGTACACGGTGACAAATCCGGCAGCCATGAAGCTCATCGTGGCTGCCAGCGAGCGCAGCGATAGGCGGGACAGACCGCAAACCCCGTGTCCACTGGTACAGCCGGAACCGTATCGGGTGCCGATCCCCACCAACAGCCCCGCAACAATGAGCGCGGGATAGCCGGCCTCGATTTCGATCGGGGGAAGCTCGGTAGCCAGTACCCAGACTGCCGGTGCACCAATCAGTCCGGCAAGGAACGCCACGCGCCAGGCAATATCGCCTTTTGCCGGTGAAAGAAGTCCGCCAAGAATGCCACTGATGCCTGCAATCCGCCCGTTGAGAAGCAGAAAGCTGGCGGCAGCTATGCCCACCAGTATGCCACCCGCCAACGCTGACCAGGGGGTGAAGTTACTCCACGCAATTTCAATCATCTGATACTCCGAATTTTATAGACTTTCATTTTGGAATAAGCATATATCTTGGGGCAATAATAACAAAAAAAAGCCCGGCAAAGGATGCCGGGCAGAGGCGTGCGAGTAGTATCCATGAAAGACTTCCAGACAAACCGGCATCAGCAGGGACGCCGGTATTGGGAAGTATTGACTATATTTTGAACACTTCAAGCGAGACTCACTTTCGTTTGAAAACATTTTTTCATATCGGATGCGTCTTTATACTGCCGCCTTTCGTTGCGCGGGTTCCAGGCCGACTGAAATCCGGGCCAAGCTGTAATACAATGGCGGTTAGAAAGAACTATCCGCACTCCCGAGGTTGTACATGTCTGACGAGAACGACAATAAGCCGGAGAATGATCCGCAACTGGCGGCAAAAATCAAGGGTTCAGCCCGCCAGATCTGGCTGGCCGGGTTGGGCGCCTATACCAAAGCCGAGGAAGATACTGGCCGTTTCTTCGAGCGTCTTGTGCAGGAAGGTGAGCAGCTCGAGAACAAAACCCGGGGCGTCGTCGAAAAGCAGATCAAGTCCGTGGAAGATCGGGTTGAAGGGGTTCGGGAGCGAGCCACTGGCACCTGGGATCGGCTTGAGCACATGTTTGATGAACGGGTGTCCGGTGCCCTGAGACGTCTGGGCATACATCGCCGTGAAGAAATCGAATCTATGGAGCGGCGTATTGAAGCCCTTGAATCAGAACTTGCCCGCCTGCGGAAACGTGCCGGTGACGACGAAGAATAACGTTACGGCTCAGAGATAATCCCGGCTCATCAGCCGGGCTTCCTCCCGGTCGGCCGGCGCAAGGTAGGGCAGCACCAGGTACATCATCTGGTAAACACCCCGCCCCGGATCCACTGCCTCCCGGTCATCCAGGTGAGAGAGCGTATCGAAAGCGCTCCAATAACAGGCGGTTAGCGTCAACTGCTCACAAAGAGAATCAAGCTCTTCCTGCTCAATCGCCATAATGCCCTGGCGTCGAAAGCTCTCGCAAATCGTCTTGAAAGCCAGTCTTTTCTTTTTCTGGATGCGCTTGAATCGTACCTGCAGCTGATCGTACCGGGACAACACGTTCACCAGATCCTGATAGAGGAACCGGTAGCGGGCTACGGTCTCGAACAGCAGGTGCAGAAAGAACCCCTGCTGGTCGAGGCTGATGTCGGCGTCTTCCGGAACCGCCAACAAGTCGACCATGTCGTGTTCGTACTGGTCGAAGATTTCCTCGACAATGTCACCTTTGCTCTTGAAGTGGTAATAGAGGTTACCCGGGCTGATATCCATCTCATCAGAGATCAGCAGGGTGGTAACATTGGGTTCGCCGACGGTGTTAAACAGCGCCAGGCTGGTCTGGAGTATACGGTCGCGGGTTTTGATTTTTTTCATATCGCGCCGGGCCAGCCCCTAGAGCTCGAAGCTCGCCCAGACCGGACAGTGGTCGGACGGCCTTTCCATGGCTCGAATGTCATAGGAAACACCCGCTTTCCGGGCTTTGGGCAGCAGGCTGTCACTGGCCATGATCAGATCAATCCGCAGACCACGCTTGGGGTCTCGCTCGAAACCCTTGCTGCGGTAGTCAAACCAGCTGAAGGTGTCCGCTTCATCGGGGTGAAGGTGCCGGAAAACATCGGTATAACCGCGAGACTCGACCTGGCCCAGCCATTCCCGTTCCTCCGGGAGGAAAGAGCATTTGCCGGTTCGTAGCCAGCGTTTGGCGTTGTCGGCGCCAATGCCAATGTCTTTATCGGTTGGAGAGATGTTCATATCCCCCATGACCACCACGTGGCCGCCCGCTTTCTTGAGCTCGTCCAGGTAACGCATCAGATCCGCGTAGAACTTTTCCTTGGCAGGAAACTTCACCGGATGGTCACGACTTTCACCCTGGGGAAAATAGCCGTTGATCACCGTCAGCTTTTCGCCATTGACCGTGAACTGGCCGGTAATCAGCCTGCGCTGGGAATCCTCACCATCCCACGGGTAGCCTTTGATAACCTCCTCCGGCTCCGCTTTTGAGAGCAGGGCAACGCCATAGTGGGTTTTTTGCCCGTGGAAATGCACGTGGTAGCCAAGGTCCCGGATTGCTTCTACCGGAAAGTCGTCGTCCTGAACCTTGGTTTCCTGAAGGCCGATAAAATCCGGTGCGAGGGCGTCTATTACGGCTTCAAGCTGGTGCAGGCGGGTGCGGATACTGTTGACGTTGAAAGAGACGAACATCATTTCAAAATACTCTCCGGCGTTGATTCCCGTCGGAGTTTACCATACTGACCCCCGGGGTCTGCCTTGGCAGGGGCGACAGTTTCAGGGGGTCAGTTCACAATCCGGGGTGGTATTCACTTTATAGCGGATATGGGCGGTGTAGTTTTCATCCTGGTTTTTCCGGATATTGGTGAGGCCCAGATAGTCGGAAAGGGCACCCGAGCTGCTGTAACCCAGTACGATGGGGTCAACCAGGAAACGCAGTACCATGCCGGTAGGGCGTATCTGTACTACATGGTCAGCATTCACCCGGTCGTTCTCGACCCGTTCCAGAACGAAACCGTAATGCTCGCCCCGGGTAGGCCCAAGAAACCGGAATTCAACCGGCTCGCCAGCCACAACACTCTGCCAATTCTGGCGTACGAAGTTATCAAACCCGGCATCCACAACGGTAGTGGCCGGGTATTTCACCTCGAATTGCTCTGAATCGCCGCCTGGCGTCTGCCAGTCGATCATCAAAGTGTCGGGTGCAGGGTAGGTGATCTGCATTTCTTCACTGAATGTCGGCTGAACGAAGTCTACGGACGGACGCAGTACTGAAACCTCGTATTCAAGGTCTTTGCGGGCGAATGACTCGTCCGCGTCCGGTTTGAAGTAGGTCACCTCGTGTTGCCGGGGCCGGAACATGCCTTGCTCACAGGTACCATCAACGGAGTGGCGCTCTTCGTAAATGACGTTGCCCTCTCCGGTGCTTGCGGTACCGATGAAACTGAAATCTGCGGCCGCGGCCGGCCATGCGGCTGCCAAGAGCGCCACGTAAACTGACCAGGTAGCGCGTTTCATCGAACCAGCTCCGGGTAAAGCGTTTTGCGGGCGAACAGCAGCAGCGGGAAGACAATCAGCCAGCCAAATCCGAGTGCAATCAGCGATGGCAGCAAGTCTGGCAGCTGCACTGCACCGAGCTGGCTCGCCGACCAATAGGCGAAGGGGCCGGCAAAGGGCGCAAGTACGAAGGGCAGCCAGGCTTTCTTGCTGATCCAGTCGAGGGAATGGCTCAGAGTCGTCATGAAGATGGCCCAGATGGCGACAAGCCACGGGGGAGTGAGCATCACTTGTCCGGAGCCATCGTCCAGAATGCCGGTCCGGAACCAGATGCCGTCCAGAACTGAGCCGACGACGGTTCCCAGGCCGATGAACTGAAGCTCGGTCATCCGGTTCTGGCTGACCAGGACAAAATGCAGCACCAGAAATATCACCACGATCCCGGCGCCGATCAGCCCGGGATAAAACACGCAGGCAAACCAGCCTGCCTGGAACAGCAGGAAATTAAGAACGTTACGGGCAGTTTCGGAGGCGATCATACGCTCAAGATGTTCTCGCGTTTGTTGCCGGGCTTGGCGAACACCAGCTGCGCAACGCCAATGGCCCGCTCGCTGAAGCCCGCTTCACAGTAGGCAAAGTAAAAGTGCCACAGGCGCCGGAAAGCCTCGTCGTAACCCATCGATTCAAGCTTGTCCCGCTGGCCCATGAACCGGTCGCACCAGTCGTGGAGGGTCCTGGCATAGTGGAAGCCCGTATCCTCGGCATGGGTGAGTACCAGCTTGCTTTCTTTTCGAACCGATTCGAGGATGGCTCCGAAAGAGGGAATAAAGCTCCCCGGGAAGATAAATCGCTGGATAAAATCAACGTTTTTCAAAGCTCTCTGGTACCGCTGCTCCGGCATGTTAATGGCCTGCACCAGAGCCAACCCGTCGGGCTTCAACAGGGCGTTAATCTGGGAGAAATAGCTGTCGAGAAACTGAGGGCCAACGGCTTCAATCATCTCGATGGAAACAAGTTTGTCGAATTGCCCCTCGAGGTCCCGGTAATCGTCAAACAGTAGGGTAATCTGGTCCTCCAGCCCCTCTTTCTGAACCCGCTCCTTCGCGAGCTCCAGCTGCTCTCTGGAAATGGTCGTCGTGGTAACATGACAGCCGTAGTGTTTGGCGGCATGGATCGCAAAGCCGCCCCAGCCGGTGCCGATTTCAATCACCTTGTCCCCGGGCTGGAGGTCCAGCTTCCGGCAGATGGTGTCCAGTTTGTGCACAGCCGCTTCCTCAAGGCTCGATTCGGCGCTGGGATAGATCGCCGACGAGTACATCATGGTTGGATCGAGGAATGTCTCGAACAGGTCATTGCCAAGATCGTAGTGGGCGCTGATGTTCTTTCGGGAGCCTTCCTTGGTGTTCCGGTTCAGCCAGTGCAGACCTTTGAGAGCAGGCTTGGTAACCCAGCTGAACCGGTCTTCAAACTCGTTCATGCGGTCGACGTTGCGGGTAAAGAACCGGAGCAGGGCAACCAGATCGGGGGTTGACCAATCACCAGCGACATACGCTTCCGCCGCGCCGACGCTTCCGCCAGTCAGAAGGTCCCTCCAGGTGCTGTGATCGTGGATAATCAGCTCTGCCGGCTGGTATTGACTGTCGCCATCCCCGAATACCAGATCTTCGAATCCGGATTCCCGAACCGTCAGTTTGCCCTCGCCCAGCAAACGGAGCTGTTGAATCACCAGGGTACGTGCGAAACGGCTGATAGCCGGCAGGCTGCCCGATTCGGATTTGGTGTTTTCAACCGAAGTATTCAGGTTCTCCATGAACTTACCCTTCCACGAATCTTGTCATTGGTCTCAGAGCTGGTGATATCCAGCCCCGAATCATCGTGCCCACGGCGGTAGGCGGTATCGTCCTCGGAAAGCTTATCGGGGTGGGTGTAGAACGGTGCCCCCTTGAGCTTGAGGCGCAGGGCGTGCCAGTAAATACCTGCCACAACCTTGAATGCCTCGAGCGGAAACTTTCGAAGACTTCTGTGTATATCTTTACGAGTGAGAGGGGTACGTTGGACTACCAGAGTGGCATCAAAATGCTTGCGGCCCTCTTCCAGAACATTCATATGAATTCTCAGATCAGGGCCCCGGAAACTGAATGTCCACTCGTAGTGCTGGTTCATGCCGTTGAAAGGCGACACATGAAAGCGTTTGCTGAAACCAAACTGTTCAGTGCGCCAGCCCGCCTGGTTCGGCTCTGCGCCGGTCGTCTCCAGGCAATAGGCATGACGGTCATGCCACGGGGTGTTGGTAATCTGGGCAACGATGACCTTTGGAACCACACCATCCGCCGGGCATTCCCCGGCGCGATAGCAGAAATAGAAGCTGACCGGATTGAACACGTAACCAAAGTAGCGCGGATGGGTAATCAGCTCGACTTCGCCATCCGGGCGCCAGCCGGTGGCGCGTTCCACGTGGTCACGCACAGCGCCTGAGAGGTCGCCTGTCTCCGGACGAAAGTAGTCCCTGCGCTTCAGAGACATCCAGTTGAAACGTTCCAGGGAGAATAGCGGGCTGATATCGGAAACCTGGTTCCACTCGTCGGTGTCCAGGGCCAGCATGCCGGTGCTGTAGCTGAATTCGTGTTGCACCGGGTACTTCCGCCTGTGCCGGACAGTACCCTCCAGCCATTGGCTGTTCACGGTCAAAGCTCCACCCCGAACGCTTCGGTGACCCGCAACGCGCTGCGAACGCCATCTTCATGGAATCCGTTGAACCAGTATGCACCACAGAAATGGGTTCGATTGTGGTTACCGATTTCGTCGTAGCGTTCCTGGGCTGCCACCGCGTCCAGTGTGAATACCGGATGGGCGTATTCGAAGCGCTTGATCACCTTTTCGGGGTCGATATCTCGGCTGCGATTGAGGGTCACACAGAAGGTTTCCGGGGCATCATGGAAGTTCTGCAGTATGTTCATGTTGTAGGTGACAGAAACCGGTTCAGTACTGTGGGTCGGAATAAAGTAGTTCCAGGCAGCCCATGCCCGGCGATTGTCCGGCAACACGCTGCTGTCTGTATGGAGCACGACATCGTTGTTCTGATAGGCCATGGCACCGAGTATGTCCCGTTCCTTGTCGGTCGCGTCAGCGAGCATGGCAAGGGCCTGGTCGCTGTGGCAGCCAAAAATCACCTGGTCAAAGTGGTGTTCCTCGCCACTAACGGTAACGGTCACGCCGTCTTCGTGGCGGACAACCCTGTCGACAGGGCTGTTCAGGTGCATGCCATCACCCAGCCGTTCCATCATTTTCTTCACGTATTGGGCAGACCCTCCGGAAATCACCCGCCAGGTTGGGCGGTCATCCACAGACAGCATGCCGTGATTGTTGAAAAACTGCAGGAAGAACCGGATTGGAAACTGTTCCAGCACGATTTCCGGTGCTGACCAGATCGCCGCGCCCATCGGAACAATGTAGTAGTTCCTGAAATAGCGGGAGTACCCGTTCCGGTTCAGGTATTCCCCCAGTGTTTCTTCATTGTTGATATTGCCGGCTTCAAGGTCTGCACGGGTTTCCTTGTTAAAGCGCAGAATCTCCCTCACCATCTTCAGGAACGGCAGGTTGAACAGATTCTTTCGCTGGGCAAACAGGGTATTCAGGCTGGTGCCGTTGTACTGCAGGCCGGTGCTGCTGCAGTCCACGCTGAAGCTCATGTCGCTGACTTCCGACGGAACTCCCAGACGCTCCATCAGTTTGATGAAATTCGGGTAGGTCCAGTCGTTGAAAACGATGAAGCCAGTATTCACCGGCCAGGTCCGGCCACCGGCTTCGACCTGTTCGGTGTTGGTGTGACCGCCGGCATAGTCGCCCGCTTCAAAAACCTGAACATCGTGTTTCTCGGCCAAAAGCCAGGCAGCCGTGAGGCCGGAAACGCCGGCCCCAATGACAGCAATCCGCTGACGCTCACTACTCATCCATTATTTTCCTGTTCGGTGTTGCTTTTACGGGCCATAGAGGCCGACATACGGTCGATCAAGGGCCGGGGAAGGGCGCCCAGCGCTTTCAACATCCAGGTGAAGCGCTTGGGGAATGCAATCTCGTTCTTGCCACGCGCTAGACCACTGACAATACGTTCCGCCGCATCCTCTGCAGAAACCAGGAAGGGCATTGGGAAATCGTTCCGATCGGTCAATGGTGTCTTGACGAATCCGGGGGAAACCACCACTACGTCGATCCCTTCGGCGTCAAGGTCTGCCCGGAGTGCATGGGCAAAATAGGTCAGCGCCGCCTTGGAAGCGCCGTAGCCTTCAGCCCGGCCGAAAGGGAACCACCAGGCTGAAGAGCTGACGATCACGAGGGTCGCCGGCTGGCCTTTAGCCCGGCTGCGCCTGAGGGCAGGCAGAGCAATATCGAGACATCGCGCCGTGCCAATCACATTGGTGTGAATGTTCTTCTCGATAACGTCACTGTTGTAGTGCGCTATCTCCAGATATTCACAGGTGCCGGCGTTCAGTATAACCATGTTCAGATCGCCGTGATTTTCCAGTGTGCCCGCGATGGCCTGGAGGTCTTCTTTGCTGGTGGTGTCTGCCGCCGCCGGTATAATCCGGTCTGGCGCTGCAGAAGCCAGTTCTTCGAGAGCACCCTGTCGGCGACCGGTAATCACGAGCCGGTGACCACCGCGTGCCAGGGCACGGGTAACGGATTCGCCAATGCCCGAACTGGCGCCGGTAATCCAGATGTTCGAGGTTTCCTGAAGTCGATCACTCATCCTGCCTGATCCTTGATCCAGCGAATGGCCCTGCCAATCACCGGCAGGTTTTCGTAGAGCATTTCCCCGGCGTCAAAGTAATCACGGTGGTAGCACACCATTCCGTCCCGGATTTCGAGGTGGCTGATGCCCTGCACCTGGACTTCACGCCCCTTGCGAAGGCGCTTGTGACGAAGGTGCATAACCCAGGGCAAGGCGGCAAACTCACCGTGAACCACGGCTTCACCGAATTCAAAGCGACAGGAGATGACATTCGCATAGGCCCCGGCGAAATAGTGGGTCAGCTCATCCAGGCCCGATACGGTGCTCAGTGGGTCCTGGAACCGGATATCCTCGCTGTAGACCCGGGAGAGCTTGTTCAGATTACCCTTGTCGAGTTCGTTGAACAGCGCTCTGAAATTATCGAGCGTTGCCGGCACCGCCGAATTACGCGTACCTACTTCGATCTTTGAGGCGGTTGTCATTGCCTGCTCCTCCTCATTTTATCCAGTTCGCGTGTTTCGTCCTGAATGTGCTTGGGTATCGGGTTGAGCTCCCAGATGATGCCAAGCTTCGACATCAACCATAGCCCATACCAGGTGATGTCAATTTCATACCACCGGAACCCCTGGCGAACAGATTGCGGCCAGCGGTGGTGATTGTTGTGCCATCCTTCGCCCAGGGTAAGCAGGGCGAGCCAGAAGTTGTTCCGGCTGTCATCCGAGGTTTCAAATCGGCGCTTGCCCCAGACATGAGACAGAGAGTTGATGGATACCGTGGCGTGAAACAGCACGACGGTTGAAATGAAGAATCCCCAGACAAGCATCTGCAGACCGTTGGTCCCCAACCCTGGAGCCCACGCGGCCAAAGCCTCGCCCAGCGCGTAGATACCAACGGCGGCGAGAGCCGGTACCAGAGCGTCAAACCGGTTAATCAGCCTGAGTTCCGGGAATTTCAGCCAGTCCCGAATCCGGCGTTCGTCGGTCGCAAAGCCGGCGTCACAGGTGAACCACCCCATGTGGGACCACCAGAATCCGCCCTGATGGGGCGAGTGCAGGTCCTGAACATCATCGGAGTGCTGATGATGGTGGCGGTGGTGGGCAGCCCACCAGAGCGGGCCGCGTTGGGCCGCACTGGCGCCGAGCACCGCGAATACAAACTGGGCAGGCCGGCTGGTCTTGAACGTCTTGTGGGCAAAATAACGATGGTAGAATCCGGTAATCGCAAACATCCGCACGAGGAAGAAAGCAATCGCGAATCCGATGGCGAATGCGCTTACGCCGGTGTAAAACGCCAGAAGGCAGGCCAGATGGAGCGCAATGAACGGAATAACGCGTAAAAAATTGAATGATCGGGACGTGGTGTCTATGTGATCCGAACCTGCTTCGGAATCGAACCACCTCAGAATGTTTGTAAGCCAATGTTGCATTCGGGTCATACCCTGATTGCCCTTTCTCTTTAATGGAATCTTGATCGCACACTCAGTCTTGATGCCGCTGGTGCTTCATGGAGAGTAGTACGATCTCACTACTGTAATTGGATGCACGATAAACCATGTTTAATCAAACCTTTGATTCGTCACTTATACGCCGTATCGCCATTGTCGGTTCAGGCCTCTCCGGGCTGACCGCCGCTATCCAGCTGCGCGGTCTCGGCCATGACGTTACGGTCTTCGAAAAAAGCCGGGGACCGGGTGGCAGGCTCGCTGCGAAGCGGGTAACCGGCGGGTCAGCAGATATGGGCGCGCAATACTTCACCTCCCGGAACCCGGATTTCCTGCCGTTTCTCCATAAATTTGCCGGCCCTGAAAGCTTCGGACCGTGGGAAGGACGGTTTGGTTTCCAGACGAATGCTGATAAATGGGAGTCCTTCCCTCAGGAGACCCGTTACGTCGGTATTCCCCGCATGACAGCGATTACCCGGGCCCTGTCCGGACACGCTCACGTTGTTACCGAGACACGCGTTGCCAGATTGGCCCGAAACGACCAGTCCTGGTCTCTCTTTTCCACCGCCGGCTCGCACCTCGGCGATTTTGATGCAGTTATCGTTACCGCGCCTCCGGCACAGGCTCGGGATTTGCTGGCGGACAGCGGCCTCGACGCTCTGGCCTCCCACCTGGACGATCCGGTGAGCCGGGTTCTGCCATGCTGGGCCGTTGCCGCCCACTTCCCGATATCGCCCTGGCCGCATCACGAAGGCATGCGCTGCAAGCACCCGGCGCTGTTCTGGGTGGCCAACAACTCCAGCAAGCCCGGTCGAAACGACGAGGGCCAGTGGTGGGTTTTGCACGCCAGCCCGGCCTGGACCGAAGACCATGTGGATACACCAGCCGAGGAGGTGGCCGAAAAACTGTTGGCTGCGTTTCGTGAAACGACCGGCTTCGATACCGGTCCGGACGAAGTGGTTACCCATCGCTGGCTCTACGCGCGCTCTGAAGGCGGAGAATACCCTGGCCATCTTTGGTTCCCGGATTACAAGATCGGGCTCGCAGGCGACTGGCTCAGTGGCGGCCGGGTAGAGGGCGCGTTCGACAGTGCCTGCGGACTGGTTGCCGAACTGACGACCGCTCCCACTACTCAGTGAGAGAGTCCTGGTTACCGGTGGTCACATCGGGCCTGGTATAGAAGTGCGTGATGGTGCCGTCACTGAACTTGCTGAAGAAGGCGCTGACGTCGGTGATCTTCTTCAGCGACCGGGTGCGGTGGATAGGTTCGCGCACGAGCACCTTGATGCCGTTGAAGTTGTCCTGAATGTTCGAGAAGCGCGCCCGCATCGAACAGGTCACTACCTGGGCAGGGCTGAGAGAAAGCTCTTCGGCCAACCATGCGCTATGACGTTCGATCCCCCTGGCTGAGAGGTCTTCCCGGGTATCCAGGTGGTTCAGTTTCACCCGGTTTACAATGCAGAACGAGAAACTCTTCGGGTGCTTGCGGGCCACTTTCCGAAACGCCTCCCAGAAGAAGTTGTCGGTCAGTTCTGCAAAGTAGGCCATGTCGCTCAGGCAGGTATCCACCCATTCAAAGTTCTCCGGGTCATCGAGCACTTCGTTGATCGCTTCCCGAAGCAGCCAGTCAAAGCCCAGCGCGGTCTTGTGCGCGTAAACCTTGCGGTACATCTGGTGGCGACTGTAGACAAAGTCCTCGAGCGCCCCCAGCCCTTTCTGGGTTATGGCCAGCCCCAGCCAGGGTTCGGACACATCCCATCCAAAACGCAGGTTGCTCAAAAGGTGGTCCAGATTGAAACCGCCGATGGTTACCGAAGAGTGGAAGCCGTCCCGCAGCATGTAATCGGCCCGGTCAGCGTCGATTTCGCCGGATACAATCGATGACAGCAGATCCATCACCAGCCCGGGTATGTTTTCGCTGAGCGGTGATCCCGCCGCGGCATCCTCTCCCGCAATAAAGGCCCAGAATGTGCGGGCATGACGACAGAACGTCTCGCTGGGTTTTACGTCCGTCGTTTCCATAATGCCGATAACGTCCCGGGCGAAAAGCCCGGCACTTTCGAGATCCACCGCCATGAGCACATCGTGGGCGACACGCACCGAATAATGCTCGTGTTCCAGCTCGTCGGGTTCTTCCGGGTGGTAGGCGGAATAATCCACGCCGCGCCACAGATCCCGGAAGCGGCCGGGACGGGACATCAGTTCCCGAATGCGCCGGGCCTGGGTGAACTGATGGGAAAAACTTGAATGCCCGCTGTCATGCAGAAGACAGCCCAACCGGATGGTTTTGGCCAGATAGTCGATGGCGTCGAGCTGGCTCAGGCTAAGGTCGGTTTGCTCGCTGAGCTGGCGCTCCCTGAGGTAGGCGTCGATCATCGAGCGGAACATGCGCGTGCCCACATGCATCACACCAATACTGTGCAGAAAGCGGGAATGGGTTGCACCGGGAAAGACCAGGCTCAGGATGTCGTTCTGGCAAATGTTTCGCAGTCGCTGGAACAGCGGGTGATCAATCACCTGGATCTCGTGCCGGTAAAGCGGAATGCCTCCGTGAACCGGATCCATGATCAGCTTGTCATAGGCTCCGAGTAGATCGTTTACGGCACGTCGCATCAGATGGAATCCTCCGAGTTCATGAACTTGGCCTTGTTATATCACAGGGGCGTGCCAGAATAGGCTTAATCAAGCCAATTTATCGTTTATCGCTGGTAGTTTAGGGCAGTCGCCATGACCTCGCGCACCGAGCGCATACTTATAATAGACGCCGATGAAAAGGCCCGTACGGATCTCGCCCGTTACCTTGAAGCGAGGGGGTTCTACGTAACCGGCTACCGGGATCTCGCCAGCGCCAAGGCGCTTTTTGACGATAACATTCCCGATGTCATCTTTGCAGACCTGCCTCCGGAGTCCATCCGGGATCTCGCCAATCGCCTTGAAGAAGCCGAAACATTCACGCCGATCGTAGCCTGTTCGTCCAGCGAGTCCAGCGCCGATGTGGTCAGCGCCCTCAGGGCCGGGGCGG
This sequence comes from Marinobacter sp. 3-2, assembly GCF_003751355.1. Classification (NCBI taxonomy): domain Bacteria; kingdom Pseudomonadati; phylum Pseudomonadota; class Gammaproteobacteria; order Pseudomonadales; family Marinobacteraceae; genus Marinobacter; species Marinobacter sp. 3-2. The sequence continues at coordinate 109,598 of NZ_RJUQ01000015.1, read as the reverse complement.
CGGACTTTGTCCTCAAACCCTGCAACGACGACAAGGGCGCACTGGACGATGTTATCGGGAAATTGTTCGACCGGGTCCGGGTCAACAGGCTGAATCAGCTTTACCGGCAGGAGCTTGAAGAGGCTAATCGTGACCTGCGGGACGGCATCGCCGAGCTGCGGGCAGACCAGCGCGCTGGCCGAAAGGTCCAGTTACGGATGCTTCCGGAGCATGAACAGGTGATGAGTGGTCTGCACGTGGACCACATGATCAAGCCATCGCTTTACCTGAGCGGTGATTTTCTGGATTACTTCCGTATTTCCGACGACAAGGTTCTGGTGTACATCGCCGATGTCTCCGGCCATGGCGCCAGTTCCGCGTTTGTAACCGTATTGCTGAAGAACCTGACCAACCGCTTGCAGCGAAACCTTCGCCGGGGCTCCAGTGAAGATATCCTGTACCCGGACCGATTCCTGGAACGCATCAATTCCGAGTTGCTGGATACCGGCCTCGGTAAACACGTAACCGTATTCGTTGGCATTATTTCCCTGAGCGAACGTAAGTTGAATTATGCAGTCGGCGCCCATTTCCCGATGCCCATCCTGTCCTTTGAGGGTGGGGAGGCTGCGTTTCTCGAGGGAAGCGGGCTTCCGGTAGGGCTGTTTGAGACGCCGGAATGGGAAGTGTATGAGGTTCCCCTGAACAAGCCGTTTCATCTGACCCTGTTTTCGGATGGAATTCTGGAAGTTATCCGGGAAAAGGGACTGGATGAAAAGGAGCGGACACTACTTGAACTCGTATCGGGAGGTCGTCACACTATCGCCTCTCTGAACGAGGCTCTGCATCTGGAACAGATCACAGAGCTGCCGGACGATATCGCTATCGTATCGGTAACTGATACCATGAACGGATCAGATAACACCCCGTCGAATTAGTGGCAGTGTGAAACATGGCTGGTTACAAGATCCTGCAAGCTGAAAAACAGGGCATCTATGTCCTGAAGTTTATTGGGGAAATCCGGCTGAACCTGTGTTCGACGCTGGACAATCTGGTTGAGTCCATCACCCAGGACCCGGAGTTCAAGACCGTGGTGATCGACCTGACCGAGACCGAGATTATCGACAGCACCACACTCGGACTGCTTGCCAAGATCGCGATGGCGGCCCAGAAACAGAGCAACTTCCTGCCCACACTTATTTCGACCAATCCCGATATTACCCGCATTATCACTTCCATGGGTTTCGACAAGATCTTTATTATTGTGCGAGAACCCGCGTCCCGAATTGAAGAGCTTGAAGAGATTCCCGTACTCAGGGCCAGCGAACAACAGGTTCGAGACAAGGTTCTTGATGCCCATAAAGTGCTGATGGGCCTGAACAGCCGAAACAGGGAAGAATTCAAGAATCTGGTGCGCGCTCTGGAATGTGAAGAGCCCGGTTAACTGCGCCGCCCTGGTGCGACATTGCCGGTATCACACCTGATCTGACAGAACGGAAGAACTATGTCTGAACAATCGACGCCCCGGAACACTGAGGCAGCCGCGCCAGTACATGATGTGGCGGTTCTGGGCGGTGGCAGTTTTGGTACTGCCATGGCCAAGGTGCTGGGTGAAAACGGTCACCGTGTTCATTTCTGGATGCGTGGCAAAGCCCAGGCCGAAGAGATCCGCAGCACCCGAATCAATAGCCGCTACATGCCAGGCATTGAGCTGACCGGTGACATTCAGCCCACCACAGACCTGGCGGATGCTGTCAGCAAGGCAGAGATCGTCTTTGTTGCCATTCCGAGCAAAGCCTTTCGGGCCGTTATCCGCGAGAACAGCGACAAATTCCGCGACGAGCAAATTGTCATCAGCCTCACCAAGGGGATTGAAGAGCACGGCTTCAAACTGATGAGCGAGATTCTGCAGGAAGAGATCCCTCGTTGTCGTACTGGCGTGCTCAGTGGCCCCAACCTGGCTGGTGAAATCGTAAACCGGGATCTGACCGCCACTGTTATTGCCGCCAAGGATCCGGATGTACGCCGCTCGGTTCAGGACCTCCTTGGGTGCGAGTATTTTCGCGTTTACGCGAACGTGGATGTGTATGGCGTGGAACTCGCCGGGGCACTGAAGAACATCTATGCGATTGTTGCGGGTCTTGCCTCCGCCCTGGAAATGGGTGAGAACGCCAAGGCCATGCTGATTACCCGCGGTCTTGCAGAGATGAGCCGGTTTGCCGTCAGCCTTGGCGCCAACCCAATGACATTCATGGGGCTGGCGGGTGTCGGTGATCTGATCGTGACCTGCACCTCATCCAAGAGCCGGAACTTTCGAGTGGGTTATGCCGTTGGCCAGGGCCAGAAACTGGACGATGCCGTGGCGGAGCTCGGGCAGGTGGCCGAGGGCATCTATACCCTGAAGCTCGTCAAGCAGAAAGCCGAGGCCATCGGGATCTATATGCCACTGGTTCGTGGGCTTTACGAGATCCTCTATGACAACGCTTCAATCAAGGCGGTCATCAATAGCCTCATGATGTCGGTCCAGAATTCCGACGTAGAATTTATACTGCCGCGGACCATCAGCCAGTAACAGGCCCGCTGAACCGGGACCAGGCCGGAAAGGAGAGAGCCCTTGCAACTGCTCATCATGCGCCATGGGGAAGCTGGCTGGCATACGCTGGATCAGGAACGTGAACTGACAGAGGCCGGCCGGCTTGGCGTGGCTGAGGTTGCCGCTCGCATCGCGGAGTCGCCCTGGCGCCCGAAGCTGGTCTGGAGCAGCCCCTATGTGCGTGCCAGGCAAACGGCGGCGATCGTCTCCGAAATTCTCAATTGTCCCGTTGAAGAAAAGATGTTTATCACTCCGGACGACGACCCGGCAGCCTGCCTTGATGCATTGATTGAGCATCACGAATCACCCCTGTTGATCGTTTCCCACATGCCCCTGGTGGGAGGGCTTGCCACGCTTCTGGTTGACGCACACCGCCGGGGCATTCCGTTCATGACCTCCCAGGCCGTCATGCTGGATATGCCAGTAGTCGGCCCCGGTTGCGCTGACTTGAAAGCCCAGTTTCTGCCCTGATATCGCCAGTAAGTAATTTTTGAATTCTCAAATCCGAGCCCGACTATGTACAGCTTTCCAATCGACTACGTGGAGCCGGTCTTCCGGCCTCCCAGTGAAGCCAAGTCACTGATCCTGCCGGTCACCAACGGCTGCTCCTGGAACAAGTGCACGTTTTGCGAGATGTATACGCAGCCGCAAAAGAAATTCCGGGCCCGCAAGCCTGAAGATGTGCTCCAGGACATCCGTAATGCGGCTCGCAGCCTGGGTGGCGTGCGCCGGGTTTTTCTTGCAGACGGTGATGCCATGGTATTGCCGACCCGTCGCCTGTTGGAAATACTGGGTCAGCTCAGGGAGGCTTTTCCGGATCTTCAGCGGGTTTCCAGCTACTGTCTGCCCCGCAACCTCGCGAAAAAGAGCGTGGAAGAACTGGCTCAACTGAAGGATGCAGGTCTGGAAATTCTCTATGTCGGTATGGAATCCGGCGATGATGAAATCCTGCGCCGGGTCAACAAGGGCGAAACCTGGGAATCCACCCGCTCGGCACTGATGAAAATCCGTGAAGCCGGTCTTACGAGCTCTGTCATGGTGCTGAACGGGCTGGGCGGAGAAAACCTTTCGCGCCAGCACGCGATCAATACCGCAACGCTCTGCAACGAAACACAGCCGGATTATCTTTCCACCCTCGTGGTCAGTTTCCCACAGGGAGAAGAACGTTTCCGCGAGGGCTTCGGAGACGATTTCGTGCCGCTGTCTCAAAAGGGGCTCTTTGAAGAGATACGCCTGTTCCTGGAGCATCTTGAGCTGGATAAGACCATCTTCCGCAGTGATCACGCTTCAAATTACCTCGTGCTGAAAGGCACGCTGGGCCGTGACAAGCAGAAAATGCTGGACCAGGTAAACCTCGCCATTACTAACCCCGGTGCAGCACCGTTGCGCGCGGAGTGGATGCGCGGGTTGTAATTCAGATAGTCGGGAGCCACCGTTATGAGCATGAATCCGGATAATCTTGCAAAGCAGGTGGAGGAAACCGTGAAGAAGGCCGGGAATCCACCCATTGATCAGTGGGACCCCGAGCTTTCCGGGGATATGGATCTTCGCATCAGCCGCGATGGTCAGTGGATCTTCAAAGGCGAGCCGCTGGCTCGAGAAGCGATTGTACGTCTGTTTTCCACCATTCTCCGCCGGGAAAGCGACGGCGAATACTACCTGGTGACGCCCGTTGAAAAGTGGCGCATCCAAGTAGAGGACGCGCCGTTGCTCGCCCATTCCCTGACCGTGACTAAAGAGAGCGACCGGCAGGTCATTTCCCTGACCACCAATGTCGGCGAAACCCTCGAGATCGGCCAGGACCATCCACTGGAAGTGACCACCTATCCGGGCTCCGATGAGCCAAGACCCGTGGTAAAGGTTCGCCATGGGGTCGAAGCGCGACTGGTAACCGCAGCCTATTACGACCTGGCGGAGCATGTTGTGGAACGGAATGAAGACGGACACCCGGTTCTTGGGGTATTCAGCCACGGAATTTTCTACAAAATCGGGCAGGGTGGTTGAAAACCCGTACCGCGGCCCCAGAATTACGGTAGAAAACGCATTAGCTCAGTTGTTAAACTGTGTTTTCATACTTGTTATGAGCCTGGCTCTCTAACGAGGCCCGGTGGTCGTTAGTCCCTCTGTTCAGTCTGGCTGTTCACGATCACTTTCGATTGCCTAAATCAATTAAACAGTCATTGCGGACACGCAAGGAGATCACATGGCCCAACCTCGTGTTGTCACCATCCATTACACGCTCACCAACGATCAGGGAGAGCAGCTTGATTCCTCCCGTGTAGAAGGTCGTGAGCCTCTGTCCTACCTGGAAGGTGCACAGAACATTATCGGTGGACTGGAAAGTGCACTGAACGAAAAGAACGCAGGCGATCAGGTTAAGGTTTCTGTAGAACCTGCTGAAGGCTACGGCGAAGTTAACGAAGAGCTGATTCAGCCGGTTCCGCGTTCTGCGTTTGAAGGCGTTGATACCATCGAGCCGGGCATGCAGTTCCAGGCGCAGACCCCGGGCGGCCCCCAAGTCGTTCGTGTGGTAGAAGTTGGCGACGAAACCGTCACCATCGACGCCAACCATCCGCTCGCTGGCCAGACTCTGCACTTCGACGTAGAAGTAGTAGAAGCTCGCGACGCGACTGACGAAGAGCAAGAGCACGGCCACGCTCACTAAGCTTTTCTGAAGCGCAACGAAAAACGGCTCCCACGGGAGCCGTTTTTTATGCCAAAAAAACGGCCCGCGAGGGGCCGTTTTCTACCGGAATCCGGACTTACATGTTCGGATAATTCGGGCCACCGCCCCCTTCCGGAGTTACCCAGTTAATGTTCTGTGCAGGATCCTTGATGTCGCAGGTCTTGCAGTGAACACAGTTCTGGGCGTTGATCTGGAAGCGCTTTCCGCTGCCATCGTCTTTCTCGACAACTTCATAAACACCAGCAGGGCAGTAGCGCTGCGCAGGCTCATCGTATTTAGGCAGGTTGTCGCGGATCGGAAGGTCCGGATCGGTCAGTTTAAGGTGAACCGGCTGATCTTCCTCGTGGTTGGTGTTTGAAATGAACACCGAGGACAGACGATCGAAGGTCAGGGTGTTATCCGGCTTGGGATAGGTCACCTTCTTGCACTCGGCTGCCGGCTTCATGGTGGCATAATCCGGAGTGGTATCGTGGAAGGTAATCGGCAGGCTGCCGCGCAGGATGTTCTGCTCAAAGTAGGCGATGGCGCCACCGACTATATTGCCGAACTTGTGCATCGCCGGGCCGAAGTTACGCTCTGCGTATAGCTCCTTGAACAGCCAGCTGTCTTCAAATTTCTTCTGGAAGCTGCTGATCTCTTCGCCGCTCTTGCCGTCCTTCAGCGCTTCGAAAACTGCCTCGGCGCCCAACATGCCGGACTTCATGGCGGTGTGGGAGCCCTTGATCTTGGAACCGTTCAGCGTGCCCGCGTCACAGCCCAGCAAGAGACCACCCGGGAAGCTCATCTTGGGCAGAGCGTTGTAGCCACCCTTGGTAATTGCACGGGCGCCGTAGGAAACGCGCTTGCCGCCTTCCAGGTGTTTCTTGATCTCCGGATGCAGCTTCAGCCGCTGAAATTCCTCAAACGGGCTCAGATGCGGGTTGCTGTAGGACAGATCGGTGATCAGGCCCACATATACCTGGCCATTCTCGAGGTGATACAGGAAAGAACCACCGGTGGAGCCGGTTTCTTTCAGGGGCCAGCCGGTGGTATGAACTACGAGGCCCGGCTCGTGTTTGGCCGGATCAATATCCCACAGTTCCTTGATACCGATACCGTAGTGCTGCGGGTCTTTGCCTTCATCAAGCTTGAACTCGTTGATCAGGCGCTTGCCCAGGTGACCGCGGCAGCCCTCGGTGAACAGGGTGTACTTCGCGCGCAGTTCCATGCCCGGCATGTAGCCGTCTTTTTCGGAACCGTCGCGGGCCACGCCCATATCGCCGGTAATGATGCCTTTTACCTGACCGTCTTCAATGATGGTTTCGGACGCGGCAAAGCCGGGATACACCTCAACGCCAAGCTGTTCGGCCTGTTCGGCGAGCCAGCGGCACAGGTTACCCAGGCTGATAATGTAGTTGCCATGGTTGTGCATGTTCTTGGGCACAAACGCATTCGGGATCTTGGTGGCGCTGTCCTGGTTCTTCAGCAGGAAAATGTCGTCCCGGGTAACGGGCGTGTTGAGCGGGGCGCCTTTCTCTTTCCAGTCCGGGAAGAGTTCGTTGAGGGCAGTGGGCTCGAATACGGTACCGGCCAGAATGTGGGCGCCGATCTCAGAACCTTTCTCTACAACGCATACGGTGAGTTCCTCGCCAGCTTCCTGTGCCAGTTGCATGACACGGCACGCTGCCGACAGGCCCGCCGGGCCGCCGCCGACGATCAGAACATCAAATTCCATCGATTCGCGTTCCACGTTGGTCTCCTCAAACATCTTTAATGGATATTATGTGCCCGCAGGCCAATTATTCTGGGCCGCCATCATACCGGTAAAAGTGCCTATAGACGACTGCCCCAAGCCGTTTGTCCCGACTTGCATAACCAAAAGGATACCGTATTTGAAGAATCAAACAAACGTTTGTTTGAAATTCGCCCTGTCCTTTGGCATTGTAAGAGCACACTGAAACATCGTGTGTTTTGAGTCGAAATCTAGTATCGTCTCATTGCCGTCCCCGGTCAATACCGGGGAATTGGCTGAAAGTTCAGTCCTGGCGCGTCGTTTGAGGCTATTGATTCTGCCGTGTGTTGCCTCCATCATTAGTGCGCATTGAATTTCGGCAGGCTCTGCGCGAGGACTGCAAGTCATAAACCCATCGTAGAAGAACGAGGAATCTATGAAGGTTCTGGTCGCTGTAAAACGAGTAATCGACTACAACGTAAAGGTGCGCGTCAAGCCGGACAACACCGGTGTTGACCTCGCCAACGTCAAGATGGCAATGAACCCGTTCTGCGAAATCGCGGTAGAAGAAGCCGTTCGCCTGAAAGAGAAGGGTGTTGCCAGTGAAATCGTGGTGGTATCCATTGGCCCGAAAGCCTCCCAGGAGCAGATCCGTACTGCGCTGGCGCTGGGTGCTGACCGTGGTATCCACGTCGAAACGGACGAGGAGGTTCAGTCTCTCGAAGCGGCCAAGCTGCTCAAGGCTGTTGTTGAGAAAGAAGAGCCGAAGCTGGTCATTCTTGGCAAGCAGTCCATCGATTCCGATAACAACCAGACTGGCCAGATGCTGGCCGCGCTGACCGGCATGGGTCAGGGTACTTTCGCTTCCGAAGTGGTTGTTGAGGGCGACAAGGTTAACGTAACCCGCGAGGTAGACGGTGGTCTGATGACCGTTGCTCTGAACCTGCCTGCGGTTGTCACTACCGACCTGCGTCTGAACGAGCCGCGCTACGCTTCTCTGCCGAACATCATGAAGGCGAAGAAGAAGCCGCTGGACAACATGAGCCCGGCCGATCTGGGTGTCGACATCGCTCCGCGCCTTTCCACCCTGAAGGTTGAAGCGCCTGCTTCCCGTCAGGCGGGTGTGAAAGTGGCCGACGTTGCCGAGCTGGTCGATAAACTGAAGAACGAAGCGAAGGTGATCTAAATGAGCATCCTTGTAATTGCTGAACATGACAACAGCAGCCTGAAACAGGCTACCCTGAATGTTGTAGCGGCTGCCAAGGCCATCGGCGGAGACATCGACGTACTGGTTGCCGGTGAGAACTGTGGTGCCGTTGCTGAAGCAGCTGCCAAGGCCGAAGGCGTTAACAAGGTACTGGTTGCCGATAACGCCGCTTATGGTCACTTCCTGGGCGAAAACCTGGGTGAGCTGGTTGCCGAAGTAGGCAAGGGCTACAGCCACATCCTGGCCGCCGCTGGAACCGTGGGCAAAGACTTCATGCCGCGTGTTGCCGCACTGTTGGATGTTGCGCAGGTTTCCGACATCATGCGTGTGGAGTCCGAAGACACCTTCGTTCGCCCGATCTACGCCGGTAACGCCATTGCCACTGTAAAATCCAGTGACAGCATCAAAGTCGTTACTGTTCGTCCGACCGCGTTCGACCCGGTTGCTGCTGAAGGTGGCTCCGCTTCTGTCGAGCAATTGGACGTCGTGAAAGACGCTGGACTGTCCCAGTTCGTCAGCGAAGAGCTGGCCAAGTCCGACCGCCCTGATCTGGCAAGCGCCGGTATCGTGGTTTCTGGTGGTCGCGGTATGCAAAACGGCGACAACTTCAAGATGCTTGAGCAGGTAGCCGATCTGATGGGTGCCGCGGTTGGCGCATCCCGTGCTGCTGTCGATGCCGGTTTCGTACCGAACGACATGCAGGTTGGCCAGACCGGTAAGATTGTTGCTCCGCAGCTGTACATCGCTGTGGGTATTTCCGGTGCCATCCAGCACCTGGCCGGTATGTCCGATTCCAAGGTGATCGTTGCGATCAACAAGGATGAAGAAGCGCCGATTTTCCAGGTTGCCGATTATGGTCTGGTAGCGGATCTGTTCGAAGCCGTTCCCCAGCTTGAAGAAGAGCTGAAGAAAGTTCTGTAACTTTCTGCCTGGCTTGAGAAAAGGCACCTTCGGGTGCCTTTTTCTTTTGGGTGAAGCCAGAATACCTGCCATGATATCTGACCCCGACGGTTGAACCGGATACACGAACCATGACCACAATGCCGTTTGATGCCTTAGCCTGCCCACTGGACGGCTGCGCACTGGTGCCCAGCGAAAAAACCTGGCGTTGCGAGAACGGACACAGCTTTGATGTTGCCCGGCAGGGCTACGTTCATCTGTTACCCGTTCAAAAGAAACGTTCCCTGGACCCGGGTGATAGCAAGGAAATGGTTGCGGCCAGACAACGGTTTCTGAATGCAGGGTTCTACACAAACATCGCCGAGGCCGTGAGCGATCAGGTATTGCAGTGGCTCCCGAGCGAGGGCACCGGATCAATTCTGGACGCAGGCTCCGGCGAAGGTTATTACCTTCGACACCTCGCGAGCTTGGCTGGCCCCAGAGATATCTCCATGATCGGCGTTGACATCTCCAAGTGGGCCGTTCTGGCCGCGGCCAAACAGGACAAACAGACCCGGTGGGTGGTTGGCAGCAATGCCAACCTGCCAATACTGCCGGAATCCCTGGATCTCGTGCTTTGCCTGTTCGGTTTTCCGGTTTTCAGTGAATTCGCTCGGGTGCTGAAGCCCGGCGGGAAGGTTATACAGGTGGATGCCGGCTCAGACCACCTTCGGGAACTGCGTGAAATCATTTACCCCGAACTGAAACCACCCGCAGACACTGAGATGGCTGATCCCGAGGGCTTCCGGACCCTGGATTCGACCGTGCTAAGGTTCCCGCTGAGTCTTCCAAACCAGGAAAGCATTGCCGATCTCCTGGCCATGACGCCGCATCTTTATCGGGCCAACTCGGAGGGTCTTGAGAAGGCTGCTTCGCTCGAATCACTGGTGGTGACAGTCGACGTGGTTCTGAAATGCTTGGAAAGGCGTTAACCCCGAATTTCATTGACCGTCGTCGGAACCCTGAGCCTTGCCGCTCTTGCGGGAGGCGAGCCGCTTTTCTGCTTTCCCGATGATCAGGGTATCGGCGAGGATGTGCAGGGCCTTGTTGGTCGTGCGCACGGTCTTGTAGATCTGTTGACTCTTCTGGTCATGGGTGGCCCGCGCTTTGCGGGCAGTCTGCCGGAACTCCTCATCCTTCGAGAACAGATCAATCAGCCCGAAAGTCGTGTTCGAGATTGCCTTGTGCAGCTTTTCTACGGCGCTCGCGCCACCCGAAACCGAGTCCTCCAGCAACCGCGCCCGGTTCCGGACCTCGAGAAGATCCATTCTGCTTTTCTGGATGGCACTGTGCGCCGACACACGATGGGAATTGAGAATCCGTGCTTCACGGCGACAGAGCAGCAGCTGCCAGTAGGCGATGCAGAATCCGCAAAAGGCCAGTAGCAGCAACAATACGATTGCGGCCAGGTTCATGATGGGGCCCTCCAGTCACACATTGCGATCATCGATACTCAATCTGCATATCCACGTCGATTTCGCGCTCTGTCATCTCTTCCTCAAGTTCTTTCATCACTTCTTGGTACACCATTTTGCGAACCATCACGGGGAGTTTGTCGGCAAGCACTCGGGCAGAGCGTGACTCCCGCTTGGCCAGGGCAATCGGATCCAGTACCCGAAGCGTAATAACCAGCTCCGGTTCCTGCTCGGAATCTGCGATATCGTCGTTTTCCATCATTCGGGCGATCACTTTGCGCTGTTCAAGAACCTGCCAGCAGACAAAGCCGCTGAACAGGACAAGCAGGATGCTCAAGACTGTTAAAAAGGTGATCAATTCGAACCTCCGGAAATCGTTTTCTTGCTCTGCCTGCCAGTGTGCCCCAAGCAGTATGACAAACGATTGGCCGTGAAGACGGATTTACCGGTGTTGCCGGGAAAGTAGAACGAGCGCTCAAAACTGTTAACATTGGTTGCAGTTGTTCAATGAGCTACGCAGAATCAACGGGTTAAGGCCGACTATTCATACCAACAGAGGATTGTTCATGGTTTGGTTCAAGGCGTTTGCAAGTGGTTTTCTCGCAACCCTGGTGTTTCATCAGGGTCTGTTCGCACTGTTCTGGCTCGGGGGCATCGTGCCCGCAGCGCCCTTCAACCTGTCACCAGTGCCGCCGCTGGGTGTGCCCCAGGTTGTGTCATTGGCGTTCTTTGGTGGCCTTTGGGGCATGTTGTTGTGGCTGATCCTTGGGCGCCTGGCAGGGGTGAAGTTCTGGCTGGGGCATGTCATTGTAGGGGCTGTAGGTCCCACAGCAGTCGCCATGCTGGTGGTATTCCCCCTGAAAGGGCTTGATGTCTCGGCCCAGACCTGGGTGGGCGGCTTGCTCCTCAACGGTTTCTGGGGCCTGGGTGTTGCCGTATTCATGCGTTTGATGGGCGAGAAAGCGGTTGCCGGGCTCCGCTGAAATACCATTGATTCGTTATCATTTTCTGTTGTTATCACTGTTTACTAAGGAAGAGCAATGACCAAATCCGCAGAAACAGCCCATGATCTGGTGGTGTTCGGTGCCACCAGCTTCGTCGGCCAGATTCTTACCCGTTACTTGCTCGAGACCTACGGTGTAGGCCAATCGGTAAAATGGGCGATTGCCGGACGCTCCGAGAGCAAGCTGAATACGCTGAAGAGTAGCCTAGGCGACAAAGCCAGGGATCTGCCGGTGATTCTTGCCGATGCCGCCGACGACGCAGCACTCAAGTCCATGTGTGAGCAGACCCGCGTGATTATATCCACGGTCGGCCCTTATGCGCTTTACGGCGAGCCGCTGGTCAAGGCTTGCGTACAGACTGGCACGGACTACTGCGATCTCACCGGCGAAGTTCAATGGATTCGCAAGATGGTGGAGCGTTACGAGGCGGAGGCGAAAACCTCCGGAGCGCGCATTGTTCACTGTTGCGGTTTCGATTCGATTCCCTCTGATATGGGCGTCTGGTTCCTGCAGAATCAGGCGGAGCAGACGTTCGGAATGCCGTGCCAGGATGTCCGCATGCGGGTCAAGACCGCCAAGGGCGAGTTCTCCGGCGGTACGGTTGCCTCCATGATGAATGTGGCGAAGGAAGCGGCGGCGGATCCGAAGCTGCGCAAGGAGCTGGCCAACCCGTTTTCCATCTGTCCGCCGGAACATCGCTCCAAGACCCGGCAGCCCAGCCTCAAGGGCGCCGAGTTTGATAAGACGTTCAACGCCTGGCTTGCTCCCTTCGTGATGGGCGCCATCAATACACGGGTGGTGCATCGCTCCAATGCCATGCAGAACGCGCGGTACGGCAAGGAATTCACCTACGATGAAGCCATGATGACCGGTCGTGGCACCAAGGGCCGGCTGGCTGCGTATGCGATCACCGGCGGCCTGGCGGCGTTCTTTACCGCCTCGGCCATCAAACCGACTCGCTGGCTGGTGGAGAAGTTCGTCCCCCAGCCGGGCGAAGGCCCAAGCCCCGAAGCCCAGAAAGCCGGTTTTTATGATCTGCGCTTTGTTGGTCGCACCGAGGATGGCAAGACCATCATCACCAAAGTGACCGGCGATCAGGATCCGGGCTACGGTTCCACCGGCAAGATGTTGGGCGAAGCGGGCATGTGCCTGGCGTTCGATATTCCGGCGGATCAGCCGGGTGGGTTCTGGACACCGTCTTCTCTGCTGGATGGCAAGCTGATGGACAGGCTTACCAGCAAAGCGGGACTAACCTTTGAGGTTCTCGAAACCCGCTAACCGCTCAGGTAGATCACACGGTCGGTGCCCGGAAGGGCATCCGACCCGTGTGCGAGACTGACCACGGTTTTCCCTTCCAGAAGCGATTCCATCCGTTTTGCTATCCTCGACCGGGTCTCGGCATCCAGGCCAGTGAACGGCTCATCCAGTATGACCAGGGGAGCTGGATTCAGTAACACCCGCGCCAGTGCCACTCTTCTTGCCTCGCCGCCTGAGAGCCTGCTCCCGGCGCTGCCCAGCCAGGTATCGAGTTGATCCGGCTCGGTAGCGAAGCGCTCAGCCAGTTCCATCTGCTCCAGCATGCTCCAGAGTTCTGTCTCCGAAGCCTCCGGAGAGCCCAGTAACAGGTTGGCCCGCAACGTGTCTTCAAACAGCACGGTTTTCTGGGTCAGGTAAACGCAATCCCTCCGCGCCAGGCTTCCCTGAGCAACCGGCAAAAGGCCTGCGAGCACATCGGCGAGTGAAGACTTTCCACTGCCGGAGTGGCCCAGAATACCGATGCGCTTGCCATCCTCAATCTCAAGATTGAAGCGCGTGAAAAGCGGCGCGTAACCGGCGTGCTTAACCGCAATATTGTCTGCAAGAAGGGCGGTTTCCGGCGGTAATCCTTGCTTTTCGTTCACAGCCTGCCGTTCCTCTTTGCGGCAATCGCGGTTCAGACGCGCCGCGGAAGCGATGGTGGCTCCGAGCTTGCCAAAGGCATCAGGCAGCATGGCATAGACCTCAGCCAGTCCGAGCAGAGCAATGGGCAGTAAAACCAGCACAGGCCCGGATAGCGTGCCCGCCTGGAACAGGGCAAAGCCCGCCCAGAGCGCAAGGACCGCAGAGAGATTTACCAGCAGATGGGTTCCCGCCAGGTGCCAGCCCACACGGGTGTCGGTTTTGGCCTGTTCTGAGGTTACCTGATGGGCCTGGCGCATAAGCCAGGCAGCATGTTTGCCAGTGCGACCGGCAGCAGTAAGTTCCGAGAAACCTTCAATATGTTCGATGACCGCCGTTCGCAATTCTTCCTGCCGGTCGCTTTGCCGGGCCGCGAGTTGCCAGGTCCTGAGGTAAACACCAACTGTTGCGACCGCCAGAGCAATCACAAGCAGCAGTCCCACTAGTACAGCGGTTCCAACATCAAACAGAATGGCTGCCAGCACCAACACCAGGACGGTTACCAGGCCAGCAAGAGCCGTAGGTGCGATCAAGCGAAGGTACAGGGTATCAAGGGCATCGACATCGCTGGTCAGGCGCGAGAGCCACTGGGCGCCACTCAGCTCTCCACGGCGGACGCGCGTGGCGCGGGACAGCCGAGAGAACAGGTTCACGCGGATGTCTGTAAGCAGTCTCAGAACCGTATCGTGGTTATACACCCGTTCCAGATACCGGAACACTGTTCGGGAAACAGCGAAAAACCGGATAGCGCCACCGGGCACGTAAAGGTTGATAGTGGCCGCCACCCCGGCAGCCAGGAGCAATCCCACCAGCGCCGTTTTGGTAAGGAACCAGCCAGACACAGCCAACAGCGCAATGCCGGAGAGCAGGGTGGCGAGAATCAGAAAACCACCTACCACCAGGCGTCCGGGCCGCTTTAAGATCAGCTCCAGCCACGGTTTCAGCTCACGCATCCCGAACCTCCCCGCCGGAGACCAGCAGAACCCGGTTTGCCAGGGTGAGCAAGGCCTGGTGATGGGTGGAGAAGATCAGGGTTTTGCCGGCTACCGCCAATTTGTGCAGAGCCTCCAGCACAAACACCTCGCTGTCGCTGTCGAGGCCCGCGGTGGGTTCATCCAGCAGAATCAGGTCATAATCCGCCAGGAAAATACGTGCCAGGCTCAGCCGCCGTGCCTGTCCGCCGGAGAGCCCCTGACCCTCCTCGGATACCGGGCTGTAGATACGCTGTTGGCGGCTATCCAGCAGGGAACCAAGGCCGACGTTGCGCAGGGCGGTTTCAATGGCAATATCGGAGGCATCTGGTGTAGTCAGCCTGAGGTTATCGGCCCAGGTACCCTGAACCAGGAAGCCTTTCTGCCCCAGCCAGCCGAACCGGAAACTTCCCGCTGATTCGCCAAACAGGTGGAGTTCGCCGGTATCCGGTGCCATAAACCCGGCCAACAGATGCAGCAGGGTAGACTTGCCGCCGCCCGAGGGGCCGGTGAGGGCAATTACTTCGCCTTTCTGAATGGTCAGCGAGAGATCCTGAATCACGGGCTGATCCGACCGAAAGCGTTTGCTGACGGACCGCAACTCGATGCGATCATCCGAGCCCACCACCGGTTTGCTATCCGTGGACGTTTCGAAGTGCATTGGCGAACCTAGCCGTTCAAGAATTTCTGTGCCCGCGCCCATCGCCGCTGCGCGATCGTGATAATGCTGTGACAGCGTCCGTAAGGGCTGGAAGAACTCCGGGGCCAGCAACAGAATCAGAAGCCCGGAAAACAGCGTGAGATCTTCGGACGGGCCATAGGTGATGTAGCCCAGCAAACCAAAACCGATGTAAATGGCGATAACGGCAATGGCCACTGAGGCAAAGAACTCCAGGACCGCGGACGAGAGAAACGCAATCCGCAGCGTTTTCATGGTAACGCGCCGATAGTGATCGGATCGTTTGCGAATGAGTTCTGCAGCACCCGTCGTCTGGCCAAACAACTGGAGGGTGGTTAGCCCGCGCACCTTGTCCAGAAACTGTCCGGAGAGCCGGCTGATGGTCTCGAAGTGCTGCTGGTTTAGTTTTTCCGCGCCCATGCCCACCAGCGCCATGAACAGCGGAATCAGCGGTGCAGACAACAGCAGGAAAATACCGGCCAGCCAGTCCAGCCAGAAGACGAGAACGAGGATCAGCAGGGGCACGATCATCGACAGCGTCATTTGCGGCAGAAAACGGGCGAAATAACCGTGCAGTGCTTCCACGTGGTCAATCCATTCCCGGGCAAGGGTGCCTGCGGAGGATTGGCCCAGCTCTACCGGGCCGGTGGCTTGCCAGTGTTTGTGGAGCTGACGCCTGGCATCCCGCCGTACCTGTTCGCTGCAACGGGCAGCAAAACGCGTCTGAAAGCCCTGGCCAAGTGCCCGAACCACCAGTGCGAGAATGAGCCCAAGGAAGAGGGGAGTGAGGTCCGCGATAGGGACCTCGTCAATCACGCCCAGATGAATTATCCGGGCCAACAAAACCATCTGGATGATGGTCGCTATGCCGGCCACTGTGCCCGCTGCAACAGCACTGCGGATCCAGAGGCGATTGCCGAGGGCAAGCTGCGCGAGCCAGCCTTTTACGGCTTTCTGGTCAATGGCGGGGGAACCTCCCCCGCCATCATTGGCCAGTGGCTCCGCCACTCAGTGGTATCCCTCTCCGGCGCGCACCTTGCCGCGGAAGACCCAGTAGGTCCAGGCGGTGTACACCAGCACGATCGGGATCACGAACAGAAGGCCCAACAGCAGGAACAGCTGGGACTCGTAGGCGGAAGCGGCTTCCCAGAGCGTGTATTCCGGTGGAACCACATAAGGCCAGCGGCTGACTACCAGACCCAGATAGGTGGTGATGAACAGCCCCATGGTAGCCACAAACGGCATGCCGTCCCGGCGATCACGTACTGAACGGTAGATCTGGATAGCACAAAGCAGGGTCAGGACTGGCAGAACCCAGATGATACTCAGGTTAGAGAACCAGCGCTCACGGACCATTTCGTCCACGAACGGCGTCCAGACTCCAATGATGCCAAAGACAACCAGCACCGCCAGCAGCAACGGAAGGGTGATCTTGTAGGCCCACTGCTGCAGGTAACCCTCGGTTTTCATGATCAGCCAGGTGGAACCCAGCAGGGAGTAGCCGGCCAGCATTCCGAGGCCCGTGAGAACGGTGAATGGCGTGAGCCAGTCCAGCGCGCCGCCCACATAGACGCCGTTGGCGGTTTCGAAACCCTGGATATAGGCGCCGACGACAGCGCCCTGTGCGAAGGACGCAACGGTTGAACCGCCCGCGAAAGCCCAGTTCCACAGATAGCGGGAGGTGCGGGCTTTGAACCGGAACTCAAACGCCACGCCCCGGAAGATCAGCCCGGCCAGCAGCAGGAATACACCGATGTACAGTGCCGGCAGGAAGATGGAATACACCATCGGGAATGCGGCAAGGAGCCCGGCACCACCCAGCACCAGCCAGGTTTCGTTACCGTCCCACACCGGCGCCACGGAGTTCATCATGGTGTCCCGGGCTTCCTCGTTCGGGGCGAAGGGGAAGAGAATCCCGACGCCCAGATCGAAGCCGTCCATCAGCACATACATGATGATGCCGAAGCCAATAATGAATGCCCAGATAAGAGGCAGATCAAACAGTTCCATAATCAGTGACCTCCCTGGTTTACGGGCTTGGCAGTACCAACAGTATCGCCGGAGTCGTGATCGATTTCGAAAGGCACGTGTGCGGCGGAGAACGGACGCTTCGGCCGTTCGGCCTCGTGCTCGTCTTCATCGTGGTCTTCGAGACCGACATAAAGCACGCGCATCAGGTAATACACGCCGGCAGAGAACACCAGAGCGTACACAACGATATAGCCGATGAGTGTGAACAATGCCATGCCGCCCGTCAGTGAGGGAGTCAATGCCTGTGCCTGGGTCATCTGGCCGTACACCAGCCAGGGCGCCCGGCCTGTTTCGGTCACGAACCAGCCTGTCAGCACCGCAAAGAAGGGGGCAATGCTCATAAAGCGCATACCCTGCAGGAACCAGCTGGTGCGCCAGTACCTTCCTCCGGCCCTCAAAACCAGGCCGGTGACTGCGAAGGCGATCATCAGCAAGCCAATACCCACCATGATCCGGAAGGACCAGAACACGATCGCGACGGGCGGCTGCTCTTCAACAGCCACTTCGTTCAGGCCCGGAACCTCGCCGTCCCATTCGTGGGTGAGAATGAAACTGGCCAGGCTGGGAATGCCAATCTCAAACAGGTTGCGCTGGTTTTCCTGATCGGGAATGGCAAACAACAACAGAGGCACATTGCGGGAAGTTTCCCAATTGCCTTCCATCGCTGACACCTTGGCCGGCTGATGCTCCAGAGTGTTCAGGCCGTGGAAATCCCCCAGGACTGCCTGGGCGGGCGCAATGAACAGCAACAGCCAAAGGCACATAGACAGTGCTTTCTTGTTGGCCTCAACCTCGCGACCGCGCAACAGGTACCAGGCGCTCACGCCGGCCACAACAAAGCCACCGGTAAGGAAAGAAGCCAATGCCATGTGGGCGAAGCGATAGGGGAATGAGGGATTGAAGATCGCCTCGCTCCAGGAGGTGACGTAGAACACGCCGTCGCGAAGTTCGGTGCCGGCCGGAGTCTGCATCCAGCTGTTCGCCGAAAGAATCCAGAACGACGAAATGAAGGTGCCGGTGGCAACCATGATAGCGGCAAACAGGTGAACACCAGCAGGCACCTTGTCGCGACCAAACAGGAGCACGCCGAGGAACGCCGCCTCAAGGAAGAACGCTGTGACCACCTCATAGCTCAGGATTGGGCCAAGGAAATTGGCAGAGGCCTGGGCGAAGTTACTCCAGTTGGTACCAAACTGGAACGACATCACGATGCCTGATACCACCCCCATGCCGAACACCACGGCAAACACCTTGGTCCAGAAGGCAGAGAGCTTCACCCATAGCGGATTTTCGGTTTTGAAGGCCAGGCCCTCGAGTACCGCGATATAGGAAGCGAGGCCGATGGTAAACACCGGAAAAATGGCGTGAAATGACACCACGAACGCGAACTGGATTCGCGATAGGATGAGAGGATCAAGTTCCATGGGAACCCTCCGGTAACGATCACATCATAACAAACGGGCCCAGCGAACCCGTTCAGCCGCTGCCTTAGCTCTGATTGTTATATTGTTATCACCGGCAGATGGTTACTATGCTACTAAATAAGCTAGCAGTTTCGATAGGGCCGATTGTCGCACCCTTGATTTAAAACAATTATGGTGATGCCGATGAGCTTTTACGAAGACAGAATACTGCCACACATCATAGACCGGGCTTGCTCAATGGGCCAGGTGATGAAACTTCGTAGCCAGGTGGTTCCCCATGCCAAAGGTGTGGTTCTGGAAGTGGGTATGGGCTCGGCCATCAATATGGAGTTCTACAACGCCAATAACGTCGATATGGTGTACGGCCTGGAGCCCTCAGAAGGCATGCGTAGAAAGGCCCAGCCCAACCTCGCCAAAACCCCAATAAAGGTGGAATGGCTGGATCTGCCCGGGGAGAAAATCCCTCTGGACGACAACTCCGTGGACACCGTTCTGCTGACCTTCACGCTGTGCACGATTCCCGACTGGAACGCCGCCCTTCAACAGATGCGCCGAGTGCTCAAACCCGGCGGTGAACTCCTGTTCCTGGAACACGGCGAATCGCCCCACGATGACACGAGGAAATGGCAAAACCGCATTACCCCGGGCTGGAAAAAGCTGGCCGGCGGCTGCCACCTGAACCGACACATCGCAGACCTGATCCGTCACGCCGGCTTTGAAATCCAGGAACTTGAAAACCTCTGCATCCCCAAGGCACCGAAAATCGCGGGATACATTTATAAGGGCAGGGCGATCAACCCGCTAGAGACCAGCCCGGCGGCCTGATAGTGCGGGCAGAATCCGAATTGCGTTACCCCACGCAGACTTATACAATTCTGCCCGTCAAAACCTCCCCCGAATGCTCCGGTGGTGAAATTGGTAGACACAAGAGACTTAAAATCTCTCGACCGTTAGGTCGTGCCGGTTCGATTCCGGCCCGGAGCACCATCTTTGCAGCCTTCCGAAGCGCAACGGTAATAGTGCTCTTCCAGTCTCAGATATTTATCGTTTCCGAGGTCCTTAAACGAGAAAAGCCAACCCGGGGGCTGGCCTCACTGACACCAAATGGCGATCATTGCATTTTTTTTCGACGCGCCACGACGAGACCTGTGAGTCCAAGTCCCAATAGAGCAAGGGTGCCGGGTTCAGGAACACTCTTTGCTTCACCTTTCCAGATAACGCCTGTCGCGTAGTTTTCACTATTGGTTACATAAAAGTTGAGTCTCCCATCGCCCGCAATAAGAGGGGACCCGCCCAACAGATCTATGACGTCGATGACCTTCGTCCACGGAGAGCTGATGTTGTAGTCTTCAGAGTCAAAGATCGTTTGGCCTTTGCTCTTGATTATCAGATCGTCATCGTAGGAGACAAACAATGAGTGGATGATCGCGTCTGTGCCAGTTTTGTTGAGGTCTTCCTCCCAAATCCGGTAACCCGCGTTATCGACCCACCAGCTAGCCTGATCCTGTATCCAGTCTGCTCCATCAAGAGCTGTGCCGGTAGGATCGACATAGGTTCCGACGGTTTGCCCAGAAAGAGTACATCCAACGCATTCGTCCCCAAGGCTGGACATGAAAGGAATTGCGTGTGCAATGGCGGATGTAAAGCTGAGTACAGCTGTTGCTGCTATTAGGCTCAGTGTCTTCATATGCTTTCCCTTAGTGCTCCGGTGAATTATTCCTTTTGCCGGACAGAAGCGAATTACGCTCCAGTGGCGCCTTAACCAAGCATTTATTACGCCGACAAAAAAATAACTCGGGAAAACATATAGATGGAAAAACTTTTTTCATTTAGAACAAAGCTCCACCTCAAATACGTAAAGAATCCCGACACTCCGTCAGTTCGTGGGAATTTATTCCGAATAAAGCGATGACAGAGAACCAGTCAATTGACCTGATTCCCCTCGTCTGAAAGCAAGTGATCGAAGCTCTCACGCCTGCCGTACGCTTTAACTCAATGTTTTCCGCATGAGGAGACAAGCCGCCATGGCCGAAGTTGAAGCTATTGGTAAGCAAATCGCAGATTATGTGAACGATCCCATCGAAAAAGCCAAGCGGCTGATCGTGACGCCAGTGGGGCAGGCGAGAATGATTGTCTGTACGCCATCACCCGGCCAGGGTGCCTCCTCGGCGATTGAAGCGGCAAACAGTCTGCTTTCGGAAGATGATCAGATAGCGCTGGTCGAAGATGTCAGTGAACTGACAGATCCTGCGCAGGTGGTTTCCATCATCAATGATGGTGGTATCGAGACTGAAAAGGGGTTCCATGTGGCTTTCAGTCTTTCTGACGAGACGATTGCAAGGCAGGTGGAGAAAGAGCTCGACCTCAAGGTCTTTACGGGGCAATAGCCCCGTTTGATAGATAGGCGGCCATTTGGCCGCCGCCACTATTTTTTCGACATTGCTTCCAGCATTTTGTTAACCGCTTCCAGGTGCTCAGGCTCGTTGTGGCACATGCCCTGGAAGTTGGCGCACACATCCAGAAAATCCTTCAGCTCCATCCTCGGTGCCATTTTCATCAGGCGTTTGGTGAGGCGAGTGGCTTTCGGTGGCTGGCTGGCCATGCGGCTTGCCATGGTATGAGCAGCGTTCATCAGTTCGTCCGCTGGCACCACCTCCAGAACAACGCCCAGCTCCTTTGCCTCCGTAGCATCGATCACCCGCCCGGTGAGTGTTAGCTCGAAGGCGCGCTGGTAGCCAATCAGGCGCTGCATGAACCAGGCGCCGCCGTCACCCGGAATGATTCCCAGGTTAAGAAAGGTTTCGCCGAACTTTGCGTTTTCCGAGGCAATGCGGATATCGGCCATGTTGGCCAAATCGAAGCCGGCGCCGATGGCGGGACCGTTGACCGCGGCGATGATGGGCACTTCCACATTCTGAAGGGCCAGCGGAATACGCTGAATGCCTTTGCGGTAACGGTCGGCGCATTCGGCCACGTCACCGGCAAAATCGCCGCTGCGGTTGGCCATGTCCCGGATGTTGCCGCCGGCGCTGAACGCAGAGCCCGCTCCGGTGATCACCAGTACCGACACGTCTTCGCACTGGTTAACCCATTCCGCGGTGGTCACGATGTCGTCGATCAGGTTTGAGCCGGTCAGCGCATTGCGCAGGTCGTGACGGTTCAGAGTAAGCGTGGCGACACGGTTCTCGAGGGTCAACAGGGCATCGGTGAGCTTGGGTACGGTGGTCATTTTTGCGGTTCCTTGTTTTTGATCAGCGCGTATCTTCGCGCGCGGGAACCGGGTTAATCAACTGCCACCCGCGCTTTTCGGTACCGGCTTACTTCCGTCCAGCCATGCACCGCCAGGGCGGAGAATACTAAAACACCACCTACCAGGCTGAGCTTTGGCGGTACTTCGCCGAGGAATAGCCAAACAAGGAAAGACCCGAACACGGTTTCCAGAAGCAGCATCAGGCTGACTTCCGCCGCCGGAATATAGCGGGGGCCAATCTGGATCAGGATGCACGCAGTGGGCAGGAACACCAGACAGAGCAGAGCGATAAAGAAGAAATCACGGGCCGAGGGCATCTGCGCACCACCAAGCAATGCCGCAACACCTGCCAACACCAGCGCGCCGAACATAAGCATCACGCTCATATCGCTGTCGGGTTTGGAGCGCGCTACGTTGAGGTTGGAGGCCAGGGCAGTGGCGGCAACCACCGCCATCAACAGACCCAGAGGGTCGCCCTTGCCGAATTCTCCCACGGCCATGAAGGTGGCGCCGGTGACGCACACCAAAATGACTACCCAGGTGCGAAGAGGCAGCGTTTCTTTCCAGACCGCCCAGGCAATCACGGCCGCGATGACCGGCGCGGTGTTCAGGATGACCAGCACATTGCCGGCGGCTGTGTTCTTCATGCCAACCACGAACCCGAGGGTACTGATGGCAAAGGCACCGGCACAGAACAGGCCTTTACGGCCGCATTTTCGAATTTCAGGCACCAGCCGGGAACGGTATCGCGCCCAGCTGATCACAAAAAAACTGATCGCCAGTAACAGGCCGCGCCAGAACAGAAAGACCACAGGATCCACGGAGGTGATTTTCACCAGCAACGCATCGGGCACGATAAACAGCACGCCCAGAGCTGCGATGGTCAGTCCTTTGATTCTGGTCGTCTGCAACGTGGCTTCGCCTGTTCCGGTGTGGTGGTTCGGTTAATTTATGGGTTGTCCTGTTCCGGCAGCGGCTGGATGCTGTTGATGTCGCCGGTTGGTGTTGCTGGATCGTCTTTTACGATTATGAAGACTGCTCCGCCGATAACCGCGATAGCGAAGATGGCTTTGAGGATCATTGATTTTGACATGCGTTATTCCTCTCTGCAGTTTTGGTTTCTACCAACAGCCTATGGGCAGCAGAGGTCTATAACAACCGCAACGCATTGAAAACTGAGCATCCTACAAAAGTCGCTTCGACAGTATAGACGCAGTCAGCAATACTCTGGGTAAGATTCCAGAATGCCCGGTGCAGCAACGATTCAAATGGAGTGTCCACATGACTGAACAAACACAAGAGCTGGTGCACAAGTACAGCGAAAATGGCATTACCACGCTTACACTGAACCAGCCGGAGAAGAAAAACAGCCTTTCCATGGCTATGCTCGAGGCCTTGTCTGAAGAGCTGGAGATCATCGCCTCCGATTCGGAAACGCGGGTTGTCGTCCTTGCGGCTCATGGCAACGTGTTTTGTGCCGGCCATGACCTCCGGGAAGTGCGTGAGCAGTTCGATAGCCATGAATTCCAGCTGGCCCTGTTTAACCAGTGCAGCAAGGTGATGCAGCAGATCGTGAACCTGCCCCGGCCAGTCATTGCGCGGGTGGCGGGTGTTGCGACCGCCGCCGGCTGCCAGCTGGTGGCCAGCTGCGACCTGGCCGTGGCGGCCGATACGGCCCGGTTTGCGACGCCTGGCGTCAATATCGGGCTGTTCTGTTCCACGCCGATGGTGGCACTGTCCCGGAATGTGTCACGCAAGCACGCCATGGAAATGCTGCTGACCGGTGAGATGATTGGTGCCGTGAAAGCTGAACGCATCGGACTGGTCAATCAGATTGTTGATGAGCAGCACCTGGACGAAATGGTTTACAAGCTGGCGCGTACCATTGCCGACAAGTCTGGCCATACCCTGAAGATTGGTAAAGAAGCCTTCTACCGGCAACTGGAAATGCCGCTGGAGGACGCTTATGAGTACACCTCAAAGGTGATGGCAGACAACATGATGGCGGACGATGCCCAGGAAGGTATCTGCGCATTTCTGGAGAAGCGCAAGCCAGAGTGGCAGGACAGCTGAACCGGTTGCTGAGACATTGCCCGGCCTAATTTGCCGGGCAATTGTCCTTTCCGATGGCGAGCCGGTCGCCCGTTCCGATTCCATGTTCCAGAAAAAAGCCGGCGTTCATCTCCACGGCCTCGATGAATGGCACACCGGCCGGGTAGGTGGGGCAACCGGAGCCGCTGGCCGAGGGGCAGGGCACCATCTTGCGAATGCTGCCAATCTTGCCATCCTCGTTCAGGTAGGCAATGTCGAGGGGAATCAGGGTCTCGTACATCCAGAATCCGTGGCTGGCTGATCTCGGCTCGCGGTATTTAAACAGCATTCCGGCATCGGCTGCCATGGACTTACGGCCCATCAGTCCTTTCTGGCGTTGCTCGAAAGTGCTAGCAATCTCGAGTTGCACTGGCACCATTCCCGACGCAGACACAAAGCAGGCCTCGACAACCGGCAGGCCGCCCTGAGGCGCAGCAATGCCTGAGGAGCAGCCGTAGAGCAATAAGCTGACTGTAAGGAGGGCCCAGACTCCCGCCCCCCGAACCGGGCTTGATGCGCAGGTCACGAGCGCAACCGGTAGCCGGTCTTGAAAATCCACCAGATCCCGACAATGCATGCCGTGAGGAATACGAGGGTCATTCCCACACTGATGGCAATATGAACGTCAGACACGCCGTAAAACGCCCAACGGAAACCGCTGATCAGGTAAACCACCGGATTGAAAAGGCTCACGGTCTGCCAGACCTCTGGCAGCATGTCGATTGAATAGAAGGTACCGCCAAGGAAAACCAGCGGTGTGACAATCATCATCGGCACGATCTGCAGTTTTTCGAATCCGTCGGCCCAGATGCCGATAATGAAACCAAACAGGCTGAAGGTCACCGAGGTAAGCACCAGGAAGGAGAGCATCCAGAAGGGGTGCAGTACGTCGTAGTCCACGAAAAACTTGGCGGTCGCCAGGATGATCAGCCCCAGAATGATGGACTTGGTGGCAGCAGCACCGACATAGCCCAGCACCACCTCCACATAGGAAACCGGGGCAGAGAGCACTTCATAAATCGTGCCCGAGAACTTGGGCATGTAGATGCCGAAGGAGGCGTTGGAAATGCTTTGCATCAGCAGCGACAGCATCACCAGGCCGGGGATGATGTAAGCGCCGTAGGCGATGTTGTCGATGTCGCCCATCCGCGAGCCGATCGCTGAGCCGAACACCACGAAATACAGGCAGGTGGAGATAACCGGCGAGAGCACACTCTGCATCACAGTGCGCTTCATGCGGGCCATTTCAAAATTGTAGATTGCGCGGATACCGTACAGGTTCATGCTTTTCTCCAGAATAGCCGGCCGTTTTACTCGTGCACCAGGCCGACAAAAATCTCTTCAAGGGAGCTTTCCCGGGTTTGGAGGTCTCGGTATTCGATACCGAGATCGCCAAGCGTGCGAAGCAATCGGGTTACCCCTGCCTGCTCTCGCTGGGAATCGAAGGTGTATATAAGCTCGTAACCATCCTCTGACAGCTCTATCGGCTCCAGAGTCAGTTCACCGGGCACCTTGTCCAGTTTGTGCTGCAGCTGCAGTCGCAACTCTTTTTTGCCCAGCTTGGTCATCAACTGGGCCTTGTCCTCGACCAGAATGATCTCGCCACCGCGAATGACACCGATGCGATCCGCCATTTCCTCGGCTTCTTCGATGTAGTGGGTGGTGAGAATAATGGTCACGCCATGTTCCCGAAGTTTGCGCACCATTTCCCACATGTCCCGGCGCAGCTCAACGTCGACGCCGGCCGTGGGCTCATCCAGAAACAGTATCTGGGGCTCATGGGAGAGCGCCTTGGCAATCATCAGGCGGCGCTTCATGCCACCGGAGAGAGACATGATGCGGTTGTTGCGTTTGTCCCAGAGAGAAAGGTCTTTCAAAATTTTCTCAATGTGTGCGGGTTTCGGCGCCTTGCCGAATAGCCCACGACTGAAGGAAACGGCATTCCAGACCGTTTCGAATGAATCAGTGTTGAGTTCCTGTGGCACCAGGCCGATAGTCTCGCGGGCCTTGCGGTAATCTTTGACAATGTCGTAACCGGCGGCCGTTACCTGTCCGGAGGAGGCATTGACGATACCGCAGATGATACTGATGAGCGTGGTCTTGCCGGCACCATTAGGGCCGAGGAGGGCGAAAATCTCGCCACGGTGAATATCCAGGTTGATGTCTTTCAGAGCCTGAAAACCGTCACCATATACCTTGCTCAGGTGCTTAACGGAAATATCCGGCTGCACGGGCGTGTCCTGTGGTCAGAATGGGTCGAATTGAAGGCGCAGTATTTTCTCATGAGTAGCGCCAGTTTAGAAACCTTTGCCTTGGCCGGAGAAAACCCCATAATGCCGGCCAGGTTTGTTCAGGAAGCCGTTATGTTACGCGCTATTGCTGTTACAGGATTGATTCTGGCCGTGGTTGTTGCCGGTGTGTTCGGTTGGCGCCTGCTCGGAGACACTGGCGAAACGTCCGGCGGAGAAAGCCAGACCGTTCAGTGTGATCTGCTGGAAAGCGGTCCGTGTCAATGGTCAAGTGGTACCGGAGATTGGCGGGTTGCCCTCAACACCACGGGCGACGGCGCTCAGGGCACCGAATACCAGCTAACCGTTGCCACACCGGAACGCCCGGAACGCCCGGAACGCTTTCTGGCTGTTCTCCGGGGCGAGTCCATGTACATGGGCGAGTACCCGGTGCCCCTCGGCAAACAGTCGGAAAACCAGTACTCCGCCCGTTTCACAGCCCCGTTTTGCACCGTGGATGGCAAAATGACCTGGCGCATTGACCTGCAACAGGGCCAGGAACCCATCGAAAACATCCCGGTTAAGCTGGTTTTCCAGGCAAAATAGCACCGGGACAGCTGAACCGGCAACTGGTCGGCTGACAACGGTACGGGATTGTGTAAAATCATCGCATCGCCATTTGCAGGGACAACGTGATGGATTACGGAGATAGCGTTCAGAAGGTTCTGCTCAGAAAAATCCGCAAAGCGGAACAGGATTTGATTCAGCTAAAGCTGGATTACTGCCGGTTTGTTTTCGGCCTGACTCATCGCGCGAAAGTGCTGGCCGGCGGCGTAACCTATGTGGTTCGTTCCGTGGATGTGGACAGCATGGCCAATACGGATGATGGCGGCTTCAGCCGGCCTGAAATAACCGGAACCCGAGTGGACGAGCAGGATCATGCGGAACCCGTTGCCCTGGGTACCGACTGGGTACTTGAAACCGCAAACAAACAGGCTGCTAAATAAACGCGTTGGCAGTAATGGCGTCGTAAAGACTCGACGTGGGCGGTACGAAATGGTTGTATCGCCAGAACTCCGCTCCTTCCAGACCCGCCCGGAAGCAAGCCAGATAAACCGCACTGTCTGTTAATGTGCTGATCGCCTGCATCGCCTCCGGTTGACGAATCCCCGTTTTTCGATTGATGGTCTGGGCAACAATCCCGGCCAGGGCCTCGGAATGCCGACTGCCTTTGTCGCTCATGGCGCACCCGGCACCGTACAGCCAAGCCGTGGCATAGGCTTTGACCGCATCGGGTGCGGTCGCTAGCGCCAGGCCCTTTACACGGCAATCCCGTTCCTGGAGACCCGCCAGAATGTGCAATCGGGTGATGAGCTCAGCCCGGTCCGGAGCAGCTTCAGGAGTCGGCCTTCTGCTGGCAACCGGCCATTCGGAATTGTTTGAGGGCAGGTCGGTAGCTACCGTGTCCTTCGTTGCTGGCCAGATTTCCTGGCGACCGACTGCGATGGGTTCGGAACGCACCAGCGAGATAACCCGCACAGCCAACAGGACAAGCAGCGCCAGCAGCCCGACCTGAATGAAGAGAATCAACCCGTTAACCATCATCACCAGAACTCTAAATGTTGCAATAGGTGATCAGAGTGTAACGGAAGGTATCCGCACAATACCGCCAACCGGTCGCCAATTACCGGTTTAGCGTTGGCCGAAATGACGGAACTGTGATGGGGATCGCAGTGCGGGTTAGCAGGTGGGCATGGTCTGCAAGGCCAGCTTGCGGCGAATGTAGCGGCCGAGGGTATCAATGCCGATGTTCAGCAGTGCTGTGATGAGGATCAGCACCATAGCCCGGTCAAACCGTATGTTCTGGATGGCGCTGTCGACGTAGAAGCCCAGGGTATAGATCCCCAGTATGCCGAGAATCGCGGTTTCCCGCATGATGATTTCCCACCGGTAAAACAGAAACGCCAGGAACGATCGATACACCCGCGGGACCAGCTCCCAGCTGTAGCGATTGAAGCCGGTTGGCGCATCGGGCCGCAGGCGAATGCCGTTGGTCTGGCGGCCAATCAGGTGCCCGATGATACCTCCATTGTGCAGCGCGAGCGCGACAACTGCTGGGAGCATTGAAGGACCCCAGAGCTGCAGCAGGATGTAGGCAAGGATGTATTCCGGTGTTGAGCGGGCTATGACTAGAAATATATGCCCCGATGTGCGCCGAACCGGGCCACCGAAGTGGTTGGAGATCAGAGGGAATGCCAGGAGCGTCAGGATGCCCGTTGCGACCAGGGCGATCTGAGTGAGTATCACAGTATTCCAGATACCGGGCATGGCCTCGTTAATCATAAGATCGTTGAACCATGGGATCAGGCCGGCGACCCCTTCACCATTTCGCAGAGGGCTGGGAACGATGTCCTCGGTAAAGAAACGGGCCACATTGCCCCAGACAATAGGCAGGCCATCGCCCAGGAAGAAGGGCGCCCCGAGGATATAGACGGGCAGAAGTCTGGGCCTGACCCAGAGAGGCATGGTGGCAATCAGCACGTAGAAGAGGATCAGCATGGCGCCGGCGTCTGAATAGAGCCCCTGGGAGAAGGAGGTTTCCAGATAGAAACCGAGTGTCGGCAGGCCCACGAACCCGAGGATGGCGCTGGAACGGAGGCCGCACTCCAACCGATAGGCCGTATAGGTACGAAGCTGAACCCAGCAATCGGGGATCCGGGTGTAAAGAAACGCCGCTATCGTACCGGTGCCGGGGGGCAACAACCGTCCCGGCTCCGGGTCCGTCTCATCCAGGATTTCGGAATACACTTTGGCAAAGATCCCGGAGTAGGGAATGGCAATTGCCAGTACACCAGTCAGCGGATGAAAACCGAAAAACTGAAGGAAGATCAGGGCCCAGAACAGCTCGTGGATGGCCCGGATAAACGCACAGAAGATGCGCACGGGCAGGAAACGGTAAACCAATGACAGCAGGAAACCGCAAACGCTGCCCAGGGCTACCCCGACAAACGCAAAGGCAACGGTTCTCAGCAGGGCCGTCATTAGCCCTTCGCTGCTGAAGAAGTTGGGTGTCAGAACCCCCAGGAAAAAGTTACCAAGGTCCCGCCATGGGTTGGACGCCGTAATGGCGATGTCTGCGAACAACAGGCCAACAATGGCGACGGCCACAAAAATGAAGCTGGTGCGGACCGTTGGGGAAGAGAACATGAGCGTGGCCGTTTCCCTAATACAGCGACGTGATGTCGGTGGCCGACAGGCGCTCACTGGATTCGTCCAGCGCAACCTGACCGTCCTGAATGCCGACAATGCGACTGCAGTATTTCAACGCCATCTCCACATCGTGCAGCGCGATCACACTGGTCTGGAAACGTTCTTTCAGCAGTTCCATCACCAGATGAGCCATCGGTCCATCGAGCGCTGAAATGGGCTCGTCCGCAAGGAGTACAGGCGCCTTACGATAGAGGGCGCGTGCAATGGCGACACGCTGGCGCTGTCCACCGGAGAGCGACGCGGTGGGTAGCCATAGTTTTTCAGGCATACCCAGGGCCTTCAGCAATTCACGCACTTCGTCGCGATTTTTTGAAAACGGGCGGATCAGGGTAAGGGTGTTGTACCAGGTGGAATGTTTATCCAGCTGCCCCATAAACACGTTATGGAATACAGGCAGAGCATTCACCAGCCCGAGGTCTTGAGGAACGAGCGAGGACTCCCGGTTTACCCTTTCATGAATCAGCCGGATAAGCGTGGATTTTCCGGCACCACTCTTACCCACGAGGGCAACGTGTTCTCCCTCGTTAACTTTCAGCGACAGCGGGCCAATGACCCGCTCGCCGCCAAAAGAGGCCGTGAGGCCTGAAAGATCAAACCCTGACATCAGTCCAGGATTCCAATCTCTTCCGCAGTTTTGCGAATGGGCTCGTAGTCATCGTTGGAGGCCGGAATGAAGCCGGACCGGGGGAAGCTCTCGAGCAGCGCCTGATCGTCTAGGTTCAGCAGGGCCTCAGTTACACGCTCCTTGAAGCCATCACCGAAACGCTCGTTAACGTCACCACGAATTGTCCACTGGTAGTCGGGGTAGGGCGGAGTTTCCCAGATGACCTGAACGGCATCGGTATCGATGTTGCCGTCCGCCAGTTCCTTTTCCCAAACCTGGAAGTTCAGTGCGCCAACCTGGTAAGTGCCAGCTTCAACCAGGCGCAGGGTGCGCGTGTGGTTGCCACTGAAACCAACGCGGGAGAAGAAGTCTTCCGGCTGGGCGCCGAACACGTCCCGGATGTAGAACTCGGGCATAAGACGACCGGAAGTTGATCCTTTCGAGCCGAAAGTGAAGGTTTTGTCTTTCAGGTTATCTTCAAGAGCGGAAAGCTCGTCGGCAGGCTCGATGCCGGTGCTGGTGTTGGCGATAAAGTAGGTCTGGAATGCTTCATCTTCGACGCCCTGAGCGATGGCCTCAGAGCCGGGAACCAGGCGACGCGCCTGAACACCGGACAGCCCGCCGAACCAGGCCAGCTGAACCTGATTGTTACGGAACGCGGACACTGCGGCTGCGTAGGATTTAACCGGGATGTACCTAACCTCAACATCCAGTTCTTGGGAGAGATAATCGGCCACACCTTTGAATCTCTCGACCAGCTTGGTTTCGTCTTCATCGGGTATAGCGGTGAACACGAAGGTTTCAGCCGTAGCCGAAGCGGCGGTAAAACAGAAAAGACTGGAAACCATCAATTTCCGTATTAGATTAAGGGCCATTGGAGTTCCTTATTTTGCCAGACTGTGTGGAATGTGACTCAAGGGAAGTCGGGGCTCCCCGGTGCCTTGCAGGATACCTTGATTTACGTTAACTCTGAACAGCTATACGGTTTGCGGGTTTAATTGGCTCAGCACCGAACATTCCGAATTTCAGTCACCTGGGTCACGGCCAAGACTATGCGCATTACAATGATCACACCCGCTCAGCCGGGTTCAAAAGCCGGAAACCGGGCCACCGCTGAACGCTGGAAAATCCTGTTGGAGAAGGCCGGTCATGCGGTGGGTATCGTAACTGACTACCGCGGTGAGCCCTGTGACGCTTTTATCGCTCTCCATGCGTGGCGAAGCGTTGATGCCATCAGACAGTTTCGGACAACCTGGCCCGAACAACCCCTGATTGTTGCGCTGACCGGCACGGATATCTATCGCCACCAGCAGGAGTTTCCGGAAGAAACCCTTTATTCCATGGAGGCCGCGGATGCCCTGATCGGCCTGCACAGTCTTGTCGCCCGCGACATTCCGACAGAAATGTCCGACAAGCTCACCACACTTTACCAGTCCGCAGACGGGCCGGAAGCATTTCCCGAGCCACGCAAAAATGTGCAAGAGACGGGATTCAGAGTCTGTGTTATCGGCCATCTCCGCGAAGAAAAGGATTCACTCAGGGCGGCTTATGCAGCCCGCCTTTTGCCCGACGACTCCCGCATTCAGGTTGTCTGCGCTGGCAAAGCTTATAACGAGGATTGGCGCACCAAAGCGGAACAGGAGATGGCGAGTAATCCTCGATTCCAGTGGCTTGGGGAGCTCGATAAGGGCAAAACCCGGCAGTTGATGGCCGATAGCCAGGTCATGGTGATCAGCTCCGTGATGGAGGGTGGCGCGAACGTGGTATCCGAGGCCTGCCGCGCCGGTCTTCCGGTGATCGCCTCGGACATCCCCGGGAATGTTGGGCTGCTGGGCAAAGATTATGCTGGCTATTTTCCGGTTGGAAAGGAACGCGCTCTGGCAGATCTTCTCTACAAAGCAGAGCAGGATCCGGAATTTCTGGGCGCCCTCAAGCATCAAGTCAATGGGCTTGCCGGGCATTTCATGCCTGAGAAAGAGCAGGCGTCCCTGAAGCAGGCGCTGCACCTTGCGATACAGCGCTGCTCACAAAGACGTTAATCCCGCAAGGATATGGGTTCGATCGGTCCGGTTTCGTCCTGGGCGGTAATTCGCCCGATTATGGCGGTATGCGGATAGCCAAGGGCTTTCAGTTCCCGTACACACTCTTCTGCCTTGTCCGCGGCAACGCTTGCTAGCAGCCCGCCCGCTGTTTGCGGATCAAAGATCAACGGGTAACGTGCATGGTTGACCCACTTTTCCTGATCCCTGATACCGCGGCGCAACCGAATGTTAGCGGGTTGCAGCGAACTGAGAATCCCTGCTGCTGCTGTTTCCTCCGCGCCGGGAAGGATCGGTATGGCAGAAAGATCCAGCTCGGCATCCACACCCGAGGGCTTGGTCATTTCAACCAGATGCCCGAGGAGACCGAAGCCGGTAACGTCGGTACAGGCTTTTGATCCAAATTTCCTCAGGCAGTCAGCCGCCGCTTTGTTGGACTGGACCATGGAGGTGAGGGCGGAATCGATCCACCGACCTTTGGCAGCCAGCTTTGCGTGAGCGGCAAACAGGGTGCCTGTGCCGATGGGCTTGGTGAGAATCAGGGCATCGCCGGCTTTCAGGCCGCCTTTGCTCATGACTTCTTCCGGGTCGATCAGGCCGTTGACTGCAAAACCCAGGGCCAGTTCCTTGCCCTCGCCGGTGTGCCCTCCAACCAGCGCGCACCCTGCCTCGTTCAGCACTTCAACAGCACCGGACATCATCTGATAGACGACATCCTCAACCTTGGATTCAATGCCGTAAGGCACCGTGGCAACGGCCGTGGCACTCTGGGCTTCGGCGCCCATGGCAAAGACGTCACCGAGGCTATGATTGGCCGCGACCTTGCCGAAGATGTAGGGGTCGGCAATGAACGCACGGAAGAAATCCACGGTGTGAACAACGGCTTTGCCGGGCGGCACTGTCAAAACGGCGGCATCGTCCGGGGCGTGAAGACCGATCAGGATATCGTCCCGCTCGATGGGTTTCAGCTCTCCCAGGGCACGCGAAAGAACGGTGCTGCCCACCTTGGCACCACAACCACCACAACGCATGGCAACCGCCGAAATGGCCTGGGAGGCTTCCTCGGCATTCTGTGCGGCAGCCGTATCCGGCAGTTTGGATTCTTCCTCCATTGGAGGCAGATCATTGAACTTCTTCATGAAGCGGCGATCGATCCAGTCTTTCCAGCGCCAGACCCAGGCGCCGTCGAACTGCAATTCTCCCCGGGAGGCAACAGCGTACTTGTCCCCGGTACTGATTAGCGCTAACCACTTCTTCTGAGGATGAAAATCCTTCGGATCCTTGCCGGTTGCAAGCCGTTTGAGGTTGTCGGCGAGGGGAGGTCCCTGTCTTACCGCAAATACCCCCGCTTTTTCTCGGGGGTGATTCAAGACGTTGGCAATATCGCCAGCAGCAAAAATGCTGTCGTCATTCTCCACTTGCAGGGTATCGCGTACTCTCAGGAACAGACCATCGTCCAGCGCCAGGCCTGTGTCCTTGAGCCATTCTGGGCCACCAGCCCGGGTTACCCAGAGCACTTCGTCCGTTTGCAGGGTTTCGCCGGATTCGGTAATCAATAACCCTTCCTGAACCTTGCTGACTGGCGATCCCAGATGGACCTTCACACCACGATTCGACAAGGTTTTTCGGAAAACCTCACGCACCTTGGGGTTGTGGGTCGGTAGAATTTGGTCGGCGGCGTCGAAGAGGTGGAAATGCAGCTGATCGGGATCTTTGCCACGCTGTTTCAGTTCATTCTTCAGTCGAAACTGCATGGCGAGGGTCAGCTCAACGCCACCGGCTCCGGCGCCAACCACCGCAACCGCCAGCGGCCCGTCGTGATTCTCGATACGGGAGAGCAGTGCAAGCCAGCGGTTGTTGAAGCCGGTGATCGGCTTCACCGGAACCGCGTGGTCGGAAGCGCCTTCCACTTCATTGACCCGCGGCGAAGAGCCAATATTGATGGACAGAATGTCGTAGGGCACATCCGGGCGACCACGGCAGATAACCCGCTTCCGATCCCGGTCGATGCCCATGGCTTCGGCCCTGTAAAAGCGCGCACCTGCGTATTCCGCCAGGCGGCTCAGATCGATGTGGACGTCATCGTAGCTGTAGTGGCCGGCCACGTAGCCAGGCAGCATGCCGGAATAGGGGGTGTGGGTGTCGCGGCAGATCAGGGTCAGGCGCACGCCGGGGACAGGGTTCATGGCGAACCGCTTAAGAACCCCGACGTGGCTGTGCCCGCCGCCAATCAGGACAATGTCCCGTAAAACAGGCTGGTCAGGCGTTCGCATCAGCCGATTTTCTTGGCTTCAGCGCTGAATTGACTGTATCCCTTGACGTTTGAGAAGGCCTTCAGCTTTTCCTGGTCTTCTGCAGACGGATTGGCGATCTGATCGATGGAGGTAATGCCAGCGTCCTTCATCTTCTTGGCGGTTGCTGGGCCGATACCCTTAACCAGCGTCAGGTCACTCTTGTCGACCGGCTTTGCAGCCTTGGCCGCTGGTGCTTTCTTGGCAGCAGGCTTCTTCGCAGCCGGCTTTTTCGCCGCAGGCTTGCTGGTTGAGCCTTTAGCTTTGGAAGCTGTTTTGGCGGTTTTCTTCGGCGCTGATTTCTTGGCTGCGGTGCTGGCCTCTTTACTCACTTCATCTGTGAGCTTCTTGACCTCTTCACCCGCTTCCTTGGAAGCCACCCCAAGCCGCTCGAGAATGCTGCTCTGCAGTTCATGGAACTCTTCCAGGCGACGCTCAAACTCTTCGTGGAAACGCTTCATCTCGCGGTCGCGAAGCTCGTCGATTTCCTTGAGCAGCTTGCGAACAGGCTCCTGAACCTGGTTCTGCAGGCTGTCGAACTGCTTCAGCGCATCGTTCACCAGGCCTTCGATCTGAGACGAAGTCTTTTCGAACTCCTTGTTGACCTTTTTCACGATTTTATCAACGTTCTGTTTGGCTTTCTTCGCCATGGAATGTCTCCTTACGGGCAAGTTTCAACGAAAACAAATATCAGGCCATTTGCCGGAAACCGGACATGGAACCTGGAGAACGACGTGATTTGAGCGACTGCTTCTTGGATAGCACTTCCCGGATTCTGCGGAGCTTTTCCGCCAGCGATGAGCTGCCGTTGGAGTCGAGCTCTACAAAATCGATTGAATAGAAGAAATTGCTGCAGTGTTTTCTGCGTTCGGTCACCAGACCGGCGAGTCCCTCTGCGCGGATCTTGTCGAACGGCATATCCATCACGAGATCCAGCACCACGGTATCACCCGGATTGAACACTTTGTCGGTTTTCATAACACAACCGTAGCCGTCCAGCTCATACAGGGCGGCCTCGACAAGTTCCTTTCGAAAAAGGCCTTGTCTGACTCGGAATCGTGCGACAAGGTCCGGCAATGCTTCGTTCATGAATCGGGTTCTCTGGTGATTTCCGTATCCACAGCAACCTGTCCCATCGGAAGACAGGCTGGATATTGGTTAAACAATAGACACTGAATTCTAGTTTTGCAACGCCATCAGTGCCATACGATCGACCGCTAACGCAGTTATTTAACAATTCCAACTGGCTGATCGGGCCAGTTTACTTGGTCTTCAATTCATACATATCAACGCGGCGATCTTTCAGGTTAGTGACAGACCCCTCGTTGCGCACCAGTTTCAGCTTTTCCAGGTCCATATCGGAGAACATGATCATCTCCGTATTCGGCGTGGTTTCCGCCATAACTGCATCGTGCGGGAAGGCAAAATCCGAGGGTGAGAATACGGCAGACTGGGCGTACTGGACGTCCAGGTTCTCAACTTTCGGCAGGTTGCCAACGCTACCAGTGACCACCACATAGCATTCGTTTTCGATTGCGCGAGCCTGGGCGCACTGGCGAACCCTGAGGTAGCCGTTTTTCGTGTCGGTCCAGAACGGCACCATGATGATATCAACCTCCTGGCTGGCAGCAATACGGCCCAGTTCAGGGAATTCGATGTCATAGCAGATCATGATGGCGACCCGGCCAGCATCGGTCTCGAAGACTTCAAACTGGTTGCCGCCTTCGATAACCCAGTCGCGGCGTTCGTGGGGCGTGATGTGAATCTTGCGTTGCTCATCAACACGGCCGTCGCGGTGGCAGAGATAGGACACGTTATACACCCGGTCGTTTTCGATCAGGGGCATGGAGCCGGTGATAATGTTGATGTTGTAGCTCACCGCCATTTCAGACATCTCTTCCCGAAACTGCTGGGTAAATCCGGCGAGGAAGCGGATGGCCCGGGTCTGGTCCATCTGATCGGTTAGTCCCATCAGCGGCGCGTTGAAAAACTCCGGGAAGATGGCGAAGTCACTTTTGTAGTCAGACAAGGCATCCACGAAGTACTCAACCTGCTCGAGCACCTCTTCAACCGAGGTGAATTCCCGCATCTGCCACTGCACAGCGCCCAGCCTTATCTGAGTTTTCTTGACGCTCAGAACCGGGGAAGGTGGGGTATAGAGAATGTTCCGCCATTCCAGCAACGTCGCGTAGCCCTGGGATTTCTCATCCTCGGGCAGGTATTTGTGCATCAACCGCGTAACCTGGAAATCGTTCGAGAGCTGGAAACTCAGAATCGGATCGTAGATTTCCTTGCGATCGACCCGTTGAATGTACTCTTCAGGCGAATACTGTTCGGCGTATTTGAAGTAGCTCGGTATGCGCCCGCCCGCCAGGATGGCACGCAGGTTCATGGAGCGGCAGAGTTCTTTTCGCGCTTCGTAGAGTCGACGACCCAGTCGGTAGCCCCGGTAGTCGGGGTGGATAAAGACATCCAGCCCATAGAGGGAGTCACCATTGGCGTTGTGCCAGATCTTCTCGTTACGGAGGATCAAATCGTCGTAGGTATGCGGGTTGCTGAAACGCTCGTACTTAACGCAAACCGTCAGCGCAACCGCAATAAGCTGGCCACTTTCCTCAATGCAGATCTGGCCGTCGGGGAACTGCTCCACCAATGCCTTGATGGTGTCCTTCGGCCAGGAGCCTCCGATGTCGTCGTATACCCGATCCATAAGCTTCTGAAGCTGATCGTAGTCATCAAGCCTCAGGTTCCGGAGGTTAAGGTGCAGTTCTTCATGGGCCATTCAGTTCGGCTCCCGTTCGTTATGGAATGAGGACAATCTCAGCGTCTGCGTCAATAATTGGAAAGTTTAACAGAAGCCGCTAAAGACTTCGCACCATGGGCCGAAACACACATTAACGAATATCAATTTTATTGCTGAGGATTCGACCGTGCAGCTGACATTCGGGCAAAAGCTCCTGACTGCTTTCGGTATTCTGTTGCTGTTGGTTATGGGGGCTTTTACGCTCTCTGGCGATTTACGGCTACAAAACACCACAGAAACCTATGTGAACGCGCTGATCGACGACACCGTGCAGCAGAGCACGTCGAGCATCGCAGAGTGGCTCAATACCAGGCTGGTGATGACTGAAGCCACCGCCAAAGCCCTGGAGAATGCCGAGAACGACGAAGACGCGCGGGTTATTCTCCAGGCTATTACCACCGGCGGCGGGTTCCGGGATGTCTATGTAGGGCGCACCGACGGCTACATGCTGATGAAATCCCCGGAGGCGAATGCCACGCTGCCAGCGGATTACGATCCCCGTCAGCGCCCCTGGTACAAGAAGGCCATGAGCCTCGGCAGCGCCTCGTTTACCGAGCCGTATCAGGATGCCAGCACCAACGACATGATCATCTCCACACTTGCGCCCGTGAAGCGCGGTGAATACGAAGGCGTGGCCGGTGCTGATATCGGCCTGGGCGCGATAGCAAAAACGCTGAGCACAGTCACCCTTGCGGACACCGGTTACGCCACTTTGATCAATGAGCGGGGCACCATACTGTTCCACCCACGGCAAAACCTTGTCGGCAAGAACATCAGTGAGCTCATTGGCGGCAAGCCGGATCTTGGCGGGGACGCTCACGAATACAGTAATGATGACGGCAACTGGGAGGCCAGCTTCCATCCGATCAGTGAAGCGCGCGGCGTGCAATGGTATCTGGGGACCTTTGTAAACGCGGACAAGATCAACGCACCGGTCCAGAGCGCCAGAATGACTGGATTGATCATGGCCGTGATCGGCCTGATCGTTTCTCTGGTGATTCTGCATCTGGGCATCAAGGTCCTGATGGCGCCGGTTCGCCGCTTGAACAAGGCCATGGCGGACATTGGCAGTGGTGATGCCGACCTGACCCAGCGTCTGGACGACAGTGCAAAAGATGAATTCGGTGAGTTGGCCCGGAGCTTTAACCAGTTTGTCGAGAATATCCAGACGGTTGTTCGGGATGTCCAGAAGGGTAGCGCCGAACTCGGGAAAAATGTCAGCTCGCTGAGAGATACCGCCAGTACCAGTCGTTCGAGCGTGGAGAGCCAGCAGGCCGAGATCGACATGGTGGCGACCGCGATCAACGAGATGTCGGCCGCTGCCGGCGAGATCGCCCAGAACGCACAGCAAACCGCAGACGCCGCCAACACTGCGGATGCAGACAGCCGTGCTTCGCTGGAGACCGTCGCTGCCTCCCGGGACGCCGTGCAAAAGCTCTCGAAGGAGATTAATGCGGCCGCAGAGGTCATCCACACCCTTGGCAAGGACGTTACGTCAATCACAACAGTGCTTGAAGTGATTCAGGGTATTGCAGAGCAAACCAACCTGCTGGCATTGAATGCCGCCATTGAAGCGGCTCGGGCCGGTGAAGCAGGGCGGGGCTTCGCAGTTGTGGCAGACGAGGTACGTAACCTTGCCCAGCGCACCCAGTCCAGCACCGAGGAAATCAACGACATGATTGAGCGTCTGCAGAAGGGCGCCAATGATGCGGTCGATGTCATGAATGCCTCAACTGCCGTATCCAATGTCAGTATGGAAAAAGCGCAGGACGCCATGGAT
This sequence comes from Marinobacter sp. 3-2, assembly GCF_003751355.1. Classification (NCBI taxonomy): domain Bacteria; kingdom Pseudomonadati; phylum Pseudomonadota; class Gammaproteobacteria; order Pseudomonadales; family Marinobacteraceae; genus Marinobacter; species Marinobacter sp. 3-2. Next base: position 70,668 of record NZ_RJUQ01000015.1, on the reverse strand, counting down.
GCCCTCAACCGGATTGCCGAGGCAATCACGTCCATCAGCCAGATGACGTCACAGATTGCCACAGCATCCGAAGAACAGACGTCGGTTACCGAGGAGTTGAACTCGTCGATTACCCGGATTGCGAATCAGGGCCAGGAAGCGGCGGCCGCGGCCACAGAAAACGATGTTTACAGCGGGCAGATTGAACGCATCGGCACCGCACTGAACCAGAACGTGTCGAGGTTCCGGGTGTAAGCGCAGGGCGCCCGCTAGCGGCTTAGGACTTCTAGCCGACGGCGCAGGTTCTCGAAGGTTTTGCGACCAACGTAACGGGATTCTTCGCTCAGGTACGGGTTTTCGAGGGTGATGACCGTACGCTCGTCGAGATCAAGCTCTTTCACAGCGCGGGCGTAGTAGTGCCTGAGGAAATCATTGAAGCTGCCATCGTGGATGGCGCGTTCGATTCCCAGCTGAAGGCGATGGGCGGTTTCCTGGTCTTCGGGACCGACAAAGAGATAGGACGGCATCGGGTAGGCGATCAACAGATCAGGCTCGATTACCAGATTAGGATCCTGCTCCAATTCCAGGTCGTAAAGCACTTCGCTTACACCCCTGGCAAAACACTCGAAGCGTTCATTGCGCAACATTCCGAACAGTATTTCGTATCGGGAGTGAGTGACCACCGGAATACCGTTGGCTTCAAGCACCGGTGTGTCTGGCCAGTGGGCGCCCTGGCCAATCCGAATCTGACTGTCTCTCAAGTCATCCAGAGTCTTGATTCCCGCAAACCGGGGCAGGGATTCCGGCATAACCACGCAAACCCGAAAACCGAGCAACCCGCCATCGACCGGAAACGGTATGGCGGTCAGGGACTTCTCCCGTTCTGCGGAGGTAGCAACATTGGCGATGTCAACTAATCGTGACTGGCCGTCTGTCAGTTCCCTCAGTACGCGGCCCTGGCTCAGCTCTTCACTTCTGATGATCTGAAATTCTCCGTACTCTGGCGTCTTCTTCAGAGCAAGCTCCACCAGGGCCCGGATGGCAGGACTGTCGTAATTCCGGTACCAGAGTACGTAACCGCGCACGGCGGCTGCCTGCGACGCAGTGGTCGATGAAGTTGTGGCTGAGAGTGGTCCTGCCGCAAGGCAGAAAGCCAATGGCATCAGGCAAAGAACCAGTTTTCGAAACCGGTGGAAGACCAGGGAAGCGGGCAGAGAATATTCCAAATCAGAGATCCTTTCTTACTACTGGAAAAACCGGCTATCAAGCAGTCATGATTCAGGCACGCATCCTCACTTTAGAACAGAAACTCAAAAATAAATCGGACAACATCCAAAAAAATTGTAAAACCTTCTTGCGAGCACTGAAGTCCGTTGTAATCATCAGTTCCCCATCAATTTCGGAGCTTGGCAATGGCAATTATCGATAATCTCATCGGAGCGACCGGTCAATGGGTGGCAAGTACCGACCCCAAGGCCACATTGGCCAGCCCTCTGGCTTGGCTGAAGAAAACGGGCGGGTACGCAGCGGTAAACAAGATCATCGGTCTGTCGATTCCTTTTGCACCACGGAACAACTTCAGCGTTGAGGAGGTCAGGCCAGGATATGTAAGAGCGAAAATCCGCTTGAGAGGCAACAAAAACCACTTCGGCAGCCTTTATGCGGGCGCGTACTTCCTGGTAGCCGAAATTCCCGGTGGCGTGCTGACCCTATTTGATCTGGGGCCTTCGTACACGCCGATTCTCAAGGAAATGACGTTGCAGTTTCTCCAGCCAGCCAACAGCGATGTCACTGTAGAATTCACCCTGGATCCCGAAACCGTGGCAGCCATTCTTGCTGACGCTGACGAGACCGGGCGGGCGAAATTCTCCCTGGAAGGGAAACTGGTGGACGAAGAGGGCAACCATGTAGCCACCTCCATCGCCCATTACCGCGTCCGGAAGAAAGGGTTTAAAGCAGAGGCCTGACCAATTCAGGCCTGTTCGAGGCCAGCGATGGTTTGCAGGAAAATCTCGCCGTATTTCTCTAGCTTGGCGGCGCCCACGCCGCTGACTTCCGCCAGCTCATCCAGGGTGCGCGGTTTGCGTTCCAGCATTCCAAACAGGGTAGTGTCATGGAAAATGACGTAGGGCGGCACGCCCTGTTTGTCAGCCAGCTCCTTGCGGCAGGCTCGAAGCGCCTCCCAGCCGGCCTTGTCGGTAATCTGTTCTGAGACCGGCGAACCCGACCGGCCGCCGTTTGCCCGGCCGGTTGTCTTCTTGATTTCCGGGTCCTTGCGCAGCTCAATGGTCTGACGTCCTTTCAGCAGTGGCCGACACTGCTCGGTCAACTGGAGCGCACCATAGCCCTCCGGATCTGCGCGGAGGTAACCATTGGCCACCAGTTGCCGGTAGACCGATTTCCACTCGTTGGCACTCAGTTCGGTTCCAATGCCGTAGGTTGACACCTGATGGTGCCCGGATTGGAGAATCCGCTCATTTTCCGAGCCTCGCAGAACATCAATCAGATAGGTAACGCCGAAACGCTGGCCCGTGCGGAAAACACAGGAAAGGGCTTTCTGGACGGCGACGGTTCCATCCCAGGTGTCCGGTGGATTCAGGCAGGTGTCGCAATTACCGCAGGGTTGCTCAAGCTCGTCCCCGAAATAACGCAGCAGCACCTGACGCCGGCAACTGGTGACCTCGCAGAGACCCAGCATCGCATCCAGCTTCTGCCGTTCCACGCGCTTGAAATGGTCGTTACCCTGTGAGCTTTCCAGCATCTGGCGCAGTTTGATGACATCCTGCAGGCCATAAACCATCCAGGCCGTAGATGGCTTGCCGTCACGCCCCGCCCGACCGGTTTCCTGATAGTAGGCTTCAAGGCTCTTCGGCAGATCCAGATGGGCGACAAAGCGAACGTCCGGTTTATCGATACCCATGCCGAAGGCGATGGTGGCAACAATAATCACCCCGTCTTCACGCAGGAACCGCTCCTGGTGATGGGCACGCTGTTCCGAGGACAGGCCTGCATGATAGGGCAGAGCGGTATAGCCTTTCTGGGCCAGGGTTTTCGCGGTGGCGTCGACCTTGTTCCGGGACAGGCAGTAAACGATGCCACAATCGCCCTCATGTTCCGCTTTAATAAAATCCAGTAACTGTTTGTTCGCGTTTATTTTTGGCGCTATACGGTACTGAATGTTGGGGCGATCGAAGCCACTGACGAAGTGTCTTGCCTCTGTCAGTGACAGTCGTTCCGCAATCTCCTTTCGGGTTCGCTCATCCGCGGTTGCGGTCAACGCGATGCGGGGTACGCCTGGAAACTGTTCTGCCAGCATGCTGAGCTGAAGGTAATCGGATCGGAAATCGTGACCCCATTGGGACACACAATGGGCCTCGTCGATAGCGAACAGCGAGATGGAGGCGTCATGAAGCAATTCGATGGTGCGCGGCTGTATCAGTCGTTCAGGGGCGCAGTACAGAAGGTCAAGCTCACCGGTCATGAGCGCGTATTCGGTCGCCCGGGCCTGCTCGAAATCCATGGTTGAATTCAGGAACGCAGCCCGGACCCCCAGCTCTTTCAATGCCGCAACCTGGTCCTGCATCAGGGCAATCAGAGGTGAAATTACGATCGCAGTGCCCGAGCGAACCAGCGCCGGTACCTGGTAGCAAAGAGATTTACCGCCGCCCGTCGGCATGAGCACAAGCGCATCGCGGCCTTCCGATACTTCCCGGATGATGTCACCCTGAAGCGGACGGAAGGATTCATAACCAAAGACTTCGTGCAGCACCTGTTCCGGATCACGGCCCGAGGTGGTTGGGCGCTCGGTGGAAAGCTGTTCGAAATCCTGATCAAGATACATAGAATAACCGGTTGCTCGGCCTGGAGCCGCTGTATTGATTCGGGTGGAGTGCCGGGTTCGGCGCAGTCGCGAATGATACCAGATTAACCCTGAGGATTGGCCAGCAAACCCACGGGCCGGGTGGAGGCAAACTAATCTAAGAAACGCTACAATACCGCGTTTTTGAACCACCGTTTCACGCCATACTGTGACAGACACTGATAACAACAGGGCTTCCATGCAGGAATTTGATGCCATCCGTCCCTATTCGGACGAAGAAACCGGCGCCGCTATCAACCGCCTGGTCAACGATCAGGAATTTCTGGATATGGTCGGTCGCTTCAAGTCACCGACTCTGGCCCGCTGGGCGCCGGCCATGTTGCGTGTATTTACCCGTCGCTGGTTAAACAGCCATTTTGGCCACTACACACGAGTCGATGATCTCCAGGCCGGGCTTTCCAGCTACGTGGGTGAGCTGGTTGAGAGCACAACCACGCGAGTAACGACCAGCGGGCTGGAGAACCTCGACAAGCGCGGCGCCTATCTGTTTATTTCGAACCATCGGGACATTGTTTTCGACCCCATGGTGGTGAACTACCAGCTGTTCCAGAATGGTTTCCATACCACCCGGATTGCCATTGGCGACAACCTGCTTGCCAACCGGGTGTTCGCTGAAATGATGCGACTGAACAAGAGCTTTGTAGTGCGACGCAGCATGACAAGCCCCCGCGAGATGCGTGATGCCTACATCACACTCTCCGGCTTTATCAACCACAGCATCGATACCAATCACAGCATATGGATTGCCCAACGTGAGGGCCGGGCGAAGGATGGGCTGGACTTTACCGACCCTGCCATCATCAAGATGTTCTATATGAGCCGCAAAAAAAGCGGGCTCGGGTTTGACGAAGCCATGAATCGGCTGCATGTGGTGCCAGTTTCTATTGCCTACGAGTACGATCCGTGCGATGCCGACAAAGCCCAGGAGCTGGAAACCCGGGCCCGGACCGGCCAGTACATCAAGCGAGAGGGTGAAGATACCGAACAGATCATGAAGGGACTGACCGGTTTCAAAGGGCACGTGCATGTGCACTTTGGTGCGCCCATCCATGATTCACCGGATAACCCGAAAGATCTGGCCGCCCGTATAGATCGGGAGATGCATGCAAACTATCACCTGCATGCCTCCAACCTGGTGGCTTATCAGCAGCGTGGTCTTCATCCCCAGGCCCACGGTACGCCGGATACCGTCAGCGATTCAGTGGTCACTGCCGAAACCTGGTCACCGGCGGAAATGGAAGCTGCTGAAGCCGAGATGGAGCGGAGACTGGAAGCCTGCGATCCGGCCATCCGGCCTTATCTGCTGGATATGTATGCTAATCCAGTGGTTACCGCGCTCGAAGCCAATGCCGAGAAATCCGGCCATTCCGAATAAACCGGTACATAATTTTCAGACATGAGGTAAACCGTGCAGGATCTTCAGTACATTGAGATTGAAACCGGGGAAAACCCGACCGCAGCCGTCATCTGGCTTCATGGCCTTGGTGCGAGCGGCCACGACTTCGAGCCCGTAGTGCCGGAACTGGGCCTGCCGGAAGATACAGCGGTACGCTTCATCTTTCCCCATGCGCCCAATCTGCCTGTCACCATCAACGGTGGCATGTCCATGCCCGCCTGGTATGACATCAAGGCCATGGATATCGACCGTGTGGTGGATACGGAACAGTTGCGGGCGTCTGCCGATGCGGTCGCCAAACTGGTCGAGCAGCAAAAACACAAAGGCATCCCGCCGGAGCGTATTATCATCGCCGGATTCTCCCAGGGAGGCGCCGTTGCCTATGAACTGGGGCTCAGCTACCCGGAACGTTTTGGCGGTGTTCTGGCGCTTTCAACCTACTTCGCCACCGCGGACACGGTTGAGCGCTCTGAGGCCAATGCTGATGTGCCGATCAGCGTGTATCACGGAACCTTCGATCCGATGGTGCCGGAATCACTGGGTGTGCGCAGTGTCGAAACCCTGAAGGAGATGGGCTACGACCCTTCTTATCAGACATTCCCCATGGAACACAGTGTGTGCCTTGAAGAAATACAGGACATCGGCCGATTCATTCGCCGGCACCTGCTTTGAGGCACCGCCATGCCCTGGGTCAGACCCAGAGCATGGCGCCCATCTCCAACGGATGCGTCAGTGATTCGTGATAGGGGTACATCCTGAGCCTGAGAGTCTGCAAGCCGGGATAGGGTGGCTGCACGCGGGTGGAGAACACGGTTCGCCCCTCCGCTTCGCTTTCCTTATCCAGCAAGAAACTGTCTGGGCCCGGGCTGTTATGGGTGCCGGTACATTCCGGGCTGACCAGGCACTCCACCCGCACATCCTTCGCTGAAAGGCCATTGAGCCTTGCCTCGACTCTGAGTTCTACGCCGCCATCATGGGGGCAGGCAGCTTCGACGCAGCCAACCACGTTTAATTCCACTCCCGGCCAGGCATGCCTGACCCTTGCCTTCCAGTCCGCCAGTTCTTTGGCAACCTCGCCGTTGTCGGCCATCAGCAAAGCACCCTGGGTTGACGCCGGCTGGTAATAGTTATTGACGTAATCCATCACCATACGCCGGGCGTTAAACCTTGGTGTGATCGACTTCATCGAAGCCTTGGATCGCTGGACCCAGCCTTTCGAAAAGCCCTGGGAGGCGCGCTCGTAGTAGAGGGGAACCACTTCGAATTCGAGCAGATCGATCAGGTCCCGGGCCTCTTCCTCATTCCGGAATTCAGGGTCCAGTTCGGTATCCCTGGGAGGGATGCCCCAGCCATTTTTTCCGTCATAGCCTTCGCCCCACCAGCCGTCGAGCACGCTGAGATTAAGAGCGCCATTGAGGGCTGCTTTCTCTCCGGAGGTGCCACTGGCCTCTTTCGGGTATTCCGGTGTGTTCAGCCACACATCGACGCCACTGAGCAGCCTGCGGGCCATGGCCTGGTCATAGTCCTCCAGGAGAATCAGGTGCCCCATCAACGAAGGGTGCATGGAAAGGTCGTGGATTACCTTGATCAGTTGCTGACCGGGTTTGTCCTTGGGATGGGCCTTGCCGGCAAATACCAGCACCACCGGGCGGTCCGGATCGGTCAGGATGCTTTCGAGGCGTTCCAGGTCCGAGAAGATCAGCGTCGCGCGTTTGTAGGTGGCGAACCGCCTTGCAAACCCGATAACCAGCGTGTCTTTTTCCGAGGAAACAAGCTGCCGGGTCATCCTGTCAGTGACGGAATGGCCGGTGCCGTTGCGTTTATGCTGGCGCCTTAGCCGCTGGACAATGTATTCGCCCATTTGCTGTTTCAGGGCCTTGTGAACGCTCCAGTAGTGATAGTCCGGGATCTGGTCGATAAACTTCCAGAATTCCGGGTTCCGGAGTTCACTTTTCCAGGTGGGCGCCTGTATATCGAACAGGCTAGACCATTCCGGCGCCAGAAACGTCGGTACGTGCACACCGTTGGTAATGTACCCGATAGGGTTTTCTGCCGACGGCACCTGGGGCCAGATATCGCCCTCCATCAACGAGGCGACACCACCGTGAATCCGGCTCACCCCGTTGTGGAAACGAGAGCCGCGCAGGCCCAGACTGGTCATGTTGAAACTGTCCCCACCGTCCTTCGAGCCCAGGGCAAACACCTGATCAAAATCCAGGGCAGATTCCTCGATATATCGCCCCAGGGCATGATGAACGAGGGAGCGGGGGAAGATGTCGTGGCCGGCCGGTACCGGCGTATGCGTTGTGAACAGCGTTGCGCCGGCAACGGCTTCAAGCGCGGCCTCGAAACTCAACCCGGAAACCATGGTGTGCCTGCAGCGTTCCAGAATCTGGAATGCGGCATGGCCCTCGTTGATATGCCAGACCGTCGGCTTGAGGTTCAGCGCCTCCACAACCCGGGTTCCACCAATGCCAAGCAGCATTTCCTGGCTGATCCGCGTGGACTCGTCGCCACCGTAGAGCTGGAGCGTGAGATCCCGGTCTTCCGGGCCGTTTTCTTCGGTATTGCTGTCCAGCAGGTATAAGCGGATATGGCCGACGCGGGCTTCCCACACACGCGCCACAACATCACGCCCGGGGAAGGGGACGGAGACCTTGAGCCACTTGCCGTCTATCTCCACCGGTGAAATAGGCAATTCATCGCTGGAATGGGACTGGTAGCGCGCAATCTGCTGACCGTGGGCGTCGATACTCTGGATAAAGTAACCCTGCCGATACAACAGACCCACAGCGACAAAGGGCAGGGCCAGGTCACTGGCGGCCTTGCAATGATCGCCGGCAAGGATGCCCAGGCCGCCGGAATAGATCGGAAAACTTTCGTGGAAGCCGAATTCGGCACAGAAGTAAGCCACCAGGGCCTGTTCCGGATCGAGCTTCTCCGTCACTTCCGGGCCGGGGCCAGCCTCGAGATAGGCATCGTAGCTGCTCAGGACCCGACGATACTCGGCCAGAAACGCCCGGTCTTCAGAGGCTTCATCGAGTCGATCCTGGGCAACCCGCCGCAGGAAAAGCTTCGGGTTGTGCTCGACTTTCTGCCATAGCGGTAGGTCAATACGGACAAAAAGGCTTCGAACGCCGTGGTCCCAGCTGTAGAACAGGTCATTGGCAAGCTCTTCCAGTCGTTCCAGGGGTTCGGGAAGCAGGGGATGAGCTTCAAGTCGGAATTCCGTTGCTTTATGCATGTTGGTTGCCTCCAGGCGGGCAAGCGCTCGCACTAATCCAGCTGTTGTTGGTCACGTTCTTTGAGAATACGTTGATACAGATCGCCATAGGTGCGAGCCCGCTGCTTCCAGGAATAGTCGATCGCCATGCCGTTGTCCTGCAATCGCCGCCATTGCTTACGTTTTTCAAAAACCTGTAGCGCGCGGTTTACGGCAGCCAGTAACGAATCGGCATTGGCGCCGGTAAAAACGAATCCGGTGGCCTTGTCGATGCCAACCTCCTGAGGGTCCTGGACCGTGTCTGCCAGCCCGCCAACACCGTGCACCACCGGAATCGTGCCGTACCTGAGGCTGTACATCTGGTTGAGCCCACAGGGCTCGAATCTCGATGGCATCAGGAACAGGTCACATCCGGCCGTGATGCGATGGGAGAGCCCCTCGTTGTAGCCCAACGTGAGAGACATTTGCCCCGGCCATTGCCGGGCAAGGCGTTTCAGGGGCTCCTCGTAACTGGCTTCACCGGAACCAAGAACGACAAACTGGCAACCCTGTTCCAGCAGGCGCGGCATCACCGAAACCAGCCAGTCCACGCCTTTCTGTTCAACCAGTCGCCCGATGAAGCCCAATAGTGGACCGCCGTTTACCTCCAGCCCGAGCTCTTGCTGCAGGCCGGCCTGGCACTGCGTCTTGTTTTTCAAGTGATTCCGGCCATAGTGAAAGGCCAGTTCAGGGTCCTCCTCGGGATTCCAGACCCGGTTATCGATGCCGTTGAGAATGCCGGTGAGCGCGTCCTGGCGGTGTCGAAGCAAACCATCAAGTCCATTACCGAATTCCGGGGTCTGGATCTCGAGCGCATAGGTCGGGCTGACGGTGGTGATTCGGTCACTGAAAACCAGGCCGCCCTTGATGAACGAAAGCTGCCCGTAGAATTCAAGCTGCTCGAGGTTCCAGAGCGAATCAGGCAGACCCAGGGCACGGAAAGTCTCGTGGGAGAAGAGTCCCTGGTAGGCGAGGTTATGGATGGTAAACACAGTGCCGGGCCTGTCGTGGTAGGCCTCGAGAAATACCGGTATCAGCCCGGTTTGCCAGTCGTTGCAATGCACCAGGTCCGGTCTCCAGGACAGGCCAGCCTCTCCCATGGTAATCATGGCGCCGACCTTTCCGAACAGCTCAAAGCGATGGGCATTGTCCCACCAGTCTTTGCCTTCCTCGTTCTTGTAGGGGTTGCCAGGGCGATCAAACAATGGCGGACAGTCCACCAGCCATAGCGTGACCGCGGTGCCGGGGAGTCGGGTCTGCCAGAGGCTCACATTGTATTGCCCCAGCTGAAACCGCGCCTTCCTTCGGGAGCCTGCCTTTCTTGCCGCTTTCAAAGCATCGGGATAGCCCGGAAGAAGTATCTGTACGTCGTATTCCAGGCGGCAGAGCGCTTCCGGCAAACTTGCAGAAACGTCGGCAAGACCGCCGGTTTTCATCAAGGGATAAACCTCACTGGTTGCAAACAGCACCCGGATCATAAAGCCGGCCTCAGAATGATCGCGCCCAGTGGTGGCAGGGTTAATTCCACGGACCAGTCACGGTTCATCCAGGGCTGGGCATCCGCAGGCATGGGGTAGGGATTTCCCAGATTACTGCCACCGTAATACTCTGAATCGGAGTTAAAAATTTCCCGCCAGTTTCCACCTTCAGGCAGGCCGATCCGATAGTGGTGTCTGGGCATGGGTGTGAAATTAACGACAATCACCGAGGTTTCGCCCTTGGCGGTGCGCAGGAAACTGATCACTGACTGGGGGGAATCATGGCAGTCGATCCACTCGAAACCATCCGGCTTGAAGCAGGCGCCATGTAACGAGACCTCCCGCCGGTAGATACCGTTCAGGTCCTGAACCAGCTTTTTAATACCCTGATGCTCCGGATAGGCCAGCAGCGACCAGTCCAGTTCCCGGGATTCACTCCATTCGCGTCGTTGCCCGAATTCACCGCCCATGAAAAGAAGTTTGGAGCCCGGGTAACTGAACATGTAGGTAAAAAGAACCCTCAAGGTAGCCCTCTGTTGCCATTCGTCGCCGGTCATTTTGTTGATCAGGCTACCTTTGCCATGAACCACTTCGTCGTGGGAAAGCGGCAGCAGGAAATTCTCCGAGAAGGCATAGAGCAGCCCAAAGGTCAGCTTGTCGTGATGATACTGACGATACACCGGATCCTGCGCCAGATAGTCCAGGGTGTCGTGCATCCAGCCCATGTTCCATTTCAGGTTGAACCCGAGTCCGCCAATTTCCGGTGGCCGGGTTACACGCGGCCAGGAGGTCGATTCTTCCGCACAGACCAGCGTTCCGGGGAAGCGGCTCTGGCAGACCTGGTTCAATTCCCGCAGGAACTCAATGGCTTCGAGGTTTTCATGGCCTCCATGCACGTTGGGCTCCCATTCGCCTTCCTTGCGGGAGTAGTTGAGGTACAGCATGGAAGCCACCGCATCCACCCTGAGCCCGTCGATATGAAAGGCGTCCAGCCAGAACAAGGCACTGCCGATCAGGAAGTTCCGCACCTCATGCCGGCCATAGTTGTAGATGAGTGTGCCCCAGTCCTGATGGCGCCCTTTGCGGGGATCTTCATGTTCGTAAAGCGCGCTGCCATCAAAGCGGGCAAGGGCGTGTTCATCGGTCGGGAAATGTCCCGGTACCCAGTCCAGAATCACGCCGATGTTGTGCCGGTGGCATTGGTCCACCAGATAACGAAGATCGTCCGGCGTGCCGAACCGACTGGTGGGCGCGTAGTAGCCGGTGGTCTGGTATCCCCAGGATTCATCCAGGGGGTGTTCGGTGACCGGCAACAGTTCAATGTGGGTGAAGCCCAGTTCGAGCACATAGGGAATGAGTTGGTCGGCCAGTTCCCGATAGGTCAGCCATCGACCCGAACCGTGGTGGCGCCAGGAGGCGGCATGAACCTCGTAGATGGAGATGGGCGAATCCTGCCAGTTCCAGCGACCCCGCCGGGCCAGCCAGTCGCCATCGCCCCAGCCAAAGTGGCCGCGCTCGGTGACTACAGCAGCGGTGGAGGGCCTGAGCTCGAAAGCCTGTCCGTAGGGATCGGTTTTCAGGATCTGCCGGCCTTTGTCCGTCGTGATGGCGAATTTATAGAGAGCGCCGTTACCGATGCCCGGGATAAAGCAGGACCAAACCCCCGTGCCTTCATGCAACGACATGGGATGGATGCCCGCGTTCCATTCGTTAAAGTCACCGGCAACACTGACGGCGCTGGCGTGGGGCGCCCAGACTGCAAACCGGACACCTTCCACGCCTCGGTTCCTGCAGACATGGGCACCGAGCACGTTGTAAATGTGCCAGTGGCGACCCTCGGCAAAAAGGTGGAGGTCGAATTCGCTGAGCGTTGGACTGTCCATAGACCGTGCTGTTCCTGACCAGATGAGGCGCTTTGAGCGTCCCTTCATTGGACGCGAAAGGGCCTGTTTAAAAAATGACCCAAAACAAGTTTACGTCATAATTCCGTGCTAGTGTTCTACTATAGTTTAAGGCGTCAAAAACGTGGCAAACCCTTGCGGTTAAACGACCGGTTACAGGGAAGGTTTTCTTCAGGGAAGCAGCTATGCAAACGGCCAAGCGTTTCGTCAGTCGTCTCACTCGTCAGACTCTTGCACTGGTTCTTGCCGGAGGGCGGGGATCCCGCCTCCACGATCTCACCAAATGGCGGGCCAAACCGGCGGTGCCCTTTGGAGGCAAGTTCCGGATTATCGATTTTCCACTCTCGAACTGCATAAACTCCGGCATCGGGCAGGTTGGTGTAATCACCCAGTACAAATCCCATTCCCTGATCCGCCATATCCAGCGGGGTTGGGGGTTTCTCCGGGGAGAACTGGATGAGTTCGTAGAGCTCTTACCTGCGCAACAGCGGATCGAGACTTCCTGGTATGAAGGAACGGCGGACGCTGTACTTCAGAACCTCGACATCATTCGCAGCCACCAGCCAGAGTATGTGCTGATTCTTGCGGGTGATCACGTGTACAAGATGGACTACGGCACCATGCTGGCCCATCACGTGGAGAATGATGCCGATATTACTGTCGGCTGTATCGAAGTACCTCTCGATGAAGCCTCGGCATTCGGGGTGATGTCGGTAGATGACGAGTTGAGGGTCACCGAGTTCGTCGAGAAGCCCGCACAGCCAAAGCCAATGCCAGGCCAGCCCGGAAAGGCGCTGGCATCCATGGGCATCTATGTGTTCAGCACCCAGGTGCTTTTCGACGAGCTCATGCGCGACCAGCAGATGGATGGCGAATCGTCCCACGATTTCGGCAAGGACATTATTCCCTCCGTCATCAAGCGTCTGCGGGTGGTCGCCTTCCCGTTCCGTAATCCGGTTGAGAACAAGCCGGCCTATTGGCGCGATGTGGGCACCGTTGACGCACTCTGGCAGGCAAACCTGGAGCTGATCGGAATCAGCCCGGAGCTCAATCTCTATGATTCCCACTGGCCGATATGGACCTATCAGGAACAGCTGCCACCGGCAAAGTTTGTTTTTGATGATGACAATCGACGAGGCATGGCTGTGGACTCCATGGTGGCCGGCGGCTGTATTGTCTCCGGCGCTCTGGTGAAGCATTCCTTGTTGTTTTCGCAAGTTAAGATTCATTCTTATAGTGAAATCTCGGATTCGGTCATCTACCCGGATGTCGAGATTGGCCGTCACTGCCACATCCGCAATGCCTTGATTGATCGTGGCTGCCGCATCCCCGAAGGGACGAGGATAGGTTTCGACGAGGCCGATGACCGGAAGCGGTTTCATGTATCGCCCAAAGGTATTGTGCTGATCACGCCCGAGATGCTCGGGCAGGATTATCCCCATGGCCTCTGACACCAAAACACCGGTTGTACTCTGCTGGCACATGCACCAGCCGTCTTATCAGGATATGCGCACTGATCAGTTCCTGTTTCCCTGGGTGTACCTTCATACCATCAAGGATTACAGCGACATGGCGGCGCATCTGGAAGCGAATCCGGACGCGAGGGCGGTAGTTAATTTTGCTCCGGTTCTGCTAGAGCAGATCGAGACCTACCTTATCCAGATTGAAAAATGGCGCCATGGCGCCGGCGAGATCGGCGATCCTTTGCTCGCAGCTCTGGTTGCAGAACAGTTGCCGGAAACCGGCACGCCTGCGTTTCTGGGATTGATCGAAAAGTCTCTGCGGGCCAACCGGGAACGGATCATCAATCGGTATCCGGCCTACGCGCAGTTGGCGGAGCTTGCAGAGGTATACCGCAAAAAGCCCGAGCTGCAGAGATACATTTCAAGCCGGTTTCTTTCCGACTTGCTGGTTTGGTACCACCTTGGCTGGATGGGAGAAACCATCCGCAGAAGCAGCCATTGCATCCAGAGCCTTCAGGAGAAGGGCCACAACTTTTCGATGGATGACCGTAAAGCTCTTCTCGACGTGATTTTTGATGTGTTATCCGGCATCGGCCCAAGATACCGGCATCTTGCGCAAAAAGGGCAGGTGGAGCTGTCTGTCAGCCCCTACACCCATGCCATGCTCCCTCTGTTGATCGACCTGGGTGCTGCCCGCGAGGCCATGCCGGATATCGCTTTGCCAGCACACAGCCATTATCCGGAGGGTGAAGCGCGCGCCGCATGGCAGCTCCAACAGGCGAGGGCCGTTTTTCAGCGCTTCTTCGGTGTTGATCCCTCCGGCTGCTGGGCTTCCGAGGGTGGTCTCAGCCAGGCCACACTGGGCCTGCTGGACCAACATCAATTCCGATGGACTGCCAGCGGAGATTCTGTGGTGCACAACAGCCTCAATCTGGCCCGGCAGGACAACCCGGATTTGCCCGATGCCGGGATTCACCAGCCCTATACGTTCGGCGAATCGAATACCGCCGTCTTCTTCCGTGACGACGGTCTGTCGGATCTGATCGGTTTTACTTACGCAGACTGGCACGCCAGGGATGCCGTTGGCGACCTGGTGCATCATATGGAAAACATTGCGGGGCAGGCCAAGGGCAAGACGAAGCCGGTGATTTCCGTGATCATGGATGGCGAAAATGCCTGGGAGTATTACCCCGAGAACGGTTTTCACTTCCTCGACGAGCTCTATCGGGTACTGGCAAACCACCCCCGGCTCAGATTGACCACTTATGCCGATCTGGTGGCGAACCCCGTAGCCGCGCCGGTTCATTTGCCGCATCTTGTGGCCGGCAGCTGGATTTACGGTACGTTCTCCACCTGGATCGGTGACCCGGACAAAAACCGGGCCTGGGATCTGCTCTGTGAAGCCAAAACCCACTTCGACCGGGTGATGGACAATGGCAGTCTCAATTCGGAGCAGAAAGCAGCCGCCATGCAGCAACTGGCTATCTGCGAAGGGTCCGACTGGTTCTGGTGGTTTGGTGACTATAACCCGGCCCAGATCGTCAGCGACTTTGAGCATCTGTATCGCCGCCACCTCGTCAATCTCTATGAAATGATCGGCTACCCGGCGCCGCCATCTGTGTTCCAGAAGCTCAGCCAGGGCAGTGGAGAACCGGCTCGCGGCGGTACCATGCGGCCGGGTCATGAGGCGGATCATCCTGCATGACTTCAGCGAACGACAAGGATCTGTTCAGTGCCCGAAGGGCCGGTGTACTGCTTCACCCGACCTGTCTGCCCGGAAGCCTGGGTGTTCTGGGCGCCGGCGCTCGCCGGTTCGTCGATTTTCTGGCCGACAGTGGCATCACCATCTGGCAGACACTGCCTATTGGACCAACCCACCAGGATCTTTCACCGTACCAATCCCTGAGTGCCCACGCGGGCAACCAGGATTTTATTGACCTCGCTGAACTGCTGCAGACCGGACTGCTGGCCGATGCTGAACTGGCCCAGCCCATCGCCGAATCCCGCCAGCAGCTGCTGGCTATCGCCGCCCAACGGTTTTACGAGGGCCATGCCACAGGCCGGAAGGGCCTTGATCTGGCCGGATTTGAAGCTTTCCGGGCAAGAAATGATTACTGGCTGGATGATTTCTGTCTGTTCTGCGCAATCCGGGAGGTTCAGGAGTCGCCAGGCTGGCTCCAGTGGCCAGAGCACTTGAGGGATCGGGAGCCGGCTGCCTTGCAGGCCTTTGTCGACCAGAACCAGGCCAGACTGGCTCGCATCAGGTTTGAGCAATTCCTGTTCAACCACCAGTGGCAGGCACTCCGGGACTATGCACGAAGCCGCAATGTTTTGCTGTTTGGTGATATCCCCATATTTGTCGCTCAAGACAGCGCCGATGTCTGGGCCAACCGACAGTTCTTCAAGCTGGACGCCCGGGGCGAACCCACTGTGGTTGCCGGTGTGCCGCCGGACTATTTTTCCGAGGAGGGCCAGCACTGGGGTAATCCACTCTACAACTGGCAGGTCATGGCGGAAGATGGCTACCAGTGGTGGCTTCAACGGCTCGAAAGCCAGCGCCATCTGTTCGATCTGATCCGGATAGACCATTTTCGGGGGCTTCAGGCCTATTGGGAGATCCCGGCTGAGGCCCCTCAGCCACGAAACGGCTATTGGGTTCCCGGCCCCTCTGACCATTTTCTACAGGCCTGCTTCGACCGCTTCCCGGATTTACCCCTGGTGGCCGAAAATCTCGGCATCATCAGCGACGATGTGGAAGAACTTCGTCATCGCTTCCGACTGCCAGGGATGACGGTGATGCAGTTTGGCTTCGACGGCAGCCCAAACAATCCGCATCTACTTCACAACCACCAGCCCCGGGATCTTGTCTACACCGGCACCCACGATAACGACACAACACTGGGGTGGTACCGCAGCCTGGATGACCGTACCCGGCACTATGTGAACGATTATCTGGCCACCAGTGGTGATGGGATGCCATGGCCGGTAATTGAAGCGGCGTTCCGTTCGGTCTGTTCATTGGCCGTGGTGCCTATGCAGGATTTCCTGGGTCTTGGAACCGAGGCAAGATTCAATACGCCGGGCACCATTACAAATAACTGGACATGGCAACTGGACTGGAATTTTCCCGAGAAAGACTTGTCGAAAATAATCGCTGAATCGGTAAAACGACATGGGCGCCTTCCTCCGGTCTGAGCATTTTTTGATCAGCATCAAAGAGGCGGGCCCCAACCTTCGATATAACACACAAGCAGTATCAACAATTGGCGTTCAAGATGAGTCACGAGGGGGGAACATGGAACACAGACTCAGTAAACGCGTACAGGGAAAGCTTGGGCTGTTGGTATACAAGCGCGGGATGCCGGTTGCGACCGGTCAGATTCGCGATGCCTCCAAACGTGGTCTGTTCATTGCCACGGACTACACTGACGTTCAGTTAAACCAGACGGTGGAACTGGAGTTCCGTTTTCCGGATACCCAGGAAAAGCGGTTCCGTCGGCTGAAGGCCCATGTTGTGCGGAAGTCAGACCGCGGCCTTGGTGTCGATTTTGAAGGCGTCGAGAACGACAGTTTCACAATTTCTTCACTGATTAACTGGCTTAAAAACCACCACATGCCAGTCAACTATTTTCCTGCCCGCAGGAAACAAGCCTGAAGAACACCCAAGGGAGAGGATCTGTGCATGGAACGACTCAAAGGTAAAGTGGCCGTGATCACCGGTGGCTCCGTTGGCATCGGAGCCGCAACAGCGCTCCGAATGGCAGAAGAGGGTGCTGCTGTCGCCATTCTCGACTGCCAGGATTCCGAGGGAGAGGCCCTGGCTAAACAACTTGAAGGCCGCGGTCTGAAGGCGGGTTACTGGCACTGTGACGTAAGCAAGGAACAAGAGGTCAAACAGGTTCTGGACGCCGTTGCCAATACCTTCGGTAGCCCGACTGTACTGGTGAACAACGCCGGCATTGCCGGGGCGAACAAGCCGACCCATGAACTCACGGAAGAAGAGTGGGACCATGTTCAGGATGTGAACGTCAAGGGCGTGTTTTTCTGCACCAAGCAAGCCATTCCCCACATGAAAAAAGCGGGCGTTGGCAGCATTATCAACCTGTCATCCATTTATGGGCTGGTGAGTGCGCCGGATATTCCGCCTTATCATGCCTCCAAGGGCGCCGTGCGTTTGATGTCCAAAACCGACGCCCTGTTGTATGCCACTGAAAACATTCGCTGCAATTCCATTCACCCCGGTTTTATCTGGACCCCGCTGGTTGAGGCGCACCTCAAAACGACCGGGCAGGACCCGGAGGAAGCTAAAAAGGCCACGGCGGCAATGCATCCTGTCGGTCACATGGGCGAGCCGGATGATATTGCCTGGGGCGCTGTCTATCTCGCCTCCGACGAATCCAAGTTTGTGACCGGGAGTGAACTGGTGATTGATGGCGGTTATACCGCTCGATGATGTCCCGACCAACCTGAGCGGAGTTCAAATTTGACCCTGGCAGCCTATACCCCGCGGTCCTTGCCTGAATCCCTGAGCGGATTGTTCCAGTTGGCGCTGGACCTTCGGTGGACCTGGCATCACGGTACCGATGAGCTCTGGCGCGCTCTTGATTCGGACATCTGGGACACCACCCGGAACGCGTGGCTTGTTTTGAACAGCGTGTCCGGGGAGCGGCTGGAAGAACTGGCCGCAGACCCCGACTTTCAGCAGCGCTACCGTGAGCAGATTCATGCTCACCAGGCTTTTACAGAGGCTGACACCTGGTATTCGACCGATTGTCCGGGCGATCTGGGCGAGGGCGTTGCCTATTTCTGCATGGAATATGGTCTGAGCGAATCGCTGCCGCTGTACAGCGGTGGTCTGGGCGTATTGGCCGGCGATTTTCTGAAGGCGTCCAGCGATCTGGGTGCGCCAGTCATGGCGGTGGGTCTGCTGTACCAACAGGGCTACTTTCGCCAGGCCATTAGCACCGATGGCGAACAGCTGGAGTTCTATCCATACAACGACCCCACCATGCTGCCCGTCTCGCCCCTGCGGGACGCTGACGACCAGTGGGTGAGGGTGATTGTGCCTTTCCCGGGAAGACACGTGCGCCTTCGGGCCTGGAAGGCCCAGGTGGGCCGCTGCGAGCTGTTGCTGCTCGATAGCAACGACCCCCGAAACGAACCGGGCGACCGGGGTATCACCAGCGAACTCTATACCGGTGACCCGGAAAAGCGCCTGCAACAGGAAATGGTATTGGGCATCGGTGGCTGGCGTCTGCTGGAACAACTGGGGAGATCGCCGTCACTCTGCCATCTGAATGAGGGCCACTGTGCCCTGGCGCTCATAGAGAGGGCCTTCAGCTGGCAGGACGACCATGAAAGTGATTTCCAGACAGCTCGAACCGCAACCAGGGCGACCAATCTGTTTACCACGCACACCTCGGTGGCGTCGGGCTTTGATCATTTCTCCCGATCGCTATTGCGACTGTATCTGACACCCTGGCTCGAAGGCCGCGACCTGAATGTCGATCAATTGCTGGCATTGGGAAGCCAGCCCTGCAGCCCAGACAATCAGTCGACTGACCTTAAACTCAATATGGCCTTGCTGGCCCTCAATATGAGTGGTCGGTTCAACGGTGTCAGCCGCATCCACCAGAAGGTCACCCAGACCATTTTCCAGCCTTTCTTCCCGCGCTGGCCGGCCGAAGACATTCCGGCGGATTATGTGACCAATGGCATCCACACGCCGAGCTGGGATTCTCCGGAATCCGACGCCATCTGGACCCGGGCCTGTGGCAAGGATCGCTGGCGCAGGCCTCTCCAGAGCACCTGCCCGATGACTGACATCGCCGACGAAGAATTATGGGAAATGAGGCGCCTGGAGCGCGCAAGGCTGATTACCTACCTCCGGCGAAGGCTTGCAAGCCAGCATTGCGAACAGAATCCCGGAAACAACCATGAAGCCGCGTGTGGCCTTTTGCTGGACCATGAAACCCTCACGTTGGGCTTTGCCCGCCGGTTTACGGAATACAAGCGACCAGATCTCCTGCTCAAGGATGAGGAGCGCCTGCTCAAACTGCTTGCCAGCCGCGATCGCCCGATTCAGATTGTGCTTGCAGGCAAGGCCCACCCCTACGATCTCCCGGGGAAAGACATCATCCGGCGATGGAAAGCCTTCTCCCGGCGACCGGATGTCGAGGGCAAGGTGGTGTTTATTGAAGACTACGATCTGGGCGTGGCCAACCAGCTTATCCAGGGCGTGGATGTGTGGCTCAATTGTCCGAGACACCCTTGGGAAGCCTGCGGCACCAGTGGCATGAAGGTACTCGTGAACGGGGGACTGAACCTGTCACAGTACGATGGCTGGTGGGCGGAGGCCTGGAACCCGGATGTGGGCTGGGCTATTCGACCTGGCGCTACCTTTGACGAGCTAAGCGGGTCAAACAATCACGACCACGATCTCTCGGACATGGAACAGCTGTTTGATCTGTTGGAGAACGAGGTAATTCCCGGGTTCTATGACGTCGACAGAGAAGGTATTCCCCGGAAATGGGTCGGGCGCATGCGTGCGAGCATGGATCAACTGACGGCGGCCTATTCCGCCAACCGGATGGTGCGGGAATACGTCGAGCAGTTCTATCTCCCCATGGCAGAAATGGGAAGCCGGCGCAGCTCCGAGACTGCACGGGAGCTAATTGGTGAATACGGAGAAATCTCCAGGCACTGGTCCCGGTTGCGTTTCAACAGCTTCAATACAAGCGAAGATTCGGGTAGCCAGACTTTCACCGTGGAAGTCTATCTGGATGGAATTGACGAGCAGCGGATTGCAGTAGAGCTTGTTGCAGAGGATTCCGAGCATGGCCCAAGAACCATTACGGCCATGCAGATGAAGCATCCGCTGGGTGGTTCCCCTCATACCTATCTTTATGAATGCACAGTGCCTCCACGCCCCGAAGGACACTACACGCCGCGCCTGCGAGTGCGGGATGCACGCCTGAACATTCCCCTGGAAAACCCCGCCATACTCTGGCTCAGGTAGGCCTCAGCTGCGCCAGAACGCCGGCGATAGAACGATCACCACGCTCAGTATCTCCAGACGCCCCATCAGCATACCCACAGACAGTACCCATTTTGCCGCATCGGGAAGCGGCCCGAAATTACCCGCAGGGCCGATTATGTCCCCAAGGCCGGGGCCGACATTGGTCAGCGAGGTGAGGGCGCCGGACAGTGCCGTGACAAAGTCCAGCTGCATGGCGGCCAGGGCAACCGTGATCAGCAAAAGACAGAGCAGGAAGATGAACGTGTAGGCGATCATCGACGAGATAATCTCATCGCTCACGGCCCGGCCGTTGTAGTTACGGGTAAGAACCGCACGAGGGTGCAGCAGGCGCATCAACTGCTCACGCAGGATGATCAGGGAAAGCTGGAACCGGAAGATTTTCATGCCGCCGGCCGTGGAACCAGAGCAGCCGCCCACGAACATCAGGAAAAAGAACAGCACGAACGCCAGAGGGCCCCAAGCCGAATAATCTTCGGAAGCATAGCCAGTGGTGGTTACCACAGAAGTGACGTTAAACAGGGTAGAGGCGTAGTTATGGATAGGATCGAAGGGGACCGGTGACACCATCCAGCGGTAGAGTGTCAGAAGCAGCGGTACAAAAAACAGGATCGCGAGAAACAATCGCACCTGCTGATCCCGGAAAAGAACGCCGTGTTGGCCATGCATTTCACGCACGAAAAGGAAGAAGGGCAAGCTGCCGATAATCATGAAAAATGTGGCTTCCATGAGGATCAGATCATTGAACTTGCCCATGGACAGATCCGAGGTAGAAAAGCCACCGGTGGCGATGCTGGTAAGACCATGGTTGAAGGCATCGAAGAGCGTCATGCCAGAAAACCAGTAGGTAACCACCGCAATGATAGAAAACGCCAGATAAACCACCAGCAAGCCACGGCTGAGTGTTTTCATCCTTGGCAGAGCCTTGTCGGTCCATTCCGAAGATTCGGTGGCGAACAGCCGCATGCCGCCGACTCGCAGAAACGGAAGTACCGCAACGAACATACCGATAATTCCGATACCACCAATCCATTGCAGAATGGACCGCCAGAGCAATACATCCCTGTCCATGTTATCGAGGCCACTGAGCACCGTTGCCCCGGTGGTGGTAATGCCCGAGGCACCCTCGAAAAAGGCGTCTGCGGCAGAAATGCCAATGTCACTCAGATAGAAAGGAAGGGATGAAAGCAGTGCAATAATGAACCACGATGATACTGTGAGTACGAACATGTACCGGGGCTTCAGATCCCGCGGTTTGCGGTAGGTGGCGGCCATTCCCAGTATACCGAGGCCCCAGACAATGGCGGCCGATTCTGCAAACGCCATGGCGTTCGGCGCTTCAGAGCCCGCAAGCAGGATAACAGGCAATGTCATGAAGATGCTTAAAAGCACGAACATGACGCTGACAATGAAAATGACGGGGTAGAGATTTCTCAATGGATGCTCGAGCCAGCTGATACCGGGAGACGGCGTCAGAATACCTTTGGGGTCAGCCTTCCGCAAGGTAACACCGCGCGGATGCTGAAATTACCGGTGAATTAAATCGGTGTAAATAACGCGTAAATGCGGATCTTTCTGATGGCAAAACGCGTCAGTCTGGTGCAAGTTCAGCGATGTACACCGAACAATTCGGTTAAGGAGATAAAAAATGAAACACCTACGTTCAATTGCCGTTATCTTTGCCACCGGTATGGCTGCTGCAGGAACCGCATCCGCCCAGGATATGTACAAGTCTGGCGTTGGCGGGCTCTACACAGGCCTGAACTACACTTTCATGAACCTTGAGAGCGGTAACGCGGATGCCGACGTAGGCACGCTGTCTGCCAAAGTTGGCGTGATGGCGACGCCGTATCTGGGCATCGAAGCGCGGGGCGGTTTTGGCGTGGATGACGACCGCATCGGCGGAGTCGATTATTCACTGGATAACTTCTTCGGCGGCTACGCCACGTTCAATCTGGCCAACGAATCACCCATTACGCCATACGCTATCCTCGGCTTCACCCGGGTTGAAATCGAAGCTTCTTCGTTTCTGGGCACAGCCACCGAGGATGAAACGGACGTGTCCTACGGCATCGGCATGAATATGGAATTTGCGCCGAACCTGTCCGGCAACCTTGAATACATGCGTTATTATGAAGACAGTAATGCCGAAGTTGATGGTCTGGGCGTCGGTATTCAATTCAACTTCTGAAACCAGGCCACCGGGGAGACTGTTTGAACCATCTGGCTCATGTATTTCTCGCGCCGGACTCACCTGAAGCTCGGGTGGGGAGCATTCTCGGTGACTTTACCCGGGGCGTCGATCTCTCGACGCTGCCGGACCCGGTGAAGCAGGGCGTCCGCCACCATCGGGCGGTCGACAGCTTCACCGACCAGCACCCCGACGTACTTGCCAGCAAACAGGTCTTCTCCCGTCAACGTCGTCGATTTGCCGGCGTTGCGCTCGATATTCTCTATGACCATTTTCTTCTCAAACACTGGGACCGGTTCAGTGAAATTGAGCAAGAGGCGTTCATTCGCGGTATATACAACGAGTTGCAGCAGAAAGAACATCTCATGCCGGACAAAATGGCCAGAGTTACCCGAATGATGGTATGGAACGACTGGTTCGGGGCCTACCAGGACCTTGAAAACATCGGGAAGGCACTGGACCGCGTTGCAGGGCGCATACGGTTCAGAAATGATTTCGCCGGCATAATCACGGAAATCCGCGCAAACCAGGAAGAACTGGAGCACAGTTTTTTATCATTTTTCCCGGATTTACAGGAATTTGCAGGAGGTATTGAATGAGGTTTGTTATTAGGGCGTTCTTGGCTGTGGTATTGGTTTTTCCATCAGCGATGGCGGTTTCTGCGGAGGCCGATGCCAACAATAGCCAGCAGCGACCGCCGGAAACCCTTGGCTATGTTGAATGGGTAGTCATGAAAGATACCAACCTGAGGCTGAAGGCGCGACTCGATACAGGCGCCAAAACGTCATCTCTCCACGCGGTAAACATCGAGGGCTTTGAGCGCGACGGCGAGGAGTGGGTCAGTTTCCAGATTCCACTGGGTGACCACGAGGACCAGCCGACCGAGGGCGAACTGGACCATGACGACGTCATTCTGGAGTTCGAACGGCCGGTTGAGCGAACTGTCCTGATCAAACGAAAAGGCGCGCCATCCCAGAAGCGCTATGTTGTCATGATGGACTTCTGCATTGCCGGAACCACACATACCACGCAGTTTTCACTGACAGACCGCGGCAAGTTCTCCTATCCGGCGCTGCTGGGTCGCCGATTCATGCGCGATGACAATATTCTTATCGATTCCGCAGACTCGTTTATGGCCGAAAAAGAGTGTGAATACATAACTCTGGAAGAGCTGGCAAAGAGGCATGCCGAGAAAGTCGTAGAGGAAACCGACTCGGATACTTAAAAGCACATGCTGGTGTGGTAATCCTCTTTCACGAGAACCAAGCTGCTCGGCGATCGTGGTATCAACAGGGACCGGTTTTCGGAATTTGCCAAATCAAATGTGGTGACGTCTGCATAAACCTCGCAACTCTCTCACGTCATCGAAAAAAATAAAGTAAACTTTCGTCCTTTACGCCCTTCGCCCCGGCCATTGTTGAAAGCAGGGCATTTGTCCAACTCTGCCTTCAAATTAATCCGTAAAAGATCCAGGCATCTTCGATGATGGGATTGTTTAACATTTTACCTGTGATTCAGATACTTGGGTTCTTGCTCATCCTGCTCAGCTCTCTAATGACACTTCCGGTGAACCTGTTGATGTTTGGCGACACACCGGATTGGCTGGCTTTCGTGAAATCGGCAAGTATCTGCTTTGGCGTTGGTGTGGTGTGTTTTTTCAGCGCCGGAGGGAAGCGCCGGCATGCTCTGAAACAGCGGCAGATGTTTATTCTCACGGTCTCGGCCTGGATTGTCATTCCATTATTCTCAAGCCTCCCGCTGCTGCTCAGCGATTTAAGGCTAAGTGTTACCGACGCCTTTTTCGAGAGCATTTCCGGTGTCACAACCACCGGTTCCACTGTGTTGACCGGCATTGATCATCTGCCAGGCGATATTCTTCTTTGGCGCTCAATCATGCAGTGGATGGGCGGTATAGGGATTATCGGTATGGCTGTCGCCATCCTGCCATTCCTGAGAATCGGCGGCATGCGATTGTTCGCGACAGAATCCTCCGAATGGACCGAAAAAGCAGTGCCCCGAACGAATCGGCTGGCCCGAGGGCTAGTTTTCAGTTACCTCGCACTAACTTTCGGCTGCATTCTGACGTATTGGCTCCTGGGCATGGATTTGTTCAACGCCATAAATCATGCCCTGACCACTGTATCGACCGGAGGTTATTCGACTTCGGACAGCTCAATGGGCCAGTTTGATCAACTTTCCATTCTGTTTGCATCGAGCATTTTCATGATGTTGGGCGGAATCCCGTTTTTTCTGTTTGTAAGGCTTTTGAATGGCCAGGCGCAGCCTCTTCTTCGCGACCAACAAATTCATTTCTTTCTGAAATTTCTCCTTGTGATCGCTGTTCTCATTGCTTTTTATCAAGTTTTAAACGACGGCACGTTTCCTCTGGATGCTTTCGTTCATGCTTTATTTAACGTGACGTCCGTAGTAACAACCACTGGCTACGCTTCACAGGATTACACACTCTGGGGCCCGTTTGTGGTCGTTCTGTTTTTCTTTCTGACATTTGTTGGCGGCTGTTCGGGGTCTACAAGTGGAGGGATGAAAATTTTCCGATTTCAGTTGTCCATGCTCTTATTGCGAGAGCAGGTAATAAGGCTGCTTCATCCAAATGCAGTCATTGGAAGGCGGTACAATGGGCGAATAATCAGTGACGAAATCGTAGCCTCCAGTGTAGCGTTTTCATTCATTTTTCTGTCAACACTGGCGGTGGTCGCTGCGATTCTTGCTGCCTTGGGGCTGGATCTTGTCACGAGCTTAACCGGTGCCGCGACCGCGTTGGCGAACGTAGGGCCGGGCCTTGGTGACATTATAGGCCCCGCTGGAAACTTCCAAACCTTACCGGATGCAGCGAAATGGGTATTAATGCTGGCGATGTTACTCGGGCGATTGGAGTTACTCAGCGTCTTTGTGATGTTCTCTCCGCAGTTCTGGAGAGGCTAGGTTCCAAACCGTTGGAGTCTTATATGATGCCGGAATCGGGCAGTAGCTTGAGGAGATTAATTATCTTATTTAACATAATATACATTATGCGCAGTTTGATATGGGCTCGAATAACACCATAGCAATTTTTTGGGCGACCACAGAAAGTGCTAAAGAATAGCCACAGAAAGTACTAAAATTTCACAAGAACCGCTAAAACGGTCGCCCACCTGTCTATCTATATGATTCTTGCAGATTTTGATGTATCTGTCTCTCAGGTCATTTTGCGGGTGTGCAAGAACTTCGATACTGGCCAGCTAGTTCGCTTCAATAGCACTATCGCTATTCGGCTCTATGGATTATTCGGAGTGAATGCAGAGCATCCATTACCGGTGGCGAACTACACCATCTCTATTTCCAGGAGTATTTGGATAACGAACCATAGAACGTTCTCTTTGAACCCATCCGGCTCTGCGAATTCTCCTTTGCGAAAGAACCAACGCGGGACGAATCATCAATAATTTGGGTGTGGGAATTCCAGCAGAAATCATGGACCACATTGCGAACGCCTGGATAAAGAAGCGGAAACTGCAAGATGCCCTTGGCGGCCCTGTGGGTAATGAGCTTGGGCGTCCTGACAATCCTTGGTATTGATCTTCCGGTGTTGTTTGATCATAAATCCGTTAAAATAACATTATTACGGATTTTATTTCCGCTCCCCCTTCTATGCCAGCGCATTACCAGGAGCCTCTCTAAATGAGTAAAACTGGCCAGGCACGCGTGTTGACGCCCGAACAGTTCGGCCACCTCTTGAGCGTGATCCGGGAACATCGCTATCCTGAAAAGAATACGGCCCTGGTTCAGATCAGCTTCAAGCTCGGGCTGCGAGTCCAGGAAATCGCGCTTTTACAGATCAAAGACGTTGCCGAACTCGGCCCTGACACTACTGGCCAGCGTTCGTTCAAGCTCAAAGAAATCCTGGCGTTGCCTGCGGCTTACACTAAAGGTGCCGATGCGCTGAGGCGATCCAAATCAACTTATCAACGCCGTCGGATCAGTTTCAGTGTTCACGATTTTCACCAGCTTGTTCAGCGAATTGAAACCATGGCTAAGGCCGGCGCCGAGATCAAACCGGAGGATTTTTATCCTGAGGTGAACAAGCACCGTGGTAAATCGCGCGATCTTCCGATGAATGACGCAGCACTGAGAACGGCTATCGAAAATTACCTTGCGATCCGTCTGGCAGCAGATCCTTCGGTGAAAAAGACTGATCATCTATTCCTGACTCAAAAAGGAGGCCCCTACTCTCCCAACACTCTCCAGGAACACTTAGCTCTGATGCAGAGGCATTGGGCAGGTATTGAGCGAGCCAGCTCCCACAGTAGCCGGAGGACGTTAATGACAAATATCATTCATGACCAAAAGAAGTCAGTTAAAGTTGCTCAAAAAATCGCTGGCCATGTTTCACCTTCAACGACACTCATTTATGAAGAGCCTCCTGAGGAGTCACTGAAGGAAGCGTTGCAGGATGCCGGGTACCAATATGTTGGATAACCCAGCAAGCGGATAGCTCTGGCTATCTCAGAATCATCGGTGTCCCCGACCCTGTGTCCAGTACTAAACAGTATTGGACGTTTCTAGCAACAAGTTGTTTGCATGGCTCATCCGGAGTGGAATCGTCAACTGCTCAGGAATCAGCATCGTCCGGTTGACCTTCTTGAGAAACCTAACCAATCAAAAGTTGGCAGCTCTCCTGTCCGCGGTGTTGTTGGTAGCAACAAACTCATAGCTCCCCTGCTCGCCTCTCGAAAACCTTTTCGACGATTCTGCCGTCGCCAACGTGACCTCCTTGCCACTTACAACTAGATACCCGTGAGATTTGCGAACGTTAGCTGCGGTCGCAAAGCGAACATTCAGGCGTGAGAATGGCATCACCATTCTGCGGGCCTGTGACTATGGACGCTCGAGAATTCTTGCCCCCGGCCCCTCTTTCGCAAGCTCGTCCTCCGGGTTTCGAAGGGGACAGTCCTTCAGCGACAGGCATCCGCATCCGATGCAACTGTCCAGCTCATCTCTAAGGCGTTCCAGAGAGCGTATCCGGTTATTCAGGTTCTCTTTCCATTTTATTGAAATGTCTTTCCATTCGGATGCTGTAAGTTTACTGCCCGCCTGTATGGAGCTCAGCGTTTCACCAATTTCCTCCAGTGATAATCCCGTGCGCTGGGCCACTCGAATGATCGCGATGTATCTCAGGACTATGGCCTGGTACTGCCGGTGATTTCCCGCGTTACGAGTGGCCTTGATTAACCCTTTTGACTCGTAAAAATGGATCGTCGACACCGGCACGCCGCTACGCTTGGCCACCTCGCCAACGCTCAGAATCCGCCCGGCATCCATCGCCTGTGTTTTTGCCATACAGCCACCTCATCAAAAGCCGCACACACCACGGGTATCCATAACGGTCCCGAAAACGCGCTCTGTGTTCGATGATAAATTTTTCGAAAGAAACGCTTGACCTCAAGTTAACTTGAGGCCCCATAGTCCTGCCAACTCAACAGGCCGTCAAGCCGAAATATGAATTCCAGTTGGAGGATCAAGCGTGAGCCACTCGCAGTCGGGGCGATCTCATTCGCCCAAATTGAGAACTTTACAGACCGTTGTACTTGTATTGATCGCCATCACCCTTGTGAGCGGTGGCCTGTATTACTGGAAAACACAACGGCAAGCCGGGGCGGGCGGCTGGTCCGGTGGCGGTCCAATGGATGTGGTGGCTACCACCGTGCAAGCCAAAGATGCACCGGTCACGCTGGAAGCACTGGGTGAGGTTCGCGCCGTCAATCAGGTGAGGCTGTCAGCCGAAGTGGCCGGACGCGTCTCGGACATTGCGTTCGAGCCTGGCGAAAACGTTAAGGCGGGGACCCTTCTGGTCCAGCTGGACGATGCCACGGAGCAGGCCGACCTGGACGCTGCGACCGCAGACGCCCGATTTGCTCGTGACCAGTTACAGAGGGCCGAAGGTCTTTTCTCGAAAGACGCCATCTCCAAGGAACTGCTTCAGCAGCGCCACGCTGAGCGCGACCGGGCCGTGGCCAACGTTAAACAGATCGAGGCCCGCATCCGGCAGAAGCAGATCCGGGCACCGTTCGATGGCAAACTCGGGCTTCGACACATCGACCTTGGCGAGCAGATCAACGCGGGCGATAACGTGGTTTCCCTGACCGATCTGAAAACCCTCAACATTCGTTTTGACGTACCGCAGCGTGAGCTTGCGCGAGTCAAGGTCGGGCAGCAGATTCACCTTCAGAGTGATGTGTCCGGCCCGGAAACACTGGTTGCAACCATCGGAGTCATTGAACCTCAGGTCAACCAGAACACCCGTAACGTGACCTTGCAGGCGACGCTCGACAATCAGGATGGGAAGTTGCAACCGGGCATGTACGTCTCAGTGGGCGTTCAGCTTCCAGAGGAACCGGATGCGCTGGTTTTGCCTGCAACGGCCGTGGTGACCTCGTCATCCGGAGATACCGCGGTCGTCGTCAGGGACCTGTCCGAAGACAACATTGGTCAAGGGGAAACCGTTCCGGTGGTCGTCGGCCGCCGATTTGGCGATCACGTGGTTATCGAGAAGGGCCTGAAACCCGGCGATGTGGTTCTGACGGAAGGCCAACTCCGGGTTCGCCCGGGCGCCGATCTGAAAGTACAGACGCTGTCTCAGACCAACCTCGCTGAACGCGGAGGTGCCTCATGAGCTTCACGGATATTTTCATCAGGCGCCCGATCCTGTCGGTTACGCTGAGCATGCTCATCCTGTTGACCGGACTGGCAGCGCTCTTCTCACTTCCGATGCGCCAATACCCGGCGATGGAGAGCGCGACCATCGTTGTGAACACCAGCTTTCCGGGTGCGTCACAGCAAGTCATGCAGGGGTTTGTTACCTCACCCATTGCCCAGGCCGTCGCGACGGCCAGCGGCATCGAGTATCTGACGTCCAACTCGACGCTGGGTCAGAGCGAGATCCGGGCGAAACTGAAGCTCAATGCCGATTCCGACCGCGCGCTTACCGAGATCATGGCCCGGGTTCAGCAGGTGAAGTACCGGATGCCAGAAGGCGCCTCCGACCCGGTAATCAACAAGATCACCGATGGCGTCTCTGCCGTTCAGTATGTGGAGTTTGCCAGCGACCAGCAGACCATTCCGGAAGTAACCGACTACGTCGCGCGTGTGGCCCAGCCGCTGATCACCTCCGTGCCCGGCGTAGCCACCGCCGACATCAACGGCGGACAAACCTACGCCATGCGCTTATGGGTGGACCCGGATAAAATGGCCGCTCGCAACATCACGGCCAGCGACCTGTCGGCCGCGTTGCGCGCAAACAACGTGCAGGCGGCCCCAGGCACGCTTCGCGGCAGCGACACACTGATGCCGATCACCGCGCGGACAGACCTGCGGAATGAGCAGGATTTCCGGGATATGGTCGTCAAACGTGACGACAACAGCGTGGTAAGAATCAAGGACATCGCCACGGTTGAACTGGGCGGGCAAAGCTCGGACACCTCCTTTTTTGGCAGCGGCAAACGCGTGGTCTCCATGGCCATTACCCCAACACCTGACGGTAATCCCCTGGAGATCGTTGAAGGCGTCAATGCGCTGTTGCCCAAGCTCCAGGCCTCGGCGCCTCCGGGCATGACCATCACCAACATTTTCGACACGGCCCGATTCGTCAACGCATCGATTGATGAAGTCATGAAAACCCTGCTGGAAGCGGTGATCATCGTGATCGTGGTGATTTTCCTGTTCCTCGGAACCTTCCGCGCGGTGATCATTCCAATCGTCACGATTCCGCTGTCCCTGGTGGGCGCGACCATGCTGATGGCCATGTTCGGTTTTTCCATCAACCTGCTGACGCTGTTGGCCATGGTTCTGGCCATTGGGCTGGTGGTCGACGATGCCATCGTGGTGGTGGAAAACATTCACCGACACATCGAGGAAGGCAAATCGCCCGTGAAAGCGGCGATGATCGGTGCCCGGGAAATAGTCTGGCCCGTGATTGGTATGACCATCACCCTCGCAGCGGTCTATGCCCCCATCGGCATGATGGGCGGCGTCACTGGCGCCCTGTTCAAGGAATTCGCCTTCACACTCGCCTGCTCGGTGATTGTCTCGGGTGTGGTGGCTCTTACGCTCTCACCCATGATGAGCAGCTACCTGCTGGACGCAAAGATGTCAGAGGGCCGACTGGCCCAGGCCATCGAACGCACCATGGGCGGGTTGGCGAATCGCTATGGCCGGCTGCTGAGCCACATACTTCATGCACGAACGGCGGTGTTGCTGGTCTGCGTTGCAGTGCTTGCCGGCATTGTTGTGCTCTTCATGGGCGTGGATCACGAACTGGCCCCCGGCGAGGATCAGGGCTACGTGTTCGTTCAGACCAAAGCGCCCCAGTATGCCAATGTAGACCACACGGAGCGCGCGGCGTTGATGATCGAAGACGTCTTTCAGGAACTGCCGGTCTATCAGAGCAGCTTCTTCCTGAACGGTTTCGGAGGCCAGAACAACGGGTTCGGTGGCGTGGTGCTGACGCCCTGGGATGAGCGTGACATGACCGCCAGCGAAGTTGAGGCACAGATCAATGCGGCAACCGGCGGCATCACCAACGCCTTTGCGACCGCCTTCCAACCTGCACCGTTACCCGCCGGCAGCGGTGGGTTGCCTGTGCAGATGATTCTGCGCGCGCCGATGGAGTTTTCCGAACTGCACAAAGCCATGGAAACCATCAAAGGTGCGGCCTGGGGCAGCGGACTGTTTGCCTTCGTCGACAGCGACCTGGCGTTTAACAGCCCGCAGGCCCAGATAACGGTGGACGCCGACAAAGCCGGTGAGATGGGCGTCACCATGAGCGCCATAGCAGAGACGCTGGCGGTTCTGGTGGGCGAAAACTACATCAATCGATTCAACTGGTTCGACCGGTCCTACGACGTCATTGCGCAAGTGCCGCAGGACAAGCGTGCAGCCCCGGGCGATCTGACGGGCTACTACGTGCGCGCCCAATCCGGTGACATGGTGCCACTGGCTACGGTGGTGGACGTCGAAGTCCAGCCACAGGCCAATAGCCTGCCGCAGTTCAACCAGATGAATGCGGTGACCCTGTCCGCCGTGTTGCTGCCGGGCGTGACCATGGGGCAGGCCGTCGATTTTCTGCAATCACAGCCGTTACCGCCGGGCGCTCAAATTGATTGGATGTCTGACAGCCGCCAGTTTGTGCAGGAAGGCAGCCAATTGATCGTGTCCTTCGGATTCGCTCTGATCGTCATCTTCCTCGTGCTTGCCGCCCAATACGAGAGCTTCAGGGACCCGCTGGTGATTCTGGTGACCGTTCCGCTCGCCGTATGTGGCGCCCTTATGCCGCTGTGGCTTGGGTACACCACCATGAACATTTACACCCAGATCGGTCTGGTGACGCTCATTGGACTGGTCTCCAAACACGGGATCCTGATGGTTTCATTCGCCAATGACATCCAGAAACGGGATGGGCTGGTGCCCACTGACGCGATGTTGAAAGCGGCGACCATCCGTATGCGCCCGATCCTGATGACCACGGCGGCCATGGTCTCCGGGTTGATCCCACTGATGTTTGCGTCGGGTGCCGGGGCGGAAAGCCGCTACGCCATCGGCGTTGTTGTCACCACAGGTTTGCTCATCGGCACGCTGTTCACCCTGTTCGTGCTACCCACCATCTACACCTTGCTGGCGCGGGATCACCGCAGTGAGGCGGCTTCCGACCGCGAACTGGAATTGGCAAGGGAGGTTTCTTAATCATGTCCAAACGCACATTGATCGCTTTCAGTCGCGCTTCCCTTATCGCACTCTGGAGCGCCGCATGGCTGGCAGGGTGTTCGCTCGCCCCCTCCTTCTCAACGCCCGAGGCACCTATTGCCTCGGACTGGGGCAGCGAAAGCTCCGCCGCTAAACCCGGCACCGCTGTTGAGTCTTCATCGGCTTCACTCGATTGGCGCACCTTTGTGGTTAATGAACAACTCCAAGGGCTGATTGAAACGGCACTGGCGAACAACCGCGATCTGCGGCAGGCCCTGCTGAGCGTCGAGGCGGCGCGCGCGCAATACGGTATTCAACGGTCTGATCAGCTCCCGACTCTTCAAGTGGAAGGTTCGGGGCAACGGGAACGGGTCCCCGGTGACCTGTCCGCCTCCGGCCGTTCGACAACACAAAGCCTTTATCAGGCCGGCGTTGGATTGACCACCTACGAACTGGACCTGTTTGGCAGAGTTGAGAATCTGTCCGAAGCTGCCTTGCAGGAGTTCCTCGCCACGGAAGAAGGGGCTCGAAGCACCAGGATCAGCCTGATTTCCAACATTGTCCGCACCTATGTGATCAGGGATGGGGCACTCGAGCGAAAGCGCCTCGCAAAGCAGGTGCTGAACACACGCGAGGCGTCATTGCAGTTGATCGCCGACCGTTTAGAGCTGGGCGCCGCCACCGCGCTGGACTATCAGGAAGCCCTGGGTCTGGTTGAACAGACCCGCGTTGATCTTGAACGGGTTGAACGTGAGATCCGGCAAACGACGAATGCCCTGACCCTGCTCGTCGGTGTTCCGGACGTGCGCCCACAACTTTCCGAGGAACCGACGTCTGATCGCTGGATCGTCCAGGGACTGGCTCCCGGCGCGCCCTCAGAGCTGCTTGAACATCGTCCGGATATTCGTGCCGCAGAGCATCGACTGAGGAGCCGGAACGCAAACATTGGTGCAGCCAGGGCCGCCTTTTTCCCACGGTTTTCTCTGACGGGATCGTTCGGTTCGGCAAGCGCCGAGCTATCCGACCTGTTCGGATCGGGTCAGGAAAGCTGGTCGTTCGCCCCACGACTCACTCTGCCGATCTTTGATGGTGGCCGCAATGAAGCCAATCTTGATCTGGCCCACGTCAGAAAAGACCTTGCAGTGGCTGAATACGAAAAGGTCATCCAGTCGGCGTTTCGGGAAGTCTCAGACGCCATCGCAGCGAAAGAAACTCTGCAACGAGAAACGGCCGCCCGACAATCACTGGTAAAGACCAGCGAAATGCGGCTTCAGTTGTCCAGGGCTCGCTATGAGAATGGCGCAGATGATTACTCTCGCTACCTGGACGCCCAGAGACAGAGCTTCAGGAATCGAAGCGCCCTGGTTCAGGTACAAACAGAACAGCAACTGGCTCTGGCCGACCTTTTTCGGGCTCTGGGGGGCGGGTGGCAATGACATATTCATCGGGAATGGCATGAGGTGAAGCCTCAGTCACAGATTCTCGATGAACCGCCGCACTGAGATGCTTCAAGAATGTTCGCTTTCGTTTAGTAGCAGATCAAATACTGTGTCTGGATTCTGATAAAGCGGACATTTCAGTATCTGTCAAAAACGCCTGTTCGAGTGGAAGAGGCCGTGGCGGGGACCGTTTGAGGAAGTCGCGATCAAGTAGATCAATCCGTCAGCGACCCGTCTCGTTCAATGTCTATAATCCGAATCCCGGGGACATGGTGGCAAAGACTCTGATAATTCGAAGTCGTCTTCACCGCGTTGACAATAGTGGGCAATCGTCTGCGAAAGGACACTGTTGAGTTCCGCAACACGAGCAATGTGTTTCTCGCTCACGTAGTGGTAAGCATCATTGGCGGGAGTGGATTTTCGATCCTAATGAAGCCGCCCAGTGACGCTTGCACATCCCCTGATGCAAGCAACAGGGCGTCAAACTGAGTGGCATCAAGCGCAACTGATGCACGCTTCGTCGGTCTTTCGGTGAATGTTGGCGTTATGCCCAGTTTTTCGTAGGCTCTGGCAATCAAGCGCTCGTATTCTCTGACTGACTCACCGCCGGCTCGTAGGTTGCAACGGACCATTGCTCAACATCAGGTGTCTTATTCGCCTCCGATGCCAGGCTCAACGAAGAGGCCAGTATCAGGTAACTGAACAAACCGCACCCAAGGGAAGTGATCGAAAATCTGTTCGGTTTCATGGTGAGCGGCCGCTGCTTCTTCGGGTTGGCGAGATGACACTATTAATTCACATCTTAACCTGAATTTCATCAGTGGCATTTGTGCAGGCGAGCGTTCGCCTGCAATCGGTGATGCCGGATGTTGTTCGGTGTCAGCACTTCTTCCTGCCCAATATCATGCACGCGAATCATCGCCAGGCCCCAGTAGAAAAGTGAAGTACACGAACCCGTAGAATTGGGCAATCAATGAACAGGATTGCGATAACAGCTTCCCCGCACCAGTGTTTGAATAGGAGTGCACTACTGACTTTTCAGTTCTCAAAGGAGATCGTTATGAAATCCAGAACCCCAATCATGCGAACGGTGGCCGTCGCTTTGCTCGGGCTGTCGGCCATACCCGCTGTTGTTGCTGAGGAAAACCAGGGGCACTCGCTCTACGACAAAGAGTGGAAAACGCCGATTGATGGCCCAGCGCAGTGGTTTACAGGAGAGGTCACCGTCGATCCTGTGTTCCCAAGCAATGACGTTGCACGGTATTCCGGCGCGTATGTGACGTTTTCTGCAGGTGCACGGACGATTTGGCACGAGCATCCGGCGGGGCAACATATCGTGGTGACTGAAGGAACCGCTCTGGTGGGAACTCGCGATGGCTCCGTCACAACGTTTCATGAGGGCGAGGCTGTCTGGTGCCCACCCGATATGGATCACTGGCATGCAGCGACACCCGAGTCCCCGATGACCCATTTTGTTGTTACGGCCTTCAAAGGTGACGAGAACGTGGTTTGGAAAGAAAAGGTGACCGACGAGACGTATCAGAACGCCCTGGAAAAGTCAGAGTAATTGACGGTTCCAGATGTTTTTAGGGGTCGGGCACAGCGTGCCCGGCCCTGTTTCTTAAACGGTTCGAGCCGAGGATTGCTCCAGGCTCGTCCCTGACGCCGCCGTTCCGCAGCGCCAGATCACGGGTGACTTACCGCTTAATCTTCCCTGTCCGCAAATACCTTTTTGACCACCGGCATGGCCGAGAAGACGTTTGGCCAGCCTGCGTAGAACGCAAGATGAGTCAGAACTTCCGAGGCCTGCTCTTTGCTCAGCCCGTTGGTCATGGCCTTGTTCAGATGGAAAGGCACCTGTTCGACCTTGCCTGCCGCAATAAGGGCGCTGACCGTCACCAGGCTCCGATCCCGAGGCTGCAATCCCGGTCTGAGCCAGAGATCGAGGAAGAGTGCGCTTTCGGTATAGTCAACCACGCCCTGGGATACCTCGCCAAAGGTATCCTGCACGAACGTTTGCCGTTTCGCTTCGGCTTCTTTATCCAACGGGAGGAGCTCCGGAGAAACGGCGGGCAGCTCAGAGGCCTCTACGCCACGGGCTTCGAAAACTTCCGCTGTCACAGCCACCGCTGACATCGCATTTGCCCACCCTGAATAGAATGCCAGGTGGGTAATGAGCTCTGAAATTTCAGACGGTTTAACACCGTTATCCAGCGCCAGGTTGACGTGGTAAGGCAGCTCAACCTGCTGATTGCGGGAAATCAGGGCCGCCAGCGTGACAACGCTCCGGTCACGGGCGGACAGCCCGGGACGGTTCCAGACCTCATCAAGGACCAGGTTTTCCGTATACGACGCCAGTGCAGGCGAGACTGACTGAATCTGCGCCATAGACGGAGCACTACCAGGCAAGCTGAGGCTTGGGCCCGACGCCGAACCCTGCGCGAGCGCGGGCGCTGAAAAACAAAGGGCGAGGGGGAAAAGGGTTTGTGCCAGTTTCTTCATGATGATTGCTCCGGATTGGTGGAAACGGGGTGATTAAGGTGATTGGGTTGCTGAAAAACGAGACTCGGGGCTTGCTACCGGGCTACGGAAATGGTGGCTGTGAAGCTGTCGGATTGACTCAAATGCTCCAGACCACTGGTCACGGTCCCGAGATTGACCAGGGATCTTGAGTAGCCAAAATCCCTGTAAAAGATGGCCAGATTCCCCCAGGGTGCGTAGTAGGTGAAGCTACCCACCTGAGGGTCAAAGCCGGCTGGCGCCCCCTCTGTCGAGAGACGGCTGGGCAAGTCACTGACCTTTTCAATGCCATGATAATCCCCGAAGCTCAGTGTCAGTGGCAGCTGGGCCAGAAAATCACGGGTGGCCGCGGAATCCTCAAGGCTCACATGCACGATGGAGCCGTCGATATCCAGGATGATCTCTGTTTCAGTGTTCACGGCATCTTCCTTTGTCGAACTGGATTCGGCCTGTGCCATGACAGACCCGACGCTCCCCTGGACAGCCAGCACAAAGCAAAGCCGCCGCAGGGTTCCGGCCATCGAAAGAGACTTCATGGTCACGACGTCAGTTGGTCAGCCACTGGCAGACGGCGGATACGTTTTCCGGTCGCGGCGTGGATGGCATTACACAGGGCCGGCGCAACCGGTGGCAGGCCCGGTTCGCCCACACCACCCATGGCATCGCCCGGGTTATCAATCAGGTGGACACGCACCACCTTCGGAGCATCCGGCATTCTCGGCAACAGGTAATCGTGGAAGTTGCTCTGGGTGGCGACGCCGTTCTCGAAGGTCACTTCGCTCTTCAGTGCGATACCGATTCCCATGACACAAGCGCCCTCCATCTGGGAGCGAATGCGCTCGGGATTGGCCTGAGGGCCACAGTCGAAGGCAATGTCCGCGCGGTGGATGGTGAGTTCGCCAGAGTCATCCACCTCAACCTCGAAAACAATCGCCGTGTACGAAGCAAAGCTTTGGTGGAACGCCAGGCCAAGACCTCGACCGTCTGGCAGCTCTCGCCCCCACCCGGCTTCCTCCGTGGCGCGCTCAATAACACGCCGCATTCTGGCGGTATCGATCGGGTACAAATCGGGGTCTTCACCGTAGTTCCAGCCATCGCCAACGGTCAGGTTGTGCACCTTCCTGCCCGGGCCCAACAGTTCCAGCACGTAGTCCCGATGGTCACGGCCCGCAGCGACTGCCATTTCATGGGCAAAACTCTGAATGGCCCAGGCGTGAGGCAGGTTGTAGACCGACCGGAACCAGCCAATCCGAACGTGGGCCGAGGCTGGCGGATTCTCAAGCCGAATCGACGGGATGCTGAACGGCATCGTGTTGAAGCCCATGCCCAGCTCAAACTCGCCTTTGTGCTCGGGATCCGGTGCAAACAGCGACGCAATGCTTGGAGAAAGCGTCCTGTGCAGCCAACCCGTTGCCTTGCCCTGGTCATCAAGCCCGGCTTTGAGGTGATCCACGGATACCGCATGAAAGTAGGCGTGCTGCACATCGTCTTCCCGTGACCACTGCAGCTTGACCGGTCTTCCCTCAAACTCTTTTGCCAGTCGTGCCGCCTCACTGACGAAGTCCGGCTTTGATTTGCGCCCGAAACCGCCGCCCAGCAAAGTCTGGTGAACAGTCACGTTCTCTGCATCAATTCCGAGAATGCCGGCAATGCCGCCGCGGGTCGCGCCCGGGTTCTGAACCGGCGCCCAGGCCTCCGCCTTGCCGTTCTGCACCCGCACAACCGCAACCGGCGGTTCCATCGGAGCCTGTGCCATGTGCGGCATGTAGTAGGTCGCTTCCACGACGTTTGCCGCGTTGCTCAGGGCAGCCTCAACATCTCCCGACTGGCGGATCACCTTTCCGGGGGATTGTGCGGTTTCCTCCAGGGCGGCCCGGTAGGACTCGGAGGTATAGCTTGCGTTATCCCCCGCCGGTGAAAGATCCCACTGAACCTTCAGCGCCTTTCGTCCTTCCATGGCGGCCCAGGTGTTGGTGGCCACAACGGCCACACCCCCGAGCGGGTTGAAAGCAGCCGGTTGGTCTGCCGTGTCGATGCGTATCACCTTCTCGACGCCGGGGACCTCAAGCGCAGCGCTGTCGTCCACGCTGGTTATTCCGGCTCCGTATACGGGTGGCCTTGCGACGACGGCATAAAGCATACCGTCAAGCTCGACGTCGGCACCGAATACGGCTCTGCCGGTAACGATATCCTCACCGTCGAGGGCTCTCGGGTAGGCTGAGGTGAGCTCGCCATTCACCCAACCCGATTCTTTTCCAATGAATCGAAGTTCGCTGTCCTGCTTCAGGGTCAGCGCGTTTCGACCGGGAACTTCCAGCTCCCTCGCCGCACCCGCCAGCTCACCAAAACTCAGCTCACGACCGCTCGGCACATGAACAACCTTGTGAACTCCGGTCCGGATTTCAGACGCAGGCACGCCCCACTGGTTTGCCGCTGCCTGCTCCAGCATCTGCCTCGCGGCCGCGCCGGCCCGACGAATGGGCTGATACCAATGACGCATGCTCCGGGAGCCGTCGGTATTCTGGTTGCCGTACTTTTCCTGATCTGCCGGCGCCTGTTCAACCTGAACCTGGTCCCAGTCGGCACCGAGTTCATCGGCCGCAACCATGGCCAGACTGGTTCGGATGCCCTGCCCCATTTCTGCCCGGTTATTGATAAACGTTACGATGCCGTCGGAGTCGATGCGGATAAACACGTTCGGGTTGTCGACCCAGCCTCCCGGCATGGCGCCAGCGCCGAACTGTGCCTGTTCATTTGCAAAGCCCGCGTCCCAACGGGCCGCCAGTACCAGCGCCGAGGCGCCAGCCATGCCTTTGAGCAGACCGCGACGGCTGACGTTGGCAAGCATCAGGGTGTCGTTTGAATGACTCATGAGGACGCCTCCTCACTGACAACCCGTTCGACCGCCGCAAGGATACGGTTGTAGGTGCCACACCGGCACAGGTTCCCCGCCATGGCATCGATGATCTCCTGAGAGCTGGGGCTGGGATTGTTTTTCAGCAGCCCCGTCGCATTCATGATCTGACCGCCCTGGCAGTAGCCGCATTGGGCCACACCAAGATCCAGCCACGCTTGCTGAACCCGCTTGCCGAGCGCATCATCGGCCATGGCCTCAATGGTTTTTACCTCGCCAGACACGGCAGAAACCGGTGTCACACAGGAGCGGGTGGCAACTCCATCGATATGAACCGTGCAGGCACCGCACTGCGCCATGCCACAGCCAAACTTGGTGCCTTTCATCCCGACCACGTCGCGTATGACCCAGAGCAGGGGCATGGTATCCGGCACGTCCAGCTCATACTGGCGTCCGTTAATGGTTAAACTGGCCATGGGTTATCTCCCTCATCGATTCTTTTCTGACTGTCGGTGCCGGCAGCGTTCTCTCACAGGATGGCTTTGACCACCGCGCGGTTTACCGTTTTGCGATAACCGGTCAGGCCGGCTGCTGCACCAGCTTGCGGATATCCTGCATCGGCGGAGCCCCGAACATCCGGCTGTATTCCCGACTGAACTGCGATGGGCTCTCATAGCCCACCTGGAAAGCGGCGCGAGAGGCATCCACGTGTTCGGTCAGCATCAATCGGCGAGCTTCGCTGAGCCGCATTCTTTTCTGGTACTGAAGAGGCGTCATCGCCGTCATTGCGCGGAAATGATGATGAAAGGCCGAGACGCTGAGTCCGGCCCGGCTGGCCATCTCGTCTACCTTCATGGATTCCTTGTAGTGTTCTTTCAGCCACTCAATGGTTTTGGAAACCCGATAACCGTTCTGGCCCGAGGCCGCCATATTGCGCAGTCGAGGGCCCTGCTCTCCTTTCAGCAACCGGTAGAGAATCTCACGCTGAATGAGGGGGCCAAGCGCCGCGCTGTCTTCAGGCTCACCAACGAGATCGAGCAATCGATTGAAGGCATCCATTAACGGCGGATCGATATCGTTGACCGCGATGCCGAGCGACTTGTCGAAGGGCTGCCGTGCGATGTGAGCCGGGTTCTCCAGTATCAGCTGGGATAGCGCCCGAAAATCGATTTCCATGGTGAGACCGAGGTAGGGCTGGTCCTCCGATGCCTCGAGGATTCTGGACACCACCGGCAAATCAATGGAGGTAATCAGGAACTGGCTGGTGTCGTAGAAAAACGTATCTTCGCCCACCACGACCTGTTTTCGACCCTGGCCAATCAGGCAAATACTGGGCGCCAGCATATAGCTGGTCGGGTCCGTGGGATGATGCCAGCGATGGAGGCTCAGGCCCTTGATGTCTGTATCCAGACGGTTGGTACCCTCGGTGGCTTTCTCAATCCTGGCGGCAAGACCGAGGGGGCCGCGGTCGTCGCCCGTATACGGTTGCTGCTTATCTGCACGCGCCTGTTTGTCAGACATTGTTCGGTTGCCTCCACGAATCACTGTTCCAATGCGGTTGTTCAGAAAGTCAGGGATACAGCGTTCTGACTTGATTCAAGCTCAAAACCGACGCCAATTCACGCCCCACACCGGGCATAAAGAGAATCGGGCAAGAATTCAACAGTATCGAGCCACTCACGCCCCAAACGCCGTCTTAAGAGCGACTCTGGCCCTGACCGTACCTGGTCATCTCCACCAGGCGCCAAACCTGGCCGGTTGCAGCTGATCCAACTCAAGCGGTTCACCCACCATCGGCGTCAACAAATCGAACGGTTTTCCCTCACTCGCTGCCACCATGCGCTCAAAGGGCTCGTCCCATGGGTGCCGGGCCAGTGTGAATCTGCCAACGTGCGCCGGGATGAGTGCCTTAGCACGAAGATCCTCAGCCGCTGCCACTGCTTCCTCCGGGTTCATATGGATATACGGCCAGCGCGGGTCGTATTGCCCGCTGTCCAGCGACACCAGATCAAAAGGGCCGAAGCGTTCGCCAATTGCCTTGAAATGGGGGCCATAACCGGAGTCCCCACTGAAGAGCACGCGACGATCGGGCGTTTCGATCACGAAACCCGCCCAGAGGGTCTTGCCGCGGGTCAGCAGGCGGCCGGAGTAATGACGGGCGGGGATGAGATGTATGCGCACCTCATTACCGATTTCAAAGCTGTCATACCAGTCACCCTCCCAGACCCTTGCCTCCTCATAACCCCAACCCCGGAAATAGCTTCCGACACCCAGCGGAGAGACGACCTGATCCACTTTGGGCTGAAGCTGTATCACGCTGGAATAGTCCAGGTGATCCCAGTGATCATGAGTAATAAGAAGCGCGTCAATGCCCGGGAAATCGCTGGCCCTGTAGCCATTCGTCCCCGCGTAGGCCGCGTTGAGAAACGGTAAAGGCGCCGCGTAGTCACTGAACACCGGATCAATCAGGATGCGTTGGCCATTCAATTGAAGAAAGAACGATGAGTGACCAAACCAGACAACCAGGTCTTCCCGTGCATCGAGTGCCTTCAGGTCGACTTTTCTGGATGGAATTGGTCCGTTCGGTGCCAGCCGCTGAGTATCGGAGCGCAGATTTTCAAGCAAGACTTCCACGAACGATTTGTCGCCAGCGAACATGGGTGTTTCAACAAGATTATGGAACTGCCCGTCCTGATAATTGGAGGAACGCTCAATGGCGGACAACCGATCACCTTCGGGCAGCTCGCCAAACTTCGGATGCTGAAGATACGCGACCCCGGCAACGATGAGGACGGCGAGGATGCCGCTCAATCCGTAAAACACGTTTCTTGCCTTTCTTTTCATGACAACGATAACCAACCTGATTGAGGTATTCCGGACGCAGTGTTCCGCTGCCCAGCGCACGCCATTAAACACCACTGGATAAAACGCGTTCACCTCTTTTCAGTGTCTTCCGGAGGATTAGGCAATAAACCAGCAGAATCGCTATAAGACGGCGGCAGGGAGAGGTGCTCCAATGGTCTTGCGATAGAAAATTCCACTGAAGCGACAGAGGAAAAAGCGTCATGCCGAACAAACCGTTCCCGGAATCTCAGACTCACTACACCGAAGAATCACGGAATTCATTTACCGGCCCCGCCGAGTTCTTCACCGGTGATGTCCAGGTGGATGTGATGTTTCCCAATAACGACACGGCCCACTATTCCGGAGCCTTTGTCACCTTCTCGCCGGGCGCGCGAACCGCCTGGCATGAGCACCCCGCTGGCCAGCACATGGTTGTGACCCAGGGCACCGCACTGACCGCAACACGAGATGGGACAGTGATCAAGTTCAAGGAAGGCGAGGCGGTTTGGTGCCCACCCGACCTGGACCACTGGCACGGCGCCACACCGGACGCGCCGATGAAACACTTCGTCGTGACAGGCGATAAAGACGGCGAAAATGTTTCCTGGAAAGAAAAGGTCAGCGAGGAGGAGTACCAGCAAGCCGTTGCCAAAACCCAATAAAAAGAAGCCCCTCGTTTGACCGGGGGGCTTCTTCTTTTGAATCAGCCAGGATTCGTCTTATTGAAAGACCGGGAACTGGCTTGCCTCTCCGTAGTCCTTGATCGGCTCCAGGGCACTCAGCGCGTCCATGTCGGCCTGTGCGATCTCGAAATCCACCGCGGCGTTGTTCGCCATGTGGTCCGGGTTGGCGGTTTTGGGCAACGGCAAGAGGCCCAGTTGCAGGTCGTAGCGAATACACAGCTGCGGCACGGAGACGTTGTACTTCTCCGCCATTTTGATAATCGCTTCGTTCTTGAACAGCTCTCCATGACCGACCGGGGAATAGGCCTCAACCAGCATGCCTTTATTGCGTGAGTAATCGATCAGGGCACCCGGCACATTGGTGACATGCGCCAGGATCTGATGAACCATGGGCGCCACGCTGCAGGTTTCGAGAATGGTATCGATGTCCCGTTCCTGAAAATTCGACAGACCGATGGCCTTCAGCTTTCCGGCCTTGTAGGCGTCTTCCAGGGCACGCCAGGCTTCCTGATTGCCCTCAGGGAAACGGT
The DNA here is from genome assembly GCF_003751355.1 of Marinobacter sp. 3-2. NCBI lineage: Bacteria > Pseudomonadati > Pseudomonadota > Gammaproteobacteria > Pseudomonadales > Marinobacteraceae > Marinobacter > Marinobacter sp. 3-2. The sequence continues at coordinate 27,477 of NZ_RJUQ01000015.1, read as the reverse complement.
CCTCGGATCCGAAGTGATCCCAGGGCTGCGGGCTGTGGATGATCATCAGATCGAGGTACTCGAAACCCATTTTCTCGAGCGATTCCTCAATCGCAGCGGTGGCCTCGTCATAGGTCTTGTGACGGGCTGCCAGTTTGCTCGTGACAAACAATTGCTCACGCTCCAGAGAACTGGCGCGCACACCGTCCGCCACCTCGGCTTCGTTACCGTAATCCTGGGCCGTGTCGATGTGCCTGTAGCCAAGCTCGATGGCTTTTTTGACGGCATTTGTGGCGGATTCGCCCTCGATCATCCAGGTTCCGAGGGCAAGCTTCGGAATCGCAATACCGTTCGCCAGTGTGTAAGTCTCTTTGAGAATCATAGTGATCGCTCTCCTGTATTTAGCCTTGATTTTCCGAACGTTATGGAGCGAGTTTCGGAAATGAGGCGTTCAGGGATGGGACCATGGCCTCATAGGTCAGAGTTTGCTCGGAAAGCGTCGGTGTTTGAATACACGATTCGGTCGGTTGATTGCCTAAAACTCCAGCTCCGCCGCTTGCCGGGTCAGAGCTGTGGTTGTCACCGGGAACTGACCGAGAACGCCTCCACCAGGAAATCAATCATTGCGCGGACCTTGGCCGGGAGCCGTCGATCGGGCGGAAACAGTACGTGCAGGCCGCCAAGCTCCACCACCGGAACATCCAGTACCAGTTCCACGAGGGTTCCATCGCGCAGCGCGTCGGCGACAATAAAGTCGGGCTGGTAGATCACGCCCTGACCGCCAACGGCGGCGGCCAGCAGTGCATCGCCGTTATTCGCCTTGAGCGGCCCCTGAATCGGCACTTTTACCTCACCGTTGCGGCCAAACGACCAGGTTCCATCGCCCTGCTGGGAAGACAACGAATAACTGAGGCACTGGTGACTACTCAGTTCAGAGACTTTGCGAGGGGTACCACAGCGCTCCAGATAATCTGGCGCGGCACAGACCCGCATCGGGTAGTCTCCCAAATGCCTTACTTTCAGATCACTGTCGGCCAGGTGCCCGATGCGAATCGCGAGATCCCATCCCTCTGCAATCAGATCCTGCTGTGCATCACTCAAACCGAGTTCTATGTGAACGTGCGGATAGCGGCGACTGAATGCCGGCAACAGGGGGGCGATGTAGTGAGTGCCAAAAGACAGGGGCACGTTCATCCGTAGCAGGCCAACGGCCTGATTACCCTGGGCCGCCAGCTGCGACTCGGACTCTTCAAGATCCAGGAGGATTCTCTGGCAGGTGGCGAGGTAGTCCAGCCCAGCATTGGTCAGCGTCAGGCGACGGGTGGTGCGATGACACAGGCGCACGCCCAGCCGTTGCTCAAGTGCGTCCAGATGCTTGGTGGCCATCGCCGGCGAGATCCCCAGATCACGGCCGGCTGCAGAGAGACTACCCAGCGTTGCGGCCTGAACAAACACTCGCATGCCGGTAAAACGGTCCAACATTATTTTTAACTCTCAGTTAAAACTGATCCTAAAGTTAACATGTTCTCTTTCTGAAGGTGAATAGTTATCGTTGCTCGGCAACGCTGTTTCCACAGACTGCGGTCAGGAGAGGTAGTTCCGATGCACCAGAAAGCGACACAGCCAGTACTCTTTATTCCTCACGGAGCGGGGCCCTGCTTTTTCATAGACTGGAACCCGCCGACCACCTGGAATGGCATGGCTGAGTTTCTGGCCAGCGTAAGCACTTCATTGCCGGAACCACCCAGGGCCATTCTGATGGTATCCGCCCACTGGCTTGCCCCCGAGTTCACGGTGACGTCGGGCCAGCAGCCGGATCTGATTTACGACTACTACGGTTTTCCCGAACACACATACCAGCTCAGTTATCCAGCAGAGGGCATGCCTTCATTGGCCAGTGAGGTTGTCTCAAGGCTCAAGGCTGCCGGCATTGAAGCCCATGAAGACGCCCAGCGCGGGTTTGACCACGGTATGTTTATTCCCCTGAAGCTGATGTTTCCGGAGGCCGACATCCCGGTGGTCCAACTGTCGCTGAAGGCGGATATGGACCCGGTTTCTCACCTTGAAGCGGGCGAGGCCCTGGCTGGTCTTCGCGAGGACGGCGTGCTGATCATCGGCAGCGGCATGAGTTTCCACAACATGCGAGGGTATGGCGATGCCCGCTACACCCAACCATCGGAAACGTTCAACGAGTGGCTGGTCAATGCCGTCCACGACACACCCGCTGAACGAAAACGGGCGTTGGGCAGCTGGACCACGGCACCCCACGCCCGGGATTGCCATCCACCACGCGCAGAAGAACACCTGATACCACTGATGGTAGCGGCAGGTGCCGCAGGCGCGGACCAGGGGCGCACCGTCTACACCGAAAACGTTCTGAAAACCCGGCTTTCGGGATTCCGTTTCGGATGACGATGGCGTGAAAGCAAATTCAAAAAACCTTCAGGAGATTCCAGATGCAGATTGATCTCAGCGGCAAAACCGCACTGGTAACGGGTTCAACCGCCGGTATCGGGCTGGCCATTGCCAGCGGCCTGGCAAACGCCGGCGCACAGGTCACGATCACAGGCCGTCGTCAGGACAAACTGGACAACGCCCTCGCGAGTATCGAACAGACCTCCGGACGCACCGATATCCGGGGGATCGTGGCCGACCCCGGCACGGCCGAGGGTTGCCAGGCCCTGACTGGGGCCTGTCCGGACGTCGATATTCTCGTCAATAATCTGGGTATCTACGGCGCACAGCCGTTCTTCGATATTGCGGACGACGACTGGGACCACATACTTGAGGTCAATGTCATGAGTGCTGTCCGGCTCGCCAGGCACTACGCCCGTGGGATGGCGGACCGGGGTTGGGGCAGGATCCAGTTTATTTCCAGCGAGTCAGCCCTGAACATCCCGTCTGAAATGGTTCACTACGGCGTCAGCAAGGCCGCCCTGCAGGGGCTTTCCCGCGGCCTGGCGAAGGTACTCGCGGGCACAGGCGTCACAGTAAACACGATCCTGCCGGGCCCTACCCGCACCGAGGGCGCCGTAGCCATGCTTCAGGAGATGGCTTCCGAACGGGGCGTATCGATGGCAGAGATGGAAACGCTCTTCCTTGAAGAAAACCGACCCTCAACGCTGATCAAGCGGTTCGCTGATCCCGTGGAAGTAGCCAGCCTGTGTGTTTACGCGGCCTCCCCCCAGGCCAGTGCTACCACCGGTTCAGCCCTGCGAGTGGAAGGCGGCATTGTTGAAAGCATCGCCTGAAACAGGGCGCTGCATCGATTACCAAAAACCGAAACCAGAGGACATCCCTTTACCATGAAAGACTCCAGGGAAAGTTACGGAACACTCAGCAAAAGCCTGCACTGGCTGATGGCCGTCTTGATCGGCTGGCAGTTTCTGAAGTTTGGCGACCGGGTTGCCGACGGCGAGCACTGGGTTGGCGAAACCCTGGTGCCCTGGCATGTGTCGATCGGAACACTATTGCTCGCATTAATCGTGCTGCGCATGATTTGGGCTTTCAGTCAGCGCGGCCAACGGCCCCAACATGAGGATCCGCAGGGACGCCTGGTGAAAATCGGTCATGGTTTGCTCTATGCGGCCATGCTGTTGCTGCCCGTCACCGGAATTCTGATTCTGCTGGGCGGCGGTTATGGTCTGAACGTCTTTGGCATGCAACTGATTGAAAAGGGTGACAAGATTGCCTGGGCATCGACCATTGGCGGCATCCATTCCACCCTAGCCTGGGCTCTGGCGGCTCTGGTGATTGGTCATATCGGTATGGCGCTGTTCCACCAGCATGTGAAAGGCGATGGCACCCTGAGCCGGATGGTCTGATTGAACCGAGAGTTGCAGCACCTCGCTCGGCGGGTGCTGCAACTCCGCAGCGCACCCAATTCGGCATGTGCGCCCGCGGCCGAAGCCATTATGTGCTGCTCTTGATCAGGTCGATAAAACTCTCCGGTTTGCCCAGAGCAAAGCCTTGACCGTAGTCGACCCCAATCTCCCTGAGTTTTGAAATAATCGCATCACTTTCCACAAACTCGGCTACGGTTGTCATACCCATCAGTTGCCCGAGATCGTTGATCGATTTCACCATTGCATAATCGAAGGAATCTTCAGCGATGTCTTTTACAAACATTCCGTCTATTTTCAGGTAATCCACCGGCAGATTCTTCAGATAGCCGAAAGAAGAAATGCCGCTCCCAAAATCGTCCAGCGCAAAGCTGAATCCCAGACTCCTCAACGAATTGATGAACTTCACCGCGCTTTTGAGGTTTGAGATCACCACCGTTTCGGTCACTTCGAAACACACCTTGTCAGGCGCAAGAGAACCACTGCGCACCAGCTCGAGAATGTACTCCAGGAAATGAAAGTCACCAAGGGAGGCACCGGAAAGGTTGATGGCGACCAGATCAACCGATTGGAAGAATTCCCTGTAACGAACAAAGAGATCGGCAACTTCAGTGACGACCCAATGGTCAATTCTGCCAATAATATCGTAGCGCTCTGCCGCTGGTAAAAACGCGCCCGGGGGGTAGATTTGACCGTCTTCCCCGCGAAGCCTGATCAGGATCTCGTAGTGCCCCGCACCCGGCTTTTTGAACGACTGAATGGGCTGGGCAAACAGAATAAACCGGTTATCCGTCAACGCCGCTTCGATCTTCGAGATCCACTCGATCTGGCCTTTCCTGAGATTGATCTCGGCATCATCCTCTTTGAACACATGGATGCGATTTCGGCCTTGTTCTTTGGCGGTGTAACAGGCGATGTCCGCCTGCTTGAGGAGAGTTGTCAGATTTCCGGTAGCCGCGTTGATCTCGACAAGGCCGATACTCGCCCCGATACGAAAAACGCCGGACTCCCAGACAAACTGGTAATCGGCGATCTGGCTCAATACGCTCTGCGCGACTCTGAAGGCCTGCTCTAAACTGCAGTCCTCCAACAAAATCGCGAACTCGTCGCCCCCAAGGCGGGCCAGCGTATCGTTTTTCCGAACCAGCGTGTCCAGCTCAATGGCCAACTGCCGAAGCAGCTCATCACCCGCAGTGTGTCCGCAGGTATCGTTGATAACCTTGAATTGATCCAGGTCCAGGAAACAGAGCGCGTGTTGTCTTTGCGAACCTTCTACGTCCGTCATCAACTGATTGGCCCGCAATTCAAACTCACTCCGATTGATCAGGCCCGTCAGGCTATCGTGACTGGCGCTGTAGGCAAGTTTGTAATCGAGCAGCTTTTTATCCGTAACATCGGCAGTAACCACAATCCAGACCGGGCCATGGGTGGGATGATCAAACCCCGAGAGACTCGTGGAATACCATACGTTTTCACCTTGTTCGTTTGACCGGCTCCACTCTCGCCTCCAGACCTTCTTGTTGGCGACTGACTGGACCACTTCCTTGATGGTGTCCGAGTCGAGCTGTATACCGAAGCAATCCAGTTCAGTCAGTTTTTTTCCGACCACGCTGTCTTGATGACAACGAAACATTTTTTCAAAGGTCGGATTCACATAAACAATTTTTTGGGAGTCGCTGACAACCAGACAAACGCCCTCAATCATGTTTGAAGTGATCTGGCTTTGCGTTAACAGGAGGGATTCTTTTTCCTTCTTTTCGGTCACGTCTGAAACCATCGAGGCGATTCCCAAGACGCGGCCCTCTTTATCCACCAGCGTGGTATTAAACCATTCACAAACAATAACTTTTCCGTCTTTGGTCCTGTTCTGGTTTATCGATGATTCACCGCCTGTTCGGTGCAGGAGTGAATGGAACAGGTTGAAAACATGGCCTTTGACCTCCTCTGGCACAATGGATTCCCACGAGGACAGACCAATCATCTCGGACTCGGAATAGCCGAAAATTGAGGTCGCGGCGGGGTTCCAACTGGTACAGATCAGGTTGGGATCCCAGGTAATACATCCCAGAGGGGTATTCTCAACGTGCGAGGAAAGCAGGGCTTCGCTCCTGGTGAGTTGATTTTCCGCTTCTTTCCTCGCCGTGATGTCCACAAAGCTGATAATGGCCTTTCCCTGAACGGAATCGTCAGGATTCTGGGTTTCCAGGTAATGAGTCGTCACAGAGGCCCAGATCGGCTTGTCACGGTCGGGCCTCAAGACCCCGACGACATAATCAAACAGGTTCGCTGACGACGACAACGCCACGTTAACGGGGTACCTGGACAAAGGCAGTGGGTTCAATTGCTCGTCGATGAATTGCCAGGCGGGATCAATTGCCTTCTTTCCGGCCATTTGCTCCTGTGTCAGGCCAAGGATGTCAGTTGCAGCGCGGTTGCTGTAAAGGATGCTGGTATCCTCTGCATGCAAAACGATACCAATCTGCAGGCTGTCCAGAGTCGAACTGTACTCTTGCCGTTCCTCTGAAATTCTCTTCTTGCTCTCGGCAAGCTGTTTCAGCGCGGACGTCTGCTCATGAATGTCATGACAGGAGCCGATATAGCCCACGAACTCGCCCGTCGGCTCAAAGTATGGAGCACCTTCATCCCGAATCCAGCGATAAACACCGTCCGCACGGAGCAATCTGTAATCCATCGAAAAGGACTGTCTTTGATCAAAGGCTTGCCCAAAGATTTCCCGGCAACGGCCATAGTCATCCGGGTGAACTCCCTTGCTCCAGCCGAAACCGGCTTCATCATTCAGACGCTTGCCCGTGAATGTCAGCCACGACTCGTTGAAATAAACGCACTCTTTGTTGGCATCCGAAATCCAGATCATGACGGAAGCTGAGTGGGTCAGCATTCTGCCGACCAGAATGCTTTGCTCCGGACTGAGTGGGCCAGAAATCATGGCGGGAGAAGACACTTTTCAGAAGAGAAGCGATTGATGCCCATAGCGAACCAGCCATCAGAATGGTAGGACTGTTCATTCACCATAGACGTTGGAACGGTATCTGCAACTCGTGGCCTCTTGATGCGGAACCCTGACCGGGGGACCGACTGTGCCCGAACCCGGTCATCAGTCGATGAAGAAAGGGGGCGACCTACACCAGTGAGTCGGCAAAAAAATCGAGGAGCAGTCGCACTTTCGGTGATACATGGCGATTGTGAGGATACACCGCCCAGATACCGTCATCGTCTTCCTGGTAGTGAGTCAGCACCGGGATCAGCCGCCTCGAGTCCACTGCAGCCTGAACGTAATAATCCGGCAACTGAACAATACCAATGCCCTTGAGGGCGGCATCGAGCAGAGCCCTGCCGCTGTCACAGCGAATATTTCCTTTGACCCGGACATTTCGGGGCTGCCCTGCTTCCTGGAAGCGCCAGTAATCGAGGTTGCCCAGCAGACAGTTATGATTCGCCAACTCGGAGAGCGAGTGCGGCGTGCCATGCGTCGCAAGGTAATCGGGCGACGCACACACGTACAGGGTTCGGGATGCAAGCCGCCGCGCCATCAGAGTGGAGTCCTCCAGCTTACCCATGCGCACCGCAAGATCGTAGCCTTCAGCCACCAGGTCCAGGGTCTGATTGGTAAGATGCATCTCCACATCAAGTTCGGGGTAACGCACAACAAAGTCATTGACCAGTGGCGCAATCGACTTTTCTCCATAGGTCACCGGCGCCGTGAGTCGCAGCCTGCCTCGGGGGATCAGCTGCATATTGGTGATGGAACGCTCCGCCTGCTCAAGGGCATCAAGCACCTGGCGACAGTGCTGGTAATACAGCTGCCCGGCCTCGGTGGCAGACACGCGACGTGTGGTTCGATAAAACAGGCGAGTTGATAAGCGGGCCTCCAGGGCACTGACCTGTCGGCTCACTTGTGCGGTCGAGACGCCCAGTTGCTTCGCGGCACGGGTGAAGCTCCCGGTTTCGGCTACCGCCACGAATTCATCTACCCCTTCCCAGCGATGCATGACTGTCCCCGTTCATGGTGTGCCATCTTGATTATTGCACACCAGTAAAAGTTATTTACTGAGAGCGGTCATTATCAATCAGATCACTATAAATACAATGGGCACTTCGATCGGGCGGCGCCCGCCCTTCCTGTATACCGATGGAGAACACTATGGCTGAAATGATCAAATCAAAAGCGGCAATTGCCTGGGGCCCCGGTCAGCCACTGTCCGTTGAAGAAGTGGATGTCATGCCCCCGAAAGCGGGAGAAGTGAGAATAAAAGTGATGGCAACGGGTGTCTGCCACACCGATGCCTTCACCCTCTCCGGAGAAGATCCCGAGGGCAACTTTCCGGCCATCCTTGGTCACGAGGGCGGCGGAATTGTAGAAGCGGTCGGCGAAGGAGTCACCAGTGTGGCGATCGGCGATCACGTCATTCCGCTCTATACCCCCGAGTGTGGCGAGTGCAAATTCTGCCTGTCTGGCAAAACCAACCTGTGCGGGAAAATCCGCGAAACCCAGGGCAAAGGACTCATGCCCGATGGCACCAGCCGTTTCTACAAGGACGGCCAGCCCATTCATCATTACATGGGTTGCTCGACCTTCTCCGAGTACACCGTTCTGCCGGAGATTTCACTGGCGAAGGTCAACAAGGAAGCCCCGCTGGAAGAGGTCTGCCTGCTCGGCTGTGGCGTCACCACCGGCATGGGCGCGGTCATGAATACCGCGAAGGTGGAAGAAGGCGCCACGGTGGCCATTTTCGGGCTCGGCGGCATCGGCCTGTCTGCGATTATTGGTGCGACCATGGCCAAGGCGAGCCGAATCATTGGCATCGATATCAATGACAGCAAGTTCGACCTGGCACGACAGCTTGGTGCAACCGACTGTATCAATCCCAAAGACTACGACAAGCCGATTCAGGAAGTGATCGTCGAACTGACCGACGGTGGCGTGGACTATTCCTTCGAATGCATCGGGAACGTCGATGTCATGCGGTCCGCACTGGAGTGCTGCCACAAGGGCTGGGGCGAGTCGGTCATCATCGGCGTTGCCGGGGCAGGCCAGGAAATCTCCACCCGCCCGTTCCAGCTGGTCACTGGTCGCGTCTGGAAGGGCTCTGCCTTCGGTGGCGTCAAAGGCCGTTCCGAGCTGCCCGGCATTGTCGAGCGTTACCTGCAGGGTGAATTCAAGCTCAATGATTTCATCACCCACACCATGGGGCTTGATGACATCAACGAAGCCTTCGAGCTGATGCATGAAGGCAAGAGCATCCGCAGCGTAATTCATTTCGACAAGTAATCGCGACGGCCACCTGCCCCGCAGGTGGCCGACCGATGGAGGTCCCGATGACAATCGAAAACCTGAGCAGCAACAAGAGTTTCGGTGGCTGGCACAAGCAGTACAGTCACCGTTCTGAAACCCTGGGTTGCAGAATGCGATTTGCGATCTACCTTCCGCCAGGAGTAGCCAACGGGGAAAAAGTACCGGTGCTCTATTGGCTGTCCGGCCTGACCTGTACCGATGAAAACTTCATGCAGAAAGCCGGCGCCCACCGTGTGGCCGCGGAATTGGGCATGGCCATCGTGGCACCGGACACCAGCCCCCGCGGCGATGACGTTGCCGACGATGAAAGCTACGATCTTGGCCAGGGCGCAGGCTTCTACGTGAATGCCACGGAAAGCCCATGGCATCCCCACTACCGCATGTATGACTACGTGCTGAATGAGCTGCCCGCACTGATCGAATCGGTGTTCCCGGTAACGGATCAACGCTCGATTTCCGGCCATTCAATGGGTGGTCACGGCGCTCTGGTTCTAGCTCTGCGCAACCCAGAACGATTCCAGTCCGTATCGGCCTTCAGCCCGATCAGCAACCCGGTAAATTGCCCCTGGGGCAAAAAGGCCTTCACCGCCTACCTGGGCAAGGACACCGCGCGTTGGGCCGAATACGACGCCAGCCTGCTGATGCGGGATGCAACACAGTTCGTACCAGCCCTGGTCGATCAAGGCGATGCGGATAATTTCCTGACTGAACAGCTTCAGCCAGAGGCGCTTGAGGCCTCGGCCAGCATCAGCAATTACCCGCTGGAGCTGAACTTTCGAGAGGGCTACGACCACAGCTACTTCTTTATCGCGAGTTTTATCGACCAGCATCTGCGGTTTCATGGCCGGTATCTGGGGTGCTCCACGTTGCAGTCCTGAGCATTCTCAAAAAGGTTGCCAGAAACACGGTTCCCGGTTAAAACAAATCAGGATAACGCTCGGCGATACGAACAAGCTCAGCAAGTGATCGTACGTCGAGTTTCTGCATCATATTGTGCCGGTGAACCTTTATCGTCACTTCGGCCACACCCAAATCAGCCGCAATTTGCTTGTTGAGCCTGCCTTTTACTGCCTCTTTGAGGATCTCCTTTTCCCTCCTAGTCAGCAGGTTTACCCGTTCTTTCAAGCTGGCTAACTGGCTGAGCTCTTCGTGTTTTCTCGCGTCCTGCCGCAAACCCTGATGGACGGCCTCCAACAAGTGATCCTGGTTCACCGGTTTTTGTAGAAACTCTATGGCTCCTGCCTTGATCGCCTTCACTGACATAGGGATATCGCCATGAGCGGTCACGAAAACGATCGGTACCAACTCATCGATCCCAATCAGGTGTTCCTGTAATTCAACACCCGTCATTTCGGGCATGCTGACGTCCAGCACCAAACAGCAGGGTCTCTCAAGTACCAAACTGTCCAGAAACGCTTTCGCAGATTCACAGGGCACAACGTTGAATCCGTGAGAACGGAGCAGGCTACTGATGGCCTCCCGCATCGAAAGGTCATCATCAACGACGTAGACAGTTTGCGTCTTACCCATGGCTGTTACCTTCTAATGGCACCGTCAATTCAAACGTAGCACCTGCCTGCCCTGGCTCCTCATCCAGGAGCGCAACATCGCCTCCCAGACGACTGGCAATTGTCCTGCATATGGCCAGTCCCATCCCCAGGCCCTCTGACTTGGTGGTGAAGAAGGGTTCGAAGGCACGGCCACGGGCCTTCAGCGAAACGCCCGGCCCACTGTCGCTGACCAGAACACGGATCTTGGCGATCTGAGGGCAATACCGAACATGCAAACGTAACCGTTTATCGTTGCTGGCCATGCTCTTCATGGCATCAATCGCATTCAGGACCAGATTCAGAAGGATCTGCTGCAGCTGTACTTTATCGCTCGTGGTTACAGGCAGATCCGACTCGATTACGGTATGAATCCGAATACCAATCTTACGGGCGGTCTCATTGACGAAATCCAGAACGTCCGAGATCAAATCAGTCCAATCAATCGGCTGGAGCTCCCCCGCATCGCGCTTCATAAACCCACGAATCCGAATGGCCACATCAGCCGCACGCTCACCGTCGCGCTGGATGTTTTTGATTGCTCTCGAAGCCTCGTCGACATTTGGGGGTGAATGGGACAGCCACTGGAGCCCAGCCTGACTATTGGCAACGATTGCGGAAAGCGGCTGATTGATTTCATGAGTGATCGACGCCACCAGTTCACCCATGGACGTGACTCTCATTACCCGCGCCAACTCCAAACGGGCTTCTTCCAACTCAAGCTCGGCCTGTTTGCGCTCACTGATGTCCTCAACGACGCCCATTAATAGGGGTGGCGAATCTTCAGTTTGGGGTATCACAGAAACGCTGGAGCTGGTCCAGACCTCATAACCCTGTTTGCTGATAAATCGCTTCTGATAGTGGTAGTTTTCAATGTCCCCTGATAGAAGCTGGTTCAGACGATTCCCGGTGATCGACCGATCAGCCTCATGGGTGAAATCAATCACCGAGCGCCCCATAAGTTCCTCAGCAGAGTAACCCAACATCTGACAAAAAGCCGGGTTCACGTTCACGAACATCCAGTGGGTATCGACGACAGCAATACCAACAGCGGAATTCTCATGAATCGCCCGCCAACGCCCTTCGGATTTTCGCAGTGCGTCGAAACTGCGCTGAAGTTGCCGGCGACCCTCAATCAACTCCCGGGTAAGCTGCATCAGATTCGTGTCCCGGGATTCCAGCTCCTGCTGAAGAGCCCGTCGCGCATCCCGCATAGTCACAATATTCCGAACCCTCGACAGTAACTCCGGCACAAAAAACGGCTTGGTGACATAATCCTGGACGTATTTCGAGAGCAGTTCGTTTTTGACCGCTCCCCCCGAATGGGCCGAGAGCACCAGAATAGGAATCTGAGCAGAATCCACTCGATTGCGAATGGATCGGATCATCTCATCACCGCTGAACTCCGGCATCATGAGGTCGGTAATGATCAGATCGGGCTGAGTCGATTCCAGAATCGCCAGCGCTTTTTTTGCGCCATCGACCGTGCGGACCTGATATTCATCACTGAGTACACGATCAATCAGCTCCCTCATTTCACGGTTGTCGTCGACCACCAGCACCCTCGGCTTTCCGGTTGCTTCAGAGGCTGATGGCTCATCTCCCTGATGCCCATCTTGAACGAGGAGACTCCCCGTATCGCGGTTGCTGTTTCTGACACTTTCACGGACGCCAGTACCACAGGGTGCCTTGGCCGGTAACTCCACACTGAACAGGGCGCCACCCACCGGAGAGTTGGTAACCGTTACTGTACCCCTATGAAGATCAACGAACTCCTTGACGATCGCCAGCCCCAACCCTGTTCCCTGGCGCGTACTCTGAAGCAGGCCCGCTCCCTGTTCGAAGCGTTCGAAAATCTTTGCCCTCTGGTCTGAGTCGATGCCAGGCCCCGTGTCCGTGACGCTGATCAGTATCCGGTCATTCTCGTGCTCCTCGACAGAGCAACTGATACGCCCGCCTCGGGGGGTCACACTGAACGCGTTATAGATCAGATTGAACACGGTTTGGCTCAGGCGCTCCCGATCCGCTTCGATCTCCAGACCGTCCGGAACCATCAGAGCAAACGCAATATTATTTTGCAGGGCAATCGCATCGAAATGGCTAGCAACCTCTTTCATGAACCCGACCATGGGAATCACTTCATAAAAGAGCTGAACCTTTCCCGCATCGACTTTCGCAAGATCGAGAAGGTCATTCACGAGATTGAGCATGGTAATGGCATTTCGCCTGATGGCTGACAGGTCCGTCTTCTGCCGTTCGGATAAACCACTGCTTTGAGAGAAAATGTCATCAACCGGGCCAATAATCAGCGACAGCGGGGTTTTGAGTTCGTGACTGATGTTGGCAAAGAAGCGATTTCTTTGTTCGTCCAGTTCCCGGTTTTTTTTAAGGAGCTCCTCAAGTTCGTTTTTCTTCCTTGCCACCTCAACTTCTACTTTTTTCTTCTCGGTGATATTCCGGCCTTCCGCGAGAATGAACCGCACCTCGCCGGCCTCATCCCTCAAGGGTGTGAGAGAATAATCCGTAATGATGGTTCGCTCACCGCTGGCCTCACCATAGACTTCGATATCTCGACGGATGAACTCACCCTGCGCGGCCCGCAGAACCATCTCCCGCTGGGAGGCCCTGCTTTCCTCAGACAGCGCAAACCAGCGAGCCTCCCAGAACGGCGTACCAACCACGTCTTCCATGGAAAGACCAGCTCCTCGCAGCGCAGGGACGTTGATCTCAAGGATGTTTCCCTCCCCGTCCAGGAGCCCGGCAAAGTGGTACATCTGATCCAGAATAATCCGGGCAAACTTCTCTTTTTGGGTCTGATAGTCATCCTGACCATCCAGATCAACGCTACCAATCCTGAAGGTTGGCTTGTTACGGAAAATACGCTTTATGAATTCATACATGCCCGGAACCGGTTTTTGTTGTTGTAAGGCTGGCGCAACACATTCCGCGAGCCAGTCCAGCGCCCCCAGACAAGCTCTCTGGCATAGTAGCCCCAAGCGCTTCCCCTGAAAACCGGGGCTGAGGCGGTTGCCCGTCCCAGCCCCCAAGGGCACAACAACAAACCTTTCGGGAAACCGCTAACGGGCTGACTAACCCCCTCCGCGATTCATACTGACAAGCTGAGCGGTGGTGTACTCGAGCAAACCCTCCTCACCGAACTCAACGCCTATACCCGACATCTTGCAACCTCCAAACGGGCAATGGGGAAGCACTTCGGCGTGGTTGTTGATCCAGGCCGTTCCAGTCTCCAGCTTCATTGCCAGAGCCCTGGCCCGCTCCAGATCACGGCCCCAGATGGAACCACCAAGGCCGTTGGGATTGTCATTGGCTCGGACCATCACTTCCTCAATGTCGGTGTAACGAATCACCGGCAACACAGGACCAAACTGCTCCTCGTCCACCAACCGGGTTCCATCGGATATATCCGCCACAATGGTTGGCGGATAAAAGAAGCCCTCGCCCGGCATTCGTTCACCCCCACAGACGATACGGGCTCCGTTCTCTCTCGCATCGCTGACAAGCTCTTCAATGTATCGCAGCTGTTTCAGGTTCTGGACAGGGCCAAAGCTGTTTGCCGCATCAAACCCACTGCCAACGCCTTGTTCTCTCGCCATGGTGGCAAGACGCTGAACCAGGTCTTCGTACAGGGAGTCATGAACGTACAATCGCTTCAGCGCGGCACAGGTCTGCCCCATGTTGAGAAACGATGTCTGGAAAATGGCACCGGCAATCTCATCGAGATCGGCATCATCCAGCACGATGCCCGCATCGTTACCCCCGAGTTCCAGAGTCAGTCTTTTCAGCGTATCCGAGGCCCCACGCATAATCGCCTTGCCGGTCGGAGTTGAACCGGTAAACACCATCTTGCTGATACCCGGGTGGGTGCTCATTGCCTCGCCGATTTCAACGTCGCCCGTCACACTGTTCACGACACCGGGCGGCACCACCTCGTTGATCAGCTCGACCATTCGCAGGGTACTGAATGGCGTTAATGGCGCTGGTTTTATAACCACCGTATTACGGGTGCGAAGCGCTGGCATGATATGCCAGACCGCAATCATGAGCGGCCAGTTCCAGGGTGTAATGGAGCCCACAACGCCAAGCGGCTTGCGGTGCAGTTCGGCAAGCCGGGTTTCGCTGTCCTCGATGACCTTGACTGGAATATCCAGATCAGCGGTGTATCGAGTCCAGGCAACAGCGGCACCTACTTCCATCTCGGCAAGTGCCAGTGGCTTACCCTGTTCCTGAACCACCATGTGCGCCAGTTCTGAGGCGTTGGCCTCAATGCGACCGGCAATCTCATGCAGCATGGCGCGCACATCGCTCTCGGGAGTATGTTGCCAGTGGCCAAAGGCCGTCTTCGCGGACGCCACGGCCTGATCCAGTTGGGCGACTGAAGTGCCCGGACACTGTGCGAACACCTGCCCACTGGCAGGATCCACGACATCCAGCGAGGGCGCCTCTCCGCTATGCTTCATACCACCAATGGTTAGAGCTGCTTCATAGTTCATTGTCATCTCCTGCACTCAATCGCTCCGGTGTGACCACCAGAGGTTTCAGAATGTCGGTATCCGAGACCACGGTCACCGCACCTTTGGGGGAAAAGTTGCCGATATCACCCGCCAGAAAAATCCCCACATCCGAGGACATGGCACGTTCCAGTGCCGGACCATTCCGGAAAGCGGCTTCGAAGTACACGAAGAACGGTGCACCCTCATCATTCGTCACGCTGTAGGAGGCTGACAGCAAGCCCGGCAACTCCAGTGCTTTCGGAAGATGGACCTCTCGGTAATAGGTCAGAAAGCCGTCTTCGTCGACGGGACGTGGATACAACACCAGTAGTTTTTTCATCCGGCTCACCTCAGAAGTTCAGCGCGTAGTTCAGGACGAAGTTGTCCTGAGACTCCGTCGTTCTCACCGGATTTCCAGTGTTGGTGTTTTGCGGGTTTGACCTGTCGATTTCGAGATTATGGGAATACGCAAAATCAATCTGACTTCGAGTGGACAATCGATATGAGAAACCGGTTGAGAGGATCCGGGTAGGGGTCACGGGCAGGGTCACAAACAGGTCACGATCAGGCACCACCTCGGTTCCATGACGGTAGCCGGCTCGTAAAACCCAGTCGCCAATCGAATACGCAGACCCAACGGCAACAATGGTTTGATCCTTGTAATTCTGGGGGACGACCAGATTCAGATCATCACCTCCGTCACTGGTAAAACCGACATGGATATCCTTCAGTACATCACGCCAGAACACTCTCGACACATCGAGAGACACACGCCAGTGGTCCCGAAGCTCATGGGTTACCCCGAACCCAAGAGAGGCGGGCATCTGAAAATCAGTGATTTCGACGTGTCCCTTGATGGGAATCTGCCCGGCCACCAGATCCACCGCGGTAAGAACCGCATCGCCCTGCAAATCATTCAGGCGGGTTCCAAAGTTATAGGCTGCACCCACACGCGTATTATCTGATGCCCGCCAGCTCAGGCCTAAGCGGCCGCTGACACCCCATGCATCTGCGCCACTGCTCAATGGGTGCTCCCGGGTAAAGCTCAGATGAGCGCCATCCAGGGCAGGCAAAGTAGCCAGGGTGCCCAGCAGGCTTCCACTGACACGGCCGTCGGCAATCAGGCTACCCACCTGATTTGCCCCCAGCAGCAGATTCAGATTCATGCCGCTCCATACCGCATCTACAGTGGCACCGATCGAAAGACTCTCATTCACCCGAAAGCTCAGAGCAAACGGTATATCGACAACCAACAGCCGGCTGCTGTTTTCCAAACCCGTAGCCGTGCCACTGGTCCCATCTGACAGAAAACTGTCGCTGCCGTATTCGGTCCCCAAACCACCCAGCGCAAAGGCACCAACCCCAAATGCCCAGTCGCCCCGGTTTACCGTGTAACCAATCTGTGGCGCAACGTAGGGCCCCCGGTTCTGCCCCCGGTCCGACGACCGCACCTGTTCACCGGTCGTGAGGTCCTCATTAACGATGTCCGCTGTGATCACATCCGCACCAAGACTGAAACGGCGGCCCTCGGGTGCCATTGACAAGGTTGCCGGATTAACCATCATGCCCGCCACGCCTACGTCCTGAGCCAGGGCCGTTCCGCCCATAGCCCTCGAAACGGCACCATAGCCTTCAAGCCTCAACCCCTCCGTCGACCAGGCGAATCCAGAGGCGGCCATAAGCGGAACGCCGAGCAAACCAATAGCTAATTTCGTATGTTTTCGCATGACAAGTCTCTTTTGTTGTTGTCGTAAACAAAGCCGTTGCGACTGCGCAGTTATGCTGAACGCTGGGTGCTCGTTCGGAGCGCCTTCAGACCAATGACGAACAGGGCCCACAACGCCAGAACGCCAAACAGATAGGCAGGTGCAAGCGCTAACACGCTGAAAATATTGCCTTCCCCGTATACATTCGGACCAAACGTCAAACCACGGTTTTCGGAGAGATTGGAGAAGAAGTAGAAACCCACGTTGGACCAACCGTCCGCGACGATGATCCATCCAAGAATCCGGGCCTTTTTAGCCTCGAAATCAAGGTGGGGGAGAATGAACGCGACGGCTATGACCATCATGCCGTTCAGGGCCGGCCCTATGTGGGCCTTGGCCCATCCTTCGGGGGTACCCGGCACGTCAAATTCCACGATGTAGCCCGGAATAATCTCGAATCCCCCGACCAGATTCATCCAGAGCGCAACCCCGAACACCAGGGTTGAAAAAATCATAAGAACACCGTGTCCGGCCATTTTCTTTTCAAATGCACCCAACATAAAACCTCCAGAATCAATGTTGTATTTGTTGTTATAGAAGCCTGCCCTCAGGCGATGGGGGCTGGGTTGTGGTGGTACTTGCTCGCAAAGAACAGAAGCGGTGCCTGGCTGTCAGTATCGGACTTGCCACAGGCAGTCACTCTGGCTATGAACAGCGTGTGGTCATTGACGTCGACCGTTTTCACAACCTCACACTCAAACCAGGCGATGGCGTCGGTCAGGGTTTTGAGAGCCTGGCGCTTGGTAAATTCGGGGGCAGGCATGCCGTTCAGATCGCGCCGACTGTAATAGGCCGAATAGTCTTTGTGGTTCTCACCCAGAATGCTGACACCAAAACTTCCGCGCTCAGTGAGCATGCCGTGCATTTTTCCCGGCTTGAGCGACACCATAATGGTCGGTGGTTCAAGGCTTATGGACGTAAAGCTGTTGACTGTCGCCCCGTGAATGTCGCCATGACTATCCTCGGAACTGATTACCCCAATGCCGGTGGCGAACAGCGAGACAGCCTGACGAAAAGATTGGCCATCAAGTTCCTCGATGGCAGAGCATTTAAGTGCTGACATGATGTTTTCCTCTTTTTGTTCTGAGCAAACGGCCACTCACTCTGAGTGACCGCAACATTCCTTCTCAGGCGGCCTGCGGACCAGCAAATCTCTTGCACCACTCGGCGAGGCGGTCCGGGCTTGAGAAGTAATCCCATTGCTTTTCGGGATAGTTAAAGTTGTTGGTGAATTCATCCGCCATCTCCCGACTCTGGCTCAGGGTGCCGATGAATTGCTGGAACTCTGGAGGTAGCTCCTTGAGGTTCTTGAGCATGTAGTTGGTCCAGCGTGTCGCACACAGAACACGGTCTTCCCGTCGGGATTCCAGATGCTCGACAAAGCGTTCGTCGAAGACGTTGGTCGCTACAATTTCTTCGCCTAGCACCCGAGCAGCGTGAGACGCCATGTTGGCGCCCTGCCCCAGCAACGGATCCACGGTCGCCATGACATCCCCTAATCCGATCACCGTTTTCCCATTGCTCAATTGGGCAGAACCCTCCCGAAAAATGGGGGGAACAGCGCCCTGAAGGATGTCGTTCGCGTCATGCGCCAGATCGAACTTCTCCGGATCGATCCTTTCGGCAACAGAGGGGTGATGCTTGTAAAGTTTTTCAAGCAACAGATCCAGGAACGCCCGAGGGTCATTGTCGTATTTGGTCTTGGACAGAATCTCGAGGTCGCCACCGAAATGGTTTTCCAACACCAATGCTGTGCACATACCATCAAAAGACAGCGTCGGGATCTCAATCATTTCACCGGCGCCCGGCGAGAAGGACATGGTCACTGAGCGGATGGGGGCCTCTTTGATCCCCTTAAACAGCCCCACACAGAGAGCCCGTTGAGGCGTCTTGAAAGGCGTAGCGGATTCCCGGGCTTCAAACAGCGATCCAAACCCGCCTTTGCCGGTGCAGACCACCAGCAAATCGTATTGCTCGGAAAGCGTTTCGAGGTCATCGGCGCTGATCTGCTCATGCACGATAAGTCCACCGCGCTCGGCAAACGAAGTCATGAGCTCCGGCAAGTACAGACGGTAATCAACTGCTCGACTCGGCGTTGCCAGATCCCCGTAAAAACGGAGGGGGGTTGGTGTGCCGACATAATAATAGTGGCCGTAATAGCCGTTCTCGTTGACTGGCCACTTATTCACGTTCAGATCCGCCTCCCGGGCGATCGTAACGGAGTGGTGCGCAACCGTGTTCAGAAGACGGGCTGTGCGATAGTCCTCAGGACGCCGATCGGAATACAAGGTTACATCGACGTTGTGCTGCTGCAGATAGAGTCCCAGATGCAGGCCAGCCGCCCCGGCACCGACGATACAGATACGTTTGTTCATGAAGTCACCTCTGTGTTGTTGTTGTTTCAGAACAACTTCACACTAGCTATGGCGACAGGGCGGAACAATTAACCATGGTTTAGATGGTTTGGTAACCACTGCCTGGATGCCGCCGCTCATCAGAGACTTCAACACCTGAGTATCCAGTGGCTGATGGACTCGAAGAACCGGGGGCTAACGGCAGCACGTAAGGCAGGACTCTCATCGGGAAAGCCCAGTCCTTTTGGACAGGGACTATTGGATCTCCCAATCCGACTTCTGCCAAATAAAGCACCTCCGGACCACCACACTGAGTCAACCCAATTGCTCGCATCCTCCGGAGCCACAACCTCGCACATTTCAATCAATATATTGCTTTAAAATCCCACCTAACCCCACAAAATGATCTTCTGTATTTTCTTCGATTTAGATTAACAAAACTGAATATTTCACCCACCCATCCTGGTGACACGACTCTCGATCCTTAAAGCAATATGTTGACATATTATTCCAAGCGCGCGTATGTTGAACCGGACAAGGCAGGACCCTGCAATTGAGGTCGGAGGCCTTCTAACAACAACAAACCGGACACAACAGGTGAACACGATGGATACAGGCATCTCGCTCAATCCGGAACGCCGTGCCGCGATGATCAACAGCGGCGCGTGGAACGACAAGATCATTACCGACTACTTCGACCAGGCGGTCGCCAGCACCCCGGACAGGGAAGCGATCGTCGGCTATCAGGTCACCAGCGACACCCGCACGTCCCTCACCTATCGGGAACTCAACGACCGGGTCACCCGCATAGCGGCAGGGCTTGCAGCCATGGGCATCGGAAAAGGCGAAGTGGTGGCCTGCCAGCTACCCAACTGGTGGCAGACCACGGCCCTGCACCTGGCCTGCATGCGAATCGGCGCCATTCTGAATCCGCTGATGCCCATTTTCCGGGAGCGGGAACTGCGTTTCATGCTCAGGCATGGCGAGGCCAAACTATTGGTGATTCCAAAGGCATTCCGTGGCTTTGACTACGAAGCCATGATTGACGGCATTCGCGGCGAGTTGCCAGACCTCGAAACCCTGCTGGTGATCGGAGGCGTTGGCGAGCGCAGTTTTGAAGAACGCCTGACAGAGACGCCCTGGGAAGAAAGGCAGGACGTCACAGCTCTGTTTTCCGAACGTCAGCTCAACGCCGACGACGCCATCTACATCCTTTATACCTCCGGCACCACCGGGGAGCCCAAGGGGGTCATGCACACCTCCAACACGCTGTTCTCCAACGTGCGCCCCTATGCCGATCGCCTGCACCTGAACTCCGACGACAAGGTGCTGATGGCCTCGCCCCTGGCACACCAGACCGGTTTCATGTACGGCATCATGATGCCCATCTATCTGGGCACCACCGCCATTCTCCAGGACATCTGGGACGCAGAATACGTCTGCAAGGTAAACGCCGCCGAGAAACCGGCCTTCACCATGGCAGCTACCCCATTCCTGGCAGACCTCGTGAAGACCGCGCCAAATCATGAAGGTGAACTGGATTCCCTGAGAATCTTCGTGTCCGCCGGAGCGCCCATCCCCAGCGCTGTCGTGGAACAGGCCGGCAAGGTACTGAAGGCGAAGATCGTCTCGGCCTGGGGCATGACCGAAAACGGCGCTGTCACCATGACCTGCCCCGAAGACCCGCCTGAACGGGCCAGCCAATCCGATGGAAAGGCCATGCCCTTTATGGACGTGAAAATCACCGACTTTGAGGGCAATGACCTGCCTGCCGGCGAGGAAGGCAGCCTGCTGGTTCGGGGCTCCAGCCTGTTTGTCGGCTACCTCAAACGCCCCGAACTCTATGGCGTGGACGAATCCGGTTGGTTCAACACGGGAGACCTCGCCCGCATGGACAAGGATGGCTATATCCGCATCACCGGCCGGACCAAGGACGTAGTAATCCGCGGTGGCGAGAACATTCCCGTGGTGGAGGTGGAAAACCTCCTCTACAAGTTCCCCGGCATTGTCGATGTCGCCCTGGTGGGCTGCCCGGACGAACGGCTGGGCGAGCGCCTCTGCGCCTACGTCACCCTGGACGAGCACGCCAGCGACATAACTCTGGATCAGGTAAAGACCTACCTGACCGAACAACAACTGTCCCGGAACTACCTGCCCGAATACCTGGAAGTGATCGCGGCCATGCCTCGCACGGCCTCCGGCAAGATCCAGAAATTCAAACTGCGCGAGCAGGCCAAAAAGGTTCGCCTGTAACCGAACGCACGCAGTTAATCCCAGTGATCCGACAACAACAGGAGCAAGTCATTATGAGAGGCCTCAAGGGAAAAACAGTCATCGTGACCGGCGGCGGGGGCGGCATTGGACGTGCCGTATGCCTGCGCTTTGCGGAGGAAGGCAGCCTGGTGGCCGTACTGGACCGGGACGCGAAAACCGCACAGGCCACGGCTGATCTGATTGCCGAAGCCGGAGGCACTGCCCGTGCCTACGCGGCGGACATCACCGACTACGCCGCCATCACCGAGACCGTAGCGGCCATCGAAACCGACCTGGGCACCCCCACCGTGCTGGTGAACAACGCCGGGTTCGACCGATTTCTGCCATTCCTGAAAACCGAGCCAACGCTCTGGGACCAGTTGATTGCAGTGAACCTCACGGGCGCGCTCAACATGCACCACGTGGTGCTGCCGAGAATGGTCGCAGCCGGCGGCGGCAAAGTCGTTAATGTCGCCTCCGACGCCGCCCGGGTTGGCTCCTCCGGCGAGTCTGTCTACGCCGCCTGCAAGGCCGGGCTGGTGGGCTTCAGCAAGACCGTGGCCCGGGAACTGGCCACCAAAAACGTTTGCCTGAACGTGGTCTGCCCCGGTCCCACCGACACCGCCCTGCTCAAAGGCGTGGCAGATACCGCCCCGAACCCGGAAAAGCTGCTGGAGGCCTTCCGCAACGCGGTCCCCATGAAACGCCTCGCGCAACCGGAAGACTACCCCGGCGTCATCGCCCTGCTCGCCAGTGACGATGCCAACTTCATAACCGGCCAGGTCATCAGTGTGTCCGGCGGCCTGACCATGGCCGGCTAAGCGACCAGCTACATGATTTAGGAGAACGCACCATGAATTACGAAGACATTCTGTACGACGAAAACAACGGCGTCGCCACCATCACCATCAACCGGCCGGACCGTTACAACGCCTTCCGGGGCCAGACCTGCATGGAGCTGCTGGACGCCTTCAACCGCGCCGGCTGGAACAAGGACATCGGCGTCATCGTATTCACCGGCGCCGGCGACAAAGCGTTCTGTACCGGCGGTGACCAGGGCGCCCACGAGGGTCAGTACGACGGCCGCGGTCTGATCGGCCTGCCGGTGGAAGAACTGCAGCGCACCATCCGCGAAGTGCCCAAACCGGTGATTGCCCGGGTCAACGGCTTTGCCATCGGCGGCGGCCACGTCCTACACGTAATCTGTGACCTGAGCATCGCCTCGGAAACCGCCATCTTCGGGCAGGTCGGCCCCAAGGTCGGCTCGGTCGATCCAGGTTTCGGCACCGCCTATCTGGCGCGGGTTGTGGGCGAGAAACGGGCCCGGGAAATCTGGTACCTGTGCCGCAAGTACAGCGCGCAGCAGGCGTTGGAATGGGGCCTGGTCAATGCTGTGGTCCCGCCCGAGCAGCTGGACGAAGAGGTACAGAAGTGGTGTGAGGAAATCCTGGAGAAGAGCCCTACGGCCCTGACCATCGCCAAGCGCTCCTTCAACGCCGACAGCGACAATATTGCCGGTATTGGCGCCCTGGGCATGCAGGCCCTGAGCCTCTACTACGACACCGACGAGTCCAAGGAAGGCGTCAACGCCTTCAAGGAAAAGCGCAAGCCGGACTTCCGGAAATTCTACAAGTAAGCCGATCGACCCGGTGGCGACGCACCGCCGGGTCACAGACAACGCCCGGAGAACACCATGAATTTCGGATTCAATGAAGAACAGAACGCGATTCGCGAGGTTGTGGCCCGCTTCAGCGCCGAGGTGCTGGCTCCGGGCTATCGCAAACGGGACCAGGAAGGGGTCATCGAAAAGGCTGTTATCCGCCAGCTCGGCGAGATGGGTCTGCTCGGTGGCGAGCTGCCGGAAGAGTTCGGCGGCAGCGGCATGGATTGTGTCACCAGCGGCCTGATCATCGAGGAAATTTCCAAAGGGGATTTCAACGTTGGCTACATTCCCCTGCTGACCTCCCTTAACGGCCAGATCATTGCCAGCCACGCCTCACCGGACCTCGCAAAAGAGTGGCTGCACGGCATGACCTCCGGACAGAAGGTGGCCTGCATCGCCCTGACCGAACCCCACGGCGGTTCCGACGCCGCCAACCTGCGCCTGAAAGCCGAGAAAAAGGGCGACGTCTACGTACTCAACGGCGAGAAAACCTCCATCTCCATGGCCGACCAGGCGGATGTCGCAGTGGTATTCGCCCGCACCGGCACGGTGGAACAGCGCGCCTCCGGGATCAGCGCGTTCCTGGTACCCATGAACACACCGGGCATCACCACCACCCGATTCGAGGACAACGGTCAGCGTGCCATCGGCCGCGGTTCGATCTTCTTCGACAACGTGGAGGTGCCCGCCAGCCACATGATGGGCGACGAAGGCAAAGGCTTCAAACAGGTCATGCAGGGCTTCGATTACAGCCGCGCCCTGATCGGCCTGCAATGCCTGGCTGTGGCCCAGCAGTCGCTGGATGAAACCTGGCAGTGGCTGACCGAACGTACCGCTTTCGGCCAGAACCTGTCTGCCTTCCAGGGCCTGACCCATCCGCTGGCCGAATACCAGACCTACGTTCACGCCGCCCGTATGCAGTGCTATCACGCACTGTGGCTCAAAGATAACGACCTGCCCCATAACGCCGAAGCAGCCATGAATAAGTGGTGGGGACCGAAACTGGCATTCGACGTTGTGAAACAGTGCCTGTTGGCTCACGGCCACACCGGCTGGGGCGAGGACCTGCCGTTTGCACAGCGTCTGAGAGACGTTCTTGGCCTGCAGATAGGCGATGGCACAGCTCAGATCATGAAAAACATTGTTGCACGGGAATATCTGCCGAAGTAAGCAAATTGGTCACCCTTACAGCAGTAACGAGAACCCAAACCAAAAAGTATCGTAGCGGAGTTAGAACAATGAAAAATACAAAAAAGCTTCTGCCCTCAGTCGTTGCCTCAGCTCTAATTGCAGGTACCACCCAAGCAGCAATCTCTGGAGACACAGTTAAGCTGGGGTACCTTGCTGACATGTCCGGCACTTACCGTGACCTTGCCGGTCCGAACGGTTTTAAAGCCATGGAAATGGCTGTTGCCGACTTCGGCGGGACAGTAAACAATGCCAAGATCGAGGTGGTCAGTGCCGACGATCGGAATAGCCCTGATGTTGCATCCAGCACAGTGCGTCGCTGGGTTGAGAACGACGGTGTCGACATGGTTGGCGGCATGGTGGCCTCTTCAGTAACCATCGCCACTACCAAGATACTTGAAGAAAACAACAAATTGGGACTGATCTCAGGCTCTGCTGCATCCAGCATCACCAACGAGCACTGTACACCCAATCACATACAGTACGTCTACGACACCTACGCACTGTCCATCGGTACTCCGACCGCGATCGTTCAGGAAGGCGGCAAATCCTGGTACATACTGACCGCAGACTATGCCTTCGGTCATGCCATGGAGGCGGACGTTACCCGGGTTGTAGAAGCCAATGGCGGTGAGATTCTCGGAAGCATCCGTCATCCATTCCCAACGCCGGACTTTTCCTCGTTCATCCTCCAGGCCCAGGCTTCAGGAGCCGACGTCATTGCTCTGGCGAACGCCGGTGCGGACACAACCAATGCAATCACCACCGCTGCGGAATTTGGCGTCACGCAGTCGGGTCAAATCATTGCTGGTCTTGTCGTATTTATCAGTGACATTCACGCCCTGGGTACCGAAGCGGCCCAGGGACTGCAGCTGACTACCGGTTGGTACTGGGACATGAACGATGAAACCCGTGAATGGTCTGATCGTTTCATGGAAGAAACCGGTACCCGTCCAACAATGGTTCACGCGGGGATCTACTCCAGCACAATGCAATATCTGAGGGCGGTGGAAGCTACTGGCTCGGATGACGCCCAAACTGTCCGAAAGCATCTGATAGAGACTCCGATCAACGATATGTTCGTCAAAAACGGTCGTATCCGTGAGGACGGCCGGATGGTTCATGACATGTACCTGGCCGAGGTAAAAACACCGGAAGAGTCCACCGGCGAATGGGATCTTTACAAGATTGTTCGAACGATTCCGGGCAACGAAGCCTTCCGTCCGCTTTCGGAGAGCAAATGCAAGCTCATCAATAACTGAGTGAAAACTGCGATCGCGGAGTTCCCTGCGAGATCTCAGGGAACTCCGGGTTCACAGCGCCCTTATCATCCGGACTGAAGCAAGAAAATGCGGAAGACCACCCCGGATCTATGTGAAGATATCGTTGATAAATAAACTTAACGGGCTTGCGAACCATTCTTTACCAACGGGATACGAAATGATCGTCAACGAATCCGGAGGCATTCCCAACCGGCTTTTTTTCCGCCTGTTCCAGACCGGAAACATTCTGCAGCGCCAGGTCCAGAATGAAATGGGCATCAGCGCCGTTCAATGGGCGGTCTTGGGTGCATTGTCCCGGGAAGGATTCGAAAACGGCACCTCATTCAATCAACTCAAAGAGTATCTGTACGTCAGTCGCCAAAACCTTGATGGCGTCCTTAAGCGAATGGAAAGGGATGGGCATGTCGTCCGGATACAGGATCCCCAAGACCGCAGAGCAAGACTGGTAGTACTTACCGAATCCGGTCGAACGTTCTGGAACCGGCTGCAAGACACGATTGCCGAGTTTTACAGACAGGCTATGCAGGAGATGAGCTTTGATGACGGTGTCAGCCTGCTTCACCTTTTGAAAAAACTTCAGCATGGGCTTATTGACGTCTCTCTGGAATCGACCATCCCAGAGCCCCATGACACCGAGAACCTCCAAACCGAATAAAGCGTCAGCCATTCAACTTGATCAAATGGCCAACTCGCAGACTTGGGCACCAGAAGTGAACGCCGGAATCACTGAAAGGTACGCATTGCAGCTCTGTTTTTGCCCGAACGTTTCGCAAGGTACATGGTTTCGTCTGCCAGCATCAGAGCTTTATCGACTCTACCGGGTGCCTCATTAAAAGTGACCATGCCAAGTGAAAATGTCACCGGCCATTTACTTTGATCCATCTTGTTTTCTAAGGTTTGAACCAGTCGCGGCATGAACTGCTTAGCCGCGTCGAATCCCGTATCAGGGAGCAACACCGCAAATTCGTCGCCACCAATGCGTGCTGGGAAGTCGCCGCTACGAAGGCCAGACTTGAGGGCATCCCCCACGTCTTTGAGCACTTTATCGCCCTCTGCGTGCCCGTAGTCATCGTTGATCGGCTTGAAGTTATCTAAATCAATACTGATTAGCGTGAAATGTCGGCCATAGCGGGAAAGACGCTCGATCGAGCGTTCAAGCTCTGCTCGAAAACTGCGTATGTTAGCAATTGATGTAAGGGGATCTGTCCGGGCCAGCATGCGTTCTTGATCTAGTTCATTCCGTAACCCAGTTACGAGGTATCGCTGTTCGGACACATCCTGACAAATCGCCAGGGTGTAACTTCCGGACGCCAAGGTAATCTGCCTTAAAATAATAACAATCGCGAAGTGCGTCCCATCGCCTCGCACAGCTTCCAGTGCAGAATTTGCAATCCGTGTCTCTTTCTCTGGAGAGGCGTGGAAGCGGGCCATCTTATTATCATGGCCATCGCGCTTCTCCACTGGAATAAGCTCCCCAACATGTTTTGCATGGAAGCCATCTCCGCTGGACTTGAAAACCCGCCTGGCCATTTCGTTCGCAATAAGAATTTCACCGCTATCGCCAACCACGAGGGCAGCTTCAGGAAGGGTGTTCAGGAACCAGTTGTAATCGGAGAGACAAGGCAGATTTTCAGTATTCACAAAGTGGGACTCAAAGGTGATAAACCCAACACTAAACAAAGTGTAGTAGCCCCCATTTAAACCGGACACCTTGGTAGAAGCAAAGGCCTAGGCATAGACCTAGTGCAAAGGAGTGTCCAAGGTGGAGAGAATCGAA
>NZ_RJUQ01000014.1:0-336011 GCF_003751355.1 Marinobacter sp. 3-2 | reverse complement strand
TGAAGTTTCTAGTTTTCGCCATCGTCTTCACCTGATTCATTATGTGAGTGATCATACACTCAAAATCAGGTGGCCAGATTTACTATGCCACTACACCTGGGGTTTCTGACCCAGCTTGGGCCGAGAGCCTTGCTTTTGATCTCAGTATCATTCGAGGCAGAGTAATTCTACGAGAAGTCGCCTTGATCAACCTTTCTAAGCAGAGCTTGCAGTTCGAGTATCTTTATTGGATCGGAAAAGCAATCGACAGGCCTTTTCCCATTCAGAGCCGGAAGCGGTGCCAATAACCACAGGATCGCACTCTCTACATCCCCTTCGTAAACATCAATCACATCGCGAACAGTCGTTTGTGCCATTGTGCGCAACTGTGTTTCAGATTGATTCTCCATAACGTTTGCCTCTACGAGATTTGAGAAATTGCATTCAGCGCTTACTAGTAGGAGTTTGCTCTGTGGTATCGAGCCCCTGCCTCACCCATAATTTGAGCATACGAAGAGCTGCTGCGTATTCCGGCGAACGTGAATACCTATACCGGTTGAACGTGAACACGTCATTTCTTAACGCATCACTTACCGGAGTTTGTACTCCGGGTGTTCACGTTCAGTTAATTTCCTGAAGTCGTTTTCTCATCGATACCGAAGCAACGGACCGATCCAAATCGCAACAGTCACGCAGATGCCAAAGTAAAAGCTAACGGCCGCAAAGCGGACATTCGGGTTGGACAGTAACGCCCGGTTCACGCAGCGGTTTGGAGCCACTGACCTACCCCTGCATTTACTCCACCCAGAATATTCAAATCCGAATACAGTGCTCGTTGTTTTTCGGAGAAAGCTTGCGGTTCCTGGTGTTTCGTTCTGACTTAGTACACTTTAGTAATCGTTCCTACTAAATTAGTAAACTTCACTACTAAACAGAACTAAAGAGCTGACATGGCGGTCTCAGCCTTTTGATCGTTCATGTAAACGCCTCAATATAAAGGCCCATTACCATGTCAGTGACTTCAGCGCCCTAGTGGTCGGTTTAGTTTAGCCAAGATCCGTGAGTCGCATTGGTCGCAAAGCGGACATTCAGATTTAGGGATAACGCCGCTCAGCACGCGGTTACGGAATGGAGGCGAAGCCACAATGCAGTAGCCGTCGCCGTGGCTGGCATGGTTATATCTTTGCACCAGCCTTGATTATAGTAACTTGGGCAACAGCAACTATGAGCTCCCCGTCATCCCCAATCGCAACAACGTTGCACTGGCAGACAGCTTGGTTCTTTCTCGACGAAATGCCTGTCGCCTTGGCCACTAGTTTTTGCCAATAGCAGGACGCAGAGAATTAATCTTGTATTCGGAGGTAGGGTTCCGACAGCCGAGACTCACCGTAAACCATATTAGCCCGCGTTATGGACAAATTAGGTCTATTGTTGTTGGAATGAGCAAAGGTATTAAGGGCACATTAAAGGTCTCGCCGGACCTCTCATATCTTGCAGGGAAAGCGCTATGTTTCCGACTTCATTGAGAAATTCCACCGTAATTGTCATCGCTACGATCTGGCTGGCAAGTTCAGCTCTCGCTGACACAACCCCCTCCATCGACTGGAAGTCGTTACCGGTTGAAGAGATTACGCTGTTCTACCCTGGGCAATCGAGTTTTCAGTGGCTGCACAGCCCGGAACACCCCGGTGCGCGTAAGGTGGGACGTGGCACCGGCTGCACGCGGTGCCACAATGGCGACGAACAGAGCATGGGTAAAGACATCGTCTCAGGTGGCCAGCTGGAACCCAATCCCATCGAAGGCAAGAAAGGGTCACTGCGATTGGCTATCCAGGCGGCCCACGATGAGGAAAACCTGTACCTCCGATTCAACTGGCGGACGCAAGCCGATCGGCCCGGCATAATGCACAACTATATGCGTTACGATGGTCAGGCATGGGCGTTCTATGGCGGTCCGCGGTCTGCGAAGCGTGTGCGTCAGGGACAGGAACCGCCCCTGTACGAAGACCGTCTTGCGGTCATGATCGACGATGGTGATGTGCAACGTTTTGCCGAACAGGGGTGCTGGCTCAGCTGCCACAACGGCATGCGGGACATGCCGGGCGAACCTACAACCGAAACGGTCCGTTCTCACCCGTATCTGGGCGACGGTGGTCTGGGTCGAAAGGACGTGCGCAAATATATTCCGGTTTCGCGTACCGACGCATCCGCAAGCTGGGACAAGGTCAAGCCAGCGGAGGTTCTGGCGCAGATCAAGGAACGAGGAATGTTTCTGGAACTGATGCAGTGGCGAGCGGCCCGTAGCAACCCGGTTGACATGGCAGACGATGGCTATGTGCTCGGATACCGCCTTTTTGACGAAGGCCAAAACCCGTTCTCCTGGAACGTTGATCGCGACTCCATGATCCCCAAATACATGTTCGATCCCGAGAAAGTGGGCAGGAAATCTCTCACCATAGCGGACATCGAGAGTGTCCCGAAGCCAGCGGCCCTGATCCGCGAGGAAAACGCTACCCTGTATGACCCCGACGCCGACTGGCGGGAGGGCGACGTACTTCCTGGCCGGCTTCTGAGTCGCGTCGACGCTCGCGGGTCGGCGGCGGACAATACGCGGATTAGAGGCAAGTGGGAGGACGGCAACTGGGTTGTGACCTGGATCAGGCCGCTGGACACTGGCAATAGCGACGACATCGCCCTGGAGCGCGGCAACACCTACACCTTCGGCTTTGCCATACATGACGACAACGTCACAACGCGTTTCCACTTTGTGTCATTCCCGGTTTCCGTTGGGATTGGCCGAGGCGGAGATATTACAGCCGTCAGTCTGGAATAACCTTTGTGTGCGGACAGACACGGTGCTGTCCCCCGCTCTATTTTCAGTGTTCCTGGCAGTTACTCACGCCCATGGCGTTTTGGTCGTAGTTGGGTGAGAGGCATCAATGTTCGCTTTTGTTTAGGTATTGCTTGGGATGCGGGAGGTCGCAAAGCGGACATTCGGGTAGCCGATCAAGAACTTTGAACTGGTCTCCGTATGGACTTCCCCCGATATGTATGACACCCCCTCTAATGGATTGGACTTACCCAGTTAATAACGCAACTCAAGAAAGCTTTATGATCGCCCCCCAGATCCGTAGGCAGTATTGAAAAAAGGCAACCCTCGCTTGTTAATGCGGAAGGCCCTGGGCAAGGAGATTTGAACAGGGGAATTTACTTTTACTGTGCTCAAGAGTCTTCCTGAACAAGAGCAACGAGATCGTGTCTGATTTCTTCTTTGCTCAGGTCCGGCCGCATTAACAAGCGAGGGTTGCCTTCGCGATCAAATACATAAATCGCGCTACTGTGGGAAACCGCATAGTTGCCGTCTGGGCCAGGTTCGTCATAACCGAAGGTTGTCCGATAGCGTTTAGCCAGTTCCCGAAGTTGCTGCTCTTTTCCGGTGAGACCGACAATATTATCACCGAAAAAATCGACGTATTCTGCGAGGCGCTCAGGCTTGTCACGTTTGGGGTCGACACTCACGAATAAAGTGAGCACTTCGTCCTGAAGCTCTGGAGACAAGCCACTGGTTGCCTGATTAAGTTTTTGCAGGGCAGTCGGGCACACATCGGGGCATGAGGTAAACCCGAAAAACAGCATTCTTACGCGGCCACTGTAATTGCTGCCAGATACAGGGTCGCCCTGGCTGTTGATCAGGTCGAACTCAAGCTCAGGCATCAGGCCACTGATGTTTTTCCCATGCCAGTCTTCGTCGTTGCCGAGGCAACCCGTAAGCAACATGGCCAAAACCATCATTGAAATGGCCGGTACGATTTTGGTGGGCTGTCGCCAGAAACCGGTCCTCATGAGGTTGTTTCCTTCAGTTTTTTGGGATGATTGGTATATTTTCCGTCCTGATGCATGGCTCGCCGGAGCATCAGAAGAATGCCAAGGATGCTCATCATGGCTGGAGGGATATAGGTCAGCATGCCGCCCAGAAGCTGGTCGACTTCCGGGTCCAGCGGCCAGGCTCTGCCACAGACTTCGTAAACGTCGTAAACCATGTCACGTGAGAACACGATCCACGCCCCAAGAAACATCTGAAGCACACCTGCGGCAGCCAGAACCAACATGCGTCTGCCATACCCAAGTGATGAGGTGATCGCCGGCGGTCTTGGATCAAAGATCAACCACCAGAACAGCAGACCATCCAGCAACATGCTCCAGTTCATGACCCAGTACAGATCCCGGCTGAGCATGGCGTCGAAATGGATCGATGGCCACAGCCAGAAATAAATGAGCCCAACAAAAAGGAAAAGGGCGATGAAGGGCTGTTGCAGAACCTGATAAATCCAACCCAGAGGCCGGAGTTTGCGTTTCCAGCCCGGGCTTATTTTTTCAAACCAGAACCGCATGACCGGCAAGGGGTTGGACAGTGCGATCAGGATAGGTCCGATGTGATGAAGAATCAGGTGCTGGCCCCGATGAACGAAGAACATGTACTGCGCGTAGTAATCAAAGCGGGTCTGCATCACCGCATAACAGATTATTACCCCCAATGTGAAAGCAAAGATTCGCAGCGCGCCCGGCCGATCCTGATCCGGCATCCGAAGCAGTCCGATGCCATAGAACCCCATCACGAGCATGTAGCTCAGCACGGTTAGCGGCGAGAAATCGTAGGGTAGAAGGTAGTCTAGCAGTGACATAGCGTTGCCGGTTCTGGTGTTGTTATTTCGATGACTCTACCTTGGACGTCACAAGGTCGTACAGTTCCTGAGGCCCCAGCCGACTCAACTTTTCTCCGTTAACGTAGAATGTCGGCGTACCAGAAATTCCGACCCCTTTAACGTCCGCAGCATCTTGTTGAATAATGCCGTCAATTTCGGGAGAGTTCATACTGGCACGGGCGGCCTCAACATCGAGTCCCGCTGACTTTGCTGCATCCCATGCTGCCTTGATATCGGGGTCATCATGCCATTGGGGCTGTGCCTCCATGACAGCGTCAAGCACCGGCTTATAGACCTTCTGTTCGCGAGCCGTCTCCAGGATTCTGACGGCCTCCTCCGAGCCTTTGTGAAACAAAACGTAGCGCAGGACCAGGCGCACTTTTTCCGGGTACGCAGCCTGAATCTGTTTCACATAGGGATGCATAGCCCGACACCCTTCGCAGGAGGGATCGAAGAACTCAACAATGGTTACCGGTGCGTCTTCGGGGCCTATGATAGGAGAATAGTCCCTTACCAAGGGAGTTTTGTCGACAGTGGCAGTTTCGCTAGTAACCTGAGAGCGGTCATATACAACAAAAGCGGCAGTGAATACCGCTAGGCAGAAAAGGATGAGGCTCACGACCAAAGTTCGGGTTCGCACGTTAGATCTCCATATATTTTTTGATTAGTTTTATTGGTGTCAGACTTTTAAGTGTTTGGTAGCAGCCGCTTGGGCACCCACCTCAGATAGAACATCATTCCAAACAGTTCCACTAACGACTGGACGACAATTACCACAACGGCCGCCGCCCAGGCTTCTGGCATTGACAGTTCCAAAGGTAAAACCACAAAGGAGTTGCGCGTGCCAAGGCTGAAGACAATCGTTCGTCCGGTCTCGGGCGGCAACTGGAAGACCTGGCGCAGGACTTTCCCAACCAATGCCGCTGCTAGTAGATAAGTCGGAAAAAGAACCATCAAGATCCAGACAATGCCACTGGTACTGGCGATCTGGCTGACCTGTGCCATCGAGATTATGAAGAGTATGATTGTGAGTAGAGGAACTGGCATCAGTCCCGTTGCGCGAACGAACCGGGAAGTTCCTCTGGAGTTTTCGGCCCATGTTTGCGTCAGAAATGCCAGGATAAGCGGAACGACAATCAGCCCGATAAAGGCAGGTAGGAGGTGCCGCTCAAGCTCAAGATTCACCCCAACTGGTTGCCTAGGAAGAGCCACAAGTACAGTGGCAGAAGAACCAATTGAGCAATCAGCAGAACCGGCGTTGCCGCAATGGCTCGGGTGCTGTCCCCCTTCCCCAGATGAGTAAAGGTGACAAACCAGTCGGTACAGGGCATCAGCAATACCAGAAGCACGCCCAGCTTCAGCGCATCATTGTTTGGCAGTGCCAATACCAACAAGGCGGTTATCGCTGGCATCACCAAGAAATTGCCGGTCAGCAAGGCACCCATGAACCGACGATCCCGGAATACACCTGACAGATGAGTCAACGGAGTTTGGGTAAATGTGGCGTAGAGCAGAACCCCGAGTAGTGTCCAGATCAGGTAGTCCGGCACAACCTCGCCGGGAGAAGTCTTCCAACCTACGAAAAGGCCGAGGACAACAGCGATGAGGTAGGCCCAGACCTGATGGCGTTCAATTATGTCTCGCATGGGGTCCTTGCGCCTTGGTGATTCAACAATTAATTCGATGTTACATCTTGAAGAACTTTACGTAGCAGGATTCGCCAACGAAGCTGGCGATACCGGTACAAAATCTGGGCGTATAACCACACCATGACCGTGAGAACGCCCGCTTTGATCTCCACCTCGTCCAAGTAGGTGCAGGCCTGGTTCCCGTTAGGTGAAACTCGAATGACGTGGTCCCAGACGGGGACCAACCCTCCGCCTTCTTTAGTAGAAAGAGTTCGCTTGTTATCGTCGATCTTTTCGAACGTTATTGAATGTCTCCACGCAGGAACGCAGTTAAAAAACTGTAAGCGTGTAACCTGCGTCTCACCTTCTTTCCATTGCTGCGGAAAATGTTTGGCGTCACCAAAACCCAGGAGGCCCTTACAGACAAAAAGCAGTGTTTTGCTTTTCTTGACCAGCGCCCAAACGTCATCCGCGGGCGCGGGAAAGGTTGTTGAGATTTCTACACGCACACTTACATTCCTTGTCAATTGAACTGCGTCGCGCAGTGGGCGGTGTTTGGGCATTGATCATCCTCACGTTCCCATTGGATGGTCGTATGCTGGATGCCAAAGTGCTCTTTGAGCATGTCAGCGGCCTCACTGATAACCTGGTCATCACTTTCTGAATTGGGCTTCACCAAGTGCACGGTCAGGGCATTTTCGGTGGTACTCAGTGCCCAGATGTGAAGGTGATGGGCCGATTGAACGCCAGGTAGATTCTCCAGGCGTTCATGGACTGCCGAAGGATCAATGCCCTTGGGAACGGCATCGACGGCCAGTTTTACGGAATCTTTCAGTAGCTGCCAGGTGCCAACAAAGATCACAGCGGCGATAACAAGACTGACGATGGGATCAATCCAGGTCAGGTTGGTAAACATCAGTACCGTACCGGAGATCACCACGCCCACTGATACCGCTGTATCTGCGGCCATATGTAAAAAAGCGCCGCGGATATTGATGTCGCCTTTCTGCCCTTTGAGAAAGAGCATCATGGTGGCGCCGTTGATCAATACGCCAATACCAGCCACGATCACCACAGTCAGACCCGCAACATCGGCAGGCTCTGTCAGGCGTTGAATGGCTTCCCAGGTGATGCCGCCAACAGCAGCGATCAGAATAAGCGCGTTAAAAAGGGCCGCCAGGATGGTGGTCTTCTTGAGGCCATAGGTCTTGCTGTAGGTTGCCGCTTTGCTGGCAAGCCAGCTGGCTACCCAGGCCAGTATCAGCCCCATCACGTCGCTGAGGTTGTGGCCCGCATCGGCGAGCAATGCCAGCGAACCGGAAAGGACCCCGTACACCGCTTCAATCACCACAAACAGCGTGTTGAGAAACACTGCAATCGCAAATGAACGGTTATGAGTGTCGAAATGATGGCTGTGATCGTGACTGTGGTCGTGCATGTCGGCCTCTATCAAAGAAGGTGTGTATTCAGTCATGAGCCCTGTAGTAGCTATAGGGTCAAATGCATACCGTTGGTTTCGTCTCCTGCTTAGGCAGCTAACCTACCGTTCGCGTGTTTCCTCCAATGCGCGTGCCAAATCCTCTGGTAACGGCATGGGCGTAAAAGCGCTGACGTTTGCGCGCCCTGTGTTTCCAACCGGAACCCAGATGCGGGAGAAGAGCAGGGCCGCAATCGCCCGAGTAAGCTGCCCAAGGACTTCGCGAGCATCTCTCGTCCGCCAACCCAGTCTGAGCATCCGTATATGAGTTCCGGCGTGCGCTAGAGCGTATTTCTGGCTGAGGATATGGGCGCGTTCAAGATTGGTGAAGGCAGACTGGAAATCGCCCCGTTTTTCTGCCTCGTGGGCAGCCTGAAGTTCCGCACCAAAGAAGCGTTTCAATTCACTGTGCATTGATTCCTCCTCCTACTCTCTTCCTTAGTCGCCCGTTTTTAAGCGCGGGTCTTCCACTTGTTCATCGGGACTTTTTTGGGTTCTAAAGCTAGTGGCCAAAATCATGATCACGCCCAGGACTATAAAGACGTCGGCAAGATTGAACGCCGGCCAATGCCAGGATTGCCAATGAAAATCCAGGTAATCGACAACATAGCCTCGAAAAACCCGATCGATGACATTTCCGAATGCGCCGCCAAGTACCATCGCTAAGGCCAAGGATTCTGTTCGCTGATGGCTGTTCCGAATCAGTTTGACCAGAACAGCCGAGACGACAACGGCTATTGCGATAAAAAAGTAGCGTTGCCAGCCCCCGCCATCGGCAAAGAGACTGAAGGCTGCGCCTTTATTCCAAACGTGCACCCAATTAAAAAAAGAGGTGATCTCAACCGATTGCCCGTAAGCCATGGACTGCTGGACGAGCCATTTAACAAGCTGGTCGACCAGCGCTACCAGGGTGGAAAATCCGAGAAAGGTAGGCGTTGAAACACTTGGGCGGTCTTCAGACATCGAATTATCCTTTTAGTGCAAGGATGCGCTTGGCACCAATGAGTACAATGCCACCCACAACGCCGCCAATAATTAGGTCTGGGTAGTTGGAGCCGGTCCAGGCAACAAGAAGTCCCGCAAGGATAACTCCCAGATTGATAACCACATCATTGGCTGAAAAGATCCAACTGGCTTTCATATGGGCGCCGCCCTCGCGGTGTTTGGCAATCAGAAGCAGGCAGCTGATGTTGGCAATAAGGGCCACAGATGCGACGGCCATCATCATCAGCGACTGCGGATCACTGCCAAACAGAAAGCGCCTGCCAACTTCAACGAGTACCCCAGCGGCAAGGATAAGCTGGAGAATACCGGCAACATGCGCCGCTCTGACCTGCATTCGAATGCCATGCCCGACGGCGTAAAGAGCGAGACCATAAACGGCCGCATCAGCAAGCATGTCAAGCGAGTCTGCAATTAGGCCAGCAGACTGCGCGATCAGGCCCATCGTCATCTCGACCAGAAACATCAGGCCGTTGATTGCCAGCAGTATCCATAAAGTGCCGGATTCCTCAGTCTCGTTGGCATGAGACAATTCAGCCGCCCTGAGGGACTCAGGGCTGGCGTCTTCCGTCTTCTGCAAGGAAGCGCCCAGACCCAGGGTTTCCAGTTTGCTGGTAATAGGTCCGGTTTCGCCTTGATGGATAATTTCCAGCTTTCGATTCGATAGGTCGAATGAGAGTGACTGAATGTTGTCAAAACCCGTGAGCGCCATTCGAATCATTCGTTCTTCCGAGGGGCAATCCATCTTGGGCACTTTATAAATGCTGACTTGGGCGTCAGAAGCGGTGGTGGGTCCCTTAAAGCTATTGTCGACGACAGATACTTCACTGCCACACTGTCCATTACAGTCGCTACTCATTTCAGCGGTTCCGATTCTCCCAAAGGTTCCGTTACTTTAAACCTTGTAGCTACTACAGGGTCAATGCTAATCGTTAGTTTTTGGCGACACTGGTGAATCCGCCGCGATTCGACGGCTTGCGGCTTGACCCTGTAGCAACTAAAGGGTTGACGGTTAATAGGTCTGACAAAAAAAGGGGGCGTGCCATGGGACGAAAGATAGCGGTTACCATGCTTTTTATCGTCGCTTTTCTCATGATCTTTGCGGGTTTCAATCCCCGTAAAGTGGACGTCACTGAGAGTGTCGTTGTGAATGCGCCTCGTGCAGATATTTGGCAAGCAGTGACCGATTTCGAAGGCACCTTTCACCGATCGAACGATGCTCACATTTTGACTGAGGTAACGAGCCGACAAGGTACGGGTTTTGTTGATGGGCTTAGGTTTTTCCAGGTCGAAACGGTTGGTGGAATAAAAGGGGTTCTGGACGGGCGCGTGTACGACGTCTTTCCGCCAACACGTTACAGATGGTCAGCCGAAACCACCTATAGCCTTTGGGGGCTCGACATCGTTGACGTGTTCGAGGGAGGAGATTTACGAATTGAAAAGACGGGCTCCGAGAAAGGATGGCGTCTCTCTCATCGGGTATACGGAGTCTTTCCCGATTCTTTCAAAGGCAGAGCCTTGAGTTGGTTCATGTCCGCCTTTATGGATATCGAGTCAGACGCAGCGCGACATACCAGGGTTGAGCTGGAGTACGTCAAAAAGAAGCTTGAACAACGATGAGGCAGGGCAGCAAGAGCGTACTTATCCTTGGCGGCTACGGAGCTGCAGGAACGGCCATTGCAACTCTTTTGGGGCAACGGATCGAAGGCAAGATTGTCTTGGCAGGCCGGTCGCTGGAAAAAGGGCGCAAACGGGCGGAAAAGTTAGATCGCGAAGCCGGTGCCACAGGGCGTTTCAGCGCCAGGTCAGTTGATGTGGCCGACGCTGAACAAACGAGGCAATGCCCGCATGGGCAGAATGTCGTTATTGTCGCGTGTGGTCTTTCGGTGTCTGCAATTGAGAGCCTGGTTCAAGGCTGTATCGCGAATCGAGCTGACTACATCGATATCACGCCGAATCCGCGCAAGCTTGAAATATTTCAGAGCATGCGGACACGCATTGAGGCGAGCGACAGCCGATTCGTACTGGATGCAGGTGCTGATCCGGGGCTGCCTGGGTGGCTGGCTCGATGGCTTTGCCAGGCCTCTACGGGGACAGTGACGGACATTAAGATGTATGGGCGTTATCGATCCGCCGACATAGGCTGGGGCGGTGTTGCCGACATCCTGACTGCCGCTGAAAGCCAGGGTTGGAAATATAATGGTGGATGGATACACTCCCGTGTTTGGGACGTTCGATATAGAAGGTTTGAAGGCGGGTTGGGAAGCAGCATCTGTGTTCCGGTTTTTCTGGATGAACTTCAAGCCTTACCGCAGGAGCTCTCCCTTGAGCGCTTCAGCTTTTACCACGCTGGTCTCAACCCGGTAACCGATGCGCTGATGACGTTCGAGAGAACCGGCATACTCGGATGCTTCTCATTCGAATCGCGTCAACGCGCATTCTATTCAGCTCTTCAGCGCTTTACCAAAAAGCCCTTCGGCCTGGTATTGACCGCAGAGAGCCGAGCTGATGGCGCATCGCGCCGAATATCAATTGGCCATTCTGATCTGTATCGCGCAACCGCAATCCCTGCCGCGATCCTTTGCACGTCTCTTATGGAGGCTGCAGGCATGCGCCCGGGCTATGGATATCTGGGTGAGTGGGCCAGTCAAGACAAGAGGTTTCCCGATAAGCTTCAGGAAGAGGGGTTCTGGTATCGATTTGGTGAGTAGTACGGGAAGTGAACAGAAAAATCTGATGGATGAATCTGGAGTCAGACGGAAAGCGCTTCCGTGCCCACGACGCAATGTATGAAGACGGCCGCTTATATTCAAGTTCAATTCAGTGTCAAAGGATATAATAGCAAGTTTTTAACTTAGGTTATTGAAATAAATCGAAAAAATATTTAAATGTAACAGTTTTGCAATAGGTACAAGGCACCATCTACTCAGCATTTGAAAGACTTCAAGTGTCATTTTGAATCTATCTAATCTGAAGAGGTGTCCATGAATAAGTGTCTATCAATGTTGGTGTTTGGTGGGGTTGCAGTAACTTCAATGAATGCACTCGCGGCGGACGGTCCTATCCTGTACGGCAAAGCCAATGTTTCGTATGAAAACCAGGACGACGGTAATAGCGATACCTGGAAGCTCCAGAGTAATGCGTCCCGTCTGGGGGTAAAAGGGGCGCTCAATACCGACCTCGAAGGCTTGGAGGCGATCTACAAAGCAGAATTTGAAATATCGATTGATGATGGAGATAAAGATGGCCAAACCTTCTCTCAGCGTAATATTTACGGTGGCTTCAAGCAGGCGAACCTTGGTGCACTGATTGCGGGAAAATTTGACACACCTTTAAAGTCAGCGCAGGGCAAGGTTGACCAGTTCAACGACCTACAGGCGGATATAAAAAATATCATGGCTGGTGAAAATCGGACCAGCAACATTGTTCAATACAGTTCCCCACGTCTGTTTGATGCTGTGGGCGTTAGTGTTGCCGTCATCCCGGGTGAAGAGCAGTCAGCTGGGGCAGAGAACGACGGACCCGCGGATGCAGTTTCCAGCTCTTTTACGTTTGAGAACGAACATTTCTACGGCAGTATTGCCTACGATTCTGATATCGAAGATTCACTGGAAGCCGATTCCAGTGGCGATAGTCGTCTCAATATCCTGCGAACCGTAGGGAAGGTCCGATTGAGTAACTTTGAGGTCGGTGCAGTTTACCAGTTAGCAGAAGAAAGCGATGGCCCTGGAGAAGATACGTCTTATCTGGTTGGCGGTGCCGTTAACCTTGAGCGTTGGAAGATCAAGGCGCAGTACGGACTGACAGAAGCTGAGACAACAAACGAGGAGCTAACCCTGCTGGCCTTGGGGCTCGATTATAAACTGGCTAGCAAGAGTAAGGTTTATGCTTACGTGTCTCAGGTGGAGGCGGACTTGGCTGACTCTGAGGACTCCACATTTGGTGTGGGCTTCGAGCATAAGTTTTCCATGTAGGGTCGAGCGCGGTCGCTGAATACAGGGAGACCGACGTATCTGAAATCTTTTCCGGATTTCAAGTTCATTTAAGGTTCGTGTGAGATCCTACGTGCGAGTTAACTAAGGTTATTTAATGGCGGGAATGCTTCATTCCCGCCTTTTTTTTGACCTTTAGTCCGTTGTTCTAGCTGGTTTTAAGATTTACGCCACGATCCGTACGAATCGGATATCACAAACAATCAAGAAAGAAACTGGAGGGGATTACGTTGAAACGCAACATTCTGGCCACTGCAATTGCAGGGATGACAACACTGTCGGGAAGTTGGGCCGCGACGGCAGCGGAGATTGAATTCCACGGTGATATGGATAACCGCTTTCAGGCTTACACCAATCAAAGAGACTGGTTTTCTGGTGGTAACTCAGGTGGCGGTACGCTGAAAGATGACGAGCCGACCGAGAGCTTCGGCGAGGTCAAATATCGCTTCTGGGCGAAAGCAACTTCCGATGACAAAAAAGTTACCGGTGTTTTTGCGACGGAGATTGGTGGCATCCGCTACGGTGAGGGCTCGGGTGGCGACTATTCCGGTGATGGTGTCAACATCGAAACACGGTGGGCTTATGTGGATTTTTTGGTGCCCAACACGCTAGATCAGCGCGTATCGCTAGGCTTGCAGCCAGTGTCAGTAAACCGACATGTCTGGAATGAAACTGCCACAGCCGCTGTTTGGAAAGGCTCACTGGGCTCTGGATTTGACTATCAGTTGTTATGGGGGCGGGGTGACTCTTCCAATGAGAGCGGCGTCGACTCAGAACAGGACGAAGGCTGGGATGGCGCGGACAACTTCGCGATCAACCTGAACAAGCGTTACTCACCGAACCTGAGCGCAGGCCTTTTCTACCTCTATCAGATGAATGATCAAATTGCTGAGGGAGTAGGTACGGTAAATAGCAGGGAATATGAACTGAAGAGCATCGCTGATAACTCCAAATATTCCGTTTCAAGCTTTGGGGT
This sequence comes from Marinobacter sp. 3-2, assembly GCF_003751355.1. NCBI lineage: Bacteria > Pseudomonadati > Pseudomonadota > Gammaproteobacteria > Pseudomonadales > Marinobacteraceae > Marinobacter > Marinobacter sp. 3-2. The sequence continues at coordinate 322,254 of NZ_RJUQ01000014.1, read as the reverse complement.
GGAGATGGATTATGATCAGGAGACGTCGCTAGGCCGCATGTTCGTGAAGGGTACGGTGATTGGCCAAAGCGGCACAATAGAGGGGGTCAATTTCGTTCCTTTGAATGGTGCTACGAATCCCAATACGAACTACGACCTTTCCACCTTTCTGGGACGCGGCGAGCTCGGGCTGCAATTTGGACCAAACCAACTGACGTACACCTTGCTCTACGCATCGGGCGATGGCAATGAGCAAGATGCGGACTTCGACGCCTTCATCGCCACGGATGTCGACTTCAGCGACAGTATGATTTTTCAGGAAAACATGACGAGCGATGACTACTTCGCCGAAACGCCCTATATCCTCGACAAAGGGTATTTCATGAACAAGCTTCAGCTCGATCATAAACTAGCGGCCAATATTACGGTCAGCGGAATGATGGTCTACAACCGCTTGGCTGAGAATATTGCACTTGCAGATGGATCGTCCTCAAAAGATCTCGGACTGGAATTTGGTTCCAAGATCTCCTATTTCCCATACCCTTCGCTGGAGCTCGCGGCAGAAGCTGCATACCTGGCATCAGGCGATGCCATGGATGCGCTGGAGGAAACTGCCTTGCAGGACGGCAAAAGTGATCAGGACATTGTTCATGTCGCCGGTCGGGTAAGGTACAAGTTCTAACAAAAACGGGGTGGTGGGAGCGCCACCCCGTTTTCGTTATACGAAATGAATCCGCATTGAGTGACTTTTTCCTATGATGACTCGTTCTCCAGTATTTGTGTTCCTGATGCTACTACTAGCTGGCGCGGTACAGGCGGTTGAGCGCGAGCATCCAGCAAAGGCAGAAGTCACTCAGGTAGATCGTGATCAAAAAGTGCTTTCCCTCACAGTTGGCGATACCAGTGTTGAGGTGGGTGATTTATTTGTTGTGTTGCGGGAACCTGGCGATGCGGGCATCCCGGAAAAAAACCTTTCAGTCATCGGTATCGAGAGTATCGGAAAGGATCGGGCGGTAGGGAAAGTGCTGTTTGGAACGATGCCCTCCGTTGGAGCTGTATCGAAGCGCTTCTACGGTATTCCAGCGGTGTTTACTGACAGAGCCGGCGATCCCAGGCCGGTAACGCCGGCGTTGAAATCCAGGTTTCCTGATCTCCTGTGGCGGGAGGAGCCAGAGGCGTCAAGTGATCTGCCATTGGTGCGTTTTCAGGTTACTGGTAGAGGTCAAGCCGTCGCGACCTACAATAACACCTGGTTGGTCGGCATTGTACAGACCGATGCTGAAGAAGGTCGGGTAGGTTCGGTTGAGGAGGAGGAAGCTTTAGCGTCTCCATTTGCCAGACTGCCCATCAACGCAAAGTCGTTGTCCGCGTTTCGTTCTGGCAGCGATTACTATTTTGCGGCGGAGCATGGAAACAAACTCAGCTTTTTTCATGTTGATTCCGGTGGGGCTGTTCAGAGCCTGACGTCCATTGAGGTGCCCCGTCGGGAGAAAGTCATCCGAATGGACTGGTACGTTTCAGAAAACTCATACAACCTCATTTTGAATCAGTGGAATGGCCGTCGCGTTTCAAGTTCTTTGATCCAGTTGGCCGAGGGGAAGGCCGAAGCCATTGGTTTCATTCCCTTAATATTGGGATTGCAGGATTTGGATGCTGACGGCCGCCGGGAAACTATTCTCGGGCAGTCTTTCTACTCAGATCAGGGGTTTGGTTCAGAGGTTTATCAAATATCAATCTCACCAAACGGGCCTGATCTTGATAAGGCCGATCATGAAAAATTAAGCCGATACACGCCAGTGTTTCGGGTAATCGATGCCGTTGTTCAGAGCAAATCGGGACCTTTGAATATGGTGACCGTCTCTCAAGGGGAGGTTTCATTTTTCCCTGCTGGCACAGAGGGACCCCGTCTGGGCTACAAGATTGGAAACCGGATTGCGGGCAGGAATATGACTTACGACGTGTCGCCTGAGGCGGTGTTTAGTCCGAGGCAAACACTGTTCTTGCCGAACCTCCTCGTACGCTCCGGTGAGGACGCAGTAAATATCGGGATTCCACAGGAATCCAGTGCAGCCGAAGATAGGATAGGTGTTTATGAGACGCGAGTTGATTGGTTGACACTGAGATCCGGGAAATCCCCCAAAACGCAGTCAAAAAGTCTTCTAACGTCGGCTCCGGTGTCCCCCGTATCAGGCAATACAGGGTTATTCTTTATGTCGCCTGATGAAAACTCAGTTCAAAGCGACAGTTTTGACGTTGAGACGTTGGTGTATCGGGGTGCTATGCCTGCTGGTCGCTGACTAAAGCTGGATAAGTTGCCCTTGTAGTCGTCAAATGCTTCTGGGAAGCTCGATTAGAACCCGAAGACCGCCTTTAGGTGATGTTGAAAAGTGCATGGCGCCACCGTAGTCATTTATGATTTCCTGAACGATTGAAAGTCCAAGACCGTAGCCAGGAGTTGTTTCATCCAATCTTTTCTGGCGCCTGGTAAGATCGGCAAGTTGGTGTGAAGCCACTCCTGGGCCGTCATCTTCAACAAGAATAGTCAAAATGTCATCGTGAAGTTTCAAGTGTAGATGAGCTTCCTGGGAGCACCATTTGCTAGCGTTATCAAGAACATTGCCCAAGATCTCATTAAAATCACGCTCATCAATTGGCCAGACAAGCTCTCTGGGTAATGTTTCTTGAAGATGGATCTGTTTGTAAGGATAGATTCGGCTGACGACGTCCACCAGTGCCAGAGTTCTCTCAATGATTGGTGTCGCCTTTCCAATGTACTGACCGGACATTTCGGTTTTTCTCATTTGAGTGTCGATCAGCTCGTGCATTTCAGACAGTTGAGACTTAATTTGACTCGCGATTGTGGTGGGAATGGCTTCGTCATTGATCATGGAGTTTATGACGGCAAGGGGGGTTTTTAAGCTATGAGAAATATCTGCGGCTAGGTGGCGTGAACGGGCAAGTTTTTTGTCGTACGACTCTAATAGACGATTAAGATGTTTGACAAGTTCATCGAATTCTTCAGGTACGCTCTCATCCAGTCTATTACGCTCACCCTTTTTAAGCGAAGTTAATTGGGCGCTCATCATTTTTAAAGGTTTTAGTGCGATAGTTACCCCAATAAATATGATCATTGATATCGTAACGAGAATTGTAAACGATATGATCCATATAATAACATGGATTTTGTCAAGTGTGTTTGGGGAGTAGGAGCTTCTTTCAATTATAGTAACGCTTAGTTTATCTTGCCTTTTATTAAACAATTTGTAGTAGCCAAGGATTGATCGATCATCATCCGATATGTGAAAAATTCCAGGCTTTCTGAACGATTCTACCACCTGTAATTTCGGTTTAATGTTCTCGCTTGTAAAACTCCGGCCTTGACTGTCTTCGATGTGAACAGAATATTGAGACAATGAAAAATTTCTGAGAGAGGATTTTGTAATTTCTTCTTTATCATTTGTTAGTATCTTTGAGAGCCGGTTAGCTGCAGCCTGTAGCTGCTGTCTGTGAAGCTCGTCATGGATATAGTCGATTAAAAGGGTGTGTGAGAAGAATATTAGCCCGGTACACGCGAAACCCGTTAGTGTCAGAAAAGTAAGCAGTTTCCGTTTTATTGAAGGGCGTCGTTGTTTTCTAGGCATGTTGTTTGCCAAGCAGTTGGTTAGAAGTTGTTATCGATCAAATCTAGGACTAAAAAAGCCGCACTACAAAAGTAGTGCGGCAAGACGGAATGGTGGAGACCATTCACGATGCAACTGGCTTTGAAACGTCATTTATCGGAAGAATTATATTCTTAAATCCACAGGCGCTTAGTGCGAAACTTGTTCTAATGACTAAACTGATCTTTTGAAAACTGGTCCAATTCAGATAGATTGATATCTCCCGATTTGATCATCTCGTGATAGATATCGTCCTTATTCGATAGCATCAATTTTCGGCGAGCCTCCATGCCCGCTTCAGATGCGGCTGCCTGTGTCATTACTCTATGCTGCCTCTTCATGTCCTGAATGCCGCTTTCGGAGAGCATGTTTTGTGCCAGCCTACTGTTATTAGCCTCAGCGGCATGGAGACTTCCTGCAGCCAAGGTTAATGCTAGAGATGTGAGCAAAAGATGTTTTCTCATAGATTCACCTTTAAGTTGAATGATCTTCACCCTCATGGAAACAGATGAACTTTAACTCAGCTTGAAAAAATAGAATTAGATGATGAAAAGAGAGCACGGTTAGAAAAACGGGGGCGACGGGATCGTTAATACAAAGGTATTAAAGGGCTTTTTTTTCAATTTCGTTTCAAGTTCATCTGCTATTAATGGCAAGTCGTTGATTTGGCGAAAAGTGCGAGATCAACGACCCACTTACCGGAAGTGGCCTACAACTGAGACGCGCTAGCGGTCGGTTTGTTCGATGCCAATTACCGGTCAGATGAAATACAACGAAGGCTCATGGAGACTGATTTACAATGCAAACTAATAAACTCAGGTTAGCGATGAGAGCAACACTGGCGCTTGCGGTAACGGGTCTGCTGGCCCCGTCTGTTCATGCGCAATCTGCAACTGAACTTCAGACACAAATAAATGATTTGCAGCGTCAACTGGATGGCATGGCGGAAAGCAAGGGTTCGGAAGGTTGGATGGTGCCCGGCACCAATACCGCCGTAACAATCGGTGGTTATGTCAAGCTGGACATGATTTACGATTTTGATCAGGACATGGGTGACAGTCTTTTCGTAGCTGGCCTCGACACTGCTAACGATGAAAGCGATCCTTCTTTTCGCGCCCATGCCCGGCAGTCACGTGTCCGCATCAAGACAACCACTCCAACCGACGCGGGCGAGGTAAAGACCACCGTTGAAGGTGACTTCTACGGTGGTGGCGGTAACGAAATCTTCTCCAACTCCAGAGGCCTGCGTATACGTCACGCCTATGGCGAATTGAACGGTCTGCTTGCGGGTCAGACTTGGAGTAACTTCATGCAATTTACCGCATATCCGTCTACTGTTGATTTTGATGGCCCTGTAGGTGTTTCTTTTATTCGTCAGGCACAGCTGCGCTACACGATGCCTCTTGGCGGTGGCGCTAACTTCTCAGTCTCCGCTGAGAATCCGGAAACCACCGGATTTGAAGACTCTCGCGATAATGCGCCGGATCTGACTGCCAAGTACAAGTGGGCAGGCAGTGCAGGTGGCATTGAAGTTGCCGGCCTGGCACGTTCGCTGCAGACTGACTCTGCAACTGCTACGGGCGATGATAACGCCTTTGGTTATGGCGTTTTGGTTGCTGGCCGACTAAACCTCACCGACGCCACCACGGTCATGGCAGGGGCGATCTTTGGTGACGGCGTGGGACGCTACATCTACAGTTCCTTCAGCAATAATGACAGCAGCGCTAGCCGCTCTGGCATTGGCGAGGCATACATTGATGCCAACGGCGATCTTGAAACCATTGAGGCATACGGTGCCAACGTTGCTATCAGTCAGCAGTGGACGCCAAAGTTCTCCTCTGGACTGTCCTATGGGCGCGTAGAGGGTGATCAGCCAGCAGATCTGTTCCCGAACTCCTTTGAAACCCTGCAAAGCGTTCACTTTAGCAACTTCTACAAAGTTGCTGACCCGGTAACGCTGGGGTTGGAGCTTTCCTTCGCGGACAAAGAGCTGGCCAACGGTGAGTCTGCTGACAACACTCGTCTGCAACTGGCTGCGCAGTTCGATTTTTAATCGTTCATAGTGTTGCTTCACGCAGTTGGACCCAACGACGGGCTTAAATAGGCCCGTCGTTTTTTGTTTCCGCTCCCTCCTATGTGCTGGATGATGCCCTCCTCTTTTGTGCCTTTCTTTCACCACTTTTTGAATATACCCCGCCATAGTTTGCTCGAACCCCGTACGAGTTTAGGTTTGATTAGGCCGAATTCAGACTGATTTAAAGGTCTGTCTGTAGGGTTGTCCTGGTAGTTACGGCGAAAACGCTGATTCATGTATCTCAGTCAAATAGCCAGGATGATATTGAATGAACAAACGACTGTTGTTGTGGGTGCTGATAGTACCCGGAGTCTTGAACGTCATACCTTCGGTGGCTGCCACTGCCGGGGAGAGCGTTTCACTCAAGGAGTTCCAGCGAGCCAAGGCCAGCCAGTCTGTCTCCTTGAATGAGGCAATGGCAATGGCATTTGAGAATAGCCCGGTGTTGGCGTTGAGACGGGCTGCAGTGTCCATGCAAGAAGCTGAGCTCGACCATGCCAGCCGCTGGGCGCCAAGCAACCCAGAGCTTGAGCTGAGTGGCCGTGACAATCCAGATCAGGCGGATCAGTCACTGAACTACGAGGTTCGGGTTACTCAGGAAGTCTGGATGGGCAATCGGGGCGATCTCGGTCAGTCGCGTGCTCAGAGCGCTCTCACTTCTCAACAGCAGGAACTCGAATACCTGAAAGTGGCCACCAAAGCGCGAGTGCGGTCAGCTTACTTCAAGATACTGCTTGCTCAGAAAGAGCTGGAAACTGCAACCCGCACCGTTGAGCTGATGCGTCGAACCAAAGAGCTGGTTGAGGTGTCCGTTGAGCGGGGTAAGCAGACTCGAATTGAGCTCAATACCGCCGTCATTGGCTTGGCAAGAGCTAAAAATCAAAAGGCTGAAGCGGCGCAAAAGCTTAGGCAGTCAAAAATTGACCTGACGGAAGTTCTTGGAGTGTCCCCCTCCGATGCGGTTGGGGTGACGGGAGAACTCAATGTAGTTCGTGCCAACTTGCCACCAACTAATCGGCTTGTCGCGATGGCTCAGCGCCAGAGAGGGGATCTGAAGGCGGCGGCCGAGAGAATTGCTGCGAATGAGTCCAGCCTGGAACTGGCCAAGAGCCTGACGATTCCGAACCTGAAAGTATTCGGATTCTACGAGCGGGAGGAAAGATCCAACCTTTTTGGTGCAGGTGTGTCGATGCCTCTGACCGTGTTTCATGATTATTCCGGTGAAAAAAGGAAGGCCTCGGCTCAGTTGAAAATCTCCGAGCTTGAGGCCGAGGCGCTACGTTTGGCTACTGAGCGCCAGGTCGTATCCGCTGTGGCCCAGTACGAATCCGCCGCACGCAGATTGCGCCAGATGAACGAGTCGATTCTCGAACGTTCGGAGGAAACGCTGCAACTGATGCAGAAAGCCCTTCAGGCGGGAAAAGTCGATGCTTCCGATGTCCTGGCCGCCCAGGACAATCTTTTGTCGGTGAGGCAGGAATACGTCCAAGTGCAACACGACTATATCGACGCCGTCCGGGCATTGGAAGTGAGCACCGGTGGTGCCCTTTCAATGTCATCCGGGTCCTGATGAAAAAAATTAATGGTTGAACATTCTCTTACATCGAAGGTGTTTAGATGATTCGAAATATGCAGATATTGTTTGTCGCGATCAGTTTTCTGGTCTATCAGCCACTGGTGTCTGGCGCCGAAAACGCCGAAGGAGGGCAGCACCAAGAGGATGAGGCTGGGCACGCGGCTGAAGGCAGTGAGGCTCGCGAGGTTCACCTGACTCCAGAGCAGCGGGAGTTACTCTCCGTGCAGACTGTGACGGTACCCCGAGGCCGTGCTGACAATATCGTCACTGCGCCAGCTGAAGTTCACTATGTTCCGGATCGCGTCGCTGAGGTAGGGCCGTTATTGCAGGGAAAGCTTACGCGACTGGCTGTTGATCTGGGGGACCAGGTTGAAAAAGGCCAGTTGTTGGCCACATTGAACAGCGTTGAGTTGGCACGCATTCGTTCCCGCCTGAACTCGTTGAAAGCTCGGAAAGAAGCCGCGACTGCGGAGTATCAGCGAGAAAAGCAATTGCGGAGTGAAAGCTTCACCAGCGAAGAAGAGTTCCTGGACGCCAAGGCCGCTTATCTTGAGATTACAGCGGAGTACGATTCGATTCGTGAGCAACTGGAGGTTTTTGGCAGTGATTCGTCAGGCGCAGATAGCAGTCTCGCACAGTACGCGCTCCGTTCTCCTATCCAGGGGCGCATTGAGCGCATGGATGCCCGGTTGGGTCAAACCTTAAGCGCTTCAGACACGCCTTTTACTGTGGCCGATACCTCTGTGGTGTGGGTGATGTTGCAAGTTGCGGAAACTGATATTGGCAGGGTATCCGTCGGAGATGAAGTTCAGGTCTTCTCCAAGTCTGTCGCGGACCGCTTTCATACCGGGGAAGTTTCCTGGGTCTCAAATGAGCTTGATGAGGAAACCCGCACCATTCCCGTTCGAGTCGTGCTCGAATCCCCCAACGGCGACCTTCGTCCAAATACCTATGCCAAAGCGAGAGTCATGACTCAATCGGGGGCATCACTACCGCTAGTTCCAGACGATGCCGTGCAAACCATCGGCGATGAGACCGTTGTATTTGTTCCGGGTGGTGAAGGGGGAGCCTACAAGGCGGTTCCCGTCACACTTGGCAAGGAGGCAAACGACTGGATAGAGATTAAGTCCGGCATCAGCGCAAACACGGAAGTGGTTTCAGTGGGCGCTTTTGATCTGATGTCGGCCATTACCGCCAGTGGCCGCAGCGCCGCTCACGGACACTAAAACTCGGGGGGAGCATGATCAACGCAATTGTGAATTATGCGCTGAACAATCGTCTGATGACGCTTGTTTTTGCTATCGCCGTGATCGTTGCCGGCATATTTTCATTTCAAAAACTGCCGGTGGATGCGTTTCCGGACGCGACACCGACCATGGTTCAGGTGTTCACTACCAGTCCTGGTTTGTCGCCGGTTGATATTGAAACGCTGATTTCCTATCCCGTTGAGATCAGCATGTATGGAATTCCCAAGTTAGAAAAAGTGCAGAGCACGTCGATTTTCGGGCTCTCGCGGGTGACCATCTATTTCGAAGATGGCACCGATATCTACTTCGCCAGGCGGCTTGTTAACGAGCGGCTATCGGAGGCCAAGCGCCAGATTCCCGAAGGGATGGGGCAGCCGGAACTCGGCCCCATAGCGAGCGGTCTTGGGCGCATCCTGATGTATTCCCTGGAAGCTGAGGATAAAGATCAATACAGCCTGCAGGAAATCCGCACGATTCAGGACTGGATTGTTAAACCGCAGCTCAGGACCGTGCCGGGCGTAACCGGTGTGCTGTCCATCGGCGGCGAGGTAAAACAGTACCAGGTCAATATCGATGCGCAGAAGCTTCAGGCGAGGAACCTGACGGTATCTGATATTCGCGGCGCCCTCACCCAGAATAATCGTAACGTCGGCGCCTCTTTCATTACGCGAGGCGGTGAAGAATACATTGTTCGCGGTTACGGCTGGGTCAACTCTGGTTCCGAAGGCATCAAAGACATCCAGAACATCATTGTGTCCAAGAGTGAGGGGGAGTCCCCTATTTACGTCAAGGATGTGGCGGAGGTTGGCCTTGGACCGGCAATTCGCCGTGGCGCAGAGGTGTCCTCAGGTGAGGAATCCGTGGGCGGTTACGTGATGAAGTTGATCGGGACCAACACCAGTCAGGTACTTGAGGACGTCAACGCAAAAATCGACGACCTGAACAAGTCACTCCCCGAGGGGTTGAAGATCGAAGCCTATTACTCCCAGGCGGAGTTGGTGGGCAAGGCCATAGGCACTGTCGAGAAAGCGTTGCTTGAGGGCTCGGTTCTGGTGCTGATTTTCCTCTATCTGTTCCTGGGGAATATCCGTTCCACGCTGATTGTGGTCGCAACCCTGCCGCTGTCTGTGCTTGTCGCATTTATTGCGATGCGGATTTCGGGCCTGTCCGCCAATCTGATGAGTCTGGGGGGGCTGGCCATTGGGATCGGGATGATGGTGGACGGCGCTGTCGTGATGATAGAGAACATCTTCCGACACCTTGAGGAGCGATCCGATGAACAGGTCAGCGTTCTGAGGCTTGTGGGTGAGTCCGCCCGGGAAGTGGCCCGTCCGATCGTGTTTGCCATCGGCATCATTATCATCGTTTTTCTGCCGCTGTTTACGCTGCAGGGCGTTGAGGGCAAGCTGTTTTCGCCCATGGCTTACACCATCAGCTTCGCTCTGATCGGCGCACTGCTGCTTGCGTTGACGTTGGTGCCGGTTCTGGCCTCGCTATCATTCAAGATGGGCGGGCAGCATAAGGAACCGAAGCTGGTTCTGTTCCTGAACCGTTTGTACAAACCCGTGGTCAATGCTGTGGTCAAAGCACCAAAGGTTGTGATGGGCATTGCGGTTATTGCCTTTGCAGGCAGTCTCCTGCTGTTTCCTTATCTCGGGAGCGAATTCGTGCCCACGCTCAGGGAAGGCACGTTCCAGATTCGCTCGACACTGCCTCCCGGAGCCAGTCTGGAATCCGCCATCAAATATGGCAAACGGGTCCAGTCCGTTGTAGACGAATTCCCAGAGGTCACCGGCACCTATGCCCGGATCGGTCGCGCCGAAGTGGGTGGCGATCCAGAACCTGTGAACGTTGTGGCGACGCTCGTCAATCTGAAGCCCCTGGATCAGTGGCGAGAGGACGTGAGCTATGAGGATCTCCAGGGCAGGATTGCAGAGGCTTTGGATGAGCGGGTTCCCGGGCTTGCCAACAATCTGTCCCAACCGATTCAGCTGCGAACCGACGAACTCCTGTCAGGCGTTCAGGCACAACTGGTTGCCAGCATTTTCGGCGACGACCTGGACGAGTTGGGCCGGATCGGCAGGGAAGTGGCGGCACTGGCGCAAGAGGTGCCTGGTGCAACGGATGTGCGCGCTCAGCAGAGTGCGGGTAAAAAACAGATCGTTATTCGCCCCGACCGTGAAGTGCTGGCGCAGTTCGGCATCAGCATCGATAACTTGATGAGTACGGTTGAAACCGGTATTGGCGGTAAAGGTGCCGGGCTGGTCTTCGACGGTGTCCGGCGATTTGAGATTTTCGCCCGGCTGCAAGAGTCCTATCGCGGGTCCATCGATGAAATCAGGAAGCTTCCCCTCAGGGGCAACAGTGGCGAACTTATCCCGCTTTCACGGGTGGCCGATGTTGATATGTACTCGGGTCCCAAGAAAATTTCACGCTCCAATGCCAGTCGCCGTCAGTATGTGCAAATGAACGTACGTGGTCGCGATATGGGCGGCGTTGTTCAGGATTTGCGCAAGCGGATCGAGGAGCAAGTAGATATGCCGCCGGGGTATTTCGTGGAGTTTGGCGGTCAGTTTGAGAACCAGGAAAGGGCCATGGCTCGGCTGGCAATTGTTGTGCCTATTACCCTGGCGCTTATTTTCCTGCTTCTTTTTTCGGCATTCAGCAGTCTGCGCTATGCGGCGCTGATCTTCATGAATGTGCCCTTTGCGGTTACCGGTGGCATTGTCGCGCTGTTTGTGACGGGGCTTTACCTCTCAGTGCCGGCTGCCGTGGGATTCATCGCGGTGTTTGGTGTGGCCGTCCTGAACGGCGTGGTGATGGTGAGTTACATCAACCAGTTGCGGGACGAAGGCTACGACGTCATTGAGGCGGTCAAGCTTGGAGCACAGCGTCGTTTGCGGCCGGTTCTGATGACAGCCTCGGTGGCTATTCTGGGGCTGATTCCCCTGTTGCTGGCCGACGGTATTGGTTCCAATGTCCAGCGGCCACTGGCAACGGTTGTGGTTGGCGGTCTGATCACCTCAACGCTGCTGACGTTGGTGGTATTGCCCAGTGTGTATCAGTGGTTTGCATCCGAACGTCGTGACGTTGAAGTCTGATAGTCAGGAGAAGGTTTATGTATGAAATAAAGGCTTATGTCAGAGAGGTTATGGCGGAGCATGTGGTTGATGCTCTGGCCAAAGTCAAGGGAGTGGCAAGCATTGCCGTCGTGTCTCTCAACGAATTTGGTCATCTGGTCGGCGATGAGTCGCCTCTGGAGAAAGTGAAGATGGTCAAGCTGGAAGTAGATGTAGCGACCGAAACTGTTGCCGATGAAGTTGTGGACATCATTGTGCGAACGAGCAGGACCCGGGATGGACACCCGGGGGATGGCAAGGTACTTGTATCCCGCCTGGTCCGGGCTGTTCGCATCGAGGATGGTGCGGCCAACGAAAGCGCACTCCAACCCACTTCAAGCTAGTTCTCTTTAAGCTGGATGGTGGCATCGCGGCTGTGCTGGTCGCGCGAGCCGCCATCACAGCTCCATTCCCGGCTGAAAGATTTCAGACCTCGCCTAGGTCGCCCGCAACGAGTCAAAGGGCTCAAGTTGCTTGTTTGATCTTGCCCGATGAGAAGACAGCGGTCGCGTAGGCATAAATCAACAACTTTAGCATCGTCCGTGGGTTGAACGGCGAGTTGCGCCGGCCGGCCACCTCATGTTCGTATTGCTGCGGAAGCGGCGCTTTGAGAATGGGTCAGTCTCTAAAAAGTCGAGGCCCCAATTACAACAAACCCCCGCCGAAATGGCGAGGGTTTGTCAGCGATCTGAGCCCCAGCCCCGGGCTCTTTACTGTCGTGACGCAACCGCGAAGTTACCCGGAAATCAGGCGCCATCCGGTTATTCGTCAGAAATTGACGCTTACCCCCAATGAGGCGGTACGTGGCAGGTTTGCCATGGCGCCATCGGGCAAACGTGAGACAATTTGCTGCTCATCGAACAGGTTGTCCACTTTCAGGAAGACATCGGCACTGGCGGTCAGTGCGTAGCGGCTGATGAAATCGACCAGGAACAGGGACTCGGTCTCGTCCAGTTTCGTGGCGGTGTTGTTGCATCCCGCGCTGACACACATCTCATCGGTGTAGGTGGCCACAAGGTAGTTGTCCCAGCCACTCGGATGTTCCATGCCTGTTCGGAAGCTCATCTGGTTTTCAGGTACGTCCTTGAGCTGCTCACCTTTTTTCAGGCCCGAGGCGGCATTGTCCTTGCTGATTTCCGCCTGGGTAAAGGTGTAGGTAAGGCTGACCGGAAGGTAGAACTCGCCCGCCCGGGTGCCGGTCTGGAGCTGAAACTCAACACCGGCAATTTCGGCCTCGCCGGTTACGAAACTGCCGGAGGTGGCGCCATTGCTGCACGGCGAGCCCACGGAACAGTTTTCGGCCTTGTTGGAGAAGTCGCTGTAGAAGCCGATCATTTCCGCGAAGAACGCATTGCCAAAGTACCGGAGGCCGGCCTCCCAGTTCTTGCTGGTTTCCGGCTCTTCGTTTTCCGTGGCACCACCCCCGAGAGGGGAGAAACCCCGGTGCACACCCCCTAGAACCTGCCAGCTTTGGGACAGGTCATAGGTAAACGAAGCGCCGGGCAGGAGTTCAGCACTGTCATTGGCGCGGGTGCTGTCGACGGTTGTGCGGCCGGGATCCGCGTATTGGGTGCGACCGGTTTTCACATCCTCGTAGCGCAGGGCGAGGTTAACGCTGAGCTTGTCCGTCGCCTGCCAGGTGTCGAGCGCCCAGAAGCTCAGGGCTTCGCCGGTCTCAAAGCGATTATTGCTGCCCGTGGGGGCGACAGTGTTCTGGAACACCAGAGAGCCGTTGACCTGGTCATAAACATCGACCGGCTGGAAACGATCCATTTCATCTTCGTGGTAGCGGGCGCCGAAATCAAACTGGTGGCTGCCCATGTCGACATCAAAGTTTACCTGCACTCCCTCGGACAGGTAGTCCCTGGCGTTGTTTTTGTAATCCAGGCCGCTGGCGTCAACTGTGCCGTCCAGAATACCCTGGGCATTGGCGTCGCCGCCGTTTGCCGAGTCGATGATGCTTCCGCCGCCGCTGAGCTTGAACCAGTTCCGCTTGAAGTCGTTGCGATAGAGGGTGGCCGTGCTGCTTACGGTATTACTCCAGTCGAACTGATGGGTCAGACTGATACCGGAGTGGGTATTGTTCATCTGGTCGATGCTGGACAACCCGTAACGCCGGTTCGGATCCTGGCTGAAGTCCGCATCGGTCAGGCCGAGGTAACTGGAGTTGGAGGTTTCTTCGGAGTATTGCAGCTTGGCGGTCACGCTCTGGCGCTCTCCCTGCCAGCGCAGCTTGCCGACATAGTCTTCGATATCAAAGCCGGTATCGCGGTTACTGCGGTCAATCTCCTTGAAGCCTTTCGCAGAGCGCTGGACGGTCTCGAGCAGGTAGCCCCAGTCGCCAGCCGTGTCACCATAGGTTATATGAACGTCGGTGGAGCCGCGGTCGTTGGTGACGGTCTCAATATAGCCCTGCCGCTGATCGGGAATGGGTGTGGAAATCAGGTTGACGACACCACCGGTGGTTTGCGGGCCATAGCGCAGCAGCGAGGCACCCTTAAGCACTTCCAGCGAGGACATCCGCTTCAGCGTCGGGAAATAATAGGCGGCCGGATTGGAATAGGGCGCCGGTGCGATAAGAATGCCATCTTCCATCAGGGTGACATTGCTGCTGCGCTCGGCCGTGGCGCCGCGGATGCCGATGTTAGGGCGCAGACCAAGACCTTCCTCTTCCCGCACATAGACACCCGGAACGGTTTTCAGTACCTGGTTGATGTCGGTCTCAACTTCGGTTTTCATCTGCTGCTCACCAACAACGTAGCCTGACCCTGGCAAGGTCTGGGCGGCAGAAGCATCGCCAATGATTTCCATGGGTTCAAGCATCTGGGGCTGCTCATCCCCGGCGGCCCAGTTCAGACCTGGGGCAAGGCTAATTGCCACGACCAGTGATAGTCGGGAAGGTTTAAACATGTGGTTATTCTCCGTATCCCTTGCGAGTTTAATGTAAATACAAATCATTCTAATTAAGGTGACGCAACTTTACGGCTCTGTAACTATCGAGTCAATAGTCAATGCTCATGGTGCGGGAGGGTGTCACCAGGCTGAAAACGGTTAACAACCTCTTCCTGATTACTCGGTCTGAGGGTGATGCCGTAAGCCATGCTGGCGCCCCGGTTCAAAACACGGCAGGTCAAAAGCTTCTATCGCGCAGACCCTAGGCGATTTTTCTAAAATAAGCTGCAAATTCAAACTCATTTCAAAGTTTGCACTTACTATCTCGACGATTTCCTACCTCGCCACGGGCGCCTTACGCCCATTATTTTGGCTACTAATCGCTTCGGGAGAACGATGATGAAGGCAAGCAAGCACTCGCCTCGGGCGTTGCTGTGTTCAGTACTATTGGCCATTCCTCTGTTAGGTCAAGCGGAGACTGTTAGTTGGGCGAGTTGGCTCACTGGCCAGATAAGCAAGCACCCAGAGGTGCTGGCTGCGACGGAGCGGGCGGCAGCGCGGAAAGAGGACGCTGAGGCAAGCGAACAACCGCTGTATAACCCGGAGTTGTCCGTGGGAGCAGACAGAACGGGCAGTGAGAATAACTTTGAGGCAGGGCTGTCACAAACGATCGACTGGTCTGATCAGCAGGGTGCATTAAAGGAGAAGGCAAAGCTGATCAGGCTTTCTGCGCAAGCTGGCTTGAGCGACGCAGTTCTGACACAAACGTCCAAATCATTGTCTGCGCTTGTCGAGTGGCGCGCCACTAAGCTGTTTGAAGAAATTGCTGAATCTCAACAGCAGCGCCTGGATGCCTTGCTGGACCAGGTTGAACAGCGCCAGCAGGCAGGCGATCTGGGGCGTGCCGACGCAGAGCTTCTGTTTTTAAACCTATCCCGTCAGTTGAGCGAAGTCGCCCAGGCAAAGGCCGCAGTTGATCGGGCAGAAACTCAGGTTAGAGAACGTCTGCCGGACTGGAGTCCTCAGAATGGGGGAATCCCCGAGTATATCTGGCCAGCGCTGGAGTCCCAGATTGGTGATGCTGAACTGCTGGCACACCCGTCAGTTGCAGCCGCTCGAGCCGAGTGGCAGGTGCTGAAAAGTGAGGCAGAGGTTGCCAGACGCAAAGCTACAGCATCGCCGACAGTAGGGCTGAGCGGAGGGCGTGACGGTGGCGAGAACGTGGTTGGCCTGACATTCTCGATCCCTCTGAACGTCCGTAATAACTACAGCGCTGAAATCCGGGCTGCGAATCGACGGGCTCTGCAGGCCGAAGCGCGGTTTCAGGCGCTCTACCGGAAACAACAATATGACCTGGCAGGCGCTCGCGCTTCTTGGAAGCGATACGACAAGCAACTCCGTCGATGGAAAGAATTATCCCAGGGGCGTGTACAGCGAAGTGCCGATTTGCTTGAGAAGCAGTGGCAGGTCGGCGACCTCTCCACCTCTGAGTATCTCCAGGCGCTGGGCCAGCGCGCGGAGAGCCTGAAAACCGGTATTGAACTGGAAAAGCTGGCGCAGCTGGGCCTGATTGAGCTCTTGAGCCAGTCTGGCGAACTGATCACCCCCTTCCAATAATATTCTGGAAACTGGATATTCATCATGAAAAAAGCTCTGATTTCAGTATTTGTGTTGACGCTGTTTATAGTCCCCCCTTCACTGGTACAGGCCGAGGAAGATGCTCATAAGGAGGCGGGCCATGATCATGCCGCCGGTGGCGACGATCATCGAGAAGACACCGGTGACGAGGGTGAGCATGAGGGCGGGCATGCTGAAGAACGTGAGCATGAAGAGGAAGAAGGTCATGGCCACGAAGAGGAGAGCGATGGTGGTCATGAAGAAGCAACCACCGCAAGCATCAATACCAAACAGAAAGAGCTCGCCGGCATTGAAGTAGCAACCCTCAAGAGCAAGCGCGTTGACTATGAAATCTACGCTCCCGGTGAGCTGCTGACCAACGGCTATACCAGTTATCACGTGTCCCCCAGGGTTGCCTCGGTGGTGTTGAGACGTCACGTGGAGCTGGGTGAGCACATAACCAAAGGCCAGCCGCTGGTAACCCTGTTCAGTGAGACGGTGGCACAGGCGCAGGCTGATTACAGGAAAGCTTTTCCTGAATGGGAGCGAATCAGCGGGCTGGGTCGTTCCGTGGTTGGTGATCAACGGTTTAATACCGCGAAAGCCAATATTGAAGCGGCGAGGGCGACTCTGCTTGCTTATGGGCTAAACGAGGATGACATTGGTGCGTTGAAGGCCAGCGGCATGGGTAGTCTCGGTGAATACACGCTCAGGGCTCGCGTGGACGGTGCAGTGCTGACCGATGAGTTTGAGCAAGGACAAAGAGTTGAGGCAGGCCAACCGCTGGTGACTCTGGCTAATGAAAGCGAACTTTGGGTAGAGGCTCACCTGCCGGCAAACTCCGATATTGTCCTTAAGCAAGGAGCAGAAGCGGAAGTAAGAATTGCAGGCCGTGTCGCTGTGGCAACGGTATCACAGGAAGCTCATACCATTGACGCTGTGACCCGCACGCGGATTGTTCGGTTGGAGCTGGACAATCCTGAAGATCGTTTCCATCCCGGAATGTTTGCAGATGTGTATTTCCTTTTTAAAACCACGGAGCCGGTGCTTGCGGTGCCGGAGAGTGCGTTAATGCGAGGCGCCGATGGCGACTGGACGGTCTATGTGGAAGAGACGGAAGGGGAGTATGAGCCTGTGGAAGTGGAACTGGGCCGCTCAATTGGCGGACTCCGTGAAATTTCCGGCCTGACTGCAGGCCAACGGATTGTTTCTCGGGGCGCATTTTTTGTGGCCTCTGAAATTGCCAAAGGCGGCTTTGACCCACACAACCACTGATTCCGGGAGCCATTATGTTCAACCGAGTTGTCGACTGGGCGGTTCAGAACCGCCTGTTGGTTCTTATTGCGCTTGCAGTGCTTATCGCCACGGCCGCGTTTCAGATCCCAAAACTGAATCTTGATGCCTTTCCTGACGTTACAAACGTCCAGGTCGCTGTTAATACAGAGGCGCCCGGACTTGCGGCTGAGGAAGTAGAGCAACTGATCACCTATCCCATTGAAGCGGTGATGTATGCGTTGCCGGATGTTGAGGAGGTTCGGTCCATCTCCAAAACCGGGTTGTCCGGTGTCACGGTGGTTTTTAAAGAGGGCACGGATATCTATTTCGCGCGCCAGTTGGTGTTCGAACGTTTGCAGGCCGCGCGGGAGCTGATTCCGGACGGTGTCGGGGTGCCTGAAATGGGCCCGAATACGTCCGGTCTTGGCCAGGTCTACCAGTACTTGCTGATAGCGGACCCGGATTCGGGGTACGACGCAATGGAATTGCGCAGCCTGCACGACTGGCTGGTCAAACTGTTGCTGATACCGGCAGAAGGGGTTACAGAAATCCTGTCGTTTGGCGGAGAGGTCCGCCAGTACCAGGTGAACCTGAATCCGGCTCGAATGCTGTCCTATGACTTATCACAGAACGACGTCATGGAAGCCCTGGAGAACAACAACTCCAATGTCGGTGGTTGGTACATGGGCCGCGGACAGGAACAGTTGGTTATTCGGGGTATGGGCTGGCTGGGCAATGGCGAGCAGGGCCTGGAGCAGATCCGTCAGGTGCCCGTTAAAACCAGTGACGGCATCACAGTAACCGTGGACGATGTCGCTCAGGTGGGACTTGGCACTGAAATTCGCCAGGGTGCGGTGACCATGACCCGGAAGGATGAAGATGGTCAAGTTGAACAACTGGGTGAAGTGGTTTCTGGCATTGTACTCAAACGAATGGGGGCCAACACCAAAGCCACCATCGACGGCATCGAGGCCCGCATTGATCGCATAAACCAGGCGCTTCCGAGTGGGGTTCGTTTTGAGCCCTACTACAACCAGGCGGATCTGGTGACCAAAGCGGTAGAAACGGTGACCAATGCGCTTCTGTTGGCTTTTGTGTTTATTGCGATCGTGCTTGCACTGTTCCTGATGAATTTGCGGGCAACAACGCTCGTGCTGCTTTCAATACCGATTTCCATCGGTATTGCGCTGATGATCATGGCCTGGTTCGGCCTCTCGGCCAACCTGATGTCTCTGGGCGGTATTGCTGTGGCAATCGGCATGCTGGTGGATGGCTCTGTTGTTATGGTTGAGAACATGTTCAAGCATCTGACCCATCCCGATGCTGAGCATGACGCCCAACGGGACGAGTTGGTCGAAAACGACCCTGATCCATTGGACGCGTCACACGATGATCATGGCATTGCGCTTCGTCTCCAGGAAGCCGGTCGGGAAGTGGCCCGGCCCATCTTTTTCGCGACGGCGATTATCCTGGTTGTTTTTATGCCTCTGTTCAGTTTTGAAGGTGTGGAAGCCAAGCTTTTCCAGCCAATGGCAATCAGCATCATGCTGGCCATCGTTTCCGCTGTGATCGTCGCTCTGATCGTTGTGCCTGCGTTGGCTTCGTTTGTGTTTCGCAAGGGTATCCGGGAGCGGGAAAGCTTCGTTTTAAAACCTCTTGAGAAGCTTTATCGCCAGGGCCTTGACTGGTCGCTGAAACACACCCGATCTGTTGTCGGTGCTGCCGCTGTTCTTGTGGTGCTGGCGGCCCTGGTCGTGCCTCGACTCGGCACTGAGTTTGTCCCTGAACTGGAAGAAGGGACAATCAACCTCCGGGTGACGCTGGCCCCTTCATCAAGCCTTGATACGGCGATTGAAGTTGCGCCAAAACTGGAAGCCATGTTGATGGAATTTCCAGAAGTGACTTACGCTCTGTCCCGGGCTGGTCGAGCAGAAATAGGCGGCGATCCGGAGCCCGTAAACAACATAGAGATCTATATCGGCTTAAAACCAACTTCGGAATGGACCAGCGCCAGTAATCGCTATGAATTGCAGGCCCTGTTTGAGGAGAAGCTCGAACAGCACCCGGGGCTACTGTTTAACTTTTCTCAGCCTATCGCGACTCGGGTTGATGAATTGTTGTCAGGTGTTCGTGCGCAGTTGGCCATCAAACTCTTTGGCCCGGATCTCGATGTATTGGCGGAGAAAGGCCAGCAGATCGAAGCGGCGGTCCGAACAGTACAGGGAACACGAGACGTGGCCATGGAGCAGATTGCCGGTGAAGCGCAGTTGGTGGTTCAGCCTAACCGTCAGGCACTTTCCCGATACGGACTTGCCGTGTCTGATGTGATGAGTGTCGTCCGGGATGGGCTGGGTGGTGCCGCTGCGGGCCAGATCATTAATGGAAATGAGCGGTACGATATCTATGTGCGTCTGGCGAAACGTTTTCGGGAAGACCGGGATGCCATTGCCGATCTCAGGTTACAGGCGCCGTCCGGGGCCTGGGTGAGACTCGGTGATGTGGCTGATGTGTCTATTGAATCCGGCCCGCCTCAGGTCCGCCGCGACGACGTCCAGCGCCGTGTGGTCATTCAGTCCAATGTGCAGGGTCGTGATATGGGCAGCGTGGTTGCCGATATTCAGGATACCATCGCGTCAGAAGTAAACCTTCCCCCCGGCTATTCGGTGGATATTGGTGGTCAGTTTGAAAACCAGCAGCGAGCTCAGAAGCGATTGACCATTGTGGTACCTGTATCTCTGGGGCTGATTGCGCTGTTGCTCTACTTTGCTTTCAGTTCGGTTGGCCAAGCGCTGTTGATTCTGGTCAACGTGCCGCTTGCCGTTATTGGTGGCGTCTTTTCACTCTGGATCTCCGGTCAGTATCTTTCAGTGCCCAGTTCCGTTGGATTCATCACACTGTTTGGTGTGGCGGTGCTTAACGGGGTCGTTATGGTCGAAAGCATCAATCAGCGAATACAGGATGGGTTGAATGTGGATACCGCGGTGTTTGAAGGTGCCGTCTCCCGTTTACGTCCTGTTTTGATGACAGCAATAACCTCGGCGCTCGGTTTGATACCGATGCTATTGTCGACGGGTGTGGGGGCGGAAATCCAGAAGCCGCTGGCCAGCGTGATTGTTGGTGGTCTCGTGACTGCGACTTTCCTAACCCTTTTTGTTTTACCGGCTCTATTCAAGCACTTCTCAAAGGCTAAACTCGAGGATATACAACGGTAGAAGGAAGGTGGAAATACGCAGTTTTGGTCGCGAGCAGGGAAGGATAAACCCTCCGTCATAGCGGGGAGGAAGAATTATGGTTGTGCTCTACTCTGGGAAAGGAAGCATAACTGTGATTCTGGCGCCCCCTGTGTCTGAGGGGCCAATGTTCATCTGTCCGAAATTGTCTTCTAGTATTTCGGACACGATGGACAGCCCCAGTCCAAACCCAGAAACGGTTTCGTCAAGCCGGGAACCTCTATCCATCACTTTTGAGGCCGCTTCCGGAGTAATCCCAGGGCCGTCGTCTGCCACCTCAATCGTTAGCCCGCATTGGGTCTGGCTAATTGAAACGTCAACCGCGGCCTGACTCCACTTCCCGCCGTTTTCGAGCAGGTTACCGAATAACTCTGATAGGTCCTGACGCTCCATGGGCCAACTGAAGTTATTCGGCAAGGGTGTATTAATACGAAAACTCTTGTCGGGAAAGATTTTTTCCATGACAGAGATGACGTTATTCGCTATTTCAACCGGCAAACATGTTTGCCCCATCTGCCTGCCGGATATATCTGCCTTGCTCATGCGGTAGTTCACGGACCGGCTTAGATCCTTTAGGTTGGAGGTCATGAACTCTATGTCGTCGCGGGAGGGAGGTAATGAACCAGTGTCTGACAGGATTGCGAGATTGGCAGAGATTGAGGTCTTTACCATGTGAGAAAGATCAGAATTGAGGCGGCGATGGCGGTCAAGGCGACGACTTGCTAGTTCAAGAAGATTATTGAACTGTTTGATCAGCGGACTGAACTCCTTTGGTGCGTCAGGATTCAACCGAGGTTGTTTGCCAGATTGCAGCCGTCTCATGTCGTCCTTGATGTGTTCGATTGGTTTCAAGGCCAGGTAAGTAGTGGTGCCTACCAGGGCCAAGAGAACAACGAGTAACAATGCGGAGGCGGCAAGCAAGGTCATGTGAGCTCCAATGGATCGCTCAGCGAGTCCATTTTCCATTTCCAGGATGGTGATTGACGAAAGCGAACTGTCAATTCCGACACCACGTTTTAATCCGAGAAGGCCATCTGCACCGTTGGATATTTCGACAAAGCCCGCCGGCTTTTCTAAAACCATACGCAACTTTGTTTGATTTACGTTGCTACTGGCAATGACGCTTCCATCTTTCATTTCAACGATGAGGGCGTGTTCCAGTAGCAATTGGAATCGATCGATCATGCTGCCGATCTCGTCAACCGTCGGCATTTCGTTTGCAATGATGGTTTGAAAACTCTCCACCTCCTTTTCAAGGCGATGTTTTCTGGACTCGTTCGAGAGCTGCTCCATCACATAGGTGTGTGAGAAAAAAATCAGTAGAAAATACAAGAGGCTAAAAAAGATGCCATATTGGAAAGCAGTTTTTCGGATACTTTTCTGCGATGTCATGAAGGTGCTTTTGTCGATTGAGCGGAAGGCTTCAGTTGAAGGCACATAGAGGTGTTCTTATCCAAAAGCATAGTTGGAATCGAAGCGTGCCGCAACGGATGCGAGCCTGAGAGTGGGCGGCTCTGGTCTACAGATAGGTCTGGCCTGGTCTTATCTTCTTAGGCATTTGAATAACTCGGTTTAGTGTCATCAAAGCCGACCTGAATGGCTTTTGAGCTAGAGGTAAACGCTGAAAAAAACGTTTCATCAGCATAGATTTTCAAGTGTGTTTAAAGTTTCGATGTTCTACTAGGAATCTGAGGCCATTGAATTTCGCTGGTCTAATTGAAATAAATATCGGAGCCGTTTTATGAAGAAAGTATCCATGATTCTAGTAGCTTCTTTCCTGGCAAGTGGTGCTTCAATAGCCCTCGCAGGAGGGCAAGCGGACAGATACAACGAGGCAAGAAGCTATCCTAATAAGAGCATAGATGAACGTTCCTCCCAGTATCGTGCGGAAGAGAGCGAGACCGTCAAAAAACTGAAGGAAGAACATAGATTGATTAAAGAGTTGATTGGGGATCTCTTGGAAAAGCAATAACATTTATCGTTGTTTACTTGGAGCCAAGCGGGCAATTGCGTGGCTCCAGTATTAATTTAATGATACATTTTATTGATTTTGCAAAAAAACGGCGCAGGTCGCGCTTTAAGATTAATGAATCTCGAAAGAAAGACAGAGTGCAAATGGTTGGAAATTTGCATTCTCTACTGAGAAAATTTTCAGTAGTATTCATGACCAATTAAGACCTTCCTCTATTTTCCTCATAGAACCATATCCGATCTCGAACTTCCACGTTAAAAATAATTCTATTTTAGTTATCGTTTTCTTGCAGTTTTGTTTCTATTTGGTGCGCTTGTTAATAAGTGCACTATCGTCGAGCAATGCGACACTTGAAGCATAGTGTTTATTGCATTGAATGATTAAATATTTAACAAATTTTATTAATTACGGCCCTGATTTGACGACAACTGCCCATAATTTAAGTTTTTGGAAAAGATGGCACAAAACGTGAATGCATTGTAGATGCGTTATTCAATGCGCAAATAACTAAGCTGTCAAAATTGAAGGTGAAAACGATGAAAAGACGTATCTCGACTAAAGATTGTTTGCTGAGTGTTGGTTTGCTCGTAACCCTCCAAGCGGTCCCGTTAATTGCCAGCGCAGATGTTAGTGCAAATTTGGGCATAACAAGCAATTACTTATTTCGCGGTGTGACACAAACAGATGGCTCAACAGCGACCCAAGGTGGGTTTGACTACGAGCATGCATCGGGGCTTTATTTTGGCGGCTGGGGCTCCAATGTGGATTTCGGCGATGGGACGAGCTACGAGCTTGATCTCTATGCTGGCTTCTCCGGTGCAATCGAGGATATCGGTTACGATGTTGGATACATTTATTACTCTTACCCTGACGCTCCTGAATCTATTGACTTTGGCGAAATATACGGAGAGTTGAGTTACAGCATTGCATCTATTGGTGTGGCTTACACAGCAAATAGCGACGTAAGCGGCGAGGGGCTGTTCGTTCAAGGCGATATCTATTATTACGCATCTGTTGATGTGCCGCTGGAAGACGATTTCAGCACAGGTGTTTTGATTGGTTATTATGATTTCACTGATGACAGCAAGGCGTCTGTTGGTGATGCGAGTTATGGGCATGCAGCTGTTAATGTCACCAAAGATGCGGGGAACTTTGGAGCTTTCAGTGTTAATCTGGAATACGCTGATATCGATTCAAGTAACGCACTTGGTTCGGTCAATTCGGACGACCCGAAGTTTTGGCTGGGCTGGACTAAATCTTTTTAATCCATTTGGTATTTTTCACCGAAATGATTAATTGTTAATAAAGCTGGCCCAGTTTATGGGCCAGCGCGTTTATCTGGCGAACCCTGTTACTTGAAGAAGAATAGTTAAATCACAGTAAAAGAAGTCAAGCTTTAGCATTTTTCTGAAGAGGATCTCTTGCAAAAAAATATCCTTGCCCTCTCAATGTTTTTATTCGTTTTTTCCCGAGTATTTTTCTGAGCCTAGCTATGTAGACTTGAACGACATTTCTGGTTGGGCACCTTTCGATATTATAGAGTGCTTCAACAAGTTCGTCCTGCGAGAAGACTCTGTCAGGAGAGCGAAGAAAGCATTGTAAAAGGCGGTACTCCGTTGCGGTTAGTCTGAACTCTTTGTGATCGGGAGTTGTTAGGGTTCTATAGGTTGCATTAAGTAGAAAGCCATCCACGATAATCTTATCAGTTGCTCGCCCGTCTTTTCTTCTTATTATGGCGCTAAGTCGAGCTTTTAGTTCATCGAATTCGAAGGGTTTTGGAAGATAATCGTCTGCCCCGGCATTTAAGCCCTCAACTCTCTCTGTCCAGTTGGAGCGGGCAGTTAAAATAAGAATAGCTTCATCTTTGCCGCTGCTTCTCCAATTCTGCAACAAGGAAAGTCCGTTCTGGTCGGGCAGTCCGATATCGAGTACGATCGCTTGGTAACTGCTTGCTTCTACGAACGAATTGGCCTCTGAGCCGTTTTTGGCTACATCAACAGTAAAGTGTTCCTTCGCAAGCCAGCCAGAAATTTTTTCTGCGAGTATCGCGTTATCCTCGACAATTAGAACTTTCATCTATGAACGCCGTTTGTGGATGTTGGGTGATTTTGGTCGCCACCTATCTCGTGCGCAAATCAAAATAGCTCAGAAAGTGGATTTCAAGCAGCCCAGTATAAAAACAGACGAACCTGAATTCAGCTTGAAAAACACGTTACTTTTCGGACAGGCTGGCAATCCACGAAGCATGGGCCGAGGCAAGTTGGTCTTCCATCGCTGATCGTAATCGATGCACCGAGTTTGTCTGTTTTCGACAGACTTGGTGCATGCGATGAATGATCAGGGGCACTCCCTTACATTGCCTTCTTCAGCTCACCATAGTCACCCCCGGTACGGAGCACCAGCGTGATGTCGTTATCGTTACGGTTGCGGAAAAACCAGCCGTGGTTACCCGTGAATGCCGCCACCAATTCTCCCTTATCTTCTGGAACGCCACGGCCTTTCTCATAGGAAATGGATTGACCGCTGCCATCACCGTGGGTATCGAAGTTCATCGGGCCGCCCTCAGAGGTCCATGAGAATCGCGCGACGGCGTCTTCCTTCATGGTGAGTTTGAACTCGGTACCCTCTCCTGGAGCCAGGACAACGCGGACTTCGTCCTGCCAAAGTGGTTCTTGGGCGGGTTCAGGAAGAGGCTCCTCCTTGATTGTCTGCTCGGCGACTGGTTCTGGGGCAGCGGTTGTTTCCGTCGCGGAGGCGTCTGGCTCCGGCGGTTTTGTTGCGCCGGCTGATTGAACGCCGACCAATTGCGCTGTCTCGTCAGCCGCGGCTTCGTTCGCGAGTTGGCCTTTGATTTCACCCATTTCCGTCAGGCCCAAAAGGCGACCCGCGCCGGTGGGGTCCAGCGCATATTCGGCCGGCATTACCACAGTCACTAGCAGCACCAATGCCACTATCGCGGCCATGATAGTGGAACGAATCAGCTTTGCGGTGCTGGGCAGATCACTGCGTGAAGGCATATCTGTGTTGTACATAAATCGTCTCCAGAATTAAGCGACAAAATAACCGGTGAGCTGATAGCCAAAGAGCAGAAAACCTGCACTCATCATGGCCACGTTGGCGGTGTAGGCGTGTCGGAAAAAGCCATCCGTTCTGCGCCAGAAGCTCATGACGATCAGGATCATGGCCAGTGCAATGAGCTGACCGATTTCGACGCCTACGTTGAATGCAAGAAGGTTGGGTATCAGGCCGTCCGGTGAGATGTCGTATTCGATGATCTTGGTCGAGAGGCCGAAACCATGAAAGAACCCGAAAATCAGCGTGGCAGCCTTGGTGTTGGGCTGGAATCCGAACCAGCGCTGGTAGGCGCCAATGTTGTCCAATGCCTTATACACAATGGACAGACCAATAATCGCGTCGATGAGGTAGCTGTTGATACCGACATTGAAGTAAACACCTAACAGCATCGTTGTGGAATGTCCCAGAGCGAACAGGCTGACGTAGATCGCGATGTGCTGCATGCGGTAGAGGAAAAAGATGACCCCTAGCAGGAACAGCAGGTGGTCATAACCGGTGACCATGTGCTTGGCCCCGAGGTAAGTGAACGCAATGAGGTTTATACCGGTGATTTCCTGAATATACCCCTTGTCTCCCTGGGCAACCGCGTGGGCGAGCACGTCAGTACTCATGCCCAACAGGCCAATGGTCAGGATCATCCATAACAGACGGTGTCCGCCGGCGCCGACATGCGCGCGCCAATGGCCGTCAAAGAGATTTGACAACATAGTAACTCCAATAGTTTTGATTGCAAAAGCTGCGTCGCAGCGAATATCAGAACGTCGTGGAGTCTTTCGGGGGGCGATCGAGCCGGTAACGAAAACTGCGAGGGGAGTCTGCGGCAAATGAAATAATCTGCCGGAGTGACATCGACTGGTTGGCGAGCAGTCGGTTGCTCAGATGACCGACGGTTTCATGGGTATGGTTGCCAGTGTCATGGTGAAGGTGATTTTCAGAGTCTTCGCTACCATTGTCATGGCTGTGTGGGTGGCTTTCATGATCCAGTGTGGTCGGGGCAGCAAGCTCCGCAACACCGTGTGAAGAGGCTTCGCCGATAACCGACAACGACATGCCTATCAATGCGAACAGCATGACGAGCATTTGCAGCAGATTTTTGCGCTGAATCGCTGTGACCATAAATGTGGCGATGTCGTCTGGCAATTGGATTTAAAGACTGGTTAAGGATAGCATCCCCCTAGGGGGGATAGGAATGAAGAATGGCTAATGAATACAAACACCAGTCGCATCCAGAGATCGTGAAACGCCTGAAGCGCGCCAACGGGCACCTTCAGAGCGTGATCAACATGATAGAAGAGGAAAAGCCCTGCCTGGAGCTTGCGCAACAGCTTCATGCGGTAGAGAGAGCCATCCAGCAGGCCAAACGTGTGCTGGTACAGGATCATATCGAGCATTGCCTGGACGACGCGATTGGAGCGCTGGAGCCTGAGCAGCAAAGGCGGGTTGATGAATTCAAGGCGATTGCACGTTATCTCTGAGCTAGGCTGACCAATGTTAGGGATTCTCCAGCACCGAATCTATCGCCATCTGTTTTTCGCTCAGGTGGTGGCCCTTCTGGGAACTGGATTGGCGACGGTGGCCTTGAGCCTGCTGGCGTTTGATTTGGCAGGGAAGGACGCAGGCCAGGTGTTGGGCACCGCGATGGCCATAAAAATGGTGGCCTATGTGCTGATCGCACCGCTGGCCTCAGCGCTTGCCGAGAGAATGCCCCGCCGGATGATGCTGGTGTCGCTGGATCTGGTGCGAGCGGCTACCGCCCTGGCGTTACCGTTCGTTTCGGAAATCTGGGAGGTGTATGTCCTAATCGCGGTACTTCAGTCCGCGTCTGCCGCCTTCACCCCTACATTTCAGTCCACCATTCCGGACACGCTCCCGAACGAGGACGACTACACCAAAGCCTTGTCTCTTTCTCGTCTCGCCTATGATCTTGAGAATCTGGTGAGCCCGGCTTTGGCTGGGTTAATCCTGCTGGCGACCAGTTGGCAGGCGCTGTTCTCCGGCACGGTCGTGGGTTTCATTGCGTCTGCATTACTGGTGGTGTCTGTGGTTTTGCCATCCGGTTCTGCACTCCAAAAACGTCGTGGGGTTTTTGAGCGGGCGCGCCGGGGGTTTCGCGTCTTCTTTGCTACGCCACGTCTTAGAGGCCTGATGGCATTGAACGTGGTGGTCAGCATGGCTGGCTCGATGGTGATTGTGAACACTGTCGTGATTGTGCGTGGCAGCTTCGGCCTGACGGAGCAGCACACCGCCATGGCGTTTGCCGCTTTTGGCGGCGGCTCCATGCTTGCGGCCATCGCGTTGCCCACACTGCTCAAACGATGGAAGGATCGCCCCGTCATGCTGACAGGGGCGTGGGTGTTACTCGGTGGCCTGGGAGCGGCCCTGTTTGCCGATTCGATTGAAACGTTGTTGCCAGTGTGGGTCTTCCTTGGCACAGGCTTCTCAACAGTGCAGACGCCGATTGGCCGGCTGCTTACCCAATCCTCTCACGGCGAAGATCGGCCGGCTCTTTTCGCTGCTCAGTTTTCCTTATCCCATGCAGGCTGGCTGTTCGCCTATCCACTGGCGGGGTGGTTGGGATCGAGTGCAGGCATTCAACTAACGTTGATTGTGCTGGCGACCCTGGGGCTCGCTTTCATGTTCGCTGCGATACGACTTTGGCCTGCTGATGATCCGCTCGTGATAGCACACAGTCACGCCGACCTGCCCAGCAATCATCCGCACAGAGTAGAGTCCGGGCCAGAACATTCTCATCGGTATGTGATCGATGAATTACATCCGAGGTGGCCGGGTTACTGATTGGCCACAGATATCTCAGTGGGAATGTCGATTGTCGCGCACAAACCGCTTTTTTTCTTAGCGGCCGTAAAGTGAAGGGTTCCTCCGTAGCGTTCGACGATTTCCCGAACTATGGCGAGCCCGAGGCCATGGCCCGGTGTCTGCTCGTCCAGCCGCAATCCCCGTTGACCCAGCTTGCCGATTTCGTCGTCAGCAACGCCCGGCCCATCGTCGATAACACCTATGTGCAGTGTTCCGGAGTGTTGCGCCAATGACAGCTCCACGCAGCGTTCCGACCATTTGCCAGCGTTGTCCAGAAGATTACCCATAATTTCATTCAGGTCGTGCTCCTCAATCGGCCAGCGGACGTCCTCTGGCAGAGAGCTCGACAGTTCAAAGGATTTTTCCGGGTACAGTCGCCCCAGCATCCAGAGCAGGTCCCGTGCCTGTTTCAGTGGGTAGGCGCTTTTCCCGACCTGTGGCCCGGCAAAACGACTTCGTCGCATTTCGGCTTCAAGCTGTTTGTCGATGTCGTTGAGTCTCGCCGTCATCTGGAGCCGGAGTTCATTGGGAAGCGGGCGGCTCGTGTCCTCAAGTACCTGCCGGACGGCTGCAATGGGAGTCTTGACGCTGTGAGACAGGTTGGCCAGCGCATCCCTGGATCGTTCCAGACGCTGATCCAGTGAGTCGAGTAGCTGGTTGAGTTGTTGAACCAGCGGGCGAAATTCCTCGGGCGCATGCACATGAATCCGCGAAACCTCGCCGTCCTGAAGCCTTTTTAATGTGGCCTTCAGCTCGACAACGGGGCGCATGGACAGGTTGATACCGAACCAGATCACGGCAACCAGCAGCAGAATCAGCAGTATGGAAACGATGGCGGTCCAGACGTGCAACTCGGCTTGGCTGCGTTTCAAGGCTCCCAGATCCTCCGCCACAATCACCACGATGGGGGTGTCGCCCAAACGGAATGACTTGCGGTAAGCAAGGATATCCTCCGGCGCTTCGGCTGTTTCCCCCCCCTGCACCCGAGAGGTTCCATCCTGCCCGGATTCGATCATCGACCCCAGTACCGGCGCCCAGGAATCCGGTGACAGGATGGTTTTGGAAGGCGCATGGATGGCAAAGGCGTGGTGGAAGACTTCCTGAAAGTAATCACCGGTCTGGAGGCTATCCAGCTTACCACCAGAATTGCGAATTTGGTGCTCCAGGAAAGCAACTTCATCCTTGAGGCGTGTTTCTACGAATTCTCGTGACATGCGGTCCAGCAGCAGACCATGAACCAGCCAAGCCAGCCCCATCAGAGCGATGCCCGCAGGCAACAGCAGTACCAGCAGGGTGCCCTTGACGGATGTGGGCTTTCTACACAGTGTCATTGAACAGGTACCCCTGGCCGCGACGGGTTGAGATGGCGTCGTTGCCAACCAGTTTTCGCAATCTGCGGATGTAAGCTTCGATCACGTTCTCATTCGGGGTGTCGTTCAGGTTGTAGAGCTGTTCCATTAGCTGCTCTTTTGAAAATAGATGGCCGGGACGGCTCATCAGGCACCGTAGAAGGCGAAATTCAGTGCCGGTCAAACTGTGTTCAGTGCCATCGTCCGACTTAAGGCTCTGGCGATTTTCGTCCAACTCATAGCGCCCGGCTTTGACCATCGAGTGAATTCGGCCTTCGCTTCGACGCACAATGGCATTCAGGCGGGCGATCAGTTCTTCGGTCTGAAAGGGTTTCGCCAAATAGTCATCGGCCCCCGCTTTGAGCCCTTCCACCTTGTCGTGCCAGTCTCCACGAGCGGTCAGGATGAGCACCGGAAAGGCGATACGATTTCTTCTCCACTTTCGCAGGATGTCCAGACCGTTGCCATCGGGGAGGCCAAGATCAAGGATAACAGCTCGATAATTCTCCTGTTCTCCCAGAACCATGGCTTCTCTGGCCGTGTAGGTCGTATCAACGCTGAATCCCGCCTTTTCGAGCTGGCCGCTCAATCCATCAGCCAGCAAACGGTCATCTTCAACGAGCAGTAATCGCATCGGGCTGTCCTTCTCTTGAACCGGATGGGCGAACAGTGTCGCCCACTTACCTGAATTCAGGCTGAACAACAAAAGAGTTGGGTATTTTCAGCAAGAATTCAGGTTGGTGCGCGATGGTGTCACTCGTATTTTGACACTGCTCTGAGTTCAGGGCTAACCGTTGCCGGTATTTCCGGCCAGTAATCTGAGGAGAAGACAAGATGAATGCATCCAAGTTGATTGTCGCAGCCGTTGCCATGTCGATGTCGGCAGTGACCCTCGCCGCTGGTGCCCATGGCGGTGGCCACGGTGCCAGCAGTGGCGAACCGGGCAAGGCATCAGAAGCCTCTCGCACTATTACCGTCGAAATGTACGACAACTACTACGAACCGGAAGAAATCAATGTTGAACCTGGCGAAACCGTACGCTTTGTCGTCAAGAACGAAGGCAGTCTGGTCCACGAGTTCAACATCGGCACCCCTTCCATGCATGAAGGCCATCAGAAGGAAATGATGATGATGGTTGAACATGGCGTGATCCAGGGCGGAAAGCTCAATCAGAACATGATGAATATGGATATGGGCAACGGTAAAACCATGAAGCATGACGATCCGAACAGCGTGTTGCTGGAACCGGGTCAAAGTAAGGAAGTTGTCTGGAAATTTACCGAAAAGGGCGATATCGAGTTTGCCTGTAACGTGCCGGGGCACTACCAGGCGGGCATGTACGGTGACGTTAACTTTGAGTGATTCGGTGTTCTGACAACCACGCGAATGCAAGGGTTGGCGACTGAATGCCAGCCCAGCTTCAACGAAGTGCAGTTTGGAGTAAAACAGATGAAAACACGTCTACTGACGGGGCTATTGAGCCTGTTGATGCCGGCAATGGTTCTGGCCGGCGAATACGACTTAACGGTCGACCGGGTTGAAATCGACACCGGTGACTTCGTCAAAGAGGGTATCGGGTACAACGGAAAGTCCCCCGGGCCGGTGATGCGCTTCAAGGAAGGCGAAAACGTCAGGATCAACGTGACCAACAACCTGGATGAGATGACATCGATCCACTGGCACGGCCTGATCCTTCCTTTTGATCAGGACGGTGTGCCAGGCATCAGCTTTCCGGGCATTAAGCCTGGTGAGACCTTTACCTACGAGTTTCCGATCCAGCAGGCAGGCACCTACTGGTTTCATAGCCATTCTGGTTTTCAGGAGCCGGACGGCGCCTACGGTTCCATCGTTATTGAGCCCGAAGGCCGTGAGCCGTTCCGTTACGACCGCGAATACGTTGTGCAGCTCACTGATAAGCATCCTCATTCTGGTGACCGCATCATGCGCAACCTGAAGATGATGCCGGATTACTACAACCGTGAGCAGCAAACCGTAGGGGAGTTTTTTTCGGACGCGTCCAAAAACGGTCTGATGAACACCATCCGGGACCGCATGGCCTGGGGTGACATGCGGATGATGAAAGCGGATGTGGAAGACCTACAGGGCTTCACAGGCCTGATCAATGGCAAAGGGCCCGATCAGAACTGGACTGGCCTCTTTGAACCCGGAGAGCGCATCCGGCTGCGGTTCATTAACTCTTCGGCGATGACCTATTTCGATATCCGTATCCCGGGTCTGGACATGACCGTTGTGCAGGCAGATGGCAATAACGTTCAGCCCGTCAACGTGGACGAGTTCCGCATCGGTGTAGCGGAAACCTACGACGTGATCGTGCGCCCGAAAGATGAGCAGGCTTATACCATTTTCGCCGAATCCATGGGGCGTTCCGGTTATGCGAGGGCAACACTGGCCCCTGAAGAGGGTATGGAAGCCGCCGTGCCGCAACTGCGCGAGCCTGCCCGTCTGACTATGGCGGATATGGGCGGTATGCCCGGCATGGACCACGGCAATATGGCTGGCATGGATCATGGCAACATGGATATGAATAGCTCAGAAGAGATGCCGGGCATGGATCACTCCTCAATGGAAGGAATGGACCCGTCGAATATGGAAGGCATGGATCATTCGAGCATGTCCGGCATGGACCATGGCTCCATGGCGATGGGAAAAGCAGGCCCAAGCGATCCCTTCTATGCCAAGGGAAGCGGCCTTGTGCCCACGGCAGCCAATGGCGGCAAGTTCCTGTCTTACGCAGACCTGAAGGCTCAGGACCCACTGTATGAAGACCGCGAACCGACGCGGGAAGTCGAGCTTCGTTTGACTGGCAACATGGAACGGTACACCTGGAGTATTAACGGCGTGAAGTACGAGGACGCTGACCCCATTCGCCTGAAATACGGTGAGCGCGTTCGCTTCAAGTTCGTCAATGAAACCATGATGACGCACCCCATGCACTTGCATGGCATGTGGTCCATCCTCGATGTTGGCGCTGGTCAGTGGAACCCGATCAAACACACGGTCAGCGTCCAGCCGGGCACGACGGTGTATATGGAAACCGAGGTGGACGAGCCTGGCCAGTGGGCTTTCCACTGCCACCTGTCCTATCACGCGGCGGCCGGTATGTTCCGCAAAGTGATTGTTGAGGGTGGCCCCGAGTCGACTCAAGCAAAGGCGGACGCAACAACTGCGGAAGGAGGTGATGCATGAGATCTATTCGATCACTTGTTGCTGTCAGTTTTCTTGCCTCCATTGGATTCTCAGCGGCGGCGACAGCTCAGGAAATGATCTCCGACACCACCGCTCGCAAACAGCCGCTCACAACCTGGGGCATTCAGTTCGAGGAATTTGAATACCGCTACAGCGATGACGATGAGGAGTTGGGCGTCTGGAATGCAGATGCCTTCTACGGCACGGACGATCTGAAAGTTCGGTGGCTGACAAAAGGTGAGTATGCGATTGAAGAAAAGGCCTACGAAACGTTGGAAAACCAGCTTGTAGGCCAAGTGCCCATCTCCAAGTTCTTTGATGCCAAGGCAGGTGTTCGATTCGATACCCCCGAGGGTCCGGATCGGACCTACGCGGTATTGGGCGTAGCAGGGTTGGCGCCTCAGTGGTTTGAGATCGATGCGAACCTTTATGTGAGCAAAGATGGCGATACGTCAGCCCAACTTGACGCAGAGTACGAGTTGCTGTTCACGAACCACTGGATCCTGGCCGCAACGCTGGATGCCACTGTTGCGTTTAGCGAGGATGAAGAAATCGGTGTCGGAAAGGGATTGGTTTCCACCGAAACTGGCCTTCGGTTGAGGTATGACCTGATCGATCGTGCGTTCTCTCCCTACGTGGGCGTGGTGCATGAGCGCAAGTACGGCGATACAGCCGATTTTACGAAAGCTGAAGGCGGTGGGACAGAAGACTGGTTTGCCGTGATCGGCGCTCGAATCGCATTCTGATGCTGATGGGCCATGGGGAAACCCACGGCCCTTTTTCGTCTATGATTTGATGTAACTCAAATCCACCGAAAGTCTGTGTCCATTTTCAGTCGCAGTTCAGATTGAAGTGTTTTGATACAGGGAGAAGTCATCAGGAAGAGAGGTGTCACCCCATGACCAAAGCACACAAAGCAACCAATCAGGAGCAGTTTTTGTTGCGCCGAAAAATGGCCGTCGAGGGGCTTGGAGAGGATCAGTGGGATGGGCTCATCCACGATCTTAATCACCACCCCTGCGTTGATTTCGCCGAGCGTAAGCCAAATGGCACATTGCAGGTGACGTACGACGGAACCCACTGGTCCGTCGATGAATTACTGGAACTGATCAAGGCTTACGGTGGCCGATTGAAAACCGGATGGTGGACCCGGCGTAAATTGGCCTGGTACCGGTTTACCGACGACAACGTCCGGGCAAATGCCAAGCATGAGCCGTTTTGCTGTTCAAAAATCCCACCCATGAAGCGAAAATAACCGGAGGTTAGATGAGCGGGGAGCAGGACAGAACCACTCGTTATAAGGAAGGCAGTCTCACACTCGCAGGAACTGTCATGCTGGGTACCGGCGTCATGATTGGCGCCGGTATCTTTGCTTTGACCGGGCAGATGGCACAGATGACCGGCGTGCTTTTCCCGCTGGCGTTTCTCGCAGCGGCGGTGATTGTCAGCTTCAGCGCCTATTCCTACATCAAGATCTCCAATGCCTACCCGTCCGCCGGGGGCATTGGCATGTACCTTCACAAAGCCTACGGCAACCGCCTGCCGACGGCGTTTAACGCTTTGCTGATGTATTTCTCGATGGTGATTGCCCAGAGCTTTCTAGCGCGTACCTTCGGTTCCTACACCATGCAGCTGTTCGGCGGTGATGACAGCGGCCGCATGGTGCCCATTCTTGGCGTCTCTCTGATCCTGGCTGCGTTTCTGATCAATCTGCTGGGTAACCGGATGATTCAGGGGGTGGCCTCGTTCATCGGCATTCTGAAAATTGGCGGCATTCTGGTCTTCGGGCTGGTGGGTGTCTGGGTTGCCGATAGTCTGTCGGTCGACTTTTCAAGCGCGGGCGAAGCCGGAGCAACGGGTAATTTCTTGGGTGCGACAGCACTTGGCATACTCGCCTTCAAGGGCTTCACCACGATCACTAACAGCGGCTCCGAAGTAATAGATCCCAAGCGAAATGTAGGGCGAGCCATCATTATTTCCATCGCGGCCTGCGTGGTGATTTACACCCTGGTTGGTTTTGCTGTGGCCAGCAACCTGTCGCTGGCTGAAATCATCGAAACGCAGGACTATTCGCTTGCTGCCGCAGCGCGCCCGGCATTGGGAGAGTATGCGGTCTGGTTCACCGTCGCCATTGCCATGATGGCCACCGCGGGTGGCATCCTCGCAAGCATATTCGCCGTTTCGCGCATGTTGGCCATGCTGACCGAAATGAAGCTGGTTCCGCATCGTCATTTCGGTATGCCGGGCAGTATCCAAAAGCACACGCTGGTCTACACCGTGGTCCTGGGGCTGATTCTAACGGCCTTCTTTGACCTCTCCCGGATTGCAGCGCTAGGCATCATTTTTTACCTGATCATGGACATTGCCATCCATTGGGGCGTTTTGCGCTACCTGCGTGAGGACGTGAAGTCCAATGTGTGGGTACCGGCGACAGCCATCCTGTTGGATCTGCTGGTGCTTGGCGGCTTTGTCTGGGTCAAGCTGAATACGGACCCCTTTGTTATTGGCGTGGCCGTGGTCACCATGATTGTGCTTGCAGTTTCCGAGCAGATTTTCCTGAAAAGATCGCCGGAATCCGCGCAAGCGAAACAGGAAGAGAGTCACGCGCATCGTCACCATTAACCAGAATCAGGAAGTGAGGCTATTGCCATGATGGGAGATAACATGTTCGGGAACACCATGTGGGCAGGCCACTGGCTGTGGATGCTGGTGATTGCCATTGTGGTCGTCATTCCGGCCTGGCGTATTTGCCAGCGCACGGGGTATCCGGGGTGGATGGGTGTACTGATACTGATCCCTATCGTCAATCTGGTTCTGCTGTATTTCATTGCATTTGCAGACTGGCCCGCCGATAAAACAGGAGATCAGAATGGCTGAGCATCAACACGCCCACCACCATGACAGTCATAATCACAGTCATGATCAAAAAGCTGCCGGGGAGCACGCAGTGAAAGATCCGGTTTGCGGCATGTCGGTGGATCCCCACTCGGCAGAGCACCGTAGCGAACACGGTGGCAAAACCTGGTACTTCTGCTCGTCACGCTGCCAGACCAAGTTTGACGAGGACCCGGAACAGTACCTCGGTGAGGAAAAGCAGCAGCAAGAGCCGGTAGCGCCGGGGACCATGTATACCTGCCCTATGCATCCGGAAATTCGCCAGCAAGGACCGGGGGACTGCCCCATTTGTGGGATGGCCCTGGAGCCAGAGCAGGTGAGCCTGGACGACGGGCCGTCGGCAGAACTCAAGGACATGACCCGCCGATTCTGGGTTGGCCTGGTGCTGACATTGCCGGTCCTGGTGCTGGAAATGGGCGGGCACCTGACCGGGCTTGACCATATTGTTGCTCCTCAGATGTCCAACTGGATTCAGTTAGTGTTGGCAACGCCCGTGGTGCTCTGGTGCGGCTGGCCCTTCTTCGTCCGGGGCTGGAAATCCGTGGTCAGTCGAAATTTGAACATGTTCACGCTGATTGCCATTGGCACCGGCGTAGCGCTGATCTATAGCCTGGTAGCCACACTTGCACCCCAGGTATTCCCGGGTGCCTTCCGGCAGGACGATGGCTCGGTGGCAGTGTATTTTGAGGCGGCAGCGGTCATTGTGGTGTTGGTGCTGCTGGGGCAGGTGTTGGAGTTACGGGCCCGGGAGAAAACCTCCGGTGCCATCAAGGCTCTGCTTGACCTGGCGCCCGCCACCGCCAGAAAACTGGACGATGATGGCGGTGAGTCGGATGTATCGCTGGATCAGGTAAAGGTCGGTGACCGCCTGCGGGTTCGCCCCGGCGACAAGGTGCCGCTGGACGGCGAGGTCCTTGAGGGCAGCTCCAACGTGGATGAGTCCATGGTGACCGGTGAGCCCCTGGCGGTGAGCAAGAAATCTGGCGATCAGGTGATCGGCGGCAGCATTAACCAGCAGGGCAGCTTCATCATGCGTGCCGACAAGGTTGGCCGCGATACCATGCTGTCCCAGATCGTGCAGATGGTCGCCAGCGCCCAGCGAAGCCGCGCACCGATTCAGGGGCTGGCAGACAAGGTAGCAGGCTGGTTTGTGCCCGCTGTGATCGTAATTGCCATTGTTGCCTTTATTGCCTGGTCTTTCTTTGGGCCAGCACCGCCCATGGCGTTCGGTTTGATTGCTGCAGTTAGCGTGCTGATCATTGCCTGCCCCTGCGCGCTCGGTCTGGCAACGCCCATGTCGATCATGGTGGGTGTCGGGCGCGGTGCCCAGAGTGGTGTGCTGATCCGCGACGCGGAAGCGCTGGAGCGAATGGAAAAGGTGGACACCGTGGTGGTCGATAAAACCGGCACGCTGACGGAGGGCAAGCCGCAAGTCACCCGCCTGGTCGCGGCGAACGGGTTCAATGACAGTGATCTGATGCGTTATGCCGGCGGCCTAGAGAAAGGCAGTGAGCACCCATTGGCCCACGCCATTCTCGATAAAGCCAAGGGCATGGACCTGAAACTGCCGGATGCGGAAGACTTTGACTCCCCGAATGGCAAAGGGGTCACCGGTCGAATCGACGGCAAGCGGGTGCTACTTGGCAACCGTCTTCTGATGGAGTCGGAGAATGTCGACACTGCGACATTTGACGGCGAAGCCGACCAGCTCCGAAAGGATGGCGCTACCGTGATTTTTGCCGCCGTCGACGGAAGCATCGCGGGGTTGTTGGCCATCGCCGACCCGGTCAAGGAAACCACCGAAGCCGCTATTTCCGCGCTGCAAAAAGACGGCATCCGGGTGGTCATGCTGACCGGCGACAACCGCACTTCAGCTGAAGCAGTTGCCCGAAAACTGCATATCGACGAAGTGGAAGCGGAAGTGCTGCCGGAGGACAAGGGCAAGATCGTCCAGCGACTGAAAGACGAGGGCCGCATTGTGGTGATGGCGGGTGATGGCGTTAACGATGCGCCTGCACTGGCAACGGCGGATGTCGGTGTGGCCATGGGCACCGGGACCGATGTCGCCATCGAAAGCGCCGGCATTACGCTGCTGCGCGGCGATTTGATGGGCATTGTGGAAGCGCGCCGTTTGTCTCTGGCGACCATGCGCAATATCCGGCAGAACCTGTTTTTTGCATTTATATACAACTCTGCTGGCGTTCCTATTGCGGCAGGAGTTCTGTACCCATTTTTCGGGATATTGCTATCACCGATTTTTGCGGCGGCCGCCATGTCGCTGTCCTCAGTCAGCGTGATAGTGAATGCGCTGCGTTTGAGGGTGGTGAAGCTCAATCAATAAACAATGAACTTCCGAATCATTGGAGATAGCCATGTCATACACGATCAATCGAATTATCAAAGATGCAGATTTCGAGGGCGTAGATCAAAGAGCGCGCCAGGCCCTTACCGACCACGGTTTCGGGATACTGACGGAAATTGATGTCAAAGCCACCATGAAGAAAAAGCTGGACAAGGACATGTCGGCTTATCGGATTCTCGGGGCCTGCAATCCGGGCATGGCCTGGGAAGCCATCGGTGTGGAGCCTCGCGTGGGTGCCATGCTGCCTTGCAACGTTATTCTTCGTGAGGTTTCGGAGGGCATTGAGGTAAGTGCAGTGGATCCGGTGGCTTCCATGTCCGCCATTGATAATGAAGACCTCAAGCAGGTTGCCGGGAAAGTCAGGGATATGCTTTCTGAAGTCGTTCAGGCGATCTGATTGTCTTAACACGAAGAGGAATCTGTTATCGACCCGAAACCATAAAAACCTCCCGGCATATTTGAGCCGGGAGTTTGTTTATCTACTAGCCCAGATCCCCCAGAACCGGAAAGGTGGATAGCATCCACGAAGCAAAGCGGGTCATCTGGCCGGTTAACACCATCACGCCCATGATCACCAGCCCCAGCCCCGCCACTGCCCTCAGTGGTCTGCTCCAACGACTGAACCCTCGCATCCGCTCGCGAAAGTGCTCGATGAACAGTGTGGTTCCAAGGAATGGCAGCGCCAGACCCAGCGAATACACCGCAAGATACAGCATGCCCGTTTCCGCGTTGGCATGGGTTGAGCTGAGTGCCAGTATGGCTCCGAGTATGGGGCCGATACACGGAGTCCAGCCGACGGCGAATGCCACCCCCAGCACGAAAGCGGCGGTCGGTCGCCCGCCCTCCAGCGTATGCCCTAGACGCCAGTCCCGTTGCAGGGCTGGCATGCTCCACCAGCTCAGCATGAACAGGCCCATGAGAATAATCAGTACGCCGGCCACCAGATTGGCTTCCTGACGGTAGGCCATCAGCCATTGCCCCAGAAGGCTTGCGCTTGCGCCCAGGGCAACAAACACCAGGCTGAAGCCGAGCACAAAACAGACACTCAGCCACAGGGCTTTGAGCCGATTCGAGGCCTCGGTTACGGCACCACCGGTAACCACGGACAAGTAGCCCGGAACCAGTGGCAGGGTGCAGGGTGAGAAGAAGGACACCAGGCCGCCGAGAAAAGCGGCCAGGGTGCCCCAGGTTGCAAGGTCTGGCATTCAGAATCTCCAGAATCCGTGGTATTCCTTGCCGTTGGCAGGGACTGGTCTCAGTAATCGCTGTGTTCGCGGAATACGCTTTGCTGGCCGTTGGCGCGGAAGGCGATAACCTGGTAGTCGTCCTTCCGCCCGGTTTCCATGCCGGGACTGCCCTGGACCATACCCGGAACTGTCAGTCCGACGGTATTGAACTGGGGGTTTTCCAGGTAAGCGAGGATATCGTCCGCCGGCACATGGCCCTCGATTACCAGGTCACCGATCAGCCCGGTGTGACAGGAGGCTAGCTCTCCGGGTACGCCATGGGTCTGCTTGATCGCACTGACGTCGTCGGTATCGATTACCCGGGTCTTGAAGCCGCTGGCCTCAAGGTGCTCAACCCACCCCTCGCAGCAGCCACAGCTTGGGCTTTTATAGATGGTAATGGCAGGCCCGGCTTGGCTGATCGAGGCCGAAGGGGGTGATGTTTCGGCGGATTCGTTGGCCTGGATTGCCAGCGTGGTGGCGCCGGCGGCGAGCGCAATGACAGCTACGCCAGTGTAAAGGGCAAGTTTTCTGGTCTTCATGGTGATCTCCTGACAGGCTTGCCCGCCTATGACTCTGTGAAGCCGGCCCAGCCTGTTAATATGAATGTAAATCCGGTTTTCCGGGCGTTGCGGCCCACGGTGATGAAGCTGTGAGAGGATCAGGAGAGGGTGTCAGGAGGGGGCGTCAGGACATCGGAAATCGGGCTGCGGTAAACCGCCCAGAAAGGTATGGCGTCAACGTGGGCAGCAGTTTGAATGGAAGGCACTGATGTTGCTGTGGCCATGCCATAAACCGAAGCTGAAGCGCAGTGAGAGGCCGCCCGGTGACAATTTTGTTGTTCGGAGGTATCGCAATCCACAGCCATTTTGGAATGATTTATGCCTGAGGTACTGGCCCTGGTCTGGGTCATTCCGTCCCAGTCGGCTGCGCTGATGCTCGTGTTCGCCGCATCGGTATTCGCTACCCCGGCAAGCCTCTGAGTCGGGCCGCCGATTAACAGCAGAATGCTTAACAATGCTGCAAGGAATTGGCGAGAAGGCATGTTGGTTTCCATGAGTTGAACGGCTATAGCGATCCTGATGTCCCTCTTATTCAATATAAAACCTTTGATCTGGTCATACGTCAAGCTACGACAATGTTATTTTTGTCGGGCGATGAGGCATTTGATTGAGATCAACGTCCGAGCCGGACCGCTCTGGTCATTCAGTTTGAATTCAGGTGAATGTGGTTTGCTGGCAGAACGTCACCGACTCCCTCCTGGGTCCGAACAAGGACGTGTTTTTGCATCCAACATCATTAACCATGTGTAAGAGGTAATCTGGAATGGACATTAGAACATTTCGAGAGCTGATTGAGTGGACACGTGATCTTCATGCGAACCTGGCACGTTGCATGTCCCATTGCGCAACAAAGAATGAAGAGGAACGGGCAAGGGCGCTGTTGGACTACCTGGCAACCCATGAGTCCGAGATGGAGCGCATCGTAAACGAGTTTGAGCGCCAGGGAGATGCGAAGGCTCTGGAGACCCGAGTTATCGACTACCTCTCTCATAACCCGATCAAAACTCACCGAACCTGCGACGAGCCCTACGCAAAGCTGGATTTCGCTGGCATCTCCCGCGAGGTCTTTGACTTCCACGATCAGATTATTGATCTCTACAAGACACTGGTTGGAAAGGCCGAGATTCCAGAAGCAAAGGAACTGCTGGAATCACTGTTGACCATGGAGCAGAACGAATCCATGCGTCTCGCTCGCCAGGTAG
This sequence comes from Marinobacter sp. 3-2, assembly GCF_003751355.1. NCBI lineage: Bacteria > Pseudomonadati > Pseudomonadota > Gammaproteobacteria > Pseudomonadales > Marinobacteraceae > Marinobacter > Marinobacter sp. 3-2. The sequence continues at coordinate 280,918 of NZ_RJUQ01000014.1, read as the reverse complement.
GGCGCATGGACGACCTTTAAAGCAACCAAATAGATCGAGAGGCCAGGGTAAGCGGTAGTGATCACACCTGAAAGACGGGTGCGAACCCACCGCCTGGGGTACGAAAGTTAGTGGCCTGGCCTTGGTAAACCCGTGCGGCGGAAAGCAGAAGTTGCCCAGCATAGGTGTACAAACGGATATCGACCTTTCTGGTGGTGACCGTGCCATCCACTCTCAGCGTGCGTTCTCCGGCGGGAACGAAGTTCTGCGCGATGTAATCACCCTTCAGGATCTCTTCGAAAACGCGGCGGGTCAGTTTTTCGCCCCGATAGACGCCCTTGCTGCCATGGCCCGCCACCGGTTTGAAAAACAGTTTACGCCGGTTGCTCCACAACTCCGCCTCATCACTTGCTGAAACCAGCCGGGTCTTCGGTACAGCTCTATCCAGAAATCCTGCCTCGGTTTCACTCAGGCCCCAGTCGCGCAGGGTTTGGGCATCAGATAGCAGGATCAGGTTCCGTTTGTCGGCCATAAGCGCATGGGCGCGTGGATTGGGCGTGACGACCGCCGCGCCGTCGAGGTAGGCGCGCCTTAATGCCCCAAGAGCCGGGGCCTCCAAGGCAAAATCCACCAGGCGGTTGTACACCATGTCGATAGGCTTGCCGTGGGCGCTCAGAGCGCCATCAACATACTCAAGCTCCGATGGGTCGAGGATCAAGGTCTCAATGCCTCTGGCCTGGAATAACTGCTGGGCCAGTTGGAATTCCGGGAACATAAACTGGGATTCTGGGGCATCGTCCACAATGGCCAGGCAACCGGGCGTCGAGTCGCCACCTTGCCGTTGCCACTCCTGCTGGAACATGGCAAACACCGCGTCCTCGAACCCATCCAGTGCACGGTTGGTGCCGGCGGTCTGCTGGGACGGGTCACAGCATCGGTGTTGAGCCCGGGCCAATACCGTGTTCAGAAATGCGCCGCCGGCGTTGGTGTTGATTTCGATCAGCTGAGGCCCGTTCTCGCCCAGGTGAAAGTCGTAGCCCATGAAGGCCCCGATGGGGCCTGGATCAAAACCGGCGATGCCGGGCGCCCAGGACAGAGCTCGTTCCCGGTAGAACGGAAGCTCGGCAGCCGATTCGATCGCCTGAACGATCCGCTCCATCGTCGCGATGTCCGCCCGGGGTACAAAAACCGGCGTGTTTGAAAACAGGTGGTGGAGCTCGGGAACCGCCGACGATTCGTTCCCGGCGTCTGAAAACTGCTTTTTGAGGGTATCGGTGAGGGCTTTCCGATCAAGAGTGATGCAGTAACACTGCCGGTTGAGCTGGTCGGCGTGGGTTTTGGTTGTTCGCTGGTTTTCCTGGGGCTCGTCTTGCATTGGTCGTCCATGGTCATTGTGAATCGTTCCACCTTGATTCTGGTCAAACGGATGCATGTTTCGCAACTGTTTTCAGGCCTGTTTCAGCTTGGTGTGATGGACTGCCAAGTAATGACCATGCCTGTTCGGGATCTTGCTAACCGGGCGAGGAAATCTTACTGAAACTCTCTGACCAAAAAGGGCACGCTATGAAACATTCGTTGCGCAAACAGTGGATTGCTGGAATTACGGCCAGTGTCGCTATGAGTTTTTCGCTGATGGTGGCCGCAGACACGAACCGGGCATTTGTTCCCATGGGCACAGCGGATGCCGTCGGCGTTATTGATCTGGAAAACCGCAAGGTGACGTCGTCCATTGGCGGCACACTGAATACCCACGGTTCGGCACTGACCCCGGATGGCCGGTATCTGGTGGTGGGTAGTTTGTCGGCGCATGATCGTCAGGAGCCGGTTAGTCGCCCCGAAGGCGTTTCAGAAGATGAACACGCCGCTCATCATGGGGGCGGGAAGTCTACTGAATTGGAAGCAGGGAGTACCGGGCTGCTCTATTTGGTGAATACGGCCACAAAGACGATTGACCGCAAATTGGAAGTGCCGGGGCCGGTGCACCATGTGCTGGTGACTTCCGACGGTCGCTATGCCGTTTCCACGCATCCTGCTAGTGGCAGTATCAGCGTTGTGGATCTGGATTCCGGTCAGTTGGTCAAAACTGTGGCGACGGGGCCGGCCCCCAACTATCTGGTGCAAACCGACGACGGCCAATCCCTTCTGGTCAGCAATACCGGTAATGGCACAGTCAGCGAAGTGGATACCGAGCACTGGTTCGTCGAGCGCAACCTGCGGGTTGGCGGCAACCCAGAGCATATGGTGCTTGCCCCCGGCAACCAGCGGCTCTACGTGAATGATGCTGCATCCGGCCAGGTTCTTGTCCTTGAGCTTGCCAAAGGCGCGGTGGCGGACCGGTACGAGGTTGGGGAGGCGCCCCATGGCGTTGGCTTGAGCGCAGATGGCCAGACCCTCTATGCCACCAGCCAGGGCGGCAACCAGGTGGTCCGGATTGAGCTAGCCAGCGGCGCCCGCCACACCAGGCCGCTGGCTCCTGCGCCCTATCATCTTGCGGTCTCTCCCTACGATGGCCAGCTACTGGTGACCAGTCGGGCAGAGAACAAGCTTTGGGTGCTCGACCCGGAATCCCTCGATGTGGTTGATGAGATCGCGCTGAGCGGCATAGGCCATCAGATATCCCTTGAAGCCCATTAGTACTCTGTTCTGACACTGGTTTTTTCGCAAAGGAACCGCTCATGGATCGACGCTTTAAAATTACCTTGGCAATATTTGCCGTTATCGCACTGGTTTTACTCTGGGGAGAACACAAGGTTCATCTGCTTGGCGCCTTGCCCTGGCTGATACTGCTTGCTTGTCCGCTGATCCATATTTTTATGCACGGAGGGCATGGAGGGCATGGAGGGCATGGCGGACATGGCGGACATGGCGGACATAACCACCAGGCAGAGCAACCGGGAAAGAGTGGAGAGCAGCGTGATGACTGATGGTGCATCGGATTATGGCCTTTGGAGCCTGGTGGTGCTGAATTCGGCGATTTTCATATTCTTCGCCTTCAGTTTCTTCAAACCACAGACCCGCCGGGACTGGCGTTCGTTTGGTGCCTTCAGCGCGTTTCTGGTGGCACTGTTCACCGAGATGTACGGGTTCCCGCTGACGCTCTACTTCCTCTCCGGCTGGCTGCAGAGCCAGTATCCCGACGTGAACTGGTTGGCTCACGACAGTGGCCACTTGCTGGAAATGCTGTTTGGTTGGAAGGGTTCCCCACACTTTGGGCCGTTTCATCTCTTGAGCACAGTGTTTATTGGCCTCGGGTTTTATCTGATTGCGGCTGGCTGGCGTACCCTGTATGCCGCGCAAAAGGCAGGGCAGTTGGCCACAACCGGTCTGTATGCCCACGTTCGCCACCCCCAGTATTCCGGCTTCGTGCTCATCATGTTCGGTTTTCTGCTGCAGTGGCCAACGCTGCTGACGCTGGCCATGTTCCCGGTGCTGGTGTGGATGTACTCGCGCCTGTCTATTCACGAGGAGCGTGAAACAGAAAAAGCGTTCGGCTCCGATTGGCAGGCCTATGCAGCCAGAACTCCCCGTTTTATTCCGCGATTGAGGAATTTGAGGCGCAAGGAAATCGAGGAACAAGAATGATGCATGTGGTAACTATCTCAGTAGGCGTTCTTGCGGTCGCGCTAATCAGCGGCTGCGGTAAACAGACGGTGGATGACCGCTGGTACACACAGGCCCAGGTCGAGCGCGGCGCAATGGTCTTCGACGACAACTGCGCAAGCTGCCATGGCGGCAATGCCCAAGGCGCTTTCAATTGGAAAAAGACCCTGAGGGATGGCTCCTATCCGCCGCCACCGCTCAACGGAACGGGCCATGCCTGGCACCATTCGTTCGACACGCTGATAGGTACGATCAATCAAGGTGGCGCCCCCATGGGTGGGAAAATGCCGGCCTTCGCAGGCGAGCTCTCCAGGGACGATCAAAAAGCCGCTATCGCCTATTTCCAGAGCAAATGGGAAAAGCGGATCTATGAGGCATGGTCTGAAAGGAGTGGGCTCTGATTTCTCTGGGTAATCAGACGATTAACTCAAGGAGGCAGTGTATGAAATGCTTATGGGTGGTGGCTTTTCTAAGTGTTTTTCCGGGCAGTGCGCTGGGTGGTGCGCCCTCGGCGGAATCATTGATTGAGGGGATGGAGGCCACCCTGTGGTCGGACAGCAACCACGGCCGTTTCACCATGCGTATAGAAACCGAATACTGGACCCGGGAACTGGACCTGGAAGCCTGGATGGACCGGCCGGACAAAACCCTGATCCGCATCCACGCCCCCAGGAAGGAAGCCGGCATCGGCTCGCTACGGATAGGTGATGCCATGTGGAACTACCTGCCCAAGGTGGACCGCACCCTCAAAATCCCGCCCTCGATGATGCTGCAACCCTGGATGGGCTCGAACTTCAGCAACGACGACCTGGTCAAGGAAAGCTCGTTTGTTGATGACTACACCCATGAAGTGACCGGCAGCGAAGAACAGGGCGGGGCGACGACCTATCGCGTGGTTTCCACCCCCAGGCCCGACGCGCCGGTGGTCTGGAGCCGCCTGGAATTCCAGATTCGTGACGATCACATTCCGGTTGCCATGACCTATTTCGGCGAACGGGACCGGGCGATCAAGACCATCACCTACAGCGACATTAACAGTCTGGGCGGCCGGAAAATCCCCACCGTCTGGACCATGGTGGATGCGGACAACCCCAAGTCCCGCACGGTGATTGAGATTGACGCCATCGAGTTCGATCTTCCGCTTGACGACGATTTGTTCACCCTGCGCCGCTTGCGCAATCCACAGTGAGGCATGCTGATGACGCTTGTGAATGTCGAACACACCTCCCGCATCTACCGCCAGGACAGCGTTGCCGTGAAAGCTCTGGACGATGTGTCGGTGGCCATCGAGGCCGGGGAGTTCACCACGCTGGTGGGGCCGTCCGGCTCCGGCAAGACCACCCTGCTGAACCAGATCGGAGCGCTGGATGAGCCGTCCTCCGGTAAAATTCAGATAGATGGCCAGGAGATCACCGGCCTGAGCCGCAAGAAGCGAACCGTCCTGCGCCTGTGGAAGATCGGCTTTGTGTTTCAGGAATACAACCTGATTGGCGTGCTTTCGGCCCAGGAAAACGTGGAATACGTGCTGATGCTGCGGGGTGTGCCCTTTGGCGAGCGCCGCCGGCAGGCCCGGGCGATCCTGGCTGACGTGGGGCTGGGCGGGCTGGAAACCCGACTGCCCAATGAGCTCTCTGGCGGCCAGCAGCAGCGGGTGGCGGTGGCCAGGGCCATTGTCAGCAAACCGGCCATCGTGCTGGCCGACGAGCCCACGGCCAATCTGGATTCCAAGACTGGCGCGGCGCTCTTGGACATGATGCGCCGACTTAACGACGAGCAGGGCGTCACCTTCGTTTTTTCCACTCACGATCCCATGGTTATGGAGCGTGCCCGGCGGGTGGTCCATCTCAAGGACGGCCAGATCGAACGCGAGGAACGCCGCCCATGATGGCCTGGCTGCGGCTGGCTCTCGGTAACCTGCGGACCAACCGACGGCGCACGGGGATCACCCTGTTATCGCTGACCGTGGGTGTGGCGGGCCTGGTGTTTCTGTGGGCGTTCATCGACGGCATCAACGCCCAGATGATCAACAACATGACCGGCTATGTCACCGGTGATCTCAAGGTTCACAAGCGCGGCTTCCATGACGAACGGGAAATGAACATCGCCCTGCCGCAACAATGGAATCTGCCTCAGGCGGTGGCCGAAACCGAAGGGGTGACGGCCGCAGCGCCGCGCCTGACCGGCCACGCCCTGGCCAGCCTGGCCGACCAATCCCGGGCGATGCAGGTGATCGGCGTTGACCCTGCCCGGGAAAAAGCGCTGACGCGGCTCGACCGCTCCCTGGTGGCAGGTCGCTACCTGCAATCTGGAAACGAAATCCTGCTCGGCACTGGCGCGGCCCAGGCTATGGAAGCTGAGGTTGGCGACGAACTGGCGCTGGTGGTGCAGGCCGCCGACGGCTCCATCGGCGCAGATCGTTTCACCCTGGTGGGGGTGTTTGAAACCGGCGTCAAACGCATAGACGGCCAAGTTGCCCAGGTTCCCCTGGAGGCGGCTCAGGCCGTTTACGCGCTCTGGGGCCGGGTCACTGAAGTGGCCGCCCGGGTGGACGACCCCGACCAGTTGCAAAGTGTGATAGACCGCCTGCAACCGCAATTACAGGCGCGACAGGTGGAGGTGCTGGGCTGGCCCGAGCTGATGCCGTCTTTGGTGCAGATGGTGGACTTTCACAATGCCGTGACCTACATCGTTATCCTGGTGGTGTTTGTGGTGGTGGCCGCCGGTATCGTCAACACGATCCTGATGTCGGTGATGGAGCGCGGGCGGGAGTTCGGCGTCATGATGGCGGTGGGCACCTCGGGTTCGCGCATTGTGCAGTTGGTGTTGTTGGAGACTGCGCTGCTGGCCCTGGTGGGTTATGCCCTCGGCCTGGCCCTTGGGCTGGCGGTAACCGCCTACTTTGCCAGCCATGGCCTGGACTTCACCGCCTACATAAAGGCGATGGATACCATGCCCGGCCTGAGCGGCATCGTCTATCCCGCCACCAGCCCCGATCGCTGGGCGATCATCGGCGTGGTGGTCATCGTGGTGGCCCTGCTGGCAGCAATACTGCCGGCCTGGATTGCCAGCCGTCATACGCCCCTGGAGGCTATGGATGCTCACCGCAGTGCCACCAACCGGTTACGTCGCATCCATAGCGAGGTGACGTCTAACCGGATGGTCGTGATCTTTGCCCAGATGGCCCTCCGTTCGGTCTTCCGCAACCCTCGCCGTTCGCTCATCACCGCCTCGGCCACGGCCTTCGGTCTGGCGGCCTATCTGTTTCTCTACGGTTTTGCCGACGGCTTCTTTGAGCAGATGATCCGCAATTCCACCCAGCAACTGAGTGGCCACGTTCAGGTGATGGCGAAGGGGCACGATGTGGACCTTTCGCCCCAACTACGCATCGACAATGTGAGCGCACAGCTGACGACGCTGGGCGATCAACCCGCCGTTCAGGCCGCCGCCCCGCGTATCCTGCTGAAAGGCATGGTGGCCAATCCCAAAACCAGCCAGCCCATGGAGCTGGTGGGCGTGGCGCCGGATCAGGAGCAGCAGGTTACCCAACTGGCCCGCTACATGGTGGAAGGCCGGTACGTTCAGACTGGTGGTGATGGCGTCGTCATCGGTCGAAAGCTGGCGGACGAGCTGGGCGCCCGCCTGAACGACAAGCTGGTGGTGACCGTTCAGCAGGCCGGCGGTGACCTGGCCTCCGGCGCCTATCCCATTCGTGGCATCTACCGCACCGGCAGTGACCTGTTCGACAGCGAATACGTGTTCTTGAACATCGCCCAGGCCCGCCAATTGGCAGAGTTCGCCCCGGACCAGGCCTCGCGCATCGCCCTGCGGTTGCAGGACCGCACTCAGAGCACGCCGCTGGCCGGACGGCTCAATGGCGAACTGGCCGATACCCAACTGATGGCCCAGGACTGGGAAACCCTGTTGCCGGTGGTGGTGCAGATGATCGAGATGACCCAGATCGACTTTTACCTGATTCTGTCCGTGGTGTTCGTGGTAGTGGCCATCGGGGTGATGAACACCATGGTGATGTCGGTGATGGAACGCACCCGGGAACTGGGGGTCATGCTTGCCCTGGGCACTCGGGGCAGCCAGTTGGTGCTGACCATCCTGTTCGAGGCGTTGTTCCTGGCGTTGCTGGGCATGGTGGCGGGCACAGTGCTGGGCGGGCTGCTCGTCACCTGGCTGAACCGCAGCGGCATCGACCTGTCTGCCATCGCTGGCTCCTTCGAGACCATTCCCGGCATCACCGACAAGGTGTACCCGGTGCTCATCATCGACCATGTCTGGTTGCCCAGCCTGCTGCTGTTCGCCTGCTCGGTGCTGGTGGCGCTGTACCCGGCGCGACGGGCGGCCCGGCTGGACCCAGTGGAGGCCATTCGCCATGGTTAGGCGGTTTGGCCACATTCTGGGGCTGCTGGCGGCCCTTTCAGCTTCCGGGGTCCAGGCGGATTTCAGCCATTCTGGCTCCCTCAAGAATCAGACAGTGGGTTCACGCTCGCTGGTGGACGGTGACCCTTACCTGTCCAATCTGACCCGGCTGCGCCTGGAGCCGCGCTACCGTCAGGGCGATTGGACTCTGGAGGCGGCTTACGATCTGGAGCTGCTTACCGGCAGCTTCCTGGATTCACCGGAATTCGCAATACTCAAGAGTGCGCCGGACCCGCGCTACTGGACGCTGCAAGACGAGTTCCATGAGTCCGGGGATCTGGTCGCCCGCCACCAACTCTACCGGGGTACCGTGCAATGGCGCTCGCCGCTAGGCGACTTCCGACTGGGGCGTCAACAGGTCAACTGGTCCACTGCCCTGATATGGAACCCCATGGACATCCTCAATCCTGTCAGCCCTCTTCAGTTGGAGCCCGATGAACGGATTGGCGTAGACGCCCTGTTATGGGATAGATCCTGGGGCGCAACCGGCCGATTCAGTGCCGTTCATGCACCGCAGGATAGTAGCGAGAATGCCAGCACGGCGGCGCGGGCCAAGCGTTTTTTCGCCGGCGTTGATGCAGGAGTGATGGTGGGTGAGTTCGCCGACGTCACCAAAGCGGGTTTCAGCGGCAGTGGCTCAGTGGCTGGCACCGGTTGGCGTTCTGAGCTCGTCTGGAGCGAGCCGGATGCCGGGGACAGCTACTGGCAAGGAGTTGCAGATTTGAATTGGGCATTTCGCAACGGACTCAACCTGGCTGTTGAATATTTCTACAATGGTCGGCCCGTATCACCGGGACTTCCTGGCGTGGCCGGCCTGGTGTCCACGCAACCAGTCTATGCAGGGAGCCATTATGCCGGGCTTCTGGTATGGCAGGATATCACCCCCTTCTGGCAGTATCGGCTGGTGACCATCCGGAATGTCGATGATGCCAGTTGGGTGCTTTACCCGAGATCCACGTGGATACTACCGCTGAGCCACGAGATCTATTTCACTGCTGGGGCCCAGTGGTTCGGGGGTGACAGAGAGAGCGAGTACGGAAGACTTGAACCATTAGGATTGATGGAGGTGCAGTGGTTTTTCTGAATAGTACCTACCGGCCAGGAGCCGCTGTTGTACTCGTTCTGATGATCTGGGGCGTCAGTTTTTTTCTGCACTTTTTCTGGGAAATGGTGCAGGTTCCGTTCTTCACCGATATGACTGAGGCCCGTCATTTGGATGTGGTGTGGTTATGCACCCGCGCCACTATCGGAGATGCCAATATAGCCATCGGCGCATATGCCGTTGCGGCATTGATATCAAGGGACTGGTTTTGGGCAGTGAGCGGCTGGAGACGAACCAGTCTGTCGGTTTACCTTGCAGGCGGACTAGTTGTAACGATCGTTTTTGAGTATTGGGCGACAGGGGAAGGTGAAAGGTGGAACTATAGTGAGTTGATGCCCGTGCTCTCATGGACAGGCACCGGGGTGCTCCCTCTCGCTCAATGGGTCTTCCTGCCACTGCTAACGGTATTAGTCGTCGAATGGATGTTTCTTGGATGGTTGACCTTGAGAGCCAAATGAAAGATTCACTATGGAAACTGAGGGGAGGTACCTTTAAAAGTTTAAATATTCAATAAATAGTCGATCACCTTTTATAAAAGGTGATCGACTATTTATTTACTTAATAATCACTGCTTTTATCAGGAATGAGTATGACCCATGGAATGGGCATCTGAATCCTTTGCTTCGTAATTTAAATGTCGTAACTCACCCCGGATTACCTGATGCTTACCCATATGCCGATCGCTTTGTTTGTTTTTCATACAGTGCATTTGCGTACTTTCGGTGCTGGCTGTTTTGTTCGGGTAAGTGCGCGCTTCATTAATCCGGTCGGCCAACCCTGAATTGGCAGTGGCCATGGTAGAAAATAAAGTGGCAGCTGCGGCAGCGATAATGATTTTTTTCATGACGTTCTCCTTAATAACCTTAAACTGTTCAAGAAATTCAGTTCAGTTTCAGGTTTCTGTGGTTTACTTGAGCGTGATCAGGGCGTCGACTGCTTGAAGCCCGAGCCAGCCGACGCCTGTGTCTCCACGAGTTGACTTTACCGCAAGGATTACCTTGCGGTATTTTTTTGGCTTTGCTTCAGCGCCTTATGATAAGCCCGGCCTTCATCCGTCATCATTTGCACGCGAGCCTCAAAACCTCCTTCAGACATCGCATAACGTGTCATTTCTCTATGTAAGCGCTGCATATCTTCATTCTGAAGTATTTCTTCAACAGATGATTTATCCATCATTTGGTTGTGCATGGCTTTCATGTCCTTATTGTCTGACATGTTGCCGGCAAGCACGGATGTTGAAACGGTAACTGCTGCTGCAAATATAAGTACACTTTTCATAATCACACCTCCTGATTGGTTGATGTGCTAATTAAAACATCGGTTTCTGAATTGATCCTGAAATTAAAATAAATAATTCAAAAAAAGTAATTTTATTCAGGAATAACAGCGGTTTGATATAAATCAAATTCAAACATTTTGATCTGTAATTCAGTTTGGTTTCAGATAAGCGCTATAAGATTGCGTTTCAGAAATAATTCAATGGAGAATTAAAATTGTCCCTTCTTCTTCGCCTTATAAAGCCGGCCTTCCTCGGTGCTCTGCTTTTAACCAGTCTGCCCGGTTGGGCGGTACCCAGACTTGAATTGACGGGCGCAATTGATGCGGCTATCGAGAATGATCCCTGGCTGCGCCAAAGTGTTCAGATGCAGAGTGCTCTGTTGGAAGAATCTATTGCCGATGGCGCACTCCCGGACCCCCGGATGACGATTGGTGCCGCGAATTTGCCCACGGATACTTTTGATACCGGACAGGAGGCAATGACTCAGGCCACCATTGGATTTACCCAGCGAATTCCGCGAGGCAATAGCCGCCAGTTGGCCAGCGCAAAAAAAGAGGAAATGGCCGGCGCTCAGCCTTTTCGACGCGAAAACCGCCGGGCGCTGGTCATGGAAACGGTGACACATCTTTGGCTTGAGGTCTGGCGATCTGAGCACAGCATCCGGTTGATTGAAGGCAACCGGGGGTTGTTTGAACAGTTAGAGGACGTCGCCGAGGCGGGGTATACCTCTGCAACCATGGGTTCCAGGCAGCAGGATGTTATCCGTGCCTCGCTGGAGCTGACGCGACTTGAGGACCGGCTGACGGCGCTGCATTCGCAGCAGGCAGCGAGTCGCGAGGCTTTGGCAGAATGGATCGGCCTGGACCAGGCCCAACTTTCAGTCACGGACGATGTACCCCATGAGCTGCTGAGAGTGTTTCCTCTGGGCTGGGCTGAAACCTCCACAGAGATTGTGATCCGTCACCCGTCAATCCGCGCCACTGATCAGTTGATTGATGCGCAGACTGTTGATGTTGACCTGGCTCGCCAGACCTATAAACCGGAGTGGTCAGTATCTGCACAATACGGGTATCGGGAGCGGGCCCCAAACGGTCAGGACAGGGCCGATCTGTTTTCTGTAGGCATTGGTTTTGATCTCCCGATTTTTACCAGCAACCGGCAGGATCGAAAACTGAATGCATCAGTGGCGCGACTGGAGGCGGCAAAAACAGAGCGTATTTTGCAGATCCGGGGACTTCAGGCCAAAGCCCGTGCTGCCGTGGCCCGGATCGAACGGCTTGATGACCGCATAGAACTCTATGAACAGACACTGCTGCCGCAAATGGAAGAGCAGGCAAGCGCCGCACTGACGGCTTACAACAACGATGATGGCGACTTCGCCGAAGCGGTGCGAGCACGAATTGCAGAGCTTAATACCCAGGTTGAGTTGATACAGATGATAGCCGAGCGGGCCAAGAATCTGGCGAGTTTCCGTTATCTGACGACCGACACTTCCGACATACCTTCCTTTTCACTGAATCGTTACCAGGACTGACCATCATGGCTAATTTTGCTCGCCCTTTGGGCTTTGTATTGCTCGGCGGTCTCGCCGGTGCAGGGGCCACGTACTGGCTTGATACTGAAGCTCCTTCGACGCCTGCAGCTGAAATGGCAGCTGCAGGCCCAAAGGAGCCGCTGTATTGGGTAGCCCCGATGGACCCCAATTTCAAAAGTGACAAACCCGGAAAATCACCGATGGGGATGGATCTGATCCCGGTATACGAGGAGGGTGGGTCGGCTGAGGATCCGGCCGGCACGGTCCGTATTTCACCAATGGTCGTGAACAACCTTGGGGTCCGCACGGAGCCGGTGATTCAGGGACGCCTGCCCAACAACGTCACTACAGTAGGCTACGTGCAGTACAACGAAGACGAGATGGCCCACGTGCACCCTCGTGTTGAAGGCTGGATCGAAGCGCTCTATGTAAAAGCCGAGGGCGAGCCTGTTGAGCAAGGCAAGCCATTGTACACGCTGTACTCGCCCACCCTTGTAAATGCGCAGGAAGAACTGCTTCTGGCGATGAACCGCGGCAATCAGAGACTGGTTGATGCTGCTACCGAGCGATTGGTGGCGCTGAATGTACCAGCTAGCCTGATCAGCCAACTGCGTCAAAACCGCGAAGTGCAGAGAACCATGACGGTTTACGCTCCGGGTTCCGGGGTGATCGAGAATCTGAATGTTCGTGAGGGTATGTTCATCAAGCCCGGAGACCGGGTTTTATCGATTGCCGCACTGGACGAGGTCTGGGTTATCGGTGAAGTGTTTGAAAGCCAGCTTTCCGCCGTAGAGGCCGGTAACCGGGTGCAGATGACATTGGATTACATGCCCGGCCGCGAGTGGCGTGGGAACGTGGATTACGTCTACCCCGAAGTGAACCCGAAAACCCGGACGGCGCAAGTGCGGATGCGCTTTGATAACGATGATGGCGCCCTGATGCCAGGTATGTTCGCCCGCCTGGATGTTCAGGGCGAACGGGGCCAGCGGCAGTTTCTGGTGCCGCGGGAGTCGGTCATCCGCACCGGACAGAGCGACCGACTGGTTCTGGCGATGGAAAAGGGCGCCTTTAAGTCGGTTAACGTGACCGTTGGGCGCGTCGGCGACAAGTATGCGGAAATACTCAATGGCCTCTCGCCAGGCGACACGGTGGTCACATCCGCCCAGTTCCTAATCGATTCGGAATCCAGCAAAACCTCGGACTTCCAACGGATGTCATCGCCTCAGGATATGGATGAGCAGGGGATGGATCATGAAGGCATGGATCACAGCACCATGAGCCATGGCGGAGGCGAGTCATGATTGCCGCTATTATTCACTGGTCTATTCGTAACCGCTTCCTGGTGTTGCTGGCGACGTTGCTTATCACAGGGCTCGGCCTTTATTCGCTGAAACAAACGCCGGTGGATGCTCTGCCGGATCTGTCCGATGTGCAGGTCATTATCAAAACCAGTTTCCCGGGCCAGGCGCCGCAGGTGGTGGAAGACCAAGTGACCTACCCGATGACGACAGCCATGCTCTCGGTACCGGGCGCGAAAACGGTCAGGGGATACTCGTTCTTCGGTGACTCCTATGTTTACGTGATCTTCGATGAAGACACCGACATGTACTGGGCCCGCTCCCGGGTACTGGAATACCTGTCCCAGGTTGCGCCCAGCCTTCCAGACTCTGCAAGGCCTCAGCTCGGGCCAGACGCTACCGGAGTTGGCTGGGTTTACCTGTATGCGCTGGTAGACCGCACTGGGAACCAGGACCTAAGCCAGTTGCGCAGCCTGCAGGACTGGTTCCTGAAGTACGAACTGCAAACGGTGCCGGGTGTCTCTGAGGTGGCTGCGCTAGGCGGTATGGTGAAGCAGTACCAGGTCAAGGTCAGCCCGGAAAAACTCAGGGCGCTGGGAATTCCTCTGGCTCACATCCAGAACGCCATTAAGAGAGGCAACCAGGAAGTGGGCGCCTCCGTCATCGAGATGGCCGAGGCGGAATACATGGTGCGCACGTCTGGCTATATAAAGTCCCGTGAGGATCTTCTGTCGATTCCATTAGGACTCGATGACAACGGTACCCCCATATTGCTGAAAGATGTGGCCACCGTTGAAGTTGGCCCGCAGATGCGGCGTGGGGTTGCCGAACTGAATGGGGAAGGTGAAACCGTCGGCGGTGTTGTGGTGATGCGCTTTGGTGAGAACGCTCAGGCAACCATTAATGGCGTGAAGGCGAAACTGGAAGACCTGAAATCCAGTTTGCCTGAAGGCGTCGAGGTGGTGACGGTTTACGATCGCTCTGGTCTGATTGAGCGGGCGGTCAATAATCTCGGCTTCAAGCTGCTTGAAGAGTTTCTGGTGGTGGGCCTGGTGTGCATCGTCTTCCTGTTCCACGTGCGCTCGTCGCTGGTGGCGATTCTCAGCCTTCCCGTGGGTATTCTGGCGGCCTTTATCGTCATGCACTGGCAAGGCATCAATGCCAACATCATGTCACTCGGGGGGATTGCCATCGCTATCGGCGCCATGATTGATGGTGCTATTGTAATGATCGAGAACATGCACAAACACATGGAGCGAACCCCGTTAACGTCTGAGAACCGATGGGAAGTCGTTGCACGGTCAGCCTCTGAGGTCGGGCCCGCGCTGTTTTTCTCGCTCCTGATCATTACCGTCAGTTTTGTGCCGGTGTTTGCCCTGGAGGCGCAGGAAGGGCGGATGTTTTCTCCCCTGGCGTTCACCAAAACCTACGCCATGGCGGCGAGTGCGGCCCTGGCGGTGACGCTGGTGCCGGTGCTGATGGGCTATTTCATTCGCGGCAAGGTGCTGCCGGAGCACAAGAACCCCGTGAACCGCCTGCTGGTTGGCGTTTATATGCCGGTGCTGAAGCTGGTGTTACGCTTCCCGAAAACGACGGTTATTGTTGCGTTGCTGGCATTGGCTGTGGGCCTTTGGCCAGCCACCAAAATCGGCAGTGAATTCATCCCGCCACTGGATGAAGGCGACCTGATGTACATGCCCACCACCTACCCGGGCATCTCCATTGGTAAGGCTCGGGAACTGTTGCAGCAAACGGACAAGCTGATTGCCACCGTACCCGAAGTCGAAACCGTGTTCGGCAAAGTGGGGCGGGCGGATACCGCTACCGATCCGGCTCCATTGACGATGATCGAGACCTTCATCCAGCTCAAGCCGAGGGATCAATGGCGGGAAGGCATGACCACCGAAAAGCTGAAGCAGGAGCTCAATACTCTGATTCGGTTCCCGGGGGTAACCAATGCCTGGGTTATGCCGATCATCACGCGCATCGATATGCTGGCAACGGGTATTAAAACGCCGGTGGGCATCAAGATTGCCGGTCCGGACCTTACCGTCATCCAGAACATCGGTAAACGCCTTGAGGAAGTCATGGTCGACATCCCCGGTACAGCCTCCGTTTACTCTGAGCGAGTCGCTGGGGGCCGCTACATCAAGGTGGATATTGATCGTGAGCGTGCCGCTCGTTATGGGCTGAATATCGCTGATGTTCAGCAGGTAGTGGCCTCCGCTATTGGTGGAATCAACGTTTCCAGAACCATCGAGGGACTTGAGCGGTATCCCATTAATCTTCGTTATCCGGAAGACTACCGGGATTCGCCCGAGAAGCTGGAGCAACTGCCCATCGTGACCGCATCCGGCCAGCGCATTGCCCTGGCAGATGTGGCGGAGATCGGCGTGGAGGATGGCCCGCCGGCCATTAAGAGTGAGAATGCCCGCCTGAACGGCTGGACCTTTGTGGATATTGAGGGTGTCGACGTAGGCACCTATGTTGAACAGGCCATGGTTACCGTGAGTGAAGAGCCGGATCTACCTCCCGGTTATTCAATCAACTGGTCTGGTCAGTATGAGTACATGCTCCGTGCGAAGGAAAAACTGACCTATGTGGTGCCGTTAACGCTGGCGATCATCGTCATCCTGCTGTTTCTTAACTTCCGCCGTTTTGCCGAAGTGGGAATTATTATGGGCACGCTGCCGTTTGCGATGATCGGTGCTATCTGGCTGATGTATCTGCTTGGCTATAATTTTTCGGTAGCCGTCGGTGTCGGTTTCATCGCGCTGGCCGGCGTTGCCGTGGAGATTGGAGTGATCATGTTGGTGTATTTGAACCAGGCCTATAACGCAATGCTGGAAACGTGTGAAGACAAAGGGCTGAAGCCAAGGCGAGAAACCCTCCGCCATGCCGTACTACACGGTGCCGGTATGCGGGTTCGGCCAATCATGATGACGGCGGCCGCCATTATCGGGGGGCTTGTGCCCATTATGATTGGCACCGGTACAGGGTCGGAGGTGATGGGCCGGATTGCAGCACCCATGGTGGGCGGTATGATTTCCGCCGTCATTCTGGCGTTGCTGGTGATTCCTGTGCTCTTTTATCTCTGGAAACAGCGAACTCTTAGTGAGTAACGCCGATAGCAAGGTGCCAGGATTCGGCCTGGCACCTTGCTATCACTCCTGATCTCGTGAACTGAAAGAAACAGTGCCTGAAATTTAACTTATGCGCTTGTATTCAGTTGCTTAAAAAGGCTCGTCTATACCGGTTACCACGATGATTCCTCTGGGATGGGGCTGCATGCAGGGGCGTTTTTTGGGCAACTCGGGGGATAAAAGCCAAAAATTTGAGGTTCGGCGAATGTTCGCTTTTTACAAAAAAGCGCTCTCTCGTTTCTCTAAGTTTGTTGCGTGAAAAAATCAATCCCAACGCCGAATCGAATGGGCCTGCCGGAGGACTACATCCAAATAAAGTCGTGGTTGAAATGTCCTGTAACATCCTGAACCTGCCGGAATACCAAGTGCTGGACAACAAGCGAGTCACCATTTGGGTGTTCCGACGCCTATACACTTGCCGTGCTTGCAACACCACGTTCAAGCGCCAACTATCGCAAATGGTGGACGGCTTCCACATGACACGGCGGCTGAATGAATACGTGAAGAAGAGACCCTTCAACCATTTCCACGCCCTACAGCCGGCTCGCATCACACTTAAATAGCTACAGTCAGGTTGAGGTCGACTTTTGTATCGCTCGATAGACCGTCATCCGTGACACACCCAAATCGCGAGCAACCTGGGCCTTCGAGAGCCCACTCGCTATGCAACGCTGAATTTCAGCGTCGTCAACGGTTTTACGGCGGCCCTTGTAGATGCCTTTACCCTTCGCCATTTCAATCCCGGCACGTTGCCGATCCTTGATAAACTTCAGTTCCATGTCTGCGACCATGCCGAGAACAGTGATAACCATACGGCCCATTTCACCTTTAGTCGTAATATCCGGCTCAAGAATTCGCAACGACGCACCTCGGATATCCAGCTCGTGAACCAAGTTCAGTACATCGCGTGTGGAGCGACCAAGACGGTCGAGTCGGTGAACAACAAGCTCATCACCTGAACGCAGGAACTCCAGCACGGTGCTCAGCTCAGTTCGTCCATCGCGTGACGCGCCTGATCCGGTTTCAGATCGAATGACCTCACAGCCTGCGGCAGTCAGTTTGCCGATTTGAATGTCTAAATCCTGACTGGCACTGCTAACACGAGCATATCCGATACGAGACATGGTTTTTCCGTCAAATTGTAACATTAGGGTGGCTGTAGCCATGATACTGTCACAATCCGTGTTTAGTAACCCTATAGTGACATTTAAGTGTGTCACATTATTCCGCTTCTTTTGGGTGTACTCTATTGTGACTAATGATGCCGCCTGAATTGAATGGACACTTATCGTAGAGCTAAAACTTTCGGATCGTCATCGTGACATAAAGGCTTGAGTACTCAGTGCAGCTGACTACTGATAGTCCGTGCAATCATCTTCTGAAAACGACACCTAGAAAAGCTCGTATTTTGCAAAATTGGATGACGACGAAACCGTATAAACTATAGAAAGTTTTTAGCTGGGTAGCATGTCACCGCGATAGAAATCGCAATTGGTTAAAAAGATCAGGGGTGGCAGACTGGTCAGTGATTCATTGATTGGCATCAAGGCTGAAGGCATCCGGTAGGCCACATTGAATCTCGGAAATGGTCCTACTCCGACTCAAGGAAACTACACCTACTGCGCATAAGAAATCCTTTATGGTGAACCCGCCCACGGCGGGCGGCGCGCGGCATCAGCCGCAATCGATGGATCTAAAGCCATTTTGCGTAGGCATCTACGTCGATCATAGGGACAGTGCCACTAAATTGGAGAATTGAGATTAGTCTCAACAAGAAGGCTGTCGATGCTTTCTTACTGATAAGAAATTCAAAGTCCTCATTTTCCTTATCGAAAATGAAATAGCCATGGTTCGCAATGCACCCGATATTGATTAATCCATCGTTCCTATTTGCAAAAAGTTTATTTCTAAGGGATTCACCCATCGCTGGATTCCATTCACTTTCCAGGGAAAGAACGCCCCCGATGATAGGAATGAGGGGCTTAGGGTCGTATGTGCCGCCTGCATGTGGTATCGGCAGACTGGTTCTGTGTAGTCTTCTGACGCTTTCAATCTTATCTTGGGCGTACTTGATTACACCTGCATCAACAGATTGCTTTGCTTCAAAGACGGCATAGACACTCTCCGCTGGAACAAACAGCTGCTTTTCGTAAACAAAAACGAATGGCGAATATTGGCGATCGTAAACGACTACGTCGATTTGATCGCTAAATTCACCCTTGCTGTCTACGACATGAGCTTTACTGACTTGATACCTCTTGGGTAGGTACGTCTCCAGTATTTCAAGCCAGATATTTTCGGTTCCATCACCTTTGGTTCCAGGGTGGGCAAAAGCGGAACGAACAATGGAAAGTCTCGTCTCCACATCACGATGGATATTGGCCAACAAATCGGGTAAGGACCATTTGGTCATTGTTCACTCATCTCTGAAGGGGGAAGTGGGGATGGTCAGTCTGGCGACTTCAAGAGCGCGACTCGGCGAAACGGCAGAGTTGGGATAGGCATCTAAGACTATTGAGGGTATGAGGCGCTGGGTCAGGTCCGAAAAAGTATAGCCAAAATCGCGCCCTTCACATGGACCCGTAATTTGAACCAGTTTCTGGATATCTCCAGCTTGAAACCCCAACTCGGATAAAGGACCTTTCAGTGCGCTAAAGCGTTGGTTCTCGTCTGGTCGAGAGAACGAAAGGATCTCTGCGCAACGACGCTTTATGGCTGGATCTAGTGCACCTAAACGGTTTGTACACATCACTACCGCCACAGGCAAACGTCCTGTGGCGACCCTGTCAATCCCTCGAATAAAGGCGTTTACACCCGCCTTATCCTCATGGTGCATTTGTGAGTTTTCTCGCGACTGGGCAAGAGCATCAGCCTCATCAACTAATAATATAATTCCACCTCTTGCGCTACCTGACTCAGACTTCAGCCGTCGCCCTTCTTCGACTACATACTCAAACGCGCTAGATATTAGTTGGGTCATTTCTCCAACTCGTCCTTGACCTCTTGTAGACAGGCTAAGCGGAAAGAGTTGAATGTCGATGTCCTCTTGGCGAGCGACAGTATCGCCAATCGTCTCGGCTAACTCCGTCTTTCCTGATCCGACATCACCTGCCAGGACTACCAATGGCGGGCGGCGGAGAACTACATCCAAAACCTGGTCGGCTTCTTTGTGGAACTTGTCTGCCCAACGCGACAAAGCTGACTCATTGACTAGCAGCCCCAATGTCTTTGACAGACGATCCTTCTGATGATCGAGCCCGATGAGCCTTTGAAGTCGGTCACGTGCTTCAAAGTCGGGGAAGGAAACACTCCGCTCAAAAAGCTCAGCTCGATCAGTAGTGCCGTTCATGTCAAACTCCTTACGCTCGCACGTGACAGGGATTTACCCCCGGATGTGTATCCGAGATCGTTTTCTAGATAACCCGAAATCCCCGGGGAGATTCCCGAAGTTCTTTCGAATGGAAGCCCTTTTTCAAACTCACTCTGCTCAGCTTCAGAAAGTTGAAGCCAGGCCTGTGAGTACTCCAAAAAGGAACAGAATGTAAGACCGGTAACATCTCTTCCGGGTCTCACTCGTCCGGGATCATCGTTTTTGCTCAGGGCCATGTCGCTTGCTGTGTAAACGAGCGTTGGCTCAACCCAGTTTCCGTTGTCTTGGAAGCCGTATGTAACCTTGCTTATAAACCCACGTTTTAGTAGTTCGACTATCTCCGTCTCAAAGCGATCAATTTTCAGGTCACTAGGGCGACCATAAAACCTTTGGATGCGCTTTAGGTCCGTAGCCACTTTGGCCGCAATATGCTTCGCGTGAGTGACCGTAAAACTTGAAGACTCAGTAATCGTAAAGCTTGAGCTCATGATCGAACCTCACATTTGGAAAGAAGAACCAAAAACTTTTTGCCAGTAGTACATCGTGTCTTGTTTCGTAGTCGCCGTGAGCGCAGCGTCAATGGCATCGCCGGCTTCAAGAGCTGCATCAACGATCAGGTCAGCTTGATGTTCGTTGTAAAGCCTTGCGACATTGTTTTCTGGATTGACCGGATCAATGATCTTTATCGGTGACTGGATTATTCCGACATCGCTTTTCGGATAGTAGTCACTGAAGATGATCTCTTTGCGCATACCAGTCATCGCAATGTAGGTAAAAAAACTCTGCAACGCTTCTGGATAATTGGAGAGATCCGTGCCCTCATCGACGAGCTTGGCCAGGATCATTTCGATCATGAAAGACTTGAACCGGAACCCATTGCGCTCCCGCTTCTCCTTCTTTGCCCAGAACTTAATCAATCTGACAACTTGAGTGAAATGTTGGGGCTGAGCATCTTTGCGCTTTTGAGCAAACTCCAGATGCCTAGGAATACTGGTTTTCAAGAATGACCCGTCATCTTGACTAATGAGATCGCCATACCAATTCTCATCCCCAAAGTAGAGTATGGGGACTATGTCGACATCGAGGCCGGAACCTCGAAACGAAATCGTGATGCTGTATGTCTGCGGCTTCACCTGGTCAGGTGAAAAGTTGGGGAAGGCTTTTCGCAGTTTCTCAGCGAGGTACTCAAGAAGCTTGGGAATGTCCGATGGAGCATTAGTGCCACTCACGTAACAGGCGACGTCAATATCATTCAGAGACCTCAAAGCTGTCCCCTTTGCCAAACTACCGGAAATCAGCATTTTTCTTAGCGTGAAGTCAGGGTGTTCCCCCAAGTAACCATTGAGTTTCTCTCTGAGCCGTCGGGCCTGCGCTCTGTATTCATCGGCTTTAGCTTTGGGGAGATTGACTTTCTCTTGAGCAAACCGAGCCAAATCTTTGTGATCCACGTGGTTTCGAGACATGACGTACCTCAATAGAGAAACTTTCCGTTCGGTATTCTGAACTAATTTCATCATGGCAATTTCCGGTTGTCAAGGCTAAAATATACCGGAACTCCGAACTTCTGGTTCCAACTACAATTAGAGGTGGCTGCACATGCCGACCACGCTTGGCACGAAAATCAAAGAATTGAGAGAAGAGAAGGGCTATACGCTCGATAAGCTTGCAGAACTTACAGGCTCCAGTAAGAGCTATATTTGGGAGCTCGAAAACAAAGCCCCGCCACGTCCATCCGCCGAAAAAATTTCGAAAATTGCAGAGAGGCTGGGCGTGACCATTGAGTACTTGATGGATCCAGAGGCGAGTATTACTGTAGAAGATGCTTCAGATGCTCGCTTTTATCGCAAGTATCAGCAAATGGATGAGAAAACCAAGGCGAAAATACGATCCTTCGTTGATCTCTGGGATGATGATGGCCAGTGAAAATTTAACACCGCAAAAATGGGCATTTCGATTAACCCATATACTAAATACTGTTCAGTCAGTGGAAACTCGATTCCCAGTTGATGTAAAAACTCTTGCCAAGGATTTTTCGCACGACCTTTATCCTGATGATCCAATCACGTTGGTAAAAGGCGGTGACCTACCCAAGTTTGAGGGCGGACTGTTTGCAGCTCCGCCCGGGAAAAAAGGATGGGGCATCATTTACAACAACTCGATGGACTCACCAGGGCGTATCAATTTCACACTTGCGCACGAATTTGGCCACTACCTTCTGCACAGAAATGATTATCCGGATGGCATCCAATGCGGTGAACAGGATATGGTCAAGTGGGATTCGGAGTATGGAATAATAGAACAACAAGCTAATGTATTTGCTGCCAATCTTTTAATGCCACTTGATGATTTCAGAGCGCAAATCGCCGCGAAGGCTAAGGTCTCTTTTGATGAAATCAGTCATTGCGCCGATCGATACTCGGTTTCGCTGATCGCTGCAACGCTTCGATGGATTCAGTTTACGGAGCGTCAAGCGTTGCTGGTTGTAGCACGCGAGGGCCTCATTTTGTGGGCGCGATCCAGCCCATCGGCCTATAAAGCCGGCATTTACTATAAAACCTCAGGCTGGCCCCCAATACCGGTACCAACTGGATCACTGGCAAGTGGATCGTTTTCGGGAGTCGATCGAAGAGCCCCGGTCGCCATTGGCGAGGGTGTTTGGCACACTGATCCATGTGAGGAAATGGTCATTTTTTCAGATAGTTATGACTTCACCATATCAGTAGTCCAGTTTTAACAAGCTTTGCAATGTTAGGCATTCCGAATTTACATCTCTGTACCCCAATCAACCTTCGGTATCCTTCGGGTCGTTCCCATAACTATGTTTTGCTCGGATTTTTTTATTATCCCCCCGATGTATAGCGACTTCAGACTTGGCCTTTTTCGCCAACTCTCGGGTTGCTTCAAAGGCTTCCTTTTGTGTCTCAGCAGTCACACTGGCTCTAGACGCACTTTGACGCTTCCCGCGCCACTTTCCGTCATCGCCTTGATACACATTGTAATCATCCTCGGACATGGTCTCAGGCTCCTGTTGGGGGGATTAGCATTCTACTTCATTGGGCTTTCAGGATGCACAAAAAATATACAACGAATTCGCCGAAACCTACAAATATGAATGTCCTCCCAATTCGTGACCTCCCCTAAAATCGGCGAGGCGACTTAAATGGGGATGTTTACGGTCACTGCGCATAATCTGAAGTTATTTCGAAAGGGATTTGAGACAGAGAACGAAGCCAAGCCTCTCCCTACCACGTCACACCACTGGGCAGGTGGCGCGTTTACCTGGCGTCCTTGCCGGCGTTGAGCCCTGATCCTTCGGATCAAATAACTCGCCAGCATCATCTTTGTCTTGAGCGTCCGGCGTAAGCCGCATGCCTCAGAACCGCTGGAGCAACTGACGTAATCCGACGTATCTTTTGCCAGCGATGGAAGGTTTGGTGATCGCCGCTATTGTGGCGGCTTCGTCCCCGACAAAGACGACTTGGCTAACACCGCTTGCCAACGCTGTGTAAATAAGTGCTTGATTCAGAAGTCGACTTTGGCGGATTGGAATGATAACCCTATTGAACTGGCTACCATGTGATTTGTGAATAGTGAGACCGTAGGCATGTGTAAGACTGTTCACATGCTTAGTCGTCAGAGATGTCTTGCGTCCATCCTCCCATTCGATTGTGCAGCACTCAGACCGGGCATCCCTGACCCTCAACGCCTCTACAATTTTTCCAAGGCTGCCGTTTCGAAGACCAAGTTCGTGATTGTTTTCTGTAAACATCACTAGATCACCAACACGTAGAGTGGCGGATAGCGATGTTGCCGCTGGCACGACTCCGTTTCCTTCGTATAGATCAAAGCAGTGAATCTTCTCTGATTCTCTTCTGTAGCCATCATGCCAAATCTGGTTTATTTGTTGTGCGCCCCCCAAACCACCTCTAGTTGGACATAAAATTTGAACGGAAAAGTCTTCAGCGGTGCCGCCAATTTGTCTATAAACCAGCCAGACGGCTTGGTTTAGGTCAGAGTCGTTGCATCGAACGAATGAAACCCCTTGGCCGAAGCCCTTGTAGGGAATGAATTCCGGAACTTGATGATCTCGGACCTTGCTCGCGACAGAGGGAATCCCCGGGTTTTCATGCTGGCGTTTAGTGATTTTCAATGTAGTTTGGGGAATACGTGGATTCCCTTGGAGAACGTGTAGAACAAGTCCCGGACCAATCGGTGGCAACTTGGCGGGATCTCCAATTAGGATCAATCGACAGCCTTGAGGGAGCCATCTAAGAAATCGATAGAAAATCAGGGTGTCGACCATAGACATTTCGTCACAGACAACGACCGAATTTGCGGGGAGGGTTTCAGGCAGTGCGCCGGCTAGCAAACCGGCTAGGGAATACGCGTCACGGCCAGTTGCTTCGGCCATTCTTTGCGCCGCTAGTCCAGCGAGAGCTACCTGAAAAATCGCGACTTCGCTGTAAAGCTCCTCTAATACAAAATACAGGGCTTTGAGAACTGTGGGCTTGCCACAGCCAGCGTCGTCCAGAATCAAGCTGATGTTGAAGCTGGCGCTCGTGACAACTGCTTGCTTTTGTTCGACAGTTAATTCGAAGCCTTGCTGAGACTGAAATTGTTTTAGCGCCTCTTCGATGAGCGTTTTGTGGGATTTGCAGGTGTCAAAAAGCGGCTGTTGATAGCTACTGCTCTCGCCGGTTGCGAGTCTAACAAGACGGTCACTGATAAATTTTTCAATTGCGTAAGGCCCGCTAGCCTGAAAAGTGTCTTCAAACCGATGCCAGCGCTGGTTTTCGCTCTTTAGGGTGTCTTTTAGGTTTTCGCTTACCAAGCGGCGAGCACCTTGGATTAACACGGCCTTTGGCAGGCAAGTGTGTCCCTGTGACAGCCCCCGGTATAGTTGCTCTTCTACTGCGGCCTCCAGGCGTCTCGGGTCATCACAGGGTATGCCCAGCCTCTCTCGTGCAAACGCATCGATGACCTTCCACTTTCCTTCAAACGCGAGAAGCACATACGGGTTCTGTTTGATTTCCGCTTCCAGGCGATCCTGGTAATAATCTACAACTTTTAGCCCGATTCTTTGTGGTATCCCTATTTGATCCAGCCACATTAGACTCTCCAATGTCTGATGTTTTTTGAACGCGTTGCAGATAATTTCGGCCGAATCTGATGTAAGAATTGAGGTGAGAGCATCAATGTCTCGACTTTCAATAAGCGCCGCAAGTGAATCGCCGAAGACATTCCATAAGGCCTTTGCCTTTATCAACCCGATCCCTGCACAATCGGGAGAGCGTGAAATCCAATGGATAATATTTTGTCCCCCGGGCTTTAAGAGCCGTGCTTTCTTTGCTCTGATCTGACGCCGCTTAACCAGTCGCCCCCGAACCGTTCCGCTCCAGATTTCTTCCGTGCCTTCCGCCTGCCATCGCTGACCTCTATCTATCAATGTGCTGTCGGACAACAGGTGATAGTCCAAGATAACGCCATATCTCTCACCTGACTCACTAAGGCCAGTGACGATTGCGCCGCCGTTCCTTCCTCGGCTTGAGACATCTGTAATAACCAAACACACGCTGAGACTGGTCATGATGGGAGAAGCCTGCCGGTCTCTCCCAGATGATCGTCCAGGTGCTGGTATCGACGAAGCTTTTGATGCAGCTTTAGGATCTCAGCCTGTTGAGCAGCACAGCGTTCCTCAAGTGTTTTGACTCGCCTCTCAAGATGAGAAGCACTTTCTGTCGATCTTGCGGCTATTGAAGAAAAAGCTCTCTCTGATTTAGATGGATTTTGTGTAAGAGGCGGAAGCACTCTCTCTTTTCGTAATTGTGTTTCCAGAGCTTCCAATGCCCGAGACACACTTGGATTTTGCCCGAATACTGCCTTGCCAAAGTTGCAGTCGTTGGCAATCTTCGTTCGATTTAGGATGCCGCGGCGAATAAACTTATCCCAGTCACCCTTTTCCGTGCGACTTTGGCTCCATTCATGGAATGCTGCTAGGTTCGCTGCTCCGAATGTTTTTCCATTCCCCATGGTCAGTTAATCTTTGTGTTTGTGGTTGAACGGAACGACATTGCTTTTTCTGACGAATGAGTCAGATTCACTCCCACAGAAAAAACAATACCCCGCCTCATTGGCCTCTTGCTCCAAGATCGGGCTGATAAGAAGTTCTGCTTGAAGTGAGTGGTCATGGAATCGTTCATAGATATCGATATGGTGGGAGCGCAGAGCATTGATCTGTAGATCACGTTCAGAGATTTGCGCTTTCAAGCGGGCAAGTTGATCTCTTAGCTGTTCGATAGTTGCGCTGCCGGTAACCATGCGCCGTCTGGAGTTTAATTCGTCCAGTATCTCGTCAACTAACGAGCTTCTGCGATCAATTGTCCTGCGAGTTGTTGGAACTGACCTGGCGACCTGGCTCGCGTTAAATACGTATTTCCGACCTTCTGCTTCAGACTTTTCAGCAAGCTCTTTGATCACTATTTCAATTCGCTCATCCAGCTTTTTACCTCGAAGCTGTTTGGGTGGCCGATTACGCTTGTTTTTGTCATTCATCGGCGCAGCCATCCAACTGAATTACGTCAATCCGTTTTAGCATTGCATTGGTGTTTGATTGAATTCGTCTGAAATGGTCAATCTGAGGAGATTCGTTAAAACCCTGTAATTCAATCGCGCTAATAATGAGATTCGCTTCTTTGCTCATTTGCCTAATCTCATTTACGTGATCTTCATTCCGAGAATCGATGACAAGATGCTCGCACGGACCTGGTTTGTCGCTCTCACAGCTAAAACAACTCAGATGGTGAGGACAGGGGTTAGTGCTCCAGTCGAGCATGCATACCCCATGGGGCATCGGATTGACCATTCTCGTCACTGCTGAGAGATAGTTTTCAGCATCTTCCCGGGAAAATTCACACAGGATGTTATATGTTTCACTTACTCGGCCAACAGCCAACCCGTCACGAATGGCTTGCTTCATGCGCTCGGTTCGGACCTTGTTGCTGGTCTGGTCATAGGTGGCATTCTGGTTTCGGTATTTGCGATTAAAGATCAGTGCGATCTGGTCTTCAGTAAGACCGCCATTCTGATAGACCGTATTCAGCCAATGGCGAATGTCATGGGAGGTAAATTTTGCGACTTCCCCAGTTCTTGAATCTGTGATGTTTAAGCGGCTAAAAACACTATCTTCTGCATTACCAGTGCCTGCGGACCGGCTTTCTCCGCATAACCAACGCATGATTTGTCCGGAGGTAATTGTTGAAAATTGTCCTGTCCTGGTCGTGAAGGCATCGGAAAGCGCGTACTTTTCGGTGACTAACAGAGCTTCATGCGGATACAAAAATCCCCGACCGTTTTTGTCACGCAATAGAGGGCGTGAATAATCCTCCGTTGATTTGGAGTTAATTGAGGCAGAGCGGATGTCTCCATGCACATCGGCTGCTCTCACTGTTTCCAGAATACCTTTTTCTTCAAAAGCATCTTCACTAGGCGGGGCGGGGTAGATCGTTCCTTGTAATTGAGCCGCTTGCGCTGCTTCAATGATGTCTTTTACTACGGATCTTGCATTTGTCTTGAGCTCAATCCCCCATTGCTTTTCCAGCTGCCTAAAAGAGAGAACCCGGTTGTCTGTATCCCAACTGGTGCGTATTGCGCCTTTTGCCTTACTGTTTTTAACACGGGGCAATTCACCTCTTTGAGCAGCCTTCTGATCTTCTTCCAAATCATTCAAAGTGTTCCGGCTCATTCGTAGATTGCGAGCGGCCTGTGACTTGCTTCCGGCTTTTTCCACTTCTCCTAAAACGTCGACAAAACATTGCCCCTTATTCCACCAAGCACCGTCAGGATTGATCATTAGGTGCTCGGGCTGCGCTGTCCATTGATTTGCCCAACGACCAACGAAATAACGGAATGCTTCGTTGTTTTTGGTTATGCTCGAAAAGTCTATAGCCTTTCCTGAGACGGCGTCCGTAGCTGCCTGTCGAGCGGTCTTAGTCATCTCAAGTAAATTGCTTATTGCGTCTTCAACTACTTCTGTCATACACGGATGAACAGGTCGGGGAACCGGACAGCCATCTTTTCGAGGGTAATGCAGAATGTGCAAACCGTTATCCACTCGTAGCATGCATTCTGCCGGCAAGGTGGCAACCTCCGTTACTCGGAAGCCGGTTGCCAACATGATGGTAAAAACAGAAAGATAAAAGCGATCTTTATCTGAAAGTCCCGGGTTTGTTATTGACCGCAACAGATCGCCGAGCACCTCATTCGCAATTAATTTTTCGTATCGACCCTCCTCCGTTCCATAGCGGCCATGAACGATAGGGTTTTTAAGCTTGCTGCTGTAGTTGAGACGAAGACCAAAATTTCGACAAAGAAACTTTGAAAACTGTTGTAGTGCTCCTGAACGGCGAAAAGCCGTTTGGATTGCATAAGTTGCTGCTAGTTCCCGTTCAACTTGCTGAAAATCAGAAGTTTTCAAAGTCAATATAGACCGAGCGCAAAGGACACGATCAAGCGGTCTTATCGAACGGTGATATCCTTGGCAGGCACTTGAATTCCAGGCTCTTTTTTTTCTGCCATCGAGAATCCATAATTTCGTTATGAGCCTCAGTTCATTATTTACTATGGGCGAAAAATAGAGATTATTAACGGTTGAATTGCCAGGGCTGAGCATCCACTCGACGATATTCCAAATATCATCTTCCAACTTCACTGATGATGGAAGGGCGGTCAATAATTCGTCGCAAATATCGATAAACGCATTGCTCACACCCAAGGTAGACAGCTCGTGCGTGAGCCCACTTGCAGGATTGCTAGACATGGCCACTATTTTGTCTCCGCTATGCAACGTATAACGTCGTTGATCGCTGCACCGACTCGATCAAAGTCTTTTTCGAGCTTACTTCTCTCTTTGCCGCCTTCGGCTTGACGCCACTCTTTCAACTCTCCTTCTATGTATTGAAGAGCTCTTTGATGGTCGGCCTCACGCCAGGCCAAAAAGTGTGGGCATCCGTTGTAACAGGCCCACAGTGGATGCTTGTTGCATGTGCCATTTTTTCCGCAACTTCCTACTACGGCAGGAGCGAGAGATTCCGAAACGGTAGGAATGATAATAGGACGCTTGCCGACGTCTTCAGTTATCGAGCCTTTAAAAAAATAGGCTTTGTTCAGAGCCAAGAAGACTTCCCCTATCCCTCGACCTGTTGAGCGTTCCAGGACAGGCATCAAATCCGCCCCAACCGCTTTGATATAAGCATCGGCGGAGTAGGGCGAGTCATGCTCCATAATTTCTTGTATGAGCTCTCGTGGGATGCCCTGGAGTGCTAATGTGATGCCACCTGTATGACGAAACCTGTACGGCGTGACATGCAGTTGTTCCAGTGTTCGCGGGCTAATAATTCTGCGCCGATTTGCCCAATCCTTTACATGTTGTTTGGCCGTTGCTGCATCCACTTGACCATGTTCAATCCATAATGGCCGTTTAGATCGGCTGCTTGGCATGACAATCAGCCGATCTACTTCTTCTTGAGTTTCCCGAATTTGACGGCGCTCAGAATACGCTAAGATGTCCTTACCAAGCTTTTCTGAGATTTGCCAAGTGCCGGGAGCTTGTCCGGACTGGCCTTTAGCTTTTGGTATGCGCAGAAGATACTCTGTAGGCAAACCTTCCTCGCTAGAGGGAATGATCCAGAGTGCATCCTTTTTCATTGAAAGAATCTGGCTAGGACGTTTTAACGTTTCGCTTAGAATTCTGCAGAAAATACGCGTAGCGCAGTCTTCATCTGGTTCGCCCGGGTATTCGAGATTTAACTCTTGTGATAGCACTTCCCACTCAGCTGAAACAAAAGCACCTGTCTTGGGATTCCAGTGCATTACATATTGAAGTATTTGAACTTCATTACGTGACTTCCATGTTTGCATTTCATTGGCAATGAGGTAGTTCGCTTCCCCCAAATTTTCTTGAGCGAGTTCCATATATAAGTCTCGGATGGTACTTCGATCTGAAGAAGATATGTCCTCCCATAACTTTCGCCATTCGTTAATTCCAATTTCCCCGAAACCCCTACTAAGATTTATTTCCATTTTAGATGATCGATCTTTAATACTCTTTAGTGTGGAGCCTACCTTAGATAGATAATGAGGCGAGCGGTGTTTTATTCGCCTTAAAAGGATATGTTTGAGAGGCTTGGTGATGGTTGTGGGAAGATCTAACTTTCCCCAGTTGAGCGTTCGACGAGCTCCTTGATAGGTTGCGCTCCAGATTTTTGAACTAACCTCAATCCAAATGACCTCCGGAGGATTGAAATCGCAAGCAATAAATTTCCGCCCGTCCACGGTTTCAAAAAGACCGGTTTCGAAGTTTTCAGTCAGTTCAGAGCTATCCATTCCCTGGCTCCATTCTGCAAGATTCTGAGAGGGGCTCGCGCGCGATCAGCACGGGCCCTGCGAGTGTATTGACCAAGACTGTCAGGGTCAGACCAGCCCCCCCACCAAACGAGATCGTCAAATTTTGCTTTGTACTCCTCTCTGTTTTTAATCGCCGCGATCTCAAAATAGCGTCGATTGAAAAAAGCATGGCGAGCGATATGCCAGTAAAAGTTGATGCCCGTGCCTTCCCGGATATCTTTTGCAATGCGATGAGCAGAGCGGATGGACAATGGTGCACCATTTTGAGCAGTGATAAGGAAGTTGTGTGGCAGTATTAATTTTCGAACCCTTTTCCCATGGCGCCAAATCCAAGGAAGTCGGTGCTCCGTTATATAGTTGGACACCAAGTGCGGGAAACGAGTGTTATCGAAGAGAAAACCTAAGTCTCTTGAAAGCGTTTTCGGTCTGGGCGGCTTTTGTCGTGGATCATGATAGTGCTCCTCTCTTTCTTCAATTCTGACGATCCGAAAATACGGCGCGTTCAGAGAAGGGCAATCAGAAATTCGCATAGCCAAAATTTCTCCCAGGCGCATACCAAACTCAATGGCCATTCGCCAGAAAAGATAGTCCCGAAAGGCTAAGTCATTGTTTATTATTCGATTATGGTTTTCGGGGTTAAGGAAGGCTTCGATCTCTGAGATTTCTTGTTCGGTTAGGTCAGGTGCCAAATTGTTCTTGGGTGATTTCAGTTTGGCTTCTTTCCATGCTTTCTTTTGCGAATTAGCCAGTATCTGAGTTTCAATCGCTCTGTGAGAAATACCTGGGGATGTTGCGAACTGATTGATGAACCAGACGCAGGCAGCAGAGCACGAGTTCAATTTTGCATTGATCGAAGTTCTCTTGCTTAAAGGAATCTGGCCGGAATCTGTTTTATTGCGGTTTCTTAGCCACGCGGAAAAAGATCTAATGTGCGGTCGGGATAAACCACGACCGAGAAGCAATAATTCATCCAAATCAATGCCTTTTCCGAACGCCCAAGAGTAGAGATATGCCAAATCATAAAGTGCAGTTCGGCATGTATTGTAGGATCCGGACCTTTGCGCAAGGTTTACCTCATACAAGGAGGCAGCAGGCATTGGAAATCCGGTTTTTCTGTTAAGCAATATATGGCGAATACCATTTCCGGGGATATTCGTGGAAGCTAATTGGAAAGGCAGTACATCTTCTTGAGCTACTGAATGCATACTTTCACCATTGAATATGAAATCTTATTTCCTTGTAACTAACTGACTTTAAAGAGAAAAAAACGATTTCTTACCGATGTATGCAAGCCTAGATGCTACTATCACGGAAGTCCAGAACTTTCGCTGGGCTGATGCCTCCTGCCAAAAAAACACAAAAAAAACCCCTTCAACCAGGAAGTTGAAGGGGTTTCTAGAGCTTTAGCTTCTCAGCTAAAAGTATGCAGTTCCTGTGGCTACTGACACTTACTATCGCCGCAGGAGAGGCAGGTAGCACACCCGTCCATCACGATCACCGCCTTGGTGCTGCACTTGCCGCACATGGTGGCGTTCGGCGGGAAGTCGCTAGCCTTTTCATCGTTCGTAGCCGTGCTGTGGCTGGCTTCGAACTCGGCGCGCTTTTCGGCGAGGATGCGTTTGGTGGTTTCGCTCATTTCCTCGCTTTCCAGCAGGCCGATGGCCTTCAGGTGCTTCTCGATCACGGCGCCGATTTCAGCCACCAGCGACGGCATGAACACGCCGCCTTTCTTGAAGTAGCCGCCGTTGGGGTCGTACACGCTGCGCAGCTCTTCCACCAGGAAGGTGACGTCGCCACCCTTGCGGAATACCGCAGAGATAACGCGGGTGAGGGCGATAACCCACTGGAAGTGTTCCATCGACTTGGAGTTGATGAACACTTCGTACGGCTGCCGGCTCTCGTGGTCGGTGCCTTCGTTGAGCAGGATGTCGTTGATGGTGATGTACATCGCGTGCTCAGCCACCGGCGGTTTGATCTTGTAGGTGGTGCCCAGCAGGAAGTCCGGCCGTTCGATGTATTCGTTCATCTGAACGGGCTTGGTTTCTGCGTGCACCGGTGCCTGATGTTCGGCGGCTGCTTCAGGGTCGGCCTTCTTTACGCGGTAGCCGACGATTTTGTTGCTGATTTTAACTGTCATGTTCGTTGTCCTGTGTCGGTTCCCGGATCAGTACTTGCCGTAGGTGCCTTCTTTAAGCGCGTCAAACAGGTTGGCGGCGTTGTGGATTTCGCCGTCGTACTCTACCTGCTCGTTGCCCTTGAGGGTGACCTTGCTGCCATCGTCCAGGGTGAACTCGTACATTGTGTTCTCGAGGTCTTTTTCCTTAACCAGTACGCCCTGGAAGGCTTCCGGGTTGAAGCGGAAAGTGGTGCAACCCTTCAGGCCCTTATCGTAGGCGTAGAGGTAAATGTCCTTGAAGTCCTGGTAAGCGAAGTCTGTCGGAACGTTCGCGGTCTTGGAAATCGAGGAATCTACCCACTTCTGGGCGGCGGCCTGAATGTCCACATGCTGCGACGGTGTTACGTCGTCGGAGGTGGTGAAGTAGGCCGGCAGCTTCTTGTCCTCATCATCGGAGAACGGCATGGCACCCGGGTTCACCATGTGACGGTATGCCAGCAGCTCGAAGGAGAATACGTCGACTTTCTCTTTGGTCTTCCGGCCTTCGCGGATGATGTTGCGCGCGTAGTGGTGCGAGAAGCTCGGCTCGATGCCGTTACTGGCGTTGTTGGCCAGTGACAGGCTGATGGTGCCGGTCGGCGCGATGGACGTGTGGTGGGTAAAGCGACCACCTTTCTCGGCCAGTTCTTCCACCAGCTTCGGCTCTACCTTGGCAATCTCCTGCATGTACTTGCTGTACTTGGCGTGCAGGATGCGGCCTTTCACCTTGTCGCCCAGTTTGTAGCCATCTTCAGACAGCTGCGGGCACTTGGTTAGCATTTTCGGGGTAATCTCGAACTCGTCGTCCATGATCGGCGCAACGCCTTTTTCCTCGGCCAGGGCGAGGGACTGACGCCAGCCTTCAACGGCCATCTCACGAACGACTTCTTCGGTGAACTGTACGGATTCTGCAGAACCGTAAGGCATGCGCAGCATGGCGAGGGTGGAGCCCAGGCCGAGGATGCCCATACCGTGGCGGCGCTTGTAGGTGATTTCGTGGCGCTGCTCAGCCAGCGGCAGGCCGTTGATCTCAACCACATTGTCCAGCATCCGGGTGAAGATGGCCACAACCTTGCGGTACTTCTCGTAGTTAAAGCTGGCCTTGTCGGTGAACGGGTAGTCCACGAACATGGTCAGGTTTACAGAACCAAGCAGGCAGCTGCCGTACGGGGGCAGGGGCTGCTCACCGCAGGGGTTGGTGGCACGGATGTCTTCGCAGAACCAGTTGTTGTTCATCTGGTTGACCTTGTCGATCAGGATGAAACCCGGCTCGGCGTAGTCGTAGGTGCTGGTCATGATGGTGTCCCAGATGAACTGGGCTTTCAGGGTGCGGTAGATGCGGCAGGCAACCTTGCCTTCACCGTTCACCACGTAGCCTTTCTGTTCCGGGAAATCACGGTATACAAACTGGCTTTCGTCGCTCAGGTCCAGCTTCTCGTCTTCCACTTCCTTCTGGGTAACGGGGAAGGAGAGGTGCCAGTCGGCGTCGTTGCGCACGGCTTCGATGAAGTCTTCGGTGATCAGCAGCGAGAGGTTGAACTGGCGCAGGCGGCCGTCTTCACGCTTGGCCTGGATGAAGTCGATCACGTCCGGATGATGAACATCAAAGGTCGCCATTTGGGCGCCGCGGCGGCCACCGGCAGAGGACACGGTGAAGCACATGCGATCGAAGATATCCATGAACGACAGCGGGCCGGAGGTGGTTGCGCCGGCGCCGGCTACGTACGCGCCTTTCGGGCGCAGGGTGGAGAATTCATAACCGATACCACAACCTGCCTTGAGGGTAAGGCCGGCTTCGTGGTTCTTTTCCAGGATGTCGTTCATGGAATCTTGAACGGTGCCTGAAACGGTGCAGTTGATGGTGGACGTTGCCGGCTTGTGCGCTTCGGCACCGGCGTTGGAGGTAATCCGGCCGGCGGGAATGGCGCCGTTCTGCAAGGCCCAGATGAAGTTCTTCATGTGCTGGGTGCGAACGGATTTGTTTTCTACCTCGGCAAGGGCTTTGGCAACGCGTTCGTAGGTAGCGTTGATGTCCTTGTCCACGGGCTCGCCGGTCTTGGTCTTCAGCTGATATTTGCTGTGCCAGATGTCGATCGAGGCTTCCTGCATCGGAATTGTTGTTACCACTGCCTGTGCCTTAGCGTTCATTTCCACCCTCTGTCTTCCGGTATGTCTTCTTTTTGTGGCACCGGTCCTTGTACCGGCGGCGCCACTCCCCTTGAGAATCGTGTCTTTGGCCTTGGGCCTGTTTTCTTTTTAACCACTATATATGGGCTGAATCTGAAACGAGTATAACAGGATATAGTGTTCTGTGAATAAGAACGCAACTATTGATAGACGCTTCGGGGCAAAGAAAATCAATCAAAACCGGCTTGAATCCGGGAAATTTTTTCTAAAACAGCGGTTTGGGGCTAAAGGTTCAAAACCACTACATGTTGTGGTTTAAAAATTGATCAGGCCCTAGGCCGATCCGTGAGTCACATGAATTGTGACCCCTGCACGTACCCGGTTTGAACGTGTCGCTAAAGTATGGACGTGGTGTCGAAAACTGCAGTGGCCCACAGGATGTGAAAGAGACCAAAAACAAGGAAATAATAATGAAAGGCCTGAAACCTACCTTGCTAGCGCTCTGCG
Organism: Marinobacter sp. 3-2; assembly: GCF_003751355.1. NCBI lineage: Bacteria > Pseudomonadati > Pseudomonadota > Gammaproteobacteria > Pseudomonadales > Marinobacteraceae > Marinobacter > Marinobacter sp. 3-2. The sequence goes on along the minus strand of NZ_RJUQ01000014.1, from coordinate 245,995 downwards.
TTGCGGGTGTTCCACCTGCAGCCGTAGCCGAGATCCAGATGCTGGATGACTCGGCGATGGGCATGATCACCGGCCAGGCCGGTGTGACCATTGAGCTGGAAACAAAGATTGATCTTGACCGTTTTGTGTACACCGATGAAGGCTCATTGTCCGTCAGTAATATCAGCATTGGCGGCGCTGAGCGGACAGATTTCTTCGGATATAACGGGCTGACCGGTCCGACTGGTACGGATCGTCTCGATAACATCAAGATCGATATCGATGTCTATTCGGATGGCGACGCTGTCATCAACCTTTTACCTATTCAGTTCGCTGCCGTCGATTTCCGTGTCACCACGGGAGCGTGGGAGCTGTTGAGCACCGATGGAAGTAATCAGCAGACAACCTTAATGGACAATATGTTCATTGAGGGTGCGATAGGGCGTGGATCCATTGAGATCGACACAGCTACCGATGTGCTGAATTTCCGAGGCGCGTTTGCGATTGAAGTGATGGATTTTGACGTTCCGTTTCTTGCGCTTGGCGTTCGCGGTTTGCAGGTTACTGGTGCCGACTATGATCTCCGACGCCCGAGCCCACTGGATCTGTTTGCGGAGGTCGAGCTTGACGTCTACGAGAGCAGCCGTTTTTCAGGAACGGATTCAGCGTTGGCAATCGACATGGCGGAATTCAGAGCCGATGTCGGTATACGTGAGGTTATAGTAGGGCAGCAAACGATTGGCAGTGTTTTCCTAGATGATCTTGCAGTGACCAACACGGGGATGAGGATCTACGGCCACTGATATTGGGTCTAAAACCAAAACGGGGGCCAGTCTGGCCCCCGTTTTTTATCAGCCCAGCAACAGGCTGTCGTCGTCCACTTCCAGCCCACGCTGCTTTTCAAACAGCCCGAGCAGATCCTTCACTTCCAGACCTTCGCGGTCTTTGCCCGCGATATCGAATACTACCTGGCCCTGGTGCAGCATTACCGTGCGGCTGCCAACTTCCAGCGCCTGCTTCATGCTGTGGGTTACCATCAGTGCGGTGAGCTTCTGCTCTTCGATGATCTTGGTGGTGAGTTCCAGCACGAATGCTGCGGTTTTCGGGTCCAGCGCGGCCGTGTGTTCGTCCAGCAGCAGGATGCTCGAGGGCGTGAGGCTCGCCATCAGCAGGCTCACGGCCTGGCGCTGACCCCCTGAGAGCAGGCCCATCTTGTCGCCAAGACGTTTTTCCAGGCCCAGATTCAGGGACGAAAGGCTGTCCCTGAATTTTTCCATGTACTGCTTCTTTACGGCGCTGGTGAGGCCGCGGCGTTGGCCACGTTTGATGGCCAGGGCAAGGTTTTCCTCGATGCTGAGGCCCTCGCAGGTACCGGCCAGTGGGTCCTGGAATACCCGGGCAACACGGCCGGCCCGCTTGTGGGTCGGCAGTTTGGTGACGTCCAGGTTGTCCACGATGATCTGGCCGCTGTCTACCAGCACTTCGCCGGCGAGGGCATTCAGAAAGGTGGATTTTCCGGCGCCGTTGCTGCCTATCACAGTGACGAACTCGCCCTGGTTAACGGTCAGGCTCATACCCCGAAGGGCCGGGTTTTCCAGCGGTGTGCCCTTGCCAAAGGTAAGCCGGAGATCGGTTGCACTGATCATGTCGCCTCCTTAGGCCTTGCTACGGGAAAGTTTGCCGGCAATGGATGAACGTACGCCGGGCAAAACGATGGCCAGGGTAACCAGAACCGCGGTAATCAGGTTCAGATCCTGGGCCTGCAGTCCCAGGAAATCCGCATTCAGAGCGAAGGCAATGGCCAGTCGGTAGATGATTGCGCCCACCACGCACGCGATGAGCGCGCGTACCACGGTTGAGGGAGTCACCACGGCTTCGCCGCCAATCAGGGAGGCAAGGCCAATGACGATCACGCCAACGCCCATGGTGACATCGGCTGCACCCTGGCTCTGGGCAAAGAGCGCACCGGCAAGCCCGACAAGGCCGTTGGAAACGGCAACGCCGAGAACAATCATGGCGCCGGTGGCGATGCCCTGTGCCCGGGCCATTCTGGCGTTGGCGCCAGTGGCTCGCATGGCCAGGCCGGTTTCGGATTTCATGAAACGCCACAGCAGGATAAGGGCAACAAAGACCACAATAACGAACAGAAGCACCGGTACCTGGTGGTAGGCCAGATCCAGGTCGTACCAGGGCGTCAGCACGGTTTCTTCGGTCAGCAGGGCCACGTTGGGTCGGCCCATGATGCGCAGGTTGACTGAATAGAGCGCAATCATGGTCAGGATCGAGGCCAGCAGATTCAGAATGTTGAGTTTCACATTCAGCAGCGCCGTTACCGCGCCTGCGGCCATGCCGGCCATGACGGCACAGCCCGTGGCCAGCCACGGGTTCCAGCCTTCAATGATCAGTACGGCGGCAACGGCAGCACCGAGGGGAAAGCTGCCATCTACAGTGAGATCCGGGAAATCCAGCACCCGGAAGGAGAGGTAGATGCCGAAGGCGACCAGGCCGTAGATCAGTCCGGTCTCAATGGCACCATAAAGAGCGATGTTACTCAGCATGGTCGGGTATCACCAATGATAAAACGGGCAGCCCCTCGTGAGGGCCGCCCGTTGGGTTCAGGGGGATTACTTGGCGCTGTCGATCACTTTCTTCGCGTCTGCGATTACATCATCTGACAGGGTGATGCCCATGCGCTCTGCGGCGGCCGGGTTCACGAACAGGTCCAGCTTCTCCATGGTTTCAACCGCCATTTCGCCGGGTTTCTCGCCATTCAATACCCGGGCAACCATCACGCCGGTCTGGCGGCCATGGTCGTAATAATCAAACCCGAGTGCTGCAACGGCACCGCGCTCAACGGTGGCGGTGTCTGCCGCGAATACCGGAATGCTGGCGCGTTCACCAACAGAGATAACGGCTTCGGCAGCACTGATCACGGTATTGTCTGTGGTCAGGTAGATGGCGTCCGCTTTACCCACCAGGGAGCGGGCCGCGCCCAGAACCTCGGAAGTTTTGGTGGCAGCACCTTTTACCAGTTCAAGACCACGCGCCGCGAGGCGCTCTTCGAGCAGTTCCACCAGGGAAACGGCATTGGCTTCGCCCGGGTTGTACACCGTGCCAATGCGTTTGGCATCGGGCATTACGCGCTGCAGCATGTCCAGGTGTTTGTCGATGGGCAGCATGTCGCTCACGCCGGTAATGTTGGCGCCAGGCGCCTCCAGATTACTTACCAGCTTGGCGCCAAGCGGGTCGGTTACAGCGGAGAAAATCACCGGTGTATTGCGGGCCGCAGCGGCAACGGTTTGCGCGGAAGGCGTTGCAATCGCCACGATCACGTCGGGACTTTCACCAACGAATTTGCGGGCTATCTGGGAAGCAATGGCAGAGTTGCCCTGGGCACTTTCGTGCATCACTTCGAGGTTGTCGCCCTCTTTGAAGCCGCGCTCGGCGAGTTCATCTTTTATGCCCTGGTAGACGGCGTCCAGTGCCGGGTGTTCCACAATCTGTGTGATGGCTACAACGCGGGGTTCCTGTGCCTGAACAAGTGTTGCCAGCGCCAGCAGGGTGGCACCGAACAGGGTGCGCAGGGTTGTCTTGGCCATATGCCCATCTCCGGGTAGGTTAACTGATATGTTGCGAATCTGAAGGGGCGGAAGTTTACCACAGGCAAGGGGTTCAAGGGGTAGGGGATGTTGCCGGCACCGGCGTTTTGGTTGCAATAGATGCAGTTGGAAATTATTTTGCTTGTGTCACGTTTTGACCGCTCATACTATGTTGAAATACCCTACGAAAGTCTAATAATAAGTCATCTATAACTCGAATAACGAACTGCAAGGAAGGTCCATGGACACAACAAACAAGCTTCCCCTGGATATGGTTTATCACTGGGAGAAGGCCAAGGCGAACTCCGTATACATGACCCAGCCCATTGGCGACGGCAAAACCGTCGACTACACCTGGGGTCGGGCGGTGGATGAGGCGCGGCGCATGGCGTCTTACCTCAAATCGCTGAACCTCCCTGAGAAGAGCCGCATCGGCCTGATCTCCAAGAACTGCGCCCACTGGATCATGACCGACTGGGCCATCTGGATGGCCGGTCACATTTCCGTTCCGCTTTATCCCACCCTGAATGCCGACACCGTCAACTACATCCTGAACCACGCCGAGTGCGAGGTGGTGTTTGTCGGCAAGCTGGACGACTGGGACATGATGAAACCGGGCGTGCCGGAATCCGTGCGTTGCATCTCCTTCCCGCTGAGCCCTCCCAATGATTTCGAAACCTGGGACGATATCGTCGCCAAGTATCCGCCTCTGGAAGAAAACGTTCAGCGTGATGCCGACGAACTGGCCACCATCGTTTATACCTCCGGCAGCACCGGTAAGCCCAAGGGCGTCATGCTCAGCTTTTACAACATGGCCTATGCGGCAGAGGGTGGCATGGAGGTACTCGGTGTGAGCTCCGAGGAGCGCATGTTGTCGTACCTGCCGCTGGCTCACGTGTTCGAGCGTACCTTTGTTGAGCTGGCCTCGCTCTATGCGGGTTTCCACCTGTATTTTGCAGAATCTCTGGACACCTTCGTGCAGGATTTGCAGCGTGCCCAGCCAACGCTGTTCCTCTCGGTACCGCGCCTGTGGGTGAAATTCCAGCACGGTGTGCTCCAGAAGCTGCCGAAGAAGAAGCTGGACCGGCTGCTGAAGATTCCGGTGGTCAACAAACTGATCAAGAAGAAAATCCTGAAGGGCCTTGGCCTGGACAAGGTCAAGCTGGCAGGCAGTGGCTCGGCCCCCCTGGCGAGCGACGTTCTGGACTGGTACCGCAACCTTGGTCTCGAGTTGCTTGAGGGCTATGGCATGTCTGAAAACTTTGCCTACTCCCATATGAGCAAGCCAGGACGCTCAAGAACCGGTTACGTCGGTGAGTCCGCACCGGGGGTTGAAACCCGTATCAGCCCGGAGGGCGAGATTCAGATCAAGAGCCCGGCCACCATGATGGGCTACTACAAGGACGAAGAGAAAACCCGGGAGACCTTCACTGAGGATGGCTTCCTGAAGACTGGCGACAAGGGTGAAATTGATGAGATGGGCCGGCTCAAGATCACCGGTCGCATCAAGGAAATCTTCAAGACCAGCAAGGGCAAGTATATTGCGCCTGCACCCATTGAGAACCGTCTGATGTCCCACGATGCCATCGAGATGGTGTGTGTCTCCGGTGCCAATCAGACCCAGCCCCACGCGCTGGTGATGCTGGCCGAGGAGTCCCGGCCGAAAATGGCGGATGAAGCCTTCCGTAAGGAAATCGAAGAGAGCTTCAAGAAGCTGATTGCCGATGTGAACAAGACCGTGGATCCCCACGAACAGTTGGCGTTTATCACCGTAATGAGCGACGAGTGGTCGATCGAGAACAGCTTCCTCACGCCGACCATGAAGCTCAAGCGCAACGTGGTTGAGGATGCGTATCAGGAGCAAGTGGAGAACTGGTATGCACAGCGTCAGCCGGTTATCTGGCAGTAAAACGCCCGATTCAAAATGAAGATGTTATGGCCCGGCTCTGCCGGGCTTTTTTGTGCCGGAAAAAACCGACGTAAGTCGCATAGGGAAAAGGAGGAAGCGGGCCTAAACTGGATGAATATCAGGAGGATGTTATGAGCCAGTTGTCCCTTTTCCAGAAGCGTATCCAGGACGAAATTCCCCTTTCCCGGGCGTTGGGGATTCAATTGCATTCCTGGGATGGCCATTCGCTGCTGCTCAGTGCGCCGCTGGAACCCAACAAGAACCACCAGGGTACGGGGTTTGGAGGCAGCGTGTATTCTGCGGCGGTTACTGCGGCCTGGGGCCTGACTGAATTGGCACTATGGGATCTTGGCTTAAAGGGCAATGTGGTGGTGCAGAGCGGGAATATCGACTACCTCGAGCCCGTGTCTTCCGATTTCTATGTGATCTGCCGACTGCCCGGTGAGGAGGTACCGGAACGTTTTCGCAAAAGTTTGGCCCGGCATGGCAAGGGACGGCTGGATCTGACGGCTGAGGTTTTTTGCGGCGAACCAAACACAATGCCCGAGGGGGATCCTGTGGCGGTTTTCCAGGGGCGGTTCGTGGTTCAGGATGTGAAAAGCCGGGTAACGTTCTGAGCTTGTCAGGCAATTGACCGGCTATTGGAGATTGAGCGGCTCATCAGAATAATCGGAATGATGCCGGCCAGAACGATAATCAGGGCGGGTAGGGCGCTGTGGTACAGGCGCTCGTCAGAGGCGAACTGGTACACGTAGGTCGCCAGTGTCTCGAAGTTGAACGGCCTGAGTATCAGGGTGGCCGGCAATTCCTTCATGCAATCCACGAAAACCACCAGCGCCGCCGTTACCAGTGTGCCTCGCAACATTGGCAAGTGAACCCTGACCAGCGTGTTGCCCGGGGTGTGGCCCAGGGAGCGGGACGCCATGTCCATGCTCGGGGTAATCTTCTGCAACGCACTCTCCACGCTACCGGCCGAAACGGCAAGGAATCGCACGGTGTAGGCGAACACCAGGGCGAAGGCCGAGCCACTCAGTAACAGGCCCGTGCTGATTCCGAATACGTCCCGCATCAGGTTATCCAGCCAGTTGTCAAAACCTGCCAGGGGCACAATCACACCAACAGCCAGCACGGCGCCGGGCATGGCATAGCCCAGGCTGGAAAGGCGCATCAGTACCTGCATTTTGCGAGTGTTGTGCAGTCGGCGGCTGTAGGCGAGCGTAACACCAATCAGCAGAGTGGTGAGGGCTGCCGTGCCTGAGAGGAAAAGGCTGTTGAAGGTGTTTCGGACAAAATCCGGGTTCCAGCTTTCACCGAAGTATTCCCACGCATAGAGCCCGAGGGTTGCGCCGGGAATCACGAAACCGAACAGCACCGGCAAAGCGCAAACCGCTACGCAAATCATCTGGCGCGGGAAGGACATGGTGAAGCGCTGGATCGGCTCACGGTTGTCCCGCGCTGCGAACTGTTGCTGGCGTCTTCGGGAATACCGTTCCAGGGTAACCAGAATCACCACGAAGATCAGCATTGTGGTGGCTATTTGAGCGGCCCCACCGAGGTTGCCCAGGTTCATCCAGGTATCAAACAGGCCAGCGGTCAGGGTCTGGACGGCAAAGAAGTCCACGGTGCCAAAATCGTTCAGGGTTTCCATCAACACCAGGGAAAGGCCGACGGCTACCGCCGGCCGGGCGATGGGCAGAACCACCCTAAAGAATGTGCTCAGCGCGGAGTGGCCGAGACTGCGGCTGACCGCGAACAGAGACGGGGACTGTTCCAGAAAGGCGGCGCGGGCCAGAAGGTAAACGTAGGGATACAACACCAGCCCGATCATCAGCGTGGCGCCTTCGGGGCTGCGAATTTCCGGGAACCAGTAGTCTGCGGCACTGCTCCAGCCGAACAGGTCTCTCAAGGCACCCTGAACGGGGCCAGCGTAGTCCAGGAGGCTTGTGTACACATAGGCAATAACGTAGGCGGGCACTGCAAATGGTAGCAGCATCGCCCACTCAAAGAATTTGCGACCCGGAAACTCGCACATGGTGACCGCCCAGGCCGACGCCAGGCCTATAACCAGGGTAAGGGCACCCACCCCAATCATCAGTTTGAGCGTGGTTGTCAGGTACCGGGGAAGGGTGGTTTCGATCAGGTGTGGCCAGATGTTCTCTTCGGGAAAAAACGCCAGAAAAATAACGGAGAGAACCGGAAGGGCGACGATGGCGGTGGTCAGTAGTGCGCTGATCATCCATTTTGGAGAGGTACGCTTAGCCAGCAGGGGCTGGGATAGCCCTGGATTAACGCTGGTTGCGGCCTCGCTCATAGTGTCCCTGCGTCTGGATGTGGAGTCTGTCCAATTGAAGGCTGCAGATTGTAGTCACCTGACCTGATGCCTGCAACGACTGGTGTCATACCGGAAGAGGGAAGCGCCCGGTAAAGGGCATGTGAGGGTGGTCAAACCACCCTCACTGCTGGCGATTACTCGCCGTCGTAATCGACGCGGTCAACCAATTTGACTGCGGCATTGCGGTTATCTGCAATTTCCTGCAGTGACAGGTTGTCGGGATTGATCTCACCCCACTCGGCAACCAGTCCGGAAGGCTTAACTTCCGGGTTTGCCGGGTATTCCGTGTTTGCCTCGGCGTAGATACGCTGGGCTTTCGGTGAAGACAGGAATTCCATCAGCTTGATGGCATTCTCTCGGTTCGGCGCGCTCTTGGTCAGTGAAATACCACTGATATTTACGTGAGTGCCCCGGCCTTCGGCGTTCGGAAATACAAGCCGTACCTGCTCGGCAATCGGCCGCTGGTTCTCATCCTGCAGCATGTTGCCATAGTAGTAGCTGTTACCAATGGAGACGTCGCATACGCCCTCGGCAATAGCCTTGATCTGGTCGCGGTCGCCACCCTGGGGTTTGCGGGCCAGATTGTCTTTCAGGCCTTCCAGCCACTTCTCGGTTTCGGCTTTACCATGGTGTGCGATCATGGAGGAGAACAGGGCGATGTTGTAGGGGTGCTTGCCGCTGCGAGTGCAGATACGGTTGTTCCACTTGTCGTCTGCCAGTTGCTCGTAGGTGGTAATCTCACCTTCTTCCACGCGGTCCTTGGACACGAAAATCAGGCGCCCGCGGGTGGTCAGGGCAAACCACTTGCCCTCGGGATGGCGCAGGTTTTCCGGAATGTTCTCTTCCAGAGTCTCGTTGTCGACGTTCTGAACGAGATCACGTTCTACCAGCTCGTTGAGGCGGGAAATATCAACGGTCATCACCAAATCTGCCGGGCTGTTGCGACCCTCGCGCTCCAGTCGCTCGGCCAGACCCTGTTTGGCAAAGACCACGTTGCTCTGGATGCCGGTTTCCTGTTCAAAAGCGTTCAGCAGGGGTTCGAGCAGATATGCCTGACGGTATGAGTAGATATTGACCTCGCCATCTGCGGAGGCGGCCATGGGCATGGCAGAGAGGGCGATTGCTGCGGTAGCAGCCAGTTTCATTCGCATATTCCCATCCTTTCGGGTGTTTCTGGTATTAATTTGCCTTTGCCAGGATCGGCAAGTTTTTAAAAACGCCAACCATTCTCATTTCCATTGACTCCAGAGTCAATCTCTCCGTTGGCATATTTTTCTGAAAATGGTGTTATGCTTCGGAAGACTATAAAAACTATGCAAAAAGTAGTGGAATCCTCAAATGGATGGGAACGATCGAAGAGAGCACATACGCACGGCAATGAGTGCGAAAGTAAAGGTGGTTCACGAGGAGCTGGGCGAGTTCATATTCTCGACCCGCGATATCTCCGACGGCGGTGTTTTCATCGTTGTGGACACTGAGCCATTTGCGCCAAACCTCGGCGACACAGTTACCGTGCAGGTGCAGGGGCTACCTGTTCCAGCACCGGTACTTGAAATGGTGGTCGTGCGCAAAACCAATGACGGGTACGGCCTCCAGTTTGATCAAAATGGTGACTGATAGACGGATTGAATGCCCCTGCCGTGGATAATGGCAGTGTTCAACCAACCGCTGTCAGGGATGCAACAGCCAGATGATCTTTTCAGTCTTTTCCAGAGCTTACAAGCCAATTATTGCAAGCCTTATCCTGGTTTCCGTATCGGGCTGTGCCAGCTATTACTCACATTTTGCGATGTTTCCGGCTGAGAATTCATCCGGTGAGCCAAGACACGTGCGGCTGTCCTGGCAAAGCGCGGAGTATCCTGGTTGGTGGTTTGCCGGCGATAAAGCCACGCCCGTGAAACTGGAAACCCAGTGCAGCGACCGTGTCTGGCGCCTCCGCGATGACGAAGAGGCGAGTGCCTGCGGCGAGGGTATTCGTGCCTGTGGCGAAGCGGGCCGGGATCTGGTGGCGCAGACGGGGCAGCCGGCAAGCGGCTCAACCCGCTGCATGTCCATCAATCCGGCGGATCCGGATGCCCGTATTGCAGAAATAGAAGGGAAACTGGAGTTGCTGGTGTCCTGTAGTCCTGCCGTCTTGGCAGAGGGTGAGGGTGATGACGCCCTGAACCTTGACTATCTGCGAGCCTCGTCAGTCCCATACACGGTTTATGTCCGGAAGGCGCCGCGGGGTTCAATGCGTTCCCGATTGCCTGAATTTGATGAATCGGTATGTGACGCAGAGTGACACTTTCTGACGTTGATATGTGACTCCCATCACGTTGCTACATTTTGTTTCCTGTTGAACATTAGCGTTACGTTTTGTCGCGTTTGGGTTACCTGACGATACGATATTGTAATTGTGTCTTCCGGCGGTTCGGTCAGAATGGTAGCTATCGAAAAGTTTGTTGTGTGAGGTGGCCCGTGGGTGTCCAACAGAAAAAAGTCGCAGTTCATGATCTGGAAGTGGGCATGTTCGTGTCTGATCTGGACAGGCCATGGCATCAGACCCCCTTTCCGATTCAGGGTTTCCATATCCGGTCCCAGGATGACATTCGTGCACTGGTATCCCACTGCAAATGGGTTCTGGTCGATGTGGCGGAAGCAAGGGAGTCCAAAGAGGTAAAAGGCGGAAGCAAGCCGGCTTTCGGAACATTGCAAGGCAAGCGCAGGGGTGGGCGGGAGCAACTCCAGTTGCCGCCTCTGAGTATTCGCGAGCCAGTGACGTATGAAACCGTTACCAGTCTCAAGAAGGAAATGAAAACCTCAAAGCGCCTGCTTGACGATATGGAAGGCGCGCTGGATCAGCTTTTCGAGACTCTTCGTGCCGATGGCGTGCCAGATCTCCGGCCGATCGCTGCGATCACCAGCAAAATGGTGAGTAGCGTTGTTCGCCAGCCAGACGCTCTGTTGTGGCTCAGTCGCACCCGTGCTCACGACAGCTACCTGTACCGGCATGCACTGAATACCTCTGTCTGGGCCTTGGTGTGTGGGCGCCATCTCGGGTTGAACGAGGGGCTGCTGAACCATTTGGGCCTGGGTTGCCTGCTGTCCCAGGTGGGCAAGACCACGCTGCCTGCCGAGTTGCTGGCGCGGGAAGGCCAGTTGAGCTCAGAGGAGTATCTGACCTACCGGAGTTACGTTGGCCGTGGAGTCAGGATGCTTGAAAACAGCGGGCTCTCCCGTGCCGTGCTGAGTGTGGTTCAGGGGCATCGGGAACGTCATAACGGTTCCGGCTTTCCGGAGGGTGTCCGCGGCGATCGGATTCCATTGCTGGCCAAGGTTGCCGGTATCGCGGAATTTTTCGAATCGTTGATAGCGCCCCGGTCTCATGCCGAGCCGATGACACCGGCAAAAGCGGTCACGCTGCTCTATGAGATGCGCAATATCGAGTTCCAGGAGGACCTGGTCGAGAATTTCATCCAGGCGATCGGTATCTATCCCACCGGGAGTCTGGTTGAGCTGACCGATGGTCAGCGCGGTATTGTGGTTTCCCATTCCCCTGAGCGCCGTTTGTGGCCGCGGGTAATGGTAATGACCGATGCTGCCTCAAGGCCGTTGAAAACAGCCAAAATTATTGATCTGGCCAGATACAACGAAGGCAAGGAAGCGCCAGAAACCGTGCGGGTTCGCGATTGTCTGCCGCACGGTACGGAAGGCCTTGATCCTTCCTATTACGACGTGACCGGCGTGGAATCACGCTGGAGCCTCTCGCGCCTGATCAGCGGATAAGCACTCGCAGCTGTTTGCGAACCCACCGATAGGTATCCTCCGGACGGAAGCTGAGCAGCAGCTCGGACTCACCGCCGGAGGGGCCGGCGACAAAATACTCCACCTCTCCGCTCTGCCAGTCGGCTGAATTTATCTGGATATCCTGCGGGCGTGTGCTGATGGCCTCCAGCTCCGCCAGGGAAAGTCCGCCCCCGATTTTTCGAACCGCAACCTGCTTCAGGGCTGTATCAGTAGCCGGATGACTGGCAACGTCCTCATCCAGGAAATATCGGTTTGCGACGGTTGTACTGATCGCCTTGAGTTCCCGGGTGAGATAGGTCTGGGCATCCTCCGAATCAATGTCTTCCATGGTTCGCACGGCATTCTCGATTCGGTCCTTTTTGGCCTGCAGGTCTTCACTGTATTCAATGTCAGGATCGCGATCCTCATCATTCTCCGGTCGTGGCGGTGCGTTGTCGATTTCCTCCTGGGTGGGCGGCTCCTCACAGAGTTCATCGTCCTCGGGGTAAAAACAGATCGCGGCAAGCAGCTGATTGGCGGGAGACATCGGGTTGTTGGCCGTGAATTCGGATTCGCTGACACTGAAATCAATCGGCGCTGTCAGGCCCGGAAGGGCCGCGTTCAACTGCCTAATAACCCGGTCGCGGATATCGATACCGTCGCCCTCAGCAACATTCTGGCTCCAGTTCAGGAGCATCAGGAACCGGGACAGGTTCATCAGCGTTGTATTCTCCAGAACGTTTTGCTCAGTCAGCGTGTGGGTGCTCAATCCCTCATCATCCACCATTGGCGTTTTCAGCCCTGTGCGGGTGGTCTCGAAAAATTCGAGCAGGGTTACGTATTGCCTGGCCGGTACATCGCTAACCAGCGGCAGGTCTCCAACCCTGAACGTGAGGGTTTCGCCGGGGTAGTAGCGGAATTCTCCCGCTGTGTTCGTGGTGCCGGACTGACTGGCAGTCTGATAGGAAAGACCGTTAAAACCATTGAAATTGACTCGGCCGGTGCTCCTGTCGTCGCCGGAGCCTCCGCCGTCATCCAGACAGCCGGAGAGAGCAAGTGTGCCCAGCAGGGTGAACGTAAGTCGGGTGCGGTGAACGGATCTCATGGTTGAACGTACATTCCCTTCGTTTCAGCGCGCCTGCACCCGGGGTGCAGCAGCCTCTTTTGTAAATTGTTGTAACCGCATTATAGGGGCGTGATTTGCCTCATATCGGGATTCCTGTCGCAGTTTCCGTTATTGGTCCGGGCATGCCTCCGGCCGATAAGGGCCTTGAAATCAGCGACTTTGTCACAATAAATAGCAATCTAAATTCTGGCTGGCGGCGAGGGCCGTTCTTTGCCGTTTTTCACCGAATCGGGATGAGTTATGACCAATGCACTGGAAATTGAGGGCCTCACCAAAACCTATGGTGACGGCTTCAAGGCTCTCAAGGGGATTGATCTGCACGTCGCCGAGGGGGACTTCTTTGCCTTGCTGGGGCCCAATGGGGCAGGCAAATCGACCACCCTGGGTATTGTTTGCTCCCTGGTTAACAAAACAGCGGGAAAGGTGCGGGTGTTCGGATATGACACCGACACCCATCTCTCGGATGCCAAGTTGAACCTTGGTGTTGTGCCGCAGGAGTTCAACTTCAACCAGTTCGAAAAGGTCTTCGACATTGTCACCACCCAGGCCGGCTACTACGGAATTCCTCTTAAACAGGCCTCGGCGTCGGCTGAAAAGTATCTGAAAAAGCTCGGACTCTGGGAGAAGCGGGACACCCCGGCACGTATGCTCTCCGGCGGTATGAAGCGTCGTCTGATGATTGCCCGGGCCCTGGTTCATGAGCCCAAACTGTTGATCCTGGACGAGCCGACTGCCGGCGTAGATATTGAACTTCGTCGGTCCATGTGGACCTTTCTGGAAGAAATGAATCGTCAGGGCACCACCATTATCCTGACGACCCATTATCTGGAGGAAGCGGAAGCCCTTTGCCGCAATATTGCCATTATTGATCACGGCAAGATTCTGAAAAACACCAGCAAAAAGGCCCTGCTGCAGCAACTAAGCCTGGAAACCTTTGTTCTGGACACCGAGAAGACCCTTGATGCCGCGCCTGAACTGAATGGTTTCCCGACTCGATTGGACGGAGAAGGTGCTCTCGAGGTGGAAGTGCAGAAAGGGCAGGGGCTCAACCAGGTGTTCGTGGAGCTTGAACGGTTGGGCATCAAAGTGGTCAGCATGAGGACCAAGGCCAACCGGCTGGAGGAACTGTTTATTCGCATGGTCGAAGAGAACGCTGCGGAGTCAACTCAAACCGTGGAGGGTGCAGCATGACGCCACAAGCGCTCTTCACCGCCTTCAGTACCATCGTTTTCCGGGAGATACGCCGGTTTACCCGCATCTGGGCGCAAACCCTGTTGCCGCCCGCAGTCACCATGACCCTGTATTTCATTATTTTCGGCAACCTCATCGGCTCCCGAATTGGGGAGATGGGCGGCTTCGACTACATGTCTTTCATTGTGCCGGGGCTGATCATGATGTCGGTGATCACCAGTTCCTATGCCAATGTGGTGTCTTCATTTTTCTCCATGAAGTTCCAGCGCAGTATCGAGGAGCTTCTGGTGTCGCCGGTGCCGAACTGGGTAATCCTGGCCGGCTATGTAACCGGTGGCATGGCGCGAGGCCTCGGCATCGGGCTGATTGTCACGCTGTTGTCACTGGCGTTTACCCGCCTGTCCATCCACAACTTGCCAATGATGGTTCTGACGGTATTTCTGACTTCGGCACTGTTTGCCCTGGGTGGCTTTATCAACGCCATGTTGGCGACCAAGTTTGATGACATCTCCATTGTGCCCACGTTCGTATTGACCCCGTTGACGTATCTGGGTGGCGTGTTCTACAGCATCGATTTACTGCCGGGGTTCTGGCAGGGCGTATCCATGGCCAACCCTATCCTCTACATGGTCAACGGCTTCCGGTACGGCATTCTGGGCGTGTCAGACGTTAATCCGTTTGTTTCTCTTGGTATGATTCTGGTTTTCATCTCCGTACTGGCATTCATCGCTCTCAGAATGCTGGAGCGTGGTAAAGGCATTCGCCACTGATTTCAGGAACCACTATGGCACTTAACGACGCCCCGCTTGGCAAGACAAGCGACTACCCGGACAGCTACGATCCTGGGCTGCTTTTCCCGGTGGCGAGAGAGGAAAATCGCCGCCGCCTTGGTCTGGAGGATGGCCGATGGCCCTGGTTTGGCGAGGATCTGTGGCAGGCCTGGGAAATCTCCTGGCTGCGTCCAAGCGGCGTGCCGGAAGTGGCCTGGGCGGAGATTGTTTTTCCGGCGGCCTCGCCCGCAATCATTGAGTCCAAATCGCTCAAGCTGTACCTGAATTCGTTGAACCAGGCGGTCTACTCTTCTCGGGAGCAGGTCGCGGAGGTGATTACCCAGGATCTTTCCAGCGCCTGCGGCGGTGCTGTTCAGGTGAATCTGTTGAGCGTCGACGAATCCGGTGAAGTGATTGGCCGGCCGGAGGGCTTCGAGCTCATTGATGACGAGCCGGTCAGCGAAGTGGTTTTTGAATACGCGCCTGAGGCGCTTTCAGCGAGTGGGGAGGTGGTGACAGAACGGCTTTGCTCCCATCTGTTGAAGAGCAACTGCCCGGTAACCGGTCAGCCTGACTGGGCGACACTCCTCATAAGCTACACCGGACCGAAAATCGATCGGGGTGGTTTGTTGCGTTACGTGGTGAGCTTCCGGCAGAAACAGGATTTCCACGAGCATTGCGTGGAAACCGTGTTTACCGATCTGATGGGGCGATGCAACCCGGAGTCGCTTACCGTGGTTGCCCGGTATACACGGAGGGGCGGGCTGGATATCAATCCGTGGCGAAGCACGGAAACCGGCGGGGATGCCGGCCCAAGGTTGATACGTCAGTAGCAGGATTCTGTTTGAGCGCAGGGAAGCGCCTCAGGAAACATCCTCTTCCCGCCGCAGGCGATCTGCAGCATCTTCGAGAGCGGTCAGGATGGCCCGCCGCTCTTTCTCGGTGATCTTGTCCGAATCGAGATACATGGCGAAGCCGCTATGTTCGTGTTCCAGGAAGCTTCGGTTGGGCCCCATGTCGCGCCGGAAGTCGACCACTTCGTAAATCGGCACCGGCTTGCCAAAGCCCTTCACGGTAATCTCGCCCTTGTCTCTGCACATGATCTTGTCCTTGATCAGCGCGAAGGTTTCGTAGGAAACGAGGATTTCGCCCGGCTCCGCCAGGGACTCAAGCCGGCTGGCCAGGTTTACTTCCTTGCCGATAATCGTGTAATCCATCCGGTTCTCGGCGCCAAAGTTACCAACCGTGGTATAACCGGTGCTAATTCCCATGCGGATTTCCAGCGGGGTCTTGATGCCCTGGCTGCGCCATTTCTGCCGCATGATTTTCATATGCTTGCGCATCTCGATGGCCATGGAGACACAGGCAAATGCGTCCTCCCTCTGGCCACGGCTGGTTGGGTCGCCAAAGAACACCATGATGGAATCACCAACGAACTTGTCGATGGTGCCGCCATACTTGAGAGCAACTTCCGACATTTCATTGAAGTAGTGATTCAGCAGCTCGGTCAGTGCTTCGGGTTCCATTTCCTCAGACAACTCGGTGAAGCCTTTGATGTCAGAGAAAAACACCGCCAATTTCTTGCGCTGGGTTTCCAGTCTCACGTCCCGCTCACCGGTGAAGATCGACTGCCAGACTTGAGGCGAGAGATATTTGGACAGTTTGTGTGAGAGCGCGATGGACTGCTCCCGCTGGTTCTGGATCTGGGTCTTTGCCAGCATCAACGCCCGTGCCTGCTGGTGGGAATAGTAAGCCGTAACGCAAATATAAAGCCCGGTGGATAAAATCGACACGATACTGGTCAGCAGGGGCGAGTGTGGTCCGTCTGCCGGGCCGACGATAGCAACCGCCCCCGCAATGGAGGCCGCCATGAAGCCGGTGCCCAGGACCCACTGACGGATACCACCAACAATCAGGCAACTGAACATCAGCATCAGTGCAACGGCGAGGGAGGGGATGACGATCAGCCCGATGCAACCAATGAAAGCCCCACCAACCACGCAATCAAATATCAGCATTTTCTGACGGATGCGTGGCGAATTCCTGAGGAAAGTGCGGCGGGTCAGGGCATGGGCGATGTGGGGCCAGGTGAGGGCCCCGGCAACCAGCCAGAGAAGCCATTGCGGAAAGGCGCCCTGTAGAACGCCGGTTACGATAATGGCGGCGGTTGAGGTGTATGCCAGTACCCGGCCATTGTAATCGGGCATCGGGGGAATGGCGATCGGGTTGCCCGCCGCCTCGGACGAGAGGGCCCTGCCAGCTGAGCTACTGGCATTACGCAGGTCTGCCGGGGCACTCATCATTTCAGAAACGGATCCTGCCAATGAGCATGTCGCGGAACATGACCCAGTCACCCATAAGGCTGTACAGTGGATATTTGAAGGTAGCGGGGCGATTTTTTTCAAACTTGAAATGACCAACCCACGCAAAGCCATAGCCTATGACCGGCAAGGCCAGGAGCCACAACAGCTTACCCGAAGCCAGAGCCCATACGGCGACTATCAGGACCAGGAGGCTTCCAGCGAAATGCAAGCGGCGACAGGTGACGTCGCTGTGCTCTTCGAGGTAGTACGGATAAAATTCGGAAAAGTTATTGAAGGTTTGCTGGTTGCTCATTGTGTTGCCACTCAACGTTGTACGACCGCGTCATTTATAATTGTTGGTAGACCCGACTACGACTAAAGGTTAACAGCATTACGTAGAACCCACAATTCACAGCCATGAATTGTGTTCGTACCTATATTTCAACAGTCTTTAAACAGCGAGCAGATATGACCGCAGTTACCGATTTCCTCCTGAACCGCTCCTCTGAACCGAGGCTGGAATCACCCGCGCCGGATTCGACAACCCTCGAAAGGGCCTTTTCCTGCGCGGCGCGTGCACCGGACCATGCACTGCTCAGGCCCTGGCGCTATCTGGTGATCGAGGGTAAAGGCCTTGAAGCCCTGGGAGAGCTGTTTGCGTCCACCTGTGCCAATAACAGCGATGAGAAAGAAATCGAGAAGCTCCGGCGTGCCCCCCTTCGCGCACCCATGGTCATCGTTGGTATCGCGTCGCCCAGGACGCATCCCAAAGTACCGGAAATCGAGCAGGTCATGTCGGCAGCTGCCGGCATGAGTTTTGTTGAGCTTGCCCTTCAGGATGCCGGTTTCGGCGTGATGTGGAGAACAGGCGGCGTTGCCTACCACTCCTCGGTTCACCAGGGGTTGGGCCTGGAAGAGCATGAACAGATTGTTGGCTTTCTCTACACCGGAACGGTCTCGGCATCCAAGCCGTCTGTGCCCAGACCGGCGGTGGACGAGTTTGTGAGCCATTGGCCCTGAGACCTTGTTGAATACCCCCGGCTTCTGCCGGGGGAAGCAGCTTGCCGCTTTTTCTTGCCCTTTTCCTTTCTCCTTTCCCGTAACCGCTACTCGGATTCTCTGCAGGGCCTGCCAACACTGGGTTTCCTGACAAATTAACACCTGACCATAATTCTGGCATTCAGCTTGCTTTAGTCCTGTCAAAGAGCACAGCCGGCAAAAACAGCTCGGCATACCAGTGCAGTTTTCGGGAGGCAACATGGCAATTACGTTTGATTCGGCTCTGGGCATTCATCAACACGCGGTTGAAGCGCGTGTTAAACGCGCCGAAGTGCTGGCAAACAACTTGGCGAACGCCGACACCCCGGGTTTCAAGGCGCGGGATCTGGATTTCCAGGCAATGATGCAGAAGGCCCAGGAGCAGGTCAGCGGATTCCAGATGGCCAAAACCCATGACGCGCACATAGATACCTCGCCATCGGCCTCGGAAAGCGATTTGATGTATCGGGTTCCCCATCAGCCGTCGGTTGACGGCAATACGGTAGACGCCCAGCAGGAGCAGACCCGGTTCATGCGCAACGCCATGGATTTCCAGGCCAGCTTCCAGTTTTTGAACAGCAAGTTCAGCGGTTTGACCAAAGCCCTCAAGGGCGAATAAGCCGCAGTCACAGGATTAGCGAAGGAGAATTGACATGTCACTGGGCAGCATTTTTGACATCGCCGGTTCCGGCATGACCGCGCAATCACTGCGGCTGAATACAACCGCGTCCAACATTGCCAATGCAGAAACGGCGAGTTCCAGCACGGGGGAAACCTATCGTGCCAGGAAGCCGGTTTTCTCGGCGATTCAGCAGTCTCTGATGAATCCCGGGCAGGGAGGCTTGCCCATGGCTGCCGATGAGGGGCCAGGTGCCGGCGTGAGGGTTGACGGTATTGTCGAGAGTGATGCGGAGCTTCAGATGCGTTACGAGCCCCATCACCCGGCGGCCAACGAAGACGGTTATGTCTTCTACCCGAATGTGAATGTGGTCGAAGAGATGGCGGACATGATGTCGTCGTCCAGAAGTTTCCAGATGAATGTGGATGTCATGAACACAGCCAAGTCCATGATGCAGCGCATTCTGACTCTTGGTCAGCAGTAACAGGGTGAGGAGCACAACATGACTGCAGTAAATGCAACAGACGCGTCGGATGTTCTGAGCCAGTACCAGCTGAAGCAACAGAATGGCGGCCAGGGCACCAGCGAGCTGGGCCGGAACGAATTCATGGAATTGATGCTGGCGCAATTGAAAAACCAGAACCCGCTGGAGCCCCAGGACAACGGCGAGTTTATCTCCCAGCTTGCACAGTTCAGCTCACTGGAGGAGATGCAGAATCTCTCCGGCACGGTTGAGGATGTGGTTGGCCAGTTCCGATCCACCCAGGCGCTACAAGCGTCGGCCATGGTGGGTAAAACCGTGCTGGCACCTTCCCAGATCGGGATCCTTGGTGCCGAAGGTGAAATTACCGGAACCATTCAGGTGCCAGCTTCGACAGGTGGGCTCCGCCTGTCCATCGAAGGGCAGAATGGCGAGCGGGTGCGGCAAATCGACATGGGCAGCAGCCAGGCAGGTGTTGTGTCCTTCCGCTGGGACGGCCAGGACGGTAACGGCAATGCCTTGCCGCCTGGGCCCTACCGCATTGTGGCAGAAGCCTCCTATCCAGATGGCCCGCAGCAGCTGGGCACTATGGTGAGCGCTAATGTGGACAGCGTATCCCTGGGCCAGGGCGGCTCGATAACCCTGAATCTTGCAGGCATGGGCTCCATCGCCTTGTCTGACGTGAAACAAATTAACTGAGACCGGTGAAACACCAAGGGGTGAACCATGGCATTTAATACAGGTTTGAGCGGCCTTCGTGCGGCATCGGTGGATCTGGACGTCACCGGCAACAATATTGCAAACGCCAGCACCGTCGGCTTCAAAGGCAGCAAGGCGCAGTTTGGCGATCTATACGCAAGCGGGTTCCTGAGCGCAGGCACCAACCCGATCGGCGACGGTGTCCGGGTTCAGGACGTTAAGCAGTCTTTTGGGCAGGGCAACATCAGCTTCACTGACAATGGCCTGGACATGGCGATTGCCGGCGATGGTTTCTTTATCCTGAACAACGGCGGCGAGATTCGTTATTCCCGCGCAGGACAGTTCGGCATTGATAAGGAAGGCTATGTAACGAACAACCAGAATATGCGGGTACAGGGATACACCGCGGACGAGGACGGCAACTTGTCTGGCATCCGGGGAGATTTGCAGATTGCAACAGACAACCTGGCTCCGAGAAGGACGACAAACCTCGACTCCGATCTGAATCTTGATTCCAGGGAGTCCGTGCTGGAAACCCGTGTTCGGGATGTCGGGCCTCTCACTCTTGCTTCCATACAGGGCGAGAGCTTTGATGTGCAGTATTCGGACGGCTCGCCCGCCTTCAACGTGAATATTGACCCTGCAGCCAGTGCCCGTGAAGCGGCCTCCACTATAAACGATGCGCCTGGATTGAGTGCTTCGGCCACGACGACGGCGACTTTCGACGGCACGCCGGCTCTTGATGACGCCTTCATCTCCGGCGCCAGTTCGTTTTCATTCAGCCTCGATATCAATGGTTCGCCGCTGACCCTGGACACGTCAAATATCAATTCCCTGCAGGATCTGGTTGATTCAATCAACAACTCCAGCGAGACCGCAATTTCCGCCTCGATTGTCACCGGAGGCGGGGGCAGCGATGTTCTGCGAGTGATTCATAACCAGGGTGAGACGCTCGACTTTACCTTTGCCGACGGCAATGGCAACGGCGATACCGGCACCGTCGAAGGTGATGTTAACGTGACTGCGGACCGGTCGGTGGCGGGAATCACATCAACCACCGCTGACAATGATTTTGAGGTTGCGTTCAACGCGTCGCCAATCCGCGTCACCAATCAATTCAATCCGCTGGATCAGCGTACCTATAACCACGCTACATCCACCACGATCTACGACAGCCTGGGTAATTCCCACGAACTCACACAGTTCTTTGTGAAGAATCCGTCCCCAGGCAATGGTGTCGGGGTGAGCGAATGGTCGGTGTATGCCCAGATTGATGGCGAGTTTGTTGGTGGCACCGACGTGACTCCCTACACTGCAAGATTCGATCAGGACGGTGCTCTTCAGTCGATCGATGGCGACCCCAGTGGCGAAATCGTTATTGATGACTGGATACCCAAAGACAGCGACGGCCAGCCAAATGGGGCGGATGGCCCTCCTGCTGCCGGCGAGGTGGTAGTAACACCCATTCCTGAGCCACCGACAACATCGGCTTTTGTGATCAATCTCAGTGGCACAACGCAATATGGCGCTGCGTTTGGCGTGAACGACCAACAGCAGAATGGCTATACTACTGGCCGGCTTTCTGGTCTGGACGTATCGGATCAAGGTGTTCTGTTTGCCCGATACACCAACGGCCAATCCCAGGCTCTGGGCCAGGTCGCGTTGGCCTCGTTCAATAACACCAACGGTCTGTCTCCCGTAGGCGATACGTCCTGGGTGGAAACGTTCGAATCCGGTCAGCCGATCATTGGTGCCCCGGATACCGGCACGCTGGGTTCTATCAAGGCCAGCTCTGTGGAGGAATCCAACGTGGACTTGTCGGCGGAACTGGTTAACCTGATCATCGCTCAGCGGAACTATCAGGCCAACGCCAAGACCATAGAAACCTCTGATGCGGTCACCCAGACCATCATCAACCTCCGTTAATCCCGCAATCTAGCGAAAATGGCATGACTCCTGCAGGAAGACTGGAAACAGTCAAAATTCCGGCAGGAGTTTTCCCATGGACAAAGCCCTCTACATCGGTATGTCTGGTGCCAAGCAGAATATGCTGGCCCAGCAGGCCCATGCCAATAACCTGGCGAACGTCAGTACCACCGGCTTCAAGAAAGACTTCGCCCAGGCCCGCAGTATGCCTGTCTACGGGGAACACCACCCGACTCGTGCCTATGCCATGACAGAGAGGCCCGGCACGGACCTGTCCGCCGGGGCATTGATGGAAACCGGGCGCAAACTGGATGTGGCTGTGGAAGGTGAGGGATGGCTTGCCATTCAGAACGATCAGGGCGAGGAAGTCTTCACCCGTAGTGGCAGTCTCCAGGTGGATGTCAACGGACTGGTGCGCCTTGCCAATGGCGAACTGGTGCTTGGCAACGGTGGGCCGGTCGCGCTGCCTCCTTTTGACAATGTCGAGATTGGCGCCGATGGCACTGTCTCAATTGTTCCTGTCGGTGGGCCACCGGACCAGCTGGTTGAAGTGGACCGGCTGAAGCTGGTCAGCCCGCCGCCGGAAGCCCTCGAGAAAGGTCTTGACGGACACATGCGCCGAAAGCCGGATCAGGCTCTGGATGGGCCCGAGCCACCGGATGCAAACCAGCGGGTTGCCTCAGGATTCCTTGAAAGCTCCAACGTGAACGCGGTGGAAGAGATGATCTCCAACCTCCAGCTGTCCCGGCAATACGAGATGCAGGTGAAGGTAATGACCACCGCGAACGAGAATTCCGAAGCAACGGCACGGCTGTTGCAGAACCTTTAAGTAACGACTGAACACATTGGCCTGGCGGGCCTGAAGCGGCAAAAAATGGCCGCCTGACAGCCCCCGGCAAGGAGTAAGCAGCATGCATCCAGCACTATGGGTCAGCAAGACCGGGTTGAGCGCTCAGGACACCAACATGTCCACCATTTCCAACAACCTGGCGAACGTCAACACCACTGGCTTCAAGCGGGACAGAGCCGTGTTTCAGGATCTTCTGTACCAGATCAACCGGCAGCCGGGTGGCCTGACAACCCAGAACTCGGAACTGCCTTCCGGCTTGCAGTTGGGCACCGGTGTGCGGGTTGTGGGTACGGCCAAGCAATTTTCCCAGGGCAACCTGCAGATTACCGAGCAGCCCCTGGATATGGCCATCAATGGCCGTGGCTTCCTGCAGGTGCAGTTGCCTGATGGCCAGATCGCCTACACCCGCGACGGCCAGTTCCAGCTCAACGCTGATGGCGATGTGGTGAACCCGGATGGCTACCCTCTGGAGCCCGCCATCAACGTGCCGGAGAACGCCACCAATATCACCATTGGTAAAGATGGCACCGTGACGGCGGTAACGGACGATCAGGCAGCACCGGTAAACCTTGGCCAGATTACGTTGGTGGATTTCATCAACCCCCAGGGCCTGCAGGCCATCGGCAACAACCTGTTCAAGGCGACCAACGCGAGTGGCGATCCTGCCGAAGGTGAACCCGGGCTGGCCGGACTCGGCAGTATCGAGCAGGGCTCCGTGGAGTCGTCCAACGTTGAGGTGGTGGAGGAGCTGGTGAACATGATTACCACCCAGCGTGCCTACGAGATGAACTCGAAAGTGGTTTCCACAACCGACCAGATGCTCCAGTTCATCACTCAGAACATCGGCTAATGCGGCCAGAGGTGAGGTCATGAAACTGATGACAACCCATCGGACAGTTCGAAGCGCCAGCACTCTGGTGATTGTGATGCTTCTGATCCTGTTGCAGGGGTGCACAGCGATGAGTCGCCCGCGGGCAGTTCCGGATGACCCGGAGTTTGCGCCGGTTCGCCCCCAGGCCATGATGCAGCGTGATAGCGCTTCGGGGTCTATTTACCAGGTCTCCCGAAACTACAACTTCTACGGCGATACCGTGGCGTTGAACGTGGGTGATGTGCTGACCGTGAATCTGCAGGAATCCACCAGCGCCAGCAAAAATGCCGAGACCAGCATCACCAAGGACAATGAAACGACCTTGCCGAACCCGACCATTCTGGGCAAGGACAACTTTGGGATAAACACGTCGTTCAACCACGAGCGGGATTTCCAGGGCGCGGCAGAAGCAGATCAGAGCAACAGCCTCGCCGGCAGCATCACGGTGACGGTGACCGAAGTATTGCCTAATGGTGTTCTTCGTATTCGTGGCGAGAAATGGCTGTCGTTGACCAATGGTGATGAATACATCCGCCTGACGGGTCTGGTTCGCCCCCAGGACATCCAGCCTGATAACACGGTGGCATCCAATCGCATTGCGGACGCCCGGTTCGCCTATGGAGGCACTGGTGATTTTGACCAGGCAAACCAGATGGGCTGGCTGGCTCGCTTCTTCAACAGTGAGTGGTGGCCGCTATGAGCTTGCGCCGTGTCATTGTCTGGGTTCTTGCCCTGGCTGTGGTTTCTGCCCCGGTTTTGGCAGACCGCCTGAAGGATCTTTCCCGAATCAAGGGTGTCCGCAACAACCAGTTGGTGGGATATGGCCTTGTGGTTGGTCTTGATGGAACCGGTGACAAGGCGCCGTTTACCAATCAGACCTTCAGGAACATGATGAACCAGTTTGGCGTGACGCTTCCGGAAGGCGTCAATCCGAATCTTGCCAATGTCGCGGCCGTTACGGTGAGTGCGACATTGCCGCCCTTCGCCAAAGCGGGGCAGGAAATCGACATCACTGTGTCGTCCATCGGCAACGCCGACAGTCTGCGCGGCGGAACCTTGCTGATGACGTCACTGAAAGGTGCTGATGGACAGGTCTATGCCATGGCCCAGGGCAGTCTGGTGGTGGGTGGCTTCGGCGCACAGGGGCAGGACGGTTCCCGAATCACCGTGAACGTTCCCAGCGTTGGGCGGATTCCCAATGGCGCCACGATTGAGCGGGAGGTGGCTTCGCCATTCAGTCAGGGCGACACCATCACCTTCCATCTGCTGCGCCCGGATTTTACAACGGCTCGCAGGGTGGTCGAGGCTGTCAATGATCGTCTCGGCCCGGATATGGCTTATGCCCACGACGCCACGTCGATTTCCGTCCGCGCACCGCGAGACCCTTCCCAACGGGTCAGCTTTTTGTCGATTCTCGAAAATATCGAGGTTGATCCGGCTCAGGATGCCGCGAAAGTGGTCATCAACAGCCGTACCGGCACCATCGTGGTTGGCCAGAATGTTCAGGTCAGTGCAGCAGCCGTTACTCACGGCAATCTGACGGTGACCATTCAGGAAAACCCCAACGTGGAGCAGCCGAATCCCTTTGCCGGTGGAGACACCGCCATTGAGCAGGATTCCCAGATTGCCATTACCGAGGAGCCGGCACGGATGTTCAAGTTCGGCCCCGCCGTCACCCTGAACGAGATCGTTCAGGCCGTGAACCAGGTGGGTGCGGCGCCTGGTGATGTCATGGCGGTACTTGAAGCCTTGAAACAGGCCGGTGCACTGCGCGCCGAACTGATTGTTATCTAGGTGGCGTGATGCAGGACTACAAGGTTCAACAGGCCCAGGTTTACACTGACTTCAACGGTCTTAATGCGTTGAAGGCCCAGGCTCGCACTGATAAGGAGTCCGCTCTTCGAGAGGTGGCGCGCCAGTTCGAGAGTCTGTTCCTGTCTGAAATGTTGAAGTCCATGCGCAAGGCCGGCGATGTCTTTGCTGAGGGCAACTACCTGAAGAGCAATCAGTCCGAGCTTTACCGGGATATGTTCGACAGCCAGATGAGTCTGACCATGGCTGGGGGCAAGGGCAGTGGCCTTGCGGAGGCACTGGTCCGGCAGTTGAGCAAACAGATTCCCGGCATGAACGATGAAGGAGGCAGGCTCGCTGGCCACAAGGCGAGCCTTGCGGATTACGACCGAAGCCTGCCCGCCCTGAATGCCGAGCTACCCGAGCGGGTTCGGGAGGTAACGTCGGTTGCACAGAAAGCGCCTTCAGCAGTGACGTCGACACCGTCGGACTTGCCGCATCAATTCGAATCTCCGGAGCATTTCGTGGCAGAGCTGCTGCCGGTGGCCGAACGGATTGCCCGGGACTCGGGGATAGACCCGAAACTGATGGTAGCCCAGGCGGCCCTGGAAACAGGCTGGGGCCGGCATATGATCCGTGGGGAGCAGGGCGAGCCCAGTTTTAACCTCTTCGGCATCAAGGCGGACAGCCGCTGGCAGGGTGATGCGGTCTCCATTACCACCACGGAATATCGGGAAGGGCTGCCCATGAAAGAGCAGGCCAGCTTCCGGGCCTACAGGGATTACGAATCCAGCTTCCGGGATTATGTCTCTTTCCTGGAATCCAATCCCCGATACCGGGACGTCCTGTCGGTAGCAGACCAGCCTGAGGTTTTCGCAGAGAAGCTGCAGGAAGCCGGCTATGCAACCGACCCCAACTACGGCAACAAGATCCGCCAGATCATGAACCGTGACTCACTGATGACGCTGTCCATGGGCAGTGACGGGATGAAGGAGTAAAGCTTATGGCAGGGCTCATAGGTATTGGTCTGACCGGCATCCTCAGTCACCAGGCCGCACTGAACACCACTGGCAACAATATAACCAACGCCAACACGCCGGGTTACAGCCGCCAGGAAGTGCTGTTTGAAACCCAGGAAGGCCAGCGCACTGGTGCCGGCACCATAGGCAGCGGCGTGAACGTGGCGGACATTCGCCGCCTGGCCAACGAATACCTGGTTCAACAGGTGCGTGAAGACAGCACCCTGTACGGAGAGCAGGAGGCCCTTAATTCGGAGCTGACCAGGCTTGATAACCTGCTCGGGGGTGAATCTACCGGCCTCAGCAATGCACTGAACAACTTTTTTGCGAGCCTTCAGAATGCCGCGGAAGATCCGACTTCCTTGCCACAGCGCCAGTTGGTCCTGAGTGAGGCACAGCAGGTTGTAAACCGTTTCCAGGCGCTGAACCAGGAATTCATCCAGCAGCGGGAATCCATCAAGACCCAGATGCAGCAGGGTGTGAAAGACGCGAATACCCTGCTGAAAAGCATTGCGGAGCTGAACCTGGCGATTTCTGAATCACCCGGCATTGCCCAGGGGCAAATGCCCAATGAATTGTTGGATAAGCGGGATGAGAAACTGCGGCAGCTGTCGGAGCTTATTAGCATAAAAGTCAGCCCGGCAGACGGTAGCCAGGTTAACGTGTCTCTGTCGAACGGTTTGTCCCTGGTGGTTGGCAGTAACGCTTCGACCCTCGGCACCCGGGAAAATGCCGAAGATCCGACACGTCTGGAGTTCACGCTGAGCAACGGTGGACGCCTCCTCAATATTGATGAACAGATCACCGGCGGCAAGCTGGGCGGTCTCCTGCGTTTCGATACCGAAGGTCTGAAACCGGCATTCGATGAGCTTGGCAGGATTGCCATTGCCCTCTCCGACACCATGAATCACCAGCATGAAATCGGGATGGATTTGGAGGGCGAACTCGGTGGGCTGTTCTTCACAGATATCAATTCGCTCGAGGCGCAACGGAGCCGCGTGGTCCCCAACGGAAATAATGCGCCCTCGACCAACGGACAGTTGGCCGTCGAGATAACCGACAGTTCGGCGCTTCCGGCAGGCCGTTGGACTCTCCAGTTCAGTGGCGATGGGCGAAGCTACGAGTTGATTGATCAGGGTACTGGAAGAACCGTCAATCAGGGCCGGTTGCCCGATCCGCCCCAGTCTGAGATTTCCATGCCCGGTTTCAACATCCGGGTGGAGGGCGGCACGTTCAATGCCGGAGACAAATATCTGATTCAACCAAGCCGGAATGCGGCGGAGAGCATCGGGCTGGTGGTCAATCGGGAGGAGGATCTGGCTTTCGCAAGTCCGGTTCGCGCGACCACCGGCGATGACAATATCGGTACCGGCAAGATTGATCAGGGCACCATGCTTAACGTCAGGAACCCCTTCACCAACTCCCTGTTGCCCGCGTTCCAATCGACCGGGCAACTGGCGAACGGGCCCATTACCGTAACATTCGACGATCCGGGAACCGGCCTGGTGTTCACGGTTACGGACGGCGGTGGAAACCCAATAGGTCCGGCAAACCGGCCCTACACGCCGGGCGTTGCCAATGAGCTGTTCAGCGACAATCCGGCGGATGGTGCCGAGTACCAGGGTTTCCAGTTCAAGATAACGGGCCAGCCGGCTGACGGTGACACCTTCGAGATCAATTACAACTCCAACGGTGTTTCGGACAACAGGAATGCGGAACTGCTGGCGGCTCTTGGCACGGCCAACACTCTGAATGGTGGCAGCCAGAACTTTTCCGAGGGCTATGCCGGGCTTGTTGAAGATATCGGTGTTAAAACACGCCAGAGCCAATTGGATGTGGATGCCGGCAAAACCCTTCTGGAACAGTCGACCAATCAGCGGGAATCTGTATCCGGCGTTAACCTGGATGAGGAAGCCGGCCGCCTGATCCAGTATCAGGCCGCCTACAATGCATCGGCCCAGGTAATGTCGGTAGCCCAGGATTTGTTCAATACCCTGTTACAGAGTTTCCGGTAACGGTTGAGGTGATGTGACATGATCAGAATTTCATCACAGCAGATTTTTTCAGGCGGCATTAATCGGCTCCAGGAGCTCAATACCAGCCTGAATAACACCCAGCAACAGATCTCGACTGGCCAGAGGGTAAACAAACCTTCCGACGATCCGGTCGCTGCGGCGCGCATTCTGAAGCTGGATCAGGAGCTTTCGCGGGTTGAAACCTATCAGCGTAACGTCGACCTGGCGGACAACCGTCTGAAACAGGAAGAAAATGCTCTTTCAAGTTCGATCGATGTGATTCAGCGGATCCGGGAGCTGACGGTTCAGGCGGGTAATGGGTCATTGTCGGCCAACGACCGGCGGTCGATTTCTTCGGAGCTGGAGGAACGCCTGGGCCAGCTCGCCAATATTGCCAATACCCGTGATGCCTCCGGCGAATACATCTTTAGCGGATTCCAGGGCTCGGTAAAGGCCTTTGAGCAGGAGCCCTCAGGCAGTTGGGTTTACCAGGGCGACGAGGGGCAGCGAGTCCTCGAAATCGATGATGGTGTCACCGTTCCGATCAGCGATAACGGCAAGGACATTTTCGTAAGAGTTCCTGCGGCCATCACCGGCGAACACAGCACGGTGAGCACGCCGGGCGCTTCTATTTCAGGCGTCAAGCTGGTTAACGAGGCAGATCTGGCTGCCGCCTACCCCAATTCATTCCCGGACGACATCACGGTTGAGGTTGATGCCGGTGGCAATATTATCGCTACGGACAGCCAGGGTGATGTGTTGACGGTGGATCCAGCAACCTATCAAAGTGGTGAGCCCTTTGAAGTTGCCGGTGTTGAAGTGACTCTGACAGATGCAGTTCCCGGTGCGGGGGATGTGTTTACGCTGAAGATCAACGAAAAACAGTCGGTGTTCGGCACCATTGAGAACCTGATTTCCGGTTTGAACAACATCGACAAGAGCAGTCCGGATGGGCAGGCCCAGTACGACGACCTGATTGCCAATTCCCTGATCAACCTCGATAACGCCCAGGAAAGCATTATCCTCAAGCAGACGGAGTTGGGAGGCCGGATGAACGCGGTGGAATCGACCAAGTCATTCCTGGAGGATTCGTCGGTCTACAGCAATGAAATACGGTCCCAGCTGCAGGATGTGGACTACGCAGAGGCCATCAGCACCCTGAGTTTCCAGAGCTTCGTGTTGCAGGCGGCCCAGCAGTCGTTTGCCCAGGTTTCGCAGCTGTCACTGTTCGATCGATTGTAAAACTCTGAGCCGGCGGGCAGTTGTGTCCGCTGGCTTATTGCTTTCGCGATTTAGCTCAGTATAATCCCCAACACTCTCCGATGGCGGCGTGGTGAAATTGGTAGACACGACGGATTCAAAATCCGTTGGGGTAAAACCCGTGGCGGTTCGAGTCCGCCCGCCGCTACCATCTTCTTTTCTTCGGCGTCGTTAACAGTCCATTCCATGAATGTCTCCGATTTTCATTTTGACCTGCCGGACGAATTGATCGCCCGCTATCCACTCAAGGATCGCAGCGCGTCCAGGCTGCTTTGTCTCGACGGCCTCTCTGGCAAGCTTGACCACCGAATATTCAGTGAACTCCCTGACCTGCTTCAGCCCGGCGACTTGCTGGTTTTTAACAACACCCGGGTGATTCCTGCGCGCCTTTTTGGCAAGAAGGAGACGGGTGGCCAGGTAGAAGTTCTGGTTGAGCGGGTAACCGGAGAACATGACATCATCGCCCATGTCCGTGCCTCAAAAGCATTGAAACAGGGGCAGAAGGTTATCCTTGAAGATGGCACTTCTTTGAGAATGGCGGGGCGGGACGAAGCGCTGTTTCATCTCGTCTGTGAGACTGAGGAACCAGTGCTTGAGGTGCTTGATCGGATTGGCCACATGCCACTGCCGCCCTATGTGGACCGTCCGGACGAATCCACCGATCGGGAACGCTACCAGACCGTTTACGCCCGGGAAGCAGGCGCCGTAGCCGCCCCCACGGCGGGTCTGCATTTCGATGAGGGCTTGCTGGAGAA
The DNA here is from genome assembly GCF_003751355.1 of Marinobacter sp. 3-2. Lineage (NCBI taxonomy): Bacteria > Pseudomonadati > Pseudomonadota > Gammaproteobacteria > Pseudomonadales > Marinobacteraceae > Marinobacter > Marinobacter sp. 3-2. The sequence goes on along the minus strand of NZ_RJUQ01000014.1, from coordinate 215,694 downwards.
ACTGGCCGCTTGCGGCATTGAAAGTGCCTTTGTGACCCTGCACGTCGGTGCCGGCACATTCCAGCCGGTACGGGTCGATAAAATCGAGGATCACACCATGCACAGTGAGGTGGTGAACGTTCCCCAGGATGCCGTCGACGCCATCGAACGAACCCGTGCAAGGGGAGGGCGTGTGGTTGCCGTAGGTACCACGTCGGTTCGTTCCCTTGAGTCGGCCAGCCGTGGTGGTCGCCTGAGGGCGTTCACGGGCGAGACCGACATCTTCATTTACCCGGGTTACCGGTTTCAGACCGTGGACGCCCTGATCACCAACTTCCATTTGCCGGAATCCACCCTGATCATGTTGGTCAGCGCGTTTGCCGGCTATGACAACGTCATGTCGGCCTACCGGGAAGCGGTAAAGGAACGCTACCGCTTTTTCAGTTACGGTGACGCCATGTTTATCAACGGTCAGGAACCCAGCCGGGGCATGTTGCTCGGGGCGACCGTGGAATCCAATGAAGCCGGTAACGATAATGCCGGGGAGGCTTTGTGACACAAACCTGTTTCATGTCGTTCGAAAAACTGGGCGAGGATGGGCGCGCTCGCCGTGGCCGGCTGACGTTTCCCCGCGGAACCGTTGAGACCCCCGCGTTCATGCCTGTCGGCACTTACGGCACGGTCAAGGGTATGCTGCCCCGCGATATCCACGAAATCGGTGCTGAAATCATTCTGGGGAACACCTTTCACCTGATGCTTCGGCCCGGTACTGAGGTGGTCAAGGCCCATGGCGACCTTCACGATTTCACACAATGGCATGGGCCTATCCTGACCGATTCCGGCGGTTTCCAGGTGTTCAGTCTGGGTGAGATGCGCAAGATCACCGAGGACGGCGTTACCTTCCGTTCTCCGGTAGATGGTTCGCCGGTGGAGCTGTCACCGGAGATTGCGATCCAGGTGCAGCGGGATCTCGGGTCGGACATCGTTATGATATTTGACGAGTGTACGCCTTATCCGGCCACCGAGCGTCAGGCAAAAGATTCCATGGAGCTGTCGCTGCGATGGGCGCAACGAAGCAAAGATGCCCACGAGGGTAACCCTGCGGCGTTGTTCGGCATCGTTCAGGGCGGCATGTACGAAGGCCTGAGGGATCGCTCTCTGGAAGGGCTCACAGAGATCGGCTTCGATGGCTACGCCATTGGCGGTCTGTCGGTTGGCGAGCCCAAGGAAGACATGATCCGGATTCTCGACCACTTGCCGCCGAAAATGCCGGAGGACAAGCCGCGGTACCTGATGGGCGTGGGCCGGCCGGAAGATATCGTCGAGGCGGTACGTCGCGGTGTCGACATGTTCGACTGTGTAATGCCTACCCGCAATGCCAGGAATGGCTATCTATTTACGTCAACCGGGATCGTAAAAATCCGCAATGCCCGGCACCGTCATGACACCGCGCCGCTGGACGATCGCTGCGACTGTTATACCTGTAAGAATTTTTCGAGAAGTTATCTCCATCATCTGGATAAATGTGGAGAAATGCTTGGCTCACAACTGAATACCATCCACAACCTCCGGTTCTACCAGAACCTGATGGCTGGATTGCGTGGGGCCATTGAAGCAGGTACATTGTCGGACTTTGTAACCGACTTCTATGCTCTGCGCGGAGAGACCGTTCCGCCCCTGGGCAATGTTTGATTTATTCGCTAAACCAACGGAGATATTCAATGAAAGCTATTAAAATGCTCGTTGCCGGCCTTTTGGCTCTGATGCCTGCTCTTGCCATGGCGCAGGACCCGGCTGCTCAGGGAATGGGTGTTATGGGCCAGGTGATCTTTTTCGCCGGCTTCATCCTGATTTTCTACTTCCTGATCTGGCGCCCGCAGTCCAAGCGTGCGAAAGAGCACAAGGCTCTGATGTCCGGCCTGAATAAAGGTGATGAAGTTGTGACCTCTGGTGGTGTTGCCGGCAAAATTACCAAGGTGACTGACGATTTCATCGTTGTGGAAGTTGCTGACAACGTAGAGATCAAGGTCCAGAAAGTAGCCGTTGCTGCGGCGCTGCCGAAGGGCACGCTCAAGGACATCTGAGCGGGGGCCATTTAGCCGGCCATCCCTGGTGGCCGGTTTGAATCTTCCTGGCTGAAACACCAAGTCTGGCCGCTAGGCCGGCTACAAGGGATCCCATGCTGAACAAGTATCCGCTTTGGAAAAACCTGGTTATCCTGGTCGCGCTCGTGATCGGGTTTATCTACGCTTTGCCCAACCTCTTCCCCGACGACTACGCCATCCAGATTACCGGCGCCCGCAGTAGCACCGAGGTGAATGCCGGTGTGCTCGACAGGGCCGTTGGTGTGCTGGAAAGCCGGGGCATCGAGGTGAAAAGCAGTACTCTTCAGGATCGGGATGCTCTGATCCGTCTCACCAACTCTGAAGACCAATTGCAGGCCCGTCCCCTGGTGCAGGCTGCTCTTGGAAACGAATACCTGGTTGCACTGAACATGGCTGCCTCCACACCCGGTTGGCTAAAGAGCCTGGGTGCCGGCCCGATGAAGCTGGGTCTGGACCTTCGTGGCGGCGTCCACTTCCTGTTGGAAGTCGATATGGAAACCGCAGTCAGCCAGCGTCTGGATGCCATGTCTGGCCAGATCAAGCGAGAGCTGCGGGAAGAGCGGATCCGCTATCGTGGCGGAGATGTTCAGGATAACCGCGAGATCGTTCTCAGCTTTCGTGATGAAGCCTCCCGCACCGAAGCGTTCAACATGGTGCGTGACCAGTACAACGAATTCCTTCTCGATGAGCAGACCGAGGGTGATGAATTCCTCCTTGTCCTGACGCTCTCCGAGGCTGAGGTCACTGCGATTCAGGACTATGCTCTGGAGCAGAACCTCACAACGATCCGTAACCGGGTGAATGAGCTCGGTGTTGCTGAGCCCCTCGTTCAACAGCAGGGTGCCGACCGGATTATTGTTGAGTTGCCTGGCGTACAGGACACCGCACAGGCCAAGCGCGTACTTGGTGCAACCGCGAACCTTGAGTTCCGCATGGAGGCCCGCCAGGACGCCCCCAGCAGCGAGACCGAGGAGTTTGGTTTCCGGGATCAGCCACAGCGCACCGCGCGCCTCGAGCAGGAGGTGATCGCTACCGGTAACAACGTGGCCAATGCCCAGCAGGCGTTCGACGAAAACGGCCAACCCCAGGTTAATATCACCATGGATTCCGTCGGTGGCGACCTGATGAACCGGGCCACCCGCAATGCCATTGGCCGCAGGATGGCCGTGCTGTTCATCGAGTACCGCACGGAAACCGAAACCAGAATGGTAGACGGCGAGCCTCAGGAGGTGGAGAACCGCGTTGTGGAGAAAGGCATTATCAGCCTTGCCACAGTGCAATCCGCTCTGGGCAGCAGTTTCCGGATCACCGGGCTTGATTCTATTCCGGAAGCCGCAGAACTGGCGCTGCTCTTGCGCGCCGGTGCACTTGCCGCCCCGATGTACTTCGTTCAGGAGAGGACCATTGGTCCGAGCCTCGGCCAGAAAAATATAGACGCCGGCATGATGTCCGTTGCGCTTGGCTTCGGGCTGGTGCTGCTTTACATGCTTGTCTACTACCGTGGATTTGGCGTGGTAGCGAATATTGCGCTGACACTGAACCTGATGCTGCTCGTTGCGTGTATGTCGATCCTCTCGGCGACACTGACCCTGCCAGGCATCGCCGGTATCGTTCTGACCGTCGGTATGGCGGTGGATGCCAACGTGCTTATCTTTGAGAGGATAAAGGAAGAGCTGAAATCGGGCGTGCCGCCCCAGACGGCCATCAACTCCGGTTATTCCCGGGCCTTTGTTTCCATCTTTGATGCAAACATCACCACATTGCTGGTTGCCGTGATTCTTTTCGCGATGGGTTCCGGCCCCGTGAAAGGGTTTGCGGTGACACTCTGCATCGGGATTCTGACGTCGATGTTCTCTGGCCTGATGGTCAGCCGAAGCATCGTTAACATTGTTTACGGCGGCCGCAGGGTCGAGAAGCTGTCGATCGGAGGAAAGCTCGCTAATGTCTGAAGATCAAAAGCAACCGTTTGATTTCATGGGGTTACGGAAGATTGCTTCCATAATCTCCATTTCACTGATCGTGGTGTCCATTGCGCTGCTCGCAACACGCGGCCTGAATTTCGGGATGGACTTCACCGGCGGCACCTCCGTTGAATTTGAATACGCAGAGGCTCCGCAACTTGATGAAATCCGCTCCAGGCTGACAGAGGCCGGGTACGAGCAGTTTTCTGTTCAGAACTTCGGGGCTGACACGACGGTGTTGGTGCGGATGGCCGAGGCCGACAACGATCAGCTGGCACCGCAGGTTACCCGAACCTTGAAAGAGGGTGGTGCAGATCTTGAACTGGTCAGCTCCGAGTTCGTAGGGTCCCAGGTTGGTGAAGAGCTCAAGGAAGACAGTGGCCTTGGCTTGCTGATCGCCCTTGCCGTGGTGCTGATTTACGTGGGTATGCGCTTCCAGTTCAAATTCGGTATTGCCTCGGTGGTGCCTCTGGCTCACGACGTCATTATCGTTCTGGGTGTATTTGCGTTATTCCAGTGGACCTTCGATCTTACCGTTCTGGCTGCGTTGCTTGCGGTCATTGGTTATTCTTTGAACGATACCATCGTTGTGGCTGACCGCATCCGGGAGAACTTCCGCAAAATGCGTGTGGGTGAGCCCTGGGATATCATCAACGAATCCATTCACCAGACCATTGCGCGGACAATCAACACCTCGGGTACGACGCTCGTGGTCTTGCTTGCTCTCTACTTTCTGGGTGGTGAGGCAATCAACAACTTCGCCCTGGCTTTGATTATTGGTGTGGTCGTCGGTACCTACTCTTCCATATACGTGTCTGCGAATCTGCTGATGGTGATGGGCGTTTCTCGAGATGACCTGATCGTGCCGGCAAAGGAAGGCGCGGAAAATGCCGAAGAAGAAGAGCAGCCGCCGGAGTGGCTGAACCGGATGTAATCGTAGTTGTTCCCCGATTTCCGGGCATAAAAAAACCGCCACATAATGTGGCGGTTTTTTTGTGTCTCAAAGAGCCCGGGAGCTTAGCGAGGCAGACGGCCCCGGAACGGATGCAGGACCTTGAGCACTTCGCGGAACAGCTTCGGGTTTGCAACCACCAGCTGGCGGGCGTTCCCGGTGGACGGATTGCCAGAGAAATCACCGGTCAGGGCACCGGATTCCATGGCCAGAGTGACGCCAAGATCCAGCTCGGCCGCTTCCGGACGGAAGATGATGGCTGCGTCCATCAATCCGGCGGACACACGGGCGATATCCAGCACCACGCAGCCGGAGGTACGGAACATACCGGAATCCCTGGCCAGTACAGCGGCCATTTCGCCCCAGAGCATCGGATCCTCGCTCTTTCGAGCCTGGTCCAGCAGGTTGGTGGCGATGGCGGCTTTCTCCGGCAGCTTGATTTCCGAAGCGCGCACGCGGCGGCTGTTGAGCGCCGCACCATGGCCTCGGCTGGCCGAGTATTCCTCTCCGGTAACGGGGTTAACCAGCAGCAGGTTTTCAGTTCGGTTATTCTTTTTCTGGGACAGGGCCAGAGCGAACTCCGGAATGCCCCGAAGGAAATTTTCACGGCCCAGGACAGGGAAAATGTGCCAGCTCTTTTCGCTGGTTCCGGCATCCGCTTCGTTCAGGGGCGCGATGCTGTGGTCCTTGTAGGCTTTTTCGAGCTGTTCGGCAAAATTGTCATAAATAGATTGCTCAACCCGTTCCAGCTGACGACGGCGTTCTGAGTCGTCCTTGCCGGTAGGTTCCTGGCGCTCGAAATGGGCTTTCAGATAATCAGACCCCTGACGCGCGACGCGCAGGGCCATTTTAATAGCTGGTTGCATCTGAGTGTTCATTATCCGGGTGTGTGAAGGCCGGGTATCATAGCAAAAGATCACCCCGCTTGTATGTTTTTTGACTCAGCAATAGCACGGATAACCAGAGGTTACGGGTACTCCGGAGGGGCAGGGTGCCTTTGCTTTCTGCTATCATTGCCGCCCTGATCAATAACCTTGGGCCTGCTAACAATGCATAAAAGCGCACTTCCACAGGAAGGGACGGAAACATTCCAGGATCAGATCCGGATCGTTCTGGTTGAGACATCCCATTCAGGCAATATCGGCGCAGTCGCCCGTGCCATGAAAAATATGGGGCTCGGCAACCTGTGGCTGGTCAACCCGTCTTCGTTTCCGGACGAGGCTTCATACGCCCGTGCGGCGGGGGCTTCCGATGTGCTTGATAGCGCCCACGTGGTGTCTTCGCTCGATGAGGCGCTGGCGGACTGCGTTCTGGTAATGGGTACCAGTGCCCGGGGCAGAAAAGTCCCCTGGCCGGTGTGCGCCCCGCCGGAGGCTGCGGCCGCGGCTGCAGAGCACGCCGGCAGTGGCCCGGTGGCCATGGTGTTCGGCAGGGAGAATCATGGTCTCAGCAACGATGAGCTGCAGCGTTGTCATTATCATATCCATATTCCCTCCAATCCCGATTACAGCTCTCTCAACCTCGCCATGGCGGTGCAGGTCATGTGCTATGAATTGCGGATGTATTACCTCCGAAGCCTTGAAGGCGGTGAGGGAAGCCCATACTTAAAGTCGATGACCCGGCCCGGGGACGAAGGATGGGATGTGCCGCCGGCGAAAGTCCACGATGTTGAGGGCTTCTTCGGTCATCTTGAGCAGGTGCTTATCGATGTTGATTTCCATCGGCGGGAGAACCCCAGGCAGCTTATGACGCGCTTGCGGCGTCTGTTCCAGCGAGCCAGACTTGATCAGATGGAGATCAATATCCTCCGGGGCATCCTCACCGCTGTGCAGAAAGCGGCGGGCACACGGAACAACAGCAAATCAACCGAGGCCGATACTGCGGCGACGGAACAGGACAATGGCCATGTTTGAGCGTTTGCGGGAAGACATTAACAGCGTGTTCCATCGGGACCCCGCCGCCAGGAATACCTTTGAAGTGCTCACCAACTATCCCGGTTTGCACGCACTGCTTTTCCATCGGTTTTCCCATTGGTTGTGGAGTTTGGGGTTGAAATGGCTTGCGAGGACCATTTCGACGATCGCCCGTTGGCTTACCGGCATTGAGATTCATCCGGGTGCAACCATTGGTCGTCGCTTTTTCATCGACCACGGCATGGGTGTTGTTATTGGTGAGACTACGGTGATTGGCGACGACGTAACCCTCTATCAGGGGGTTACGCTGGGCGGAACCAGCTGGAACAAGGGTAAGCGGCATCCCACGATTGGCAACAGTGTGGTGGTTGGTGCCGGCGCCAAGATTCTGGGGCCTTTTGAAGTAGGCGAGGGTGCCAAGATTGGTTCAAACTCGGTGGTTACCAAGGCAGTGCCAGAGGGTGCAACCGTTGTAGGTATTCCTGGCCGCGTTATTGTCAAACGCCAGGGCGAAGACGATGCCCGCCGCAAGGAGATGGAAGAGCGAATGGGCTTCGATGCATACGGCGTTACGGAAGAAATGCCGGACCCCGTCGCACGGGCCATGCGCTCGTTGCTTGATCACATGCATGCCGTGGATGACCGCATAGAGAATATGTGCAAGGCGTTGCGCAAGGTGAACAGTGAATACCAGAATGGCGAACTGCCTCCGCTCCACGAGGAGGATTTCGATTGCGTCCGAGACGACGAAGAGGTGCGGCGCTGAATACTTGACTGAAATGGTTGGTCAATTCATACTCTGTTCTGCATTTTTGAGATTCAATCCCGCCATGGGGCTGACGCTATGAAGTTGACCACCAAAGGCCGCTATGCCGTTACGGCAATGCTGGATCTGGCTCTGCATGGAGACCAGGGGCCGGTGAGTCTGGCCGATATATCGGCGCGTCAGGAAATCTCACTGTCCTACCTGGAGCAGCTTTTCTCCCGTCTCCGCCGCCAGAAACTGGTTGTCAGTATTCGCGGTCCCGGTGGTGGATACAGGCTCAGTCGTCCTGCGGCTGATCTCTACATTGCCGAAGTTGTTGATGCCGTCAGTGAATCGCTGGATACCACCCGGTGCGGCAACAAAGGCGATTGCCAGAACGGCGAGAAATGTCTGACCCATCACCTCTGGTCTGATCTCAGTGATCAGATTCATCAGTTTCTCAGCGAGATCAGTCTCGGAGACCTGATGAGGAAGCATGAAATTCGCCAGGTTGCGGATCGGCAAAATCGCCGCCAGTCCGACAGTGGCTCTGAAACCATCAATACCGAACGCCTGTCCGATCAGGCGCCGGCCTGACACCAACAAGTTTCCGGAATCCATGAAAAAGCCCGTTTATATGGACTACGCGGCCACCACGCCCGTTGATCCAGCCGTTGCTGATGAAATGATGAAATACCTCACGCTGGATGGTGTATTCGGTAATCCGGCATCCCGCACCCACGCCTATGGTTGGCAGGCAGAAGCCGCAGTGGAAGCTGCACGCAAGAAGGTCGCCAGTCTTGTCCACGCTGATCCGCGGGAGATTGTCTGGACCTCGGGGGCAACGGAATCAGACAACCTCGCCATCAAAGGGGCGGTTGCCGGCCGGCAGGGCGCTCATATCGTTACCTCCAGGATCGAGCACAAAGCGGTTGTTGATACCTGCAAGTGGCTGGAGCATCAGGGTACTGAAGTCACCTGGCTGGAGCCGGCAGCCGACGGAACCATCGGTTTTGATCAGGTGTTGGACGCGCTCAAGGAAAATACCGTGCTCGTCAGCCTGATGTTGGTGAACAACGAGCTTGGAACGATTAATGATATTGCCGCCATTGGTGCCGAATTGCGCCAAAGAGGCATTCTTTTTCACGTGGACGCCGCCCAGGCTGCCGGCAAGATGGCGATTGATGTCGGCTCCATGCCGGTGGATCTGCTGGCGCTTTCCGGCCACAAGGTTTATGGCCCGAAGGGCGTAGGCGCCCTGTACGTCAGGCGGTCGCCGGATGTTCGTATCGAGGCGCAGATTCATGGTGGTGGCCATGAGCGAGGAATGCGCTCCGGAACGCTCCCCACCCATCAGATTGTCGGAATGGGGAAGGCGTTCGAGATCGCCCAGTCAGCGCTTGAACAGGAAGTGGAGAAGCTGGAAGCCCTGCGGGAGGCGTTTCTTTCGGGGCTCGGGCCTCTCGAGGGTGTCACTCTCAACGGCAGTGAATCCCGGCGCGTCCCGGGCATAATGAATCTTTCCTTTGAAGGCGTCGATGCGGAGTCCCTCATGCTCGGCCTTCGGGATCTGGCGGTATCCTCCGGTTCGGCCTGCGCTTCAGCCACGGTAGAGCCCTCATACGTGCTTCGTGGCATCGGGTTGAGTGAACAGCAGGCCCATCGTGCGCTGCGCTTTTCCATCGGCCGCTACACCACGAACGAGGAAGTGGCGTTTGCCAGCGCGCAAATAGTTGATGTTGTTAGTCGCCTCCGCGCAGTGCGGTAGGAAGTTTGCCCCGGACTGCGTATAATCGCAGGCCAGAATTTTAACCATCCACAAACTGGAGAAATACCATGGCAACTGAGCGCACGCTCTCGATTATCAAGCCCGACGCGGTCGCAAAGAACGTGATCGGCGAAATTTACAGCCGCTTCGAGAAAGCTGGGCTGAACATCGTTGCTGCCAAGATGATGCACCTCACCCAGGAGCAGGCAGAAGGCTTTTACGCAGAGCACAAAGAGCGTCCGTTCTTTAACGACCTGGTTGCATTCATGACCTCCGGTCCGGTGGTTGTGCAGGTTCTGGAAGGTGAAGGCGCGATCCTTAAAAACCGTGACCTGATGGGCGCGACCAACCCGAAAGAAGCCGAGGCGGGCACTATCCGCGCTGATTTCGCATCGTCCATCGACGCAAACGCCGTTCACGGCTCTGATTCCGCGGCTTCTGCCGAGCGCGAAATCGCTTACTTCTTCAATGACAACGAGATCTGCCCGAGGGGTTGATTGCGTTGATCGGGGGCGATCATCCGGTCGCCTCCGAATTGATTATCTGATCGAGGTTATGAAATGACAGCGGCCGCTGAAAAAACCAATCTCCTGGGAATGCCAAAAGCAAAGCTCGAGGCCTTCTTCGAGTCCCTGGGAGAGAAGCGTTTCCGTGCCACTCAGGTTTTGCAGTGGGTCCATCAGCGTGGCGCCGATGACTTCGATCAAATGACCAATATGAGCAAGGCGCTTCGGGAAAAGCTGAAGCAGGTTGCCGAGATCCGTGGTCCTGAGGTGGTGTACGACGAAACCTCCAAAGACGGCACCCGCAAATGGGTGATGCGCATGGATAACGGCAACAGCGTGGAGACGGTACTGATTCCCGATGGCGAACGCGGCACGCTCTGCGTTTCCTCACAGATTGGTTGCAGCCTGGATTGCACCTTCTGCTCCACCGGCAAGCGGGGCTTTAACCGTAATCTGACTGCGGCGGAAGTCATTGGTCAGGTGTGGGTCGCGCGCAAGGCCTTCATGCCGTTTGAGCCGGGCCCCGATCGGCCGATTACCAACGTGGTCATGATGGGCATGGGCGAGCCCCTGCTCAATTTTGACAATGTCGTGGACGCCATGAACCTCATGATGGAGGATCTGGCGTACGGGATCTCCAAGCGCCGGGTGACCCTCAGTACCTCTGGCGTGGTGCCGGCGCTGGATCGCCTGTCGGAAGTTACCGATGTTTCACTGGCCATTTCCCTGCATGCCCCGAATGATGAACTGCGTAACAAACTGGTTCCGTTGAATAAAAAGTACCCGATCTCAGAGCTGCTTGCGGCCACCAAGCGGTATTTCGCCCGTTTGCCAGACAAGCGTAAGGCTACAATCGAGTACACCGTTATCGAGGGGATGAACGATCAGCCCGAGCACGCCCGGGAACTGGCGGTGCTGTTGCGGGATCTTCCGTGCAAGATCAACCTGATTCCCTTCAATCCGTTTCCGGAGAGCGATTTCCGGAGACCGAGTATGAATGCCACGCGGCGGTTCCAGAATGTTCTTAACGAAGCTGGCTACATCACCACCATCAGAACCACGCGGGGCGATGACATTGACGCCGCCTGTGGGCAACTGGTCGGGCGGGTCGAGGACAGAACCCGGCGGAGTCAGCGGTATATTCAGGTTCAGCAGGTGAATCCCTGAACCAGATACGTCTTGCAGCCCAATCGAGGAAGGGGACACCCGTGATAACACCACCAGCAAACCGACGTTCATTCGTGTTGGCCACCCTGTTGCTGACCCTGCTGGTTACAGGTTGCGTTACCACTACCGACAGTCGGTTTTCACGGGAAGCAGATCAGCAGGAAGCGCTCGATAACTATGTAAAACTTGCCACGGCCTATATTGGGCAGGGCAATCTTGAACGTGCACGCCATCACCTAGACAGGGCATTGAAACTGGATTCAGATGACCCGGGCGCCAGGGCTGCGATGGGGCTTGTCTATAACGCCGAGGGTGAGCCAGAACTGGCTGAGCGTAATTTCAAACAGGCTATTTCCGAGGATCCAGGGTACACACGGGCGCGGGTTTATTACGGAGCTTTCCTGTTCGGCTAGAACCGGATGGAAGACGCGCGGGATCAATTCCGTGCTGCGTCCCGGGATACCGGTTATCAGGAACGCGGCTCGGTTTTCTTTAACCTGGGCATGACCCAGGAGCGCCTCGGAGAACTGGAAGCTGCGGCCACATCCTATCGCCGCGCAGTGGAGCTGACACGAGGCGATGCACGTTCCCTGCTGGCGCTCTCCCGGGTGTCCGTAGAGACTGGCGACTACGACGACGCGGCACGCTATTACTCGCGACTGATTTCATTGATGCAGCGAAATCAGCGTCTGGTCCACTCACCGGAGAGCCTTCTTACCGGAATCCGCATTGCCCGCTTCTACAGTGATGAAAACCAGGAGGCGAGCCTTGCGCTTCAACTCAGAAACAAATTTCCGGAGTCAGTCGAATACCAACAATATAAGGTGCTGATTTCTAATGGCAACTGAAGAAAACTCACAGCCAGCTATGAAGGAGCCCGTAGGGCGGCAGCTTCAAAAGGCACGGGAGAAAACCGGTCTGAGTACCGGCGATGTCGCAGCAGCGCAGCATTTGCGTCCTTCGGTAATCCAGGCGATCGAGTCGGGAGATTACAGCCAGATTGACAGTGAACTCTTTCTGAAAGGGTATGTCAGGGCTTATGCAAAACAGGTTGGGCTGGACGCAGATGCAGTGATTGCCGACCTCGACCAGGAACTGGAACCCATTCGGCAACAGCGGGAACAGGAGCAGGAAGCCAATCCGCTGGTAGACATCGAACGTCGCAGACGTCGTAAACGTCAGCTTGCCAAGGCTCTGTTTTTCCTGGTGGTGCTGGGCATTGCCGGATACCTTGCTTTCACCTTTCTGGCTCCTGCACAGGGCCCGGCGCCTTCCGAGCCGACGACAGAACCGGAATCAGTGCCGGAGGAGCCTGCTCCTGCTGAAGCCGAGGAATCGGCTGCGTTGGCCGAGCCAGAGCGCTCCGAACCTGTGCTTGTTGCCAGTGCTGAAGAGTCGGAATCGGCAGTTATGGAGGCGGAGGCGCCTACCGTGCAGCAGTCTGAAACAGAAACTGAGGCTCAAGCGCCTGAAACTGTTGTTGGTGAAAATCAGGTGCCTGAAAACACACTGGCTACGGACGATGGCGCGGCTGATGCAACCGAGCCTGTTACCGATCAGATTCCTGCGGTCGTCCAGACCCCCGAGCCGGTTCTGGAAGACCCGAATGGGCTGTCGGATGCTTCGGACAACGGTCGACTCCAGATTCGCTTCAGTGACGATTGTTGGGTGCAGATCAGTGACGCAGCCGGTAACCGCCTGGTGAATTCGCTCCAGCGTAACGGGGATCTGATTGATATCGAGGGGCCGACGCCCTTGAGGGTTGTGATTGGCGCAGTCGATGCGGTTGAATCCATCCGTTTCCAGGGCGAGCCAGTGGATATCGGTGGCTACCGGGTTGTTAACAACCGGTCAGAATTCACCCTGACAATCTGAAATTTGATCAAATTTTCCATATCGGTCAGTAAGACATGAAACAGGATTCCCCGATTATCAGACGCAAATCCCGCCAGATCATGGTGGGCAATGTTCCTGTGGGTGGTGACGCGCCGATTGCGGTGCAGAGCATGACCAACACCGAAACCTGTGACGTAGAGGCCACCGTTGGCCAGATCAAGGCATTGCAGGAGGCAGGTGCGGACATAGTGCGTGTTTCCGTTCCGTCCATGGACGCCGCTGAGGCGTTCGGGAAGATTCGGGAGCAGGTTTCCCTGCCGTTGGTTGCCGACATCCACTTCGATTACAAAATCGCTCTTCGGGTAGCGGAACTGGGTGTTGACTGTCTCCGGATCAATCCTGGCAATATCGGCCGCGATGACCGCGTCAGTGCCGTAATCAGTGCGGCCCGGGACGGCAATATCCCCATTCGCATTGGTGTGAACGCCGGTTCGCTGGAGAAGTCTCTCCAGCGCAAATATGGCGAACCCACGGCAGACGCGCTGGTGGAGTCCGCCATGCGCCACATCGATATTCTGGATCGTCATGACTTCCAGGATTTCAAGGTGAGCCTGAAAGCGTCGGAAGTGTTTATGACGGTCGATGCCTACCGTAAGATTGCCCAGCAGATTGAGCAGCCCCTGCACCTTGGCATCACCGAGGCCGGTGGGTTGAGATCTGGAACCGTGAAGTCCTCCATTGGCCTTGGCATGCTGTTAATGGACGGCATCGGTGACACCATCCGGGTATCGCTTGCAGCGGACCCCGTGCAGGAAATCAAGGTGGGCTTCGATATCCTGAAGAGCCTGCGCCTGCGCAGTCGCGGTATAAACTTCATCGCCTGTCCCAGCTGTTCCCGGCAGAATTTCGATGTCATCCAGACCATGAATGATCTGGAAGCTCGTCTGGAGGATGTAAACGATTCTCTGGATGTGGCGATCATCGGGTGCATCGTAAACGGTCCGGGTGAGGCGAAAGTGGCGGATCTCGGACTTACCGGCGGGAGCCCCAAGAACCTCTTCTACATGGCGGGAAAGCCGAACCAGAAGCTGGACAACGCGACATTGACGGATGATCTGGAGCGCCTGATTCGCGAGGAAGTGGCACGGCGCAAGGAACAGGAAGATTCGATTATTGCCCGGTCAGACAACTGATTGTTTCCAGTTCCCGGCATAAACATCCAGAAAAAGTTAAGGGTTAACATTGGCAAAGATTCAGGCAATTCGCGGGATGAACGATATCCTGCCGGAGCAGACGCCGGTTTGGCAGTTTGTGGAATCCACGGTTCGCAGGGTACTGGCCCAGTATGGCTACCAGGAAATCCGCATGCCGATTGTGGAGCAGACCGATCTGTTCAAGCGTTCGATTGGTGAAGTAACTGACATCGTCGAAAAGGAAATGTACACCTTTGAAGACCGCAACGGTGACAGTCTGACCCTTCGCCCGGAGGGCACCGCCGGTTGTGTTCGGGCCGCCGAAGAGCACGGTCTTCTGTTCAATCAGACCCGCCGTCTCTGGTACACCGGCCCGATGTTCCGGCACGAACGTCCTCAAAAAGGCCGCTACCGCCAGTTTCATCAGATTGGCGTGGAATGTTTTGGCATGAACGGTCCGGACATTGATGCCGAACTGCTCATCTTGACGGCAAGGCTCTGGAAAGAGCTTGGGCTTGCCGAGCATACCCGGCTTGAGATCAATTCCATCGGAACGTTGGAGTCCCGTCGGGTATACCGGTCCGCCCTCGTGGATTACCTCGGTCAGTTCAAGGCAGACCTGGATGCCGATAGCCGGCGTCGCCTCGAATCGAACCCCCTGCGCATTCTGGACAGCAAGGATCCTTCCACTCGGAAAATCCTCGAAAACGCGCCCAGCCTTGACGACTATCTGGACGAAGAATCCCGCGAGCACTTCGAGCGCCTGAAGGCGCTTCTTGAGGCCGCAGGGGTGAATTATTCAGTGAATCCAGCGCTGGTGCGGGGCCTCGATTACTACGGCAAGACGGTGTTCGAGTGGATTACCGACAGCCTCGGCGCCCAGGGTACGGTGTGTGCAGGTGGTCGATACGATGGCCTGGTGGAGCAACTGGGTGGCAAGCCGACCTTCGCAGTGGGCTTTGCAATGGGCCTTGAGCGCCTTATCCTGCTGCTGGAAACGCTGGAACTGGTTCCAGAGCACGTAAACAGCAATGCCGATGTCTACGTAACGGCGATGGGCGAGGGCGCATTGGCGCCTGCACTCGTTTTGGCTGAAAAGCTCCGGGCAGCCTTGCCAGAGCGCGTGATTATTTCCCATTGCGGCGGTGGCAGTTTCAAAAGCCAGATGAAAAAGGCAGACCGCAGTGGTGCGAGGTACGCGGTGATTCTGGGCGAGAACGAAGTGGCCAACGGCACGGTCGGGCTCAAACCCTTGCGAGCCGACGAGCCGCAGGCGGAGATCGCCCAGGACAAGCTTGCGGACACGCTGGCAGCAGCCCTGGCCGGCTGAGCCTGAACAAATTTACTGATATAAAAGCAAAAATTCGACTACAGGAGTCCTCATGGCAGAGTTGCGCACCGAAGAAGAACAGATCCAGGCGATCAAGGACTGGTGGAAAAAGAACGGCAGCTCACTGCTCATCGGTATTGGTGCGGCCCTGGCCATTGTGTTCGGCTGGCAGGCTTGGCAGAACCATCAGGCCCAGCAGCGTACCGAAGCGGCCAATCAGTTTGCCAACCTGCTGAATGCCTTCAGCGATCAGGCCGATGAAACCAGTGGCGAGACTGTCGCTTTTGTGGCGCAGACCCTCCGGGAAGACTACACGGACAGTGCCTATGCGGTTTACGGCAACCTGATCCTGGCCCGTCAGCAGCTGATGCAGGATGGCAACGCCGAGGCCGCCATTGATTCCCTGAAGTGGGCCCTTGAAAACACCGGTGAACACGAAGCACTGGCACTTGTCGTGCGCAATCGTCTGGCGCGCGCCCAGTTTACCGCAGGCCAGTACGAGGATGCTCTGGCCACCATCGACGGAGCCGGTAATGCCGATGCGTTTGATTCCATGTATTCCGAGCTTCGAGGCGATATCTTGCTTGCCCAGGGCGATCGCGAGGGTGCGCGTGAGGCCTACCTGGCTGCCCGTGAGCAGAGTCAGCAGGGCCGTAGCGGTATTCTGGAACTGAAACTGGCAGACCTTGGCGTCGGGGAGGATGCCTGATGCCGGTTCTCCGCGACAGGATTCCGAGACGCGGATTTTTCCTGGGGCTGGCGCTTCTGGCTGCGCTTTCCGGCTGCAGCAGCACGGATACGTTCGAGCAACCTGTACCGGTTCCCGAGATTGAGGCGTCCGTCGAATTCGAACGCGTCTGGAGCATGTCTGTTGGCGATGGCCATGATGGTGATTTTCTCTACCTTGCGCCACTGGTTACCGGGGATCTGATCTACGCTGCCTCCGCAGACGGTGAGCTTTATGCGGTAGCGACGGAGACCGGAGAGGTTGCCTGGGAGTCCGAATTTGAAGATCGCATCTTCTCGGGGCTTGGTGGTGATGGACAGAATCTGTACCTGACCACCGAGAATGCCGACCTGGTGGCCCTGTCCCGGGAGGATGGCTCTGAGGTGTGGCGTACGTCTTTGCCGACGGAGGTGCTGTCTTCGCCACAATCCAACGGTTCTCTGGTTGTAGCCCAGACGACAGATGGCAAGGTACTAGGCTTCAGTGCCACCGATGGCGAGAAGCTCTGGCAGTATGATGGCTCCGTTCCGGTGCTGTCCATGCGCGCTGCCGCGGCTCCACTGGTGGGCGGTGATGTGGTTATTGCGTCTTTTGCCAGTGGCAAGCTGATCGCGCTGACGGCAGCATCGGGCCAACCCATGTGGCAATATGAGGTGGGTCAGCCGCAGGGACGCACTGAGCTCGAGAGACTGGTAGACGTAACCGGCCAGCCGCTTGTCATTGAGACTGCCGTCATGGTGGTTGGTTACCAGGGCAAACTGGCCCTTGTTGATATTCGTACCGGGCAGGAAATCTGGAGCCGGAAGGCCTCCAGCCTCTACTCTCCGATGATTGGTGGCGGTCAGATCTATCTTGCCGCTGCTGATGGCGAGATCATTGCCCTCAGAGGCTCGGACCGTCGCGAGGTCTGGACCCAGGATCGTCTTGCCTGGCGCCAACTGACCCAGCCGATGGTTTATGAAGACTACCTTGTGGTGGGCGATTTTGAAGGCTACCTCCATGCGTTGGACCGTGAAGATGGCAGCCTGGTTGGGCAGCGCGAATTCGACGATGAGGGTATCCGCGTACCGGCACAGCGCCTCGCCAATGGTAACCTGCTGGTTTTTGGCAACAGCGGAAAGATGGCCGTATTCCAGGTTAAGCCGCAGGATTGATCCCCAATTATGACCCCAGTTATTGCCCTTGTCGGACGCCCTAACGTCGGCAAATCGACATTATTTAATCAGATGACCCGTTCCAGGGATGCCCTGGTTGCGGACTTTCCGGGGCTTACCCGAGACCGCAAATACGGTGAGGGTAGCTATGAGGGCCAGCGTTTCATCGTTATAGACACCGGTGGCCTTACCGGTGACGAGCAGGGCCTTGACCTGGAAATGGCCCGACAGTCCATGCAGGCGGTAGAAGAAGCCGACATCGTGCTATTCCTGGTGGACGGCAGGGCCGGCCTTACTGCAGGCGATGAGCTGATTGCAGACAGTCTTCGCCGCTCGGGCAAGCAGGCGCATCTGGTCGTGAACAAGACCGATGGACAAGATCCGGACATCGCCGCGTCGGATTTCTACAGCCTTGGCTTTGAATCCACGTTCCTGATCGCAGCTTCCCACAACCGCGGAATCCGCTCCATGCTTGAAATCCTGCTGCCCTCTGAAGAGGAGCGGGAGGAAGAGGACCGGGCAGATCGCTACCCCGGCATCCGCATCGGTGTGGTGGGCAGGCCGAACGTGGGCAAGTCCACACTGGTCAACCGCATGCTCGGTGAGGACCGTGTGGTGGTTTATGACATGCCCGGCACTACCAGGGACAGCGTTTATATACCCTACGAGCGGCAAGGCAGCCAATACACGTTGATTGATACCGCCGGTGTCCGTCGAAGAAAAAATGTCAGCGAAGTGGTGGAGAAGTTCTCCATCATAAAAACGCTGCAGGCGATCGATGACGCCCATGTGGTTATCCTGGTTATTGATGCCCGGGAAGGTCTGGTTGATCAGGATCTTCACCTGATCGGCTTTGTGTTGGATGCCGGCCGCTCGCTAGTCATTGCCGTCAACAAGTGGGACGGCATGGACCCGGAAGACCGCGCCCGGGTGAAAGAACAGGTTCAGCGTCGCCTGGACTTTCTGGATTACGCTGATAAGCACTATATCTCGGCGCTTCACGGCTCCGGCGTCGGCGTGATGTATGAGTCGGTGCAAGCCTGCTATGAGTCCGCGATGGCGAAATGGCCAACCAACCGCCTGACTGCGATTCTGCAGGATGCTATTGCCCAGCATCAGCCACCCATGGTGCACGGTCGCAGGATCAAGCTGCGTTACGCGCACCAGGGCGGTTCCAACCCCCCTGTGATTGTGGTTCACGGTAACCAGGTGGATTCCCTGCCGGGCGCATACAAACGATATCTTGAGAATACCTTCCGTAAGGTTCTGAAGGTAACGGGTTCACCAATCCGCTTCGAGTTCAAATCGGGTGAAAATCCGTTTGCCGGCAAAGTGGATCGGCTAACTCCGCGTCAGAAGGTCAAGAAGGACAACGACGAGAAGAAAGGCCGTCGTCCGAAAAAACAGCGTCAGAAGAGCCTCAAGCGCTGAGTGAGTGGCCGGGCTCAGGACTTATTCCTGGTCCGGCCCCGCACTTTCCACCTGCTTGGCCTGCACAGCGGTTAACGCAACCGTAAACACGATATCCTCCACCAGAGCCCCACGTGAAAGGTCGTTCACCGGCTTCCGCAAGCCCTGAAGCATTGGCCCGACACTGACCACATTGGCACTTCGCTGAACCGCCTTGTAAGTGGTATTGCCGGTGTTCAGATCCGGGAATACGAAGACCGTTGCCTTGCCTGCAACTTTGCTGTCCGGCGCCTTGCTTCTTGCGACGCTTTCGATGGCCGCTGCATCGTATTGGAGTGGTCCGTCTATCAGCAGATCCGGCCTGCGCTCGCGAGCGATCCTAGTCGCCTCCCTGACTTTCTCGACATCCTGACCGCTGCCCGACTCTCCGGTGCTGTAACTGATCATGGCGACCAGCGGCTCAATACCAAAGGCTTCCGCAGACTCCGCACTCTGGATGGCGATGTCGGCCAGTTCCTCGGCATTGGGGTCTGGATTGATGGCGCAGTCCCCGTAGACCACCACCTGTTGCGGCAACAACATGAAGAACACGGAAGAGACTACCTTTGCATGCTCATGGGTCTTGATCAGTTGCAGGGCAGGGCGCACCGTATTCGCCGTCGTGTGAATGGCACCGGATACCAGTCCATCAGCTTCATCCAGAGCCACCATCATGGTACCGAGAACCACGTTGTCTTCGAGCATGGCTTCCGCCATGTCTGATGTCAGTCCTTTATGCTTGCGAAGTTCTACCATCGGAGCGACGTAGCGTTGTCGCACCTCCCCTGGATCAATGATCTCGATATCCCCGGGCAGTTCCAGATCCTGGGAATCCGCTACCCGTTTTATCTCTGCCGCATTCCCGATCAAGGCACACCTTGCCAACCTGCGTTGATGGCAGATGATGGCGGCCTGTACGGTTCTTGGCTCGCTGCCCTCCGGCAATATGATGCGCTTATTCGCGGCCCGGGCCCGCTCGGACAGCTGGTATCGGAAGGCAGGAGGGGAAAGCCTGTCCTGCCGGGCAACCTTGAGATGCTGTTGCAACCAGTTGGTGTCGATACGGGTTGCAACCGCTTCCATCGCCTTTTCAATCCGGTTGGGGTCATCAATCGGGATGGCCGCCGACAGGTTGGCCAGCATATGAGCAGTTTCATAGGTATTGGCGTCTGACCCCAGAACTGGAAGGCCTGTTTCCAGGGCCCTGTGGCACAGGGTGATCACTCGCTGGTCGGGTATCAGGCCACCGGTCAGCATCAGGCCGGCGAGGGGAACCCCGTTGAGAGCGGCAACAGCTGTGGCCACCACGATGTCTTCGCGATCTCCGGGCGTGACCAGAAGAGTGCCAGGCCTGAGGGTTTCCGTCATGTTCCGAATGCTACGGGCGCAAACCGATACCTTCTGGACCCGCCTGGCGTGCATCTGCCCCTCATTGAGGACCGGTAACCCGAGTTCCCTGGCAATGTCGGATACCCTGGGGGCCAGCAAATCCGCCTGCCATGGAATCTCGGCTAAGAGGTGAAAGCGGCCCTCGCTGAATACCGTGCACTCGGTCTGGTAGTCGACAGTGACGGGGGCAGGGTGGTTGTTGTTGGAGCGAGGCTCAAGGCCCGATTGCTCGGGCTCCCCAACCTTGTTCAGGATGACGCCAATAACGTCCGGATCACTGGGATTGGCAAACAGGCGCGACGAGAAGTCCAGTTCTTCATCCAGTTGCCTGGCGTCCAGGTCTTTGGGCGTGCTCACCAGGATTACCTCGGAACCCAGGTTGCGGGCAACTTCCACGTTCAGCCTGGCGATGTAGGCTTCGCTGCGGTCTGGGACGAGGCCTTCGATGATCACGACATCCACATCCCGGGCAACCTTCTGGTATTCACCCACGACTGTTTCGAGGAGGTAGTCGGCTTTGCCTCTGTTGAGCAGTTGTTGCGCTTCCTTGAGGGCAATCGGGTCTGGCGGGTTCAGGTGGCTGCTGGCCCTCACAAACGCCACCGACGAGTCCTGGCCAGCGTTGTGCATGGATTCTGCGCGGTGAACCGCCTGGCAGAAGGGTTTGTAGAAGCCAACGCTGACGCCTACCCGTTCAAGGGCGCGCAACAGACCCAGGCAAACGGAGGTCAGGCCTGAGTCCATGGAAGTCGGTGCAAAAAAGAGACTCTTTGCCATAGTGGTATTCCTGATGATGCGTTTGGGTCAGGCCTGAATGTCAGAGCCTGCAAGCCGAGCTGCTTCCCGGGCAATGACCAGCTCTTCGTTGGTGGGAATCACCAAAACCGGAAATCGCGAGTCGGGGCTTTCAATATGTCCGTCGCTGAATTGGCCATGATGGATGTTGAGGTCCCGGCTGAGCTCGAATCCCGTCAGTTTGAGATGGCGAATGGTCTCTTCCCTGATCCGCGGGCTGTTTTCCCCGATGCCGCCGGTGAAAACCAGAGCGTCCAGCTGGCTCAGGGACGCCATCATCGCGCCAACGTAGCGGGCCAGGCGGAAGCAGAACACATCAATAGCGGTTTGTGATGGTTCATGGCCATGGTCCGCGAGTTCACAGAGTGAGCGCATGTCGTTCGTCTGGCCGGACAGTCCAAGGAGGCCACTCTCCTGATTCAGAACCCGATGAACCTCATCCGCGGCGATGCCCTTGCTGCGGAGAAAGTCGAAAAGGCCGGGGTCGACATCCCCGCTACGGGTGCCCATTACCAGACCCTCAAGTGGCGTCAGGCCCATGCTGGTATCCACACTGATTCCGTCACGGATGGCGGTAATGCTGCACCCGTTGCCCAGATGGGCCGATATGACCGAGGTGGTTGCCGGCGTTTTGCCCAGCAAACGGGCGGCTTCTGATGCCATAAAGGCGTGACTGGTACCGTGGAATCCGTATCTCCGGATCCCCCAGTCGCGGTACCACGCCTCTGGAAGCGCATAGAGGAAGGCCCGTCTGGGCAGGGTCTGATGAAACGCGGTGTCGAAAACGGCCGTCTGCGGTACATCGGGAAACTGTGCCAGGGTTGCCCGAATCCCGGACAGGTTGACCGGGTTGTGAAGAGGGGCAAGGCCTGCGCAGCTTTCAATGGCCTTGAGCACATCGCCATCAATGAGTACGGCCTCATGGAAGGTCTCACCACCATGAACGACCCTGTGACCTATGGCCGAGGGAGCCGTTGTCATCAGTCCCAGGTCCCGGAAAGCCGTGACCAGTGTATCTAGAGCCTGATCATGGCCGGCGCCAGCGTCCAGAGGGATCGTTCCTTCCTGGCCGTCAATGTGGGCAAATGCATCGTTCTGGCCCAGGCGCTCGGCCAGAGCGGACACCAGTTTCCTGTGTTGGTTGTTGAACAGTGCGAGTTTCAGGGATGAGCTGCCGCAGTTCACGACAAGTACGGTGTCTTCCATGGGAATGGGCGTCCAACGGTTTCAAGTTATACGCGGCGATTGTTGGCCAGCCAGGCATCAAAGTCCGCCGCCGGCAGCGGACGACTGTAGAAATACCCCTGGGAGAAGTCACAGCCTTCCTTCTTCAGGAAGTGGGTCTGAGCCTCTTCCTCAACCCCCTCGGCGATAACACGCAGGCCCAAACTATGAGCCATATTGATGATGGCTCTTACCAGTGAGGCGTCCTCAGGCTCCTTCATGACGTCCTGAACAAACGACTTGTCAATTTTCAGGGTATCAAACGGATAGCTCTTGAGGTAACTGAGCGCTGAATAGCCCGTGCCAAAATCGTCTACCGACAACCGGATGCCGGCTTTGTCCAGTTGGCGCAGGATTTCGGCGGTTTCGATCGAGTTGTCCAGAATGAGCCGTTCGGTAATTTCGAGTTCCAGCTGTTCCGGCGCCAGGCCACTGGTCGCCAGGGCGTGCATAACAGCCTCGGTAAAACCGGGATCGCGGAACTGACGGGGCGAGACGTTGACGGAAATGCCAATGTCTTTCCCGGTGGCTTCCTTCCAGCCCATGGCGGCTCGACAGGCCTCCAGGAGAACCCACTCACCGATCGGTGTAATCAGGCCGGTTTCCTCGGCCAGGGGAATGAATCGATCCGGCATTACCATGCCCATGGCCGGATTGTTCCACCGCAGCAACGCCTCAACCGAGCAAAGCGTGCCCGAGTCGGTATTAACAATTGGCTGGAAATACAACTCGAACTCCTTCAGCTCCAGAGCCCTGCGCATGCTGGACTCCATCTTCAGGCGTTCATGGGAGACTTCGGTCATTTCCGGCGCAAAGTGGGCAAACGAGCTCTTGCCCTTGTGTTTGGCCTGGTACATTGCGGCATCAGCGTGCTGCAGGAGCGTACCGCTGTTGTCGGAGTCCGTCGGGAAAATGGCGATGCCGATACTCGTGGTTACGAACACCTCCTGCCCATTCAGTATGTATGGTGGCGAGAAGGTCTTCAGGATACGCTCGGCGACCTGCGAGGATGCCTCGGGACCAGTCAGGCCAGGCAGGATCACGAGGAACTCATCGCCACCCAGGCGGGCAACGGTGCTGGTTCCGCGAAGGCAACTGGAAATTCGACGGGCCGCCTCAATCAGCAGGTTATCGCCGGCATCGTGGCCAAGGGTGTCGTTAATGTGCTTGAAGTTGTCGAGATCCAGGAACATGACGCCCACAAGCGTGCTTTCCCTACGTGCCTGGGCCAGTGCAAGCTTCAGCCGGTCGAGGGCAAGCATCCGGTTAGGCAGCCCTGTAAGGATGTCGTAATTGGCCTGACGCAGAAGTTGCTGTTCATAGCGTTTCCGGATGCTGATGTCCTCACCGAGGATGAGGTACCCGGTGGTGCCGCCGGCCTCGTCCTTGATCGGGGTAACAATCAGTTGCTCCCAGAAGCGTTCTCCGTTCCGGCGCACACTGTTCACTTCACCCTGCCAGACTCCGACTCGTTGCACCTGCAAGCGGATGGACTGCCACAAGTGTCGGCTATCACGGTTCTCTATGTCGTTGTCACCCAGTGCGCCAGGGTGTTTGCCGATGATGGAGGCAGCCTCATAACCGGTTAACTGGGTGAATTTCTGGTTGGCAAACTCGATACGCCATTGGCGGTCGCAGATCAGAACCGAAGAGGGGCTCTGCTCAATGGCCTTGGAAAACTTGCGGATTTCCGCAGCATCCTTTTGTTGGCGTTCCATGTCTGCGTTGAGACGTTCACGCATCTGGTTGATGGCGTCCGTGACACGGCCGAGCTCATCATTCCGGTTAGACGGCGTGTTGGGCCTTTCCAGGGTAAGTGGCTTCGACGTTGTTGTCAGTGAGAAGTCGCGGGCGTAGTTCGCCATGGTGGTCAGATGGCGCGCAACGAAATGCTGGAATATCCAGATAATCAGTATCGAAACAAAGAACGTCTTCAGGAACTGGGTCAGCAGAATGACGCCTACCTTGCGCTTCAGTTCGTCGTAGACGCGATCAAGGTCTGCGGTCACCGTCAGTTCGCCCAGCTTGAACATTTCATCGCCCTGATGGACAAGGCTGAAGCTGTGAGATGTGGTTTTCGCGTCCCTGGGTATCTCGCCCATCACCAGTTCGGAATCGGGTTCTATTCGCAAGCGAAGGTGCACCACATCCGGCAAGCTGAGTATGCCTTCCATCTGGGTTTGCAGGAGCTTCTGGTCCAGGGCCCACAAGCTTCTGGCAAGGCTGGAGGCGTAGCCCGACTCCACAACCTGCATGCGGTTGTCGATTTGCGAGAGATCTTTTCGATAATCGGAGTAGATCTGGAGCGCGGATGCCACCAGTGTAAAGGCCGAGCTGAATAGCAGAATCCACGCCAACAGCCTGAAAGACAGGGGCGAGCCTGTGCGAAAACGTTGAAGACGCGTCGACAGTTTTGGCATGTCTTGAACTTCAGCCACCCAGACCGGTTAGGAGATCGGACACTTCCTTTGTTTCCGACTATAGCAGCAGTTTCTTTCGAATGCCTTGCAAATACAGGAAAAATCGAAGGAAATGTGTTGTGGTTCAGTATTTATGCGTACATGCGGTCTGACAAATACGTTGACCTGGATCAATACCTTGCGGGCGGCCCGGGCGTAACCTGAGTTTAATCAAGTTAATTGTCGGAAGGAGAAACAAAATGTATATGGACGCCGTTGTGATCGCAGGTATTGCCACTGTACTGCTGATGCTTGGCTTTTTTGTGGGTGTTGGCATCTTCGTGATGAAAGATCAGAAGGAGCACGGACACCAGGATAGAAAAGAAGGGAAGCACGGACATAAGCCGGTCTGACGATGAAGTCGGGAAACTTCGGTTTCCCTGACCCATCAGCGCAGAAAAAATTGGCGTCCCCTAGGGGGTTCGAACCCCTGTTGCCGCCGTGAAAGGGCGGAGTCCTAGGCCACTAGACGAAGGGGACGCAACGTTTTCAACACCTTGCCTCGTCGAGGTGGCGCGTATATTAAGAAAGCTTCGAAACGCTGTCAACGTCTTTTGTGAAAAAAATCAGGGGAGCTTGATAAGGCCCCCTTGGGTCATCCTTTTTGTCCGGCTGCCCCTGGAGCAACGGATTGGGTCAATGCCTGATCCAGGTCCGGATACCGGAACTGGAATTGCTGGCTGACCAGCTTCTCCGGAATAGCCCGCTGGCCCGTCAGAAGAAGCCTCGCCATTTCACCCAGAGCCACCTTGAGCACCGGAGCAGGTGCCGGAAAGAGGGTGGGACGGTGTAAAACCCTCCCCAGGCTCCGGGTGAATTCTGCGTTCGTTACCGGGTTCGGGCTTACGACATTGTATGGGCCTGATGCGTCCGGGTTTTCCGTCATCCATATAAGTGCGCTGACCACATCGTCCCTGTGGACCCACGGCATGTACTGAGTACCGCTACCCAGGCGTCCGCCCAGTCCCAGTTTGAAGGGCAGGAGCATCCGCTCCAGGAAGCCACCATCCGGGCCTGCCACGACGCCTGTCCGGGAGAAGCACAGGCGAACGCCGTCATCGCAAAGTGGTTTGGCGGCGTTTTCCCAGTCGCGGCACAGCCGATGCGTAAATTCGTCATTCGGGCTGGTGCTTTCGGTGACCGTGGCTGATCCCTGATCCCCGTAAAAGCCAACAGCCGATCCCGAAACGACGACATTCGGCGCTTGATCCCAACTTCGGATGACCTCGACCAGGGTTTTGGTGACGCCAATGCGGCTGTCACGGAGTTCCTGCTTTCGGGACTCCGACCAGCGTTTATCCGCGATACCTTCTCCGGCAAGGTTGATAACGGCATCGTATCCGGGGTGAGAGCGAAGCTGCTGCAGATCACGGATTGCCTCGACCCGTCCGCAGCTTGATTTGACCGTTTCGGCCGGTTGCCGGCTGAAAACCGTCAGTTCGTAATCCCGTGCCAATAATTCACGGCAGAGCACGTGGCCAATAAACCCGGTTCCTCCGGTAATCAGAATCCTTTTCGACATAATCGATACTCCTGTCGCGCACGGGCCTGTGGTGCTGTCTCAGAACGCCCGGTTCAGGCGGGTGTCTCTTCCAGTTGAAGCATAACAACATCGCGAATTGCCTCTCCCAGGAGAGGGTTTTCCCCAATCGGAGGCGCCAGCTGAATGGATACGCTGTGGGCTTTTTCGAGTTCTTCGATCATTGCCGGAACATCCTTTCGCAAGTGGCGGCCGGCCGCCAGGAACAAAGGAACGATTGTAAACTCGGTGATGCCCTCAGCCACACCTTCCATGATGATCGTATCAATGGAGGGTTCCGCCAGTTCCATATAGGCGACCCTGGCGTTGTCGACAGACGCGAGAGTCGGCGCTGCAAGCTTTTCGAAGGTTTCACACCAGCGCTTGTCACTGCTTCCATGTGCCAACAGAATAATGCGGGGGCTGCTCATTGACGCTCCTGAAGTAGTCAATTTGTTAGGGCCTGTCGTAAGTCGGGAAAGCCGGCCTCATGAGAGAGGGCCGGTACCATATAAAGTAACAGGGTGACGGTGAATGTTCGATTGGAAAGAGATTCTGGATTTCTGGTTTGGCGAACTTGACGAACATGGGCTGCCAGACAGCGACCACCGGAACAAGTGGTTCCGATCGGACCGCAGGTTTGACCAGGAGATACGCCGTCGTTTCCTTTCAATGGTGTTGTTTGCTTCCGAGCAGGGATTGGACCATTGGCGGAGTGAGGCCGGCGGTATACTTGCCGAGATCATTCTGCTTGACCAGTTTTCGCGGAATATCTTCCGCGGCGGTGCCATGGCGTTTGATCAGGATCGCCAGGCGCGCAAGCTATGCCGGCAAGCGATGAAGAAAGGGCAGGATACGATGCTACCGCCCGTGCACCGAGCGTTTCTCTACATGCCGCTCCAGCATTCGGAACTCAAGGACGACCAGGACATGTCCGTGGAATGCTACGAGCAACTGGCGCGATCAACTGAAGGAATCCTTTCCGATTTCATGGGTAGCTTTCTGCAGTCCGCAAAGGATCACCGGGCGATCATTCAAAAGTACGGACGATTCCCTCACCGCAACAAGGCACTCGGCAGAACCTCAACGGCGGAAGAGCGGGAGTACCTGGCCGGTGGTCGCCGTTTCGGCCAGTAGCGCAATCGTGCTTTCCTTAAAGTTTTGTATAGAAAACGTACATTCGGACGGGGTTGGCACTTTTCCCTGATAAACTGCGCAACACTGAGATTGCACGGGATAGCGATCCTTCTTTGGCTTGCAATCATTTTACCGGGGATCTGGAATGAAAAAGATGCGGCGGCTTTTATCCGCAGGCCTGCTACTGGCTTTTTGGGCGTGGCTACCACTCTCATCGTTTGGCGCCTCTCTGGACGACGACCTTTTAGGTCGCCTGAGTGCCGCCGCTCCAAAACTCGATACAAAGGTCCTCAGGACCGCAATCAGCGCCTCTCGCTGCGCTGTCTCCAGTGGTGTTCAGATGCCCGAGCGGCTTGCGGTGATTGATTTCTCGTTGCCGTCCAGTCAGGAAAGGCTATGGATTTTCGATCTGGAGAAGGGCGAGCTGTTGCTTCGGGACCTGGTTGCTCACGGCAAAAATTCCGGGAATTTCAAATCGACCGCTTTCTCCAACGTGGAAGGTAGTTACCAGTCCAGTATCGGGCTTTTCCAGGCCCGGGAATCCTATTACGGCAAGCACGGCTATTCGCTCAGGCTGGATGGTCTCGAGCCCGGGATCAACGATCTTGCCCGGCAGCGCGCCATTGTTATACATGGGGCGGATTACGTGAATGATGATTGGGTCAGTAAATACGGCCGCATCGGGCGGAGTCACGGGTGCCCGGCCGTTGATAACCAGATCATCAAGCGTGTTGTCGACAACCTTAAGGGGGGGCAATTGGTGTTCAAGTACTATCCGGATCAGGAGTGGCTGCACAGTTCCGGATTCCTGAAATGTGATAACCGGACACTGGCAGGAAAAAACCTTAAAAAAAGTGGTTGACGGTTCCGTCGGGATCCGTAGAATACGCCTCCGTTGTCGGCAACAGCCGAACAGCATTGCGGGAATAGCTCAGTTGGTAGAGCACAACCTTGCCAAGGTTGGGGTCGCGAGTTCGAATCTCGTTTCCCGCTCCAGATTTCGAAAACCCGGTCCTGAAAAGGTCCGGGTTTTTTCGTTTTCGGGCACCTGCAACCTCGGCGCCGGGGGTTGCGGTCAGGTATACTCATCAGCCTGTTTCGAGTCCCGATTCTCTGTGGGAGGTTGCCTCCATGAAGGTCCATTCGCTGTTCGTATACCCTGTCAAATCCCTTTCCGGTATTGAGGTGACCAGTTTTCATACCGACGATTTCGGTCCAGTCGGAGACAGGCGATGGATGATCGTTGATGATGAGCGGCGTTTTGTCACCCAGAGAGAGCATCCCGAACTCGCCCGCGTGGAAACGCAGTTGGATGGAGATCAGGTTGTTATCAACATTCCCGGTGAAGGTGAGTTTGGTCTGACAGCCTCCAATGACGAGCTTCGCGTACTGGTGTGGCGGGACTGGGTGAAGGCTCTGGCCGGCTTGCCAGAAGCCAGTGATGCTCTCAGTCGGTTTTGCCGCAAGCCTGTTAGCCTGGTATTCATGCCGGACAGCTCCTTCCGCCGCGTTGATGCGGGCAGGGTCGATGAGTACCGGCGTGTGGGCTTTGCTGATGGTTTTCCTTTCCTGGTTACCAACACTGCCTCGTTGGCAGAGCTCAACACCCGGCTGGAGGTGCCCGTGGAGATGCGGAGGTTCCGTCCCAACATCGTCGTTGAGGGCGCGGACGCCTGGGATGAGGACCATTGGCAGAGCTTGAGCATTGGCAATAACCGTCTGAGCATCGTAAAGCCCTGTTCACGCTGCGTAATGACGACCGTCGACCCCTCGACCGGCCTGAAGGATGCTGCCGTGCAGCCGCTCAGAACCCTGTCCCGCTATCGCAGGACCGGTGAGGGCGTGATCTTCGGCCAGAACGCGATTCATGAATCACCAGGACTTATCCGGGTTGGTGAACCCGTTACTGTCAATCAATCGGAGTAAAACCAAACGTGCCACTGTTAACGCTGGACTCAGTCTCCCTGGCTTATGGAATGCATCCGCTGCTTGATCAGGCCTCATTGGTTATCGATGCCGGAGAGCGTGTGTGTTTGCTGGGACGAAACGGCGAGGGAAAATCGACCCTGCTGAAGATTGTCAGTGGCGAAGTGACACCCGATGGTGGCGTGGTTCGTCTCGAAGATGGCGCTGTTCTGGCGGTGCTGCCGCAGAACCTGCCCTCCGAGGACACCCGCACGGCCTATGAAGTGGTTGCCGGGGCCTTTCCTGAAACCGGCAAGTTGCTGGCAGAGTTCCACCAGTTGTCCCAGCAGGGCGACGAGGCGAGCCTGGACCGGTTGATGAAAGTCCAGGAGCGTCTTGAAGCCCTGGACGGTTGGCGACTGGATCAGAAGGTAACCACCATTCTTGGTCAGTATGGCGTTGATCCCGATCAAACCCTCGATACCCTCTCGGGAGGCTGGCAGCGCCGTGTTCTCCTGGCAAAAGCTTTGGTTGCCGACCCGGATATTCTGTTGCTGGATGAGCCTACAAACCACCTGGACGTCCCCGCGATCGCCTGGCTGGAAGAGGCCCTGGGCCAATTTCGCGGCGCCATGTTGTTTGTCAGCCATGATCGGGCGTTTATCCGGCGGATGGCGACCAGGATTGTAGAGCTGGACCGCGGGAAGCTGGTGAGCTTCGCTGCCACCTACGACCGCTACCTGGACCTCAAGGAAAAAGCGCTGGAGGAAGAAGAACGGCAGAACGCGCTGTTTGACAAGCGCCTCAAGCAGGAAGAGGCCTGGATTCGGCAGGGCATCAAGGCTCGCAGGACTCGTAATATGGGGCGTGTTCGTGCCCTGAAGGCCATGCGTGAGGAGCACAGGCAGCGTCGTGTGCGGGGCGGAACTGCAACTTTCGCGGTGGAGGACGCGGCGCGCTCAGGAAAGCTTGTGGTTGAAACCCGGGATGCGGGCTTTGCTTATCCCGACGGCACTCCGGTCATCAGAGACATGAATCTCACCATTCTGAGAGGGGACAAGATCGGGCTTGTTGGTGAAAACGGCACAGGCAAGACCACGCTTGTTCGACTCCTGTTGGGGGATTTGGAACCAACCGAGGGATCCATTCGTCTGGGTACCAATCTGCAGGTTGCCTATTTCGATCAGTTGCGCGGAGAGCTCGATCTGACGCGTAACGCTTTGGACAACCTCTCCGAGGGTAGGGAGTTCATCGACATCAATGGCCAGAGCAAACACGTTCTCGGCTATTTGCAGGAGTTCCTGTTTACCCCGGAGCGAGCCAGATCACCGGTCAGTGTTTTTTCTGGTGGCGAACGGGCCCGGTTGCTTCTGGCCAAGCTCTTCAGCAAGCCCGCGAATATCCTGGTGCTCGACGAACCGACGAATGATCTGGACGTTGAGACACTGGAATTGCTGGAAGAACAGCTGGCGGAATTTGCCGGCACAGTTATCGTGATCAGTCACGACCGTGAGTTTCTCGATAATGTGATCACCGAAACGGTTTTCCTGGACGGTTCGGGCAAAGTGCGTGAGTACGTTGGCGGTTACACGGACTGGCGTCGGCAGGGCGGTTGCTTCCCCTCAGAAGCCACGGGTAACCGGCCGGACAAGCAGGATAAAAACGGCAAGACATCCGGTAGCAACGAAAAGGTCGTATCAAAGAAACCGGCAGAGAACGCAAAACCGCGGGCAGAACCTGAAAAGGGCAAGCCCGTGAAACTGAGTTACAAGCTCAAGCTCGAGCTGGAGCAGTTACCAGGGCAGATCGAGGAGCTTGAGCAGGAAGTCGCTGGCCTGCAGGAAAAAATTTCGCAGGCTGATTTTTATTCAGGCCCACCGGATGAAGTCTCGGCCACTCTGGAAGCATTGACGGAAAAGGAAAACCGTCTGGAGCAGGTCATTGAGCGGTGGATGGAGCTGGAAGAACAGGCAAATCAATGAATGTACATTACGATTTCAGATTTCAGGACGGCCGTAGGGTTGAGTTTAAAGTAACGGACAAGCCGTCACGGCCTTCCGGGAAACTTCCGTCCTGGACACAGCTGGAACATTGCCAGTGTAGCAACTGTCCTTTGAAGGCTTCCGAATCCTCCCACTGTCCCGCGGCAACCGAGATATTGCCGGTCGTGGAGGCCTTTCGGGATGAGGATGCCTACCAGAAGGTGGAAGTGAAGGTAACCGATGATCGTCGAAGCTATGAGAAGCAGACGGCGCTTGAGGAGGCACTTCGATCGTTGCTGGGGCTGAAAATGGCGACCAGCGGGTGCCCGGTTCTGTCAGAGCTCAAGCCCATGGCGGTTCATCACCTGCCGTTTGCAAACACCGATGAATTCATTATGCGCAGCGTTTCTCATTACCTGTTGCAGCAATACTTCGCGAAACGGAATCATCAGACCCCAGACTGGGAATTGAAGGGGCTAGTGGAGAGGAATCAGAGGCTGCAACTGGTGAATCAGGCCCTGTGGCAGAGAATACACTCAGTCTGCAAGGGTGACAGCAATCTGAAGGCACTACTGAACTTCTTCTCGATGGCCTCGAGTGTCAGTTTCTCGCTGGAAAGTCAGCTTCGCAAACTTGAGGCGAAAATGGAGGGGGAAGGGGGCTGATCGCGGCTTTCGTTCTCAGCAGGCCCGGGTCCACGCCCCGGGCCTTTTTGTTGGTCAAGCCTTAGTGAATGCGAACGGCCAGAACATCGCATTCGGTTCCATGCAGAACCCCGTTTGCGGTGGAGCCCAGCAAAAGCTGAAAACCCTTCCGGCCATGACTGCCAACGATCACAAGGTCTACTTCCTGTTCCTTCGCAAGCCTGTGGATTTCGGACTCGGGGCGCCCGACTGTCACTACCTGATTGTTTTTGGCCACACCGTATTTGTCGCCGTAGGTTCCCAATTGCTCGCGAGCTGCTTTGTCGAGTTGGTCCTGTAGCTCGGTCAGATCCATCGGAATATCGCCACCATAGGCATAGCCGACAGGCTCAACCACATGAACCAGCATCAGCTCCGCACCATGGGCTTCGCTTATGGCCTTTGCCTTGTCCAGTACCTGTGGGGCTTCTTCTGTCAGGTCAATCGCAACAAGCATCTTTTTATAGGCAGACATCGTATCGCTCCTTCGCACACGGGATATTATTCTGAGGATAGTACCTTAAATCGGGTCGGGAAAGTGTAGCGGGAAACTGACGGGTATCAAAAACAGAGGCGGAAAAGTGCTTTTCTGGCAGGCAATTAGGCCTGCCAGAAAGAGCAGGGCGGTCAGGCGTTGCCCTTGAGCAGCTCAATGGTTGTCGCAAGTCCTTTGAGGATACCCTTGGAATAGCGATCGATTACAAAGCCCACGTTGTTTTCGTTGTAGTTAATGTAGGAGCCACGGATAAACTGCCATTTGGCGGAAATGTCGTTAAGCGCGTCCTTGAGCTCCGGTGTTCCCTGGCCCTGTATTACGGATGCCAGCAACTGGTCCAGCTCCCGGGCCTGTTCATCCAGCGGGGTCTCGGTTGAGGAGCCCTGGAAGGTCTGGGCGACAGAGGAGTTTGTCCTGACCGAGTATTTCGCCATCATCTGGGCCATTTTTACGGCAGCCGAACGGGCCGCTTCGACCCTTGGGTTGGTCTCGGTCTGTGAGCTTTCCTGGGCCACCTTGTATAGCTCGGTGGCTTTCTCGTTCATCGTGAGTGCCTGGTTGGCCATGTCTGAGACCAGCCGCAAATCGGGGTAGCCCTGGTTGCGCACATCGTTGATGTTATCCCGCATCAGGTTCTTGAACTTGTCGAATTCCTGGTTCAGCCCCTCAACTTCCTCGGCTGACAGTACGCCTGAATCGCTGCCCGCGATGGAGTTCATGGAATCGTTGGCCGAGTTGATGCCCTGCACAATCTCGTTCAAGGTGCCGGTATCACCGGTTCCGCTGAAACGGTAGTAGGCGTCCAGAGCCATGTAGTTGCTGACCCGGAAATTGTGAAGATCGGAGAGAAATCCGTCGGCACTGTCCTGAGCGCGGGCACCCATGGACGTGAGTGCAAGGAGAATCAGTGCGGCTACAAGGGAACGTATCCGCAGGTTTGCGTCTTTCATCGGATGGGTCTCCGTAATGCGGTTTTATTATTGTGGACCAAAGTCGTAGATCGAAGGTAAAGTAACTCCGTCAGCCAATCAAGCAGTTTTGGCGGCGGTGTAGCCCGTAAATGTAAATAACTTTGAAATTTGCGTGACGAAGTTCCGGTTTTTTCTGAGCAGTGGCTTCCAGTTCACTGAAACATAACAATTCCGCTCCAATTTTCTTCGGTTGCCCCCGGTATTTCGGGGACTTTTGCAGCCCTCCCGAAAGAAACAAATTGACAAATGCGCCGTTTTTTTTCATCGTGTGCCCTCACGATTCAAACGACTGTATGAATTTTTGGATCGGATGATCGGGCAGTGACCGAAATCTCGCTGCACAAACAGCCGCGCCGGTAAATCAAAAGTACCGCCCGGTTGGAAGCAGTTCCAAACACAGACTGGAGATCAGTTGATGATTTACGAAGGTAAAGCCATCACGGTTAAAGAGATCGAAGGCGGGATCGCTCAGTTGAACTTCGACTTGCAGGGCGAGTCAGTAAACAAGTTCAACCGTCTTACTATTGAAGAGCTCCGCGCCGCGACTGACGCACTGAAAGCGCAGAAGAATCTGAAGGGTCTGGTAGTTACCAGCTCCAAGGACAGCTTCATTGTTGGTGCCGACATTACCGAATTCACCGAGCTTTTTGCGGGCTCGGAAGAGGATCTGGTAGCCAACAACCTCAAGGCCAACGAAGTCTTCAACGCTGTTGAAGATCTGCCGTTCCCCACCGTTACCGCGATCAACGGTATGGCGCTGGGTGGCGGTTTCGAAATGTGTCTTGCAACCGACTACCGCGTGATGGACAAGAAGGCCAAGGTTGGTCTTCCGGAAGTGAAGCTTGGCATCTTCCCGGGCTTTGGCGGTACCGTGCGTCTGTCCCGTCTGGTTGGCGTGGACAATGCCGTCGAGTGGATCAGCGGTGGTACCGAGAACCGTGCTGATGTCGCTCTGAAAGTCGGCGCTGTCGATGCCGTGCTCGAGTCCGACAAGCTGGTCGATGCTGCTGTTGCCATTATTAACCAGTGCAACGAAGGCAAGCTGGACCACGAAGCCCGTCGTGAAGAGAAGAAGGGCAAGATCAAGCTCAATGCCATGGAAAGCATGATGGCATTCGAGATTTCCAAGGCGTTTGTTGCTGGCAAGGCTGGCAAGAACTACCCGGCTCCTGTCGAGGCCATCAAGGTCATGCAGAAGCATGCCGGCATGACCCGCGACAAGGCAATCGAAGTCGAAGCCAAAGGCTTCGCCAAGATGGCCAAGACCAATGTGGCGGCCTGCCTGGTTGGCCTGTTCCTGAACGATCAGGAACTGAAGAAGAAGGCCAAGGCCTGGGAAAAAGAAGCTAACGACGTGAACCTGGCTGCCGTTCTGGGTGCCGGTATCATGGGTGGTGGTGTTGCATTCCAGTCTGCCCTGAAAGGCACGCCGATCATCATGAAGGACATCAACCAGGACGGCATCGCCCTGGGTCTGAAAGAAGCCAAGAAGCTTCTGTCCAAGCGTGTTGAAAAAGGAAAGATGAAGCCGGATCAGATGGCCGACGTGCTCAACAGCATCACGCCGACCCTGAACTATGGCGACTTCAAGAATGTAGACCTGGTGGTTGAAGCGGTTGTTGAAAACCCGAAGGTGAAAGATGCGGTTCTGCGTGAAACCGAAGATGCGGTTCGCGAGGACACCATCCTGACCTCCAACACCTCGACGATTTCCATCGACCTGCTGGCCAAGAACCTGAAGCGTCCGGAAAACTTCTGCGGCATGCACTTCTTCAACCCGGTGCACATGATGCCGCTGGTTGAGGTAATCCGTGGCGAGAAGACCAGTGATCGCGCCATTGCAACCACGGTTGCCTACGCCAAGGCCATGGGCAAGACCCCGATCGTTGTAAACGATTGCCCGGGCTTCCTGGTCAACCGTGTTCTGTTCCCGTACTTCGGCGGCTTTATCGGCCTGGTACGTGACGGTGCTGACTTCCAGCACGTTGACAAGGTTATGGAAAAGTTCGGCTGGCCCATGGGTCCTGCGTACCTGCTGGACGTGGTCGGCATGGATACCGGCAAGCACGCTGGCGAAGTAATGGCAGACGGCTTCCCGGATCGGATGAAGCACGAAGGTACAACCGCCATTGACGTAATGTTCGATAACAACCGTTACGGACAGAAGAACGACAAGGGCTTCTACAAGTATGAACTGGACCGCAAGGGCAAGCAGAAGAAGGTTGTCGACGAAGAGACCTACAAGCTGCTCGAGCCTGTTGTTCAGGGTAAGAACGAGTTCAGCGAAGAAGACATCATCGCCCGTATGATGATTCCTCTTTGCCTGGAAACCGTTCGCTGCCTGGAAGACGGCATTGTCGAAGATCCGGCAGATGCTGATATGGGCCTGATTTTCGGTATCGGCTTCCCGCCGTTCCGTGGTGGTGCCCTGCGCTATATCGACGATATGGGTGTAGACAAGTTCGTCGAACTGGCAGACAAGTTTGCAGATCTTGGTCCTCTTTATCACCCGACCGAGAAGCTGCGTGAAATGGCCAAGACTGGCAAAAAGTTCTTTGGCTAACCCTGAACGAGATTTCCGAACGGAGAAAGATCTATGAGCCTTAATCCGAGAGACGTTGTCGTCGTCGATTGCGTGCGGACTCCGATGGGTCGTGCCAAAAACGGTTGTTTCCGGAACGTGCGTGCAGAGACCCTGTCCGCCAATCTGATCGAAGCACTGTTTGAGCGCAACCCGAAGCTCGACCCGAAAGAAGTTGAAGATGTTATCTGGGGCTGTGTAAACCAGACCAAGGAGCAGGGCTTCAACGTGGCGCGTCAGATTTCCCTGCTGACCCGCATTCCCCACGAGTCTGCCGCTCAGACCGTGAACCGCCTGTGTGGCTCTGCCATGAGCGCGATTCACACTGCAGCCCAGGCCATCATGACCGGCAACGGTGATGTGTTCTTCGTGGGTGGTGTTGAGCACATGGGGCACGTACCCATGACCGAAGGCTTCGACCACAACCCGGCTGCGTCCAAGTACTCCGCAAAAGCGTCCAACATGATGGGCCTGACCGCGGAAATGCTGGCCAAGATGCACGGGATTACCCGTGAGCAGCAGGACGAGTTCGGCGCTCGGTCCCACCGTCTGGCCCATGAAGCGACCGTAGAAGGTCGTTTCAAGAACGAAATCGTGCCCATTGAAGGTCACGACGAGAACGGTTTCAAGGTGCTGATCGAGGAAGACGAGACCATTCGTCCCGAGACCACGGCCGAGTCCCTGAGCCAGCTCAAGCCGGCGTTCGATCCGAAGAACGGTACCGTAACAGCCGGTACGTCTTCCCAGCTGACCGACGGTGCGGCAGCGATGGTGCTGATGTCTGCAGAGCGTGCAGAGGCACTTGGTCTCAAGCCGATTGCCAAGATCCGCAGCATGGCCGTTGCCGGCTGTGATCCCGCGATCATGGGTTACGGCCCGGTGCCGGCCACTAAGAAAGCCCTGAAGCGCGCAGGCCTGAAAGTCGAGGATATCGACTTCTGGGAACTGAACGAGGCTTTCGCCGGCCAGTCCCTGCCTGTCCTGAAGGACCTGAAACTTCTGGGCGTTATGGAAGAAAAAGTGAACCTGAACGGCGGCGCGATTGCCCTGGGCCATCCGCTGGGCTGCTCTGGTGCACGTATCTCTACAACCCTGCTGAATGTAATGCAGGCCAAAGGCGGTAAGCTTGGTGTTTCCACCATGTGTATCGGTCTGGGCCAGGGCATTGCAACGGTCTGGGAGCGTCTGTAATCCAGCAACCGGATTGCATTTCGCGGTTTCAGAAGGCCCGGCAAATGCCGGGCCTTTCTGTTTCAGCAGGCGGGCCCAACAGGGTTCCCGAATGTGAAAAAAAGCAGGATTGAAACCAAAGAATGGGTTGTCTTGCTATTCTTGACCCTGTAAAACAGTGAGCCTATACAAAATAGCGGCGTATTTG
Source organism: Marinobacter sp. 3-2 (assembly GCF_003751355.1). NCBI lineage: Bacteria > Pseudomonadati > Pseudomonadota > Gammaproteobacteria > Pseudomonadales > Marinobacteraceae > Marinobacter > Marinobacter sp. 3-2. Next base: position 178,390 of record NZ_RJUQ01000014.1, on the reverse strand, counting down.
TGTTTTCTAGCCGACTGATTTTACAGCGAGTTTACGGTTTGCTGATTTATTGACCGATTTATCGCCAAGGATACAGAACTCCGATATGGGTAAAAGTCTCGTAATTGTCGAGTCACCAGCGAAAGCGAAGACCATCAACAAGTACCTGGGCTCTGACTTCATCGTCAAATCGAGCGTCGGGCACATTCGTGATCTTCCCGTCAGTGGCAGCGGATCCCAGTCCGATCCCAAAGAGCGTGCCAAGCAGGCTGCTATCACCCGGAAGATGAGCCCTGAAGAGAAGGCGGTTCATAAAAAGCGCAAGTCCCGCGAACAGCTGGTTGCCCGGATGGGTGTCGACCCGGACCAGGACTGGAGTGCTCGTTACGAGATCCTTCCCGGCAAAGAGAAGGTGGTCAGCGAACTCAAGCGTTTGGCCAAATCAGCAGACCATATCTATCTGGCAACGGATTTGGACCGTGAAGGGGAGGCCATCGCCTGGCACCTTCAGCAGACCATTGGTGGCAAACCTGAGAAGTACCGGCGCGTGGTGTTCAACGAAATCACCAAGCGTGCGATTCAGGAAGCGTTCAAGGATCCAGGCACTCTCGACAATAACCGGGTTAACGCACAGCAGGCCCGTCGCTTCCTCGACCGGGTTGTTGGCTATATGGTGTCGCCCCTGCTTTGGGCCAAACTTGCCCGCGGCCTCTCCGCCGGCCGTGTTCAATCCGTTGCGGTGCGGCTGATAGTCGAGCGTGAGCGTGAAATCCGGAAGTTCGTTCCGGAGGAGTTCTGGCAGTTACACGCCGATCTGGCGTCTGCCAAGGCCGATCAACCGGTCCGTTTCGAGGTGACTCGCCACGAGGACAAGCCGTATCGTCCGGTCAATGAGCAGCAGAGCAGTGACCACGTCAGCCGGCTAAAGGCCGGTACGTTCAAGGTTGCCAAGCGGGAAGACAAGCCGACCCGTTCGCGGCCGTCTGCGCCGTTTATTACGTCTACGCTGCAGCAGGCTGCCAGTAACCGGATGGGGTTCAGCGTCAAGAAGACCATGATGCTGGCCCAGCGTCTTTATGAGGCCGGTTTCATTACCTACATGCGTACGGACTCCACCAACCTGAGTCAGGATGCGATCAACAGTTGCCGTGCGTATATCGAAAAGCAATTCGGCGACAAATACCGGCCGGAAAAGCCCCGTGTCTACGGCAGCAAAGAGGGCGCCCAGGAGGCGCACGAGGCCATTCGCCCAACCGAAGTCAGCCGTCGTCCGGCGGATATCAGTGGCCTTGAGAAGGATGCCGAGAAGCTCTACGACCTCATATGGCGTCAGTTTATTGCCTGCCAGATGTCCGACGCCGAATTCCTGAGTACGTCCATCGTGGTGGCCAACGGCGATTATGAACTCCGTACCCGGGGCCGGATCATCAAATTCGATGGCTTCCTGAAGGCAGCACCCCAGGCCGCTAAGAAAGACGAAGACATTGCTCTGCCTGACATTAAGGTGGATGAAGTGCTGGATCTCAAGAAACTGGATCCTACGCAGCACTTTACCAAGCCGGCGCCCAGGTACACCGAGGCCAGCCTGGTCAAGGAGCTCGAAAAGCAGGGCATTGGCCGTCCGTCGACCTACGCATCGATTATTTCCACGATTCAGGATCGCGGCTATGTGAGGCTGCAGAACCGTCGGTTCTACGCCGAGAAGATGGGCGAGATCGTTACCGAGCGCCTGTCGGAATCTTTTCCGAACCTGATGGACTTCGACTTCACCGCGAGGATGGAAGATGAGCTCGACGAGATTGCCGAGGGCGAGGTCGAGTGGAAGAAAGTCCTGAATGATTTTTACGGTCGGTTCCGGCAGCAGCTGGAAAAAGCCGAGAGTGGTGAAGACGGCGGCATGCGGGCCAACACGCCGACTGAAACGGACATTCCATGCCCGAGCTGTGGCCGGAACATGCAGATCCGGGTTGCCAGCACCGGTGTTTTCCTGGGTTGCTCTGGTTATTCCTTGCCGCCGAAAGAGCGTTGCAAGACTACCATTAACCTCGTATCCGGTGATGAGGTTGTCAGCGCCGACGATGACGTAGAGGGTGAGGGCGAAACCCGTCTGCTGCGCAAGAAACGTCGCTGCCCCAAGTGTGGCACCGCCATGGACAGCTACCTGGTGGACGAAACCCGCAAGCTGCATGTTTGCGGTAACAATCCGGATTGCTCTGGCTACGAGGTGGAAAAGGGCACCTTCCGCATCAAGGGCTACGATGGGCCGACTCTTGAGTGCGATAAGTGTGGCTCCGAGATGCAGCTTAAAACCGGGCGTTTTGGCAAGTATTTCGGATGCACCAATGCCGAGTGCAAGAATACCCGCAAGTTGCTGAAAAATGGCGAGCCCGCTCCGCCCAAAATGGATCCGGTGCCAATGCCCGAGCTCCAATGTCAGAAAGTCGATGATACTTACGTTCTCAGGGACGGTGCGTCCGGTTTATTCCTGGCTGCCAGCAAATTCCCGAAAAACCGGGAAACGCGGCCACCGCTGGTGATGGAGATTAAACCGCACCGCAAGGAGATTGATCCGAAGTACGATTACCTGATGGATGCGCCCGAGCGTGACCCCGAGGGTAATCCGACGGTGATTCGCTACAGCCGTAAGAGCAAGGAGCAGTACGTCATGTCTGAAAAGGATGGCAAGGCGACGGGCTGGTCTGCGTGGTATGTGAACGGTAAGTGGCAACCACAGGACAAGAAAAAGTAACGTCTGCTGGTTTCCGGGGTCGTGGGCTGATTGCCGTCAAACGACCCCGGATTCAATACCTTAGCGGAATTTCCTCAGTCTCTGTATGAGAGATGACGTATCCCATCGTTTGCCGCCCATCGACTGGACATCTGCATAGAATTGATCGACCAGTGCAGTCACCGGCAGAGACGCGTTCACTTTTCTCGCCTCCTCAAGGCAAATCCCGAGGTCCTTGCGCATCCAGTCAACGGCGAAGCCGTGTTCGAACTCTCCTGCAATCATGGTTCCCGAGCGGTTTTCCATTTGCCAGGATTGGGCTGCGCCTTTTGAAATCACGTCCACCACTTTCGCCACATCCAGTTCAGCCTGCTCGGCAAAGTGCAGGGCCTCTGAAAGCCCCTGGACGAGACCGGCAATCGCGATCTGGTTCACCATCTTGGTTTTCTGGCCACTGCCAGCTGGGCCCATTCGATTGAGTGCCCGCGCATAGTGCTCCATAACCGGCTCGGCTTTCGCATAGTCCTGTTCCGAGCCGCCGCACATGATGGTCAGTTTGCCGTTTTCAGCGCCTTGCTGGCCGCCGGATACAGGCGCGTCCACAAATCCCATGTTGTTTTTACTGGCAGCTTCAGCGAGATACTCGGCAATGCCGGCAGAAGCCGTGGTGTGATCGACCAGCACAGCGCCTTCAGAGGCGTTGGCGAGAATGCCTTCATCACCCTCGTAAACGGCCATAAGGTCGGTATCGGCCCCAACACAGGTCAAAACAATATCCGCGCCCCTCACGGCCTCAGCAATGGTGGTGCAGCTGGTTCCCGAGTATTCGCTTCCCCACTGCTCGGCTTTGGCATTGGTCCGGTTCCAGACCCTGACGTCGAGCCCCGCCTTCGCCAGGTGGCCGGCCATCGGGTAACCCATGACGCCCAGGCCAATAAATGCTGCTGTAGTCATCGCTTTCTCCTCTTATGTTTTTATCGGGTTAACTTAGCACATTAGGGCAGGGCAGCACGCAATAAAAAAGGCCGCTGAATCAGCGGCCTTTACGTGCTTTACCCGGCAAGTCAGACTTATTTGGCCGGATAATCCCGGGAATCCGAGCCGGTGTAGAGCTGACGCGGACGGCCGATGCGATAGTCGCCGCTTACCATTTCGTTCCAGTGCGAGAACCAGCCAATGGTGCGCGACAGAGCGAAGATAACGGTGAACATCGACGTCGGGATTCCGATTGCCTTGAGGATCAGGCCGGAATAGAAATCCACGTTGGGGTAGAGCTTGCGCTTGACGAAGTATTCGTCTTCCAACGCGATCTTCTCGAGACGCTGGGCGATCTTCAGCAGCGGGTCGTTTTCCAGGCCCAGCTCGGTCAGCACTTCGTGGGCAGTTTCAGCCATTACTTTGGCGCGCGGGTCGAAGTTCTTGTATACCCGGTGGCCGAAGCCCATCAGGCGGAACGGATCGTCTTTGTCCTTGGCCTTGGCAATGAATTTCTCGATGTTGGATTCGTCGCCGATCTCGGCCAGCATGTCCAGAACCGCTTCGTTGGCGCCGCCGTGGGCGGGTCCCCACAGAGCCGCGATGCCGGAGGCAATGCAGGCGTAGGGGTTGGCGCCGGTAGAGCCGGCGAGGCGCACCGTAGACGTTGAGGCGTTCTGTTCATGATCCGCGTGCAGGATGAAAATCTTGTCCATGGCCTTGGCCAGGATCGGGTTCGGCTTGTACTCCTCGCAAGGAACGCCAAACATCATCTGCAGGAAGTTCTCGGAGTACGAGAGGTCATTGCGCGGATAAATGAAAGGTTGACCAATGGCGTACTTGTAACACCAGGCGGCAATGGTCGGCATCTTTGCAATCAGGCGATGCGCGGTAATTTCCCGCTGCTCCTGGCTGGCAACGTCCATCTCACCGTGGTAGAAGGCGGACAGAGCGCCGACCACACCACACATGATCGCCATCGGGTGTGCATCACGACGGAAACCCTGGAAGAAGTTCCGCATCTGGTCGTGGAGCATGGTGTGGTTTTTGATGGTGTCGTGGAACTTCTGGTTTTCCTCGGCGCTCGGGAGTTCGCCGTGAAGGAGGAGGTAGCAGACTTCAAGGTAGTCAGAATGTTCGGCCAGTTGCTCAATCGGGTAGCCGCGGTGCAGGAGAACGCCGTTTGCTCCGTCGATGTAGGTAATGGCCGATTCGCAGGCTGCTGTGGATACGAATCCGGGATCGTATGTGAAAACGCCTTCCTGGACTAGGCCTCGTACGTCGATAACGTCAGGGCCGACGGTGCCTGAATAAACCGGTAGCTCAATGGACTTGTCCCCCACCGAGAGCGTGGCTTTCCTGTCGGTCATGGTGCTCTCCTATTTATCAGCTTTGACAGCTTTATCTACAGTTATAGATGCGCTAGAAGGCGCGTATTATCGCAAAACTGGCGGCAAAATATAGGGCGTTGGCTTTTTTTGTCAATGGAAGAGTCGGGAAAACCCATAATTTGACATTGGCTGTAAATCAGGGATATCCCGAATGACAACGGATTCGGGCAGGAAAAGAATTTGTCAATCCTCCTTATAGCTGGCTTAACCCCCTGAAATACGCGGCCTGAGCGACGTTGCACGTTTGTAATTGGTTAGGGTACTCCTTATAATCCCTAGCCCGGAATCGGGGATAAACCTTTTATGGCAGCTTTCTAGACAGGCGGTTGTGGAAAAGGTTTCTTCTCTTCCAAGCCAATCGTATGCCGGTTTCGTAGCGGCATGCCGATCCTTACATACCAACCATCCGCACCCGGTTTTCCGGTCCCGCGGAACTAAGAGAGAGTGTGAGAGCGCTGTGAATAGCAAACGACCAGTAAATCTCGATCTCGGCAAGTTTCATTTTCCGCTGCCAGCCATTACGTCCATATTGCACCGCATCAGCGGCATCATCCTGTTTGTTGCTGTTGCGTTCATGCTTTACGGGCTCCAGCTTTCCCTGTCCGGGGAAGAGGGCTTCAGTCGCGTAAGTGAACTGCTGGACAGCTTCCTTGCCAAGCTGATTACCTGGGGCATCTTGTCTGCTCTGTTGTACCACCTGGTTGCAGGCATCAAGCACCTGTTCATGGACATGGGCATTGGTGAAGAGCTGGAAAGCGGCCGCCTGGCATCAAAGATCACGGTTGCGGTTTCCGTCATTCTCATCCTTTTGGCAGGAGTTTGGGTATGGGCATGAACAGTGTCACGAATATCGGTCGTAACGGAATTCAGGATTGGATCATCCAGCGCGTTTCGGCCTACGTATTAGCCCTGTACACGCTGTTTTTACTCGGCTTTTTCATCTCCACCGACGTCGACTACCAAACTTGGTCTGCTCTGTTCGATCAGGCATGGGTGAAGATATTCACGCTTCTGGCTTTGTTGTCGATTGCGGGGCATGCATGGGTCGGGTTGTGGACAGTTACAACGGATTACATGAAATCCGCTGGACAACGGTTGCTGGCCCAGGCAGTGGTTATCCTCGGTGTTTTTGTGTACGTCGTCTGGGGTATTCAAATTATTTGGGGGCTTTAATCGATGGCTAATATTAAGACCATGTCCTTTGACGCAATTGTTATCGGTGGCGGCGGCTCCGGCATGCGTGCCGCGCTTCAGCTGACCGAATCCGGCGTCAATACCGCGTGTATCACCAAGGTTTTCCCCACGCGGTCTCATACGGTCTCTGCGCAGGGCGGTATTACCTGTGCTATTGCCAGTGCTGATCCGAACGACGACTGGCGCTGGCACATGTATGACACGGTAAAAGGCTCGGACTACATTGCCGACCAGGATGCCGTCGAGTACATGTGTTCTGTAGGCCCTCAGGCGGTGTTCGAGCTTGAGCACATGGGTCTTCCTTTCTCCCGTACCGAGCAGGGTCGTATCTATCAGCGTCCTTTCGGTGGTCAGTCCAAGGGCCCGGATAACCCGACTCAGGCAGCTCGTACCTGTGCAGCTGCCGACCGTACCGGTCACGCGCTTCTGCATACCCTGTATCAGGCCAACATCAAGGGCGGCACAACGTTCCTGAACGAGTGGTACGCGGTTGATCTCGTCAAGAACAGCAAGGACGAAGTCGTTGGTGTGGTCGCCATCGAAGTCGAGACCGGCGAAGTTGCTTACATCAAGTCCAAGGCAACCGTTCTGGCTACCGGTGGCGCGGGTCGTATCTACGCCTCCACAACAAACGCCCTGATCAATACGGGTGATGGTATCGGCATGGCGCTGCGCGCTGGTTTCCCGATGCAGGACATGGAGATGTGGCAGTTCCATCCGACCGGCATCTACGGTGCTGGCACGCTGGTAACCGAAGGTTGCCGGGGCGAGGGTGGTTATCTGATCAACGCCGAGGGCGAGCGTTTCATGGAGCGCTATGCGCCGAACGCGAAAGACCTGGCAGGCCGGGACGTTGTTGCCCGCGCCATGGTTATCGAGATCCTGGAAGGTCGTGGCTGTGGTCCCGACAAGGATCACGTGCTGCTGAAGCTTGATCATCTGGGCGAAGAAACCCTGAACCTGCGTTTGCCGGGCATCTGTGAGCTGTCCCGCACCTTTGCACACGTTGATCCGGTGAAAGAGCCGATCCCGGTTGTTCCGACCTGTCACTACATGATGGGCGGTATTCCGACCAACGTTGGTGGCCAGGCGCTGACCCAGGACGAAAATGGCAAGGACAAGCCGATCCCCGGGCTGTTCGCCTGTGGTGAAGCAGCCTGTGTATCGGTACACGGTGCCAACCGTCTGGGTGGTAACTCTCTGCTGGATCTGGTGGTCTTCGGTCGCGCAGCGGGTCTGCACATCGAGGAGCAGCTTCGTGGCGGCTTTGAAGTGGACGGTGCCAGCGAAGACGACATCAAACGCGCGATGGCGCGGCTTGACCGCCTGAACAACGCCTCCGAAGGCGAGAGTGTTGCGGAAGTTCGGAAAGATCTCCAGAACTGTATGCAGTTGTACTTCGGTGTATTCCGTGACGGCAAGAGCATGGAAGAGGGTCTCAAGAAGCTGGAAGCCATTGGTGAGCGCGTTCGCAACACCAAGCTGGCTGATACCAGCAACGCCTTTAACACTGCTCGTATCGAGGCGCTCGAACTGGACAACCTTTATGAGGTTGCCCTGTCCACAGCGATTTCCGCGTTCGAGCGTAAGGAAAGCCGTGGTGCCCACGCCAGGAACGATTTCACCGAGCGTGATGACGAGAACTGGCTCAAGCACTCCATGTACTTCCCGCTGGAAAAGCGTGTGGGCAAGCGTGATGTGAACTTTGCACCGAAGACGGTGGACAAGTTCGAGCCGAAGGTCCGGACTTACTAAGGGGGATTCCGAAAATGTTAGTAAGCCTTTATCGTTATAACCCGGAGACCGACAACGCGCCTTATATGCAGGACGTGGATGTCGAAATTCCGGAAGGCAAGGATCTCATGGTTCTTGACGTGCTGAACCTGGTCAAAGAGCGGGATCCTTCAATGGCCTATCGCCGTTCCTGTCGGGAGGGCGTTTGTGGCTCCGACGGCATGAACATGAACGGCAAGAACGGGCTGGCCTGTATCACGCCTGTTTCCCAGGTGGTGAAGGGCGATAAGCTGGTTCTGCGCCCGCTGCCGGGCCTGCCGGTTATTCGTGATCTGGTTGTAGATATGAGTCTTTTCTATAAGCAGTACGAAAAGGTCATGCCGTACCTGATTAACGACAAGCCTGCGCCTGCGATCGAGCGGCTGCAGTCTCCGGAAGACCGCCAGAAGCTGGACGGCCTGTACGAGTGTATTCTCTGTGCCTGCTGCTCCACGTCCTGCCCGTCGTTCTGGTGGAACCCTGACAAGTTTATAGGTCCTGCCGGCCTGCTTCAGGCCTACCGTTTCCTGGCTGACAGCCGGGATACAGCCCAGGAAGAGCGACTTGCCAACCTTGATGACCCGTTCAGCGTATTCCGTTGCCGGGGCATCATGAACTGTGTAAGTGTCTGCCCGAAAGGCCTGAACCCCACAAGGGCTATCGGCCACATTCGGAATCTTCTGCTGCAAAGGGCTACTTAAGCAGCAGGATTTGCGACAGACGCTATACTGTTCTGATCAGGTTAGTACCCGGAAGGCCTCGCAAGTTTGCGGGGCCTTCAACCAAAGGCTTATAGTCAAAGGTCTTACCCGGGTGCACACTACGCAAGCCGTGGCGGGAACTTATAAAGTTTTCTCCCTGTTTTGCTGAGTATAAAAACCACCGGGGAATGGAAAACATCCATGTCGGGTGTGGTGGCCAAAGTCGATCCCGTAAAAACCCGTATTGACTGAGAAATACCCCTGGCCGACCATATCGGGCTCCCCGCACCAGCCCAAGGTGAGCTATTCAAGATGCACGAAAGCATAATGGAGCAGTTATGGCAGACTTCCCACCTCCAGGGTGGAAATCTCGCCTATGTTGAACAGCTTTTTGAAACCTACCTGACAGACCCCAACGCCGTTCCTGAAGAGTGGCGCAGCTATTTCGACAAGCTTCCCAGTGTCGATGGCTACAAGGGCCGTGACATTGTCCACTCTTCCATCCGCGAACAGTTTGAACACATTTCCCGCAATCAGCGCTTTCTTGCCAGCGGCGGCGTTCCCGCAAGCGCCACGTCTGATGCGGACAAAAAGCAGATTCGTGTTCTCCAGCTGATTAACGCCTATCGCTTCCGCGGTCATCAGGAAGCGAAGCTGGACCCGCTCGGTGTATGGCAGCGTCCCCGGGTCGAAGACCTCGATCCCGAATTTCATGAGCTATCCGACTCTGACAGGGATCTCGAATTCCAGACCGGCTCCCTGAACCTTGGCTCCGAGACCATGAAGCTCGGAGACATTGTCGATGGCCTGCGCCAGACCTATTGCGAAAGCATCGGTGCCGAATACATGCACGTGGTGGATACCCGCATCAAGCGTTGGTTCCAGCAGCGCATGGAGCCGGTTCGTTCACGCCCGGCCTACGAAGATAACACCCGTAAGCATATCCTTGAGCGCCTGACGGCCGCCGAAGGCCTCGAGAAGTACCTGGGGTCCCGCTACCCCGGCGTAAAACGGTTCGGTCTGGAGGGTGGCGAGAGTCTGATCCCCTGTCTGGACGAGCTGATTCAGCGTGCCGGCTCCTATGGTGCCAAGGAAATCGTCCTGGGTATGGCTCACCGTGGCCGCCTCAACGTTCTGGTAAACACCCTGGGCAAAAATCCGCGGGAGCTTTTCGACGAATTCGAGGGCAAGAAGCTCGCAGATTCTGGCTCCGGTGATGTGAAGTACCACCAGGGCTTCTCATCCAACGTGATGACGCCGGGTGGCGAAGTTCACCTGGCAATGGCGTTTAACCCGTCACACCTTGAAATCGTTTCTCCGGTTGTTGAGGGCTCTGTCCGGGCTCGTCAAACCCGCCGTAACGACAATGAGGGCACCAAGGTCGTTCCGATTATCATGCACGGCGACGCAGCATTCGCCGGTCAGGGCGTGGTGATGGAAACTTTCCAGATGTCCCAGACCCGCGGCTTCGGCGTTGGTGGCACCATTCATATCGTGATCAACAACCAGGTTGGTTTCACCACCAGCAAGCAGGAAGATGCGCGATCCACGGAATACTGTACCGACGTTGCCAAGATGATCCAGGCGCCGATTCTGCATGTGAATGCGGATGACCCTGAAGCGGTCATGTTCGTGACACAGATGGCCATGGATTATCGCAATGAATTCAAGAACGACGTTGTGATCGACCTGGTCTGCTATCGTCGTCGCGGTCACAACGAAGCGGACGAGCCGGCAGCAACCCAGCCGGTCATGTACGAGAAAATCCGCAAGCTCAAGACCACCCGCAACCTGTACGTGGATCAATTGGTGGAAGCCGGTGTTATCACCGAGGAAGAAGCCAAGCAGATGGAGAACGACTACCGTGACGCCCTGGATAATGGCGAGCACGTGGTCAAGTCCCTGGTCAAAGAGCCCAACAAAGAGCTCTACGTTGACTGGACTCCTTACCTCGGCCACGAGTGGACAGCCAAGTGCAAGTCCAGCGTTGCGCTGAAGACGATCCAGAAGCTGGGCAAGAAACTGACCTCGGTCCCTGAAGGTTTCAGTATCCAGCGTCAGGTCTCCAAGATTGTTTCCGACCGCGAAAAAATGACCGCCGGCGCCCTGCCTATCAACTGGGGCTACGGTGAAGTCATGGCGTACGCGACGCTGTTGGACGAAGGTCACCCAATCCGTCTTACGGGGCAGGATATTGGCCGTGGCACGTTCTCTCACCGCCATGCCGTCCTTCACAACCAGAAAGATGGATCGACCCATATTGCTCTGGCGGAATTGTCGGAAGATCAGCCCAAGTTCGAAATTTACGACTCGCTGCTGTCGGAAGAAGCCGTAATGGCGTTCGAGTACGGCTACGCCACTACCGCGCCTGATGGCCTTGTGGTCTGGGAAGCGCAGTTCGGCGATTTTGCCAATGGTGCCCAGGTTGTAATCGATCAGTTCCTGACCAGCGGTGAGCACAAGTGGGGACGCCTTTGTGGTCTGACCCTGTTGCTGCCCCATGGTTACGAAGGGCAAGGGCCGGAGCACAGCTCGGCGCGCCTTGAGCGTTTCCTGCAACTGAGTGCAGAGCATAATATCCAGGTTTGCGTGCCCACCACGCCTTCCCAGGTATTCCACATGCTGCGGCGCCAGGTAAAACGCCCGTTACGCAAGCCGTTGGTAGCCATTACGCCCAAGAGCCTGCTGCGGCACAAGGAAGCGACGTCTGATCTTGATGATCTGACCAGCGGTACTTTCAAGACGGTGCTGCCCGAGAAAGAACCGTCCGATCCGAAGAAGGTCACCCGTCTGATCCTGTGCTCAGGCAAGGTGTATTTCGATCTGCTTGAAAAGAAGAAGTCGGACGAGCGTGATGACGTGGCCATTGTCCGGATCGAACAGCTGTATCCTTTCCCCGGAGACGATCTTGACGAGCTCTTGAGCGAGTACTCCAAGCTCAAGCACGTCGTCTGGTGTCAGGAAGAGCCGATGAACCAGGGTGCCTGGTACTGCAGCCAGCATCACATGCGTAATGCGCTGCACCGCCTGAACCCCAAGCTGTACCTTCAGTATGCCGGTCGTGACGCTTCGGCTGCTCCTGCCTGTGGCCATATGTCGGTCCACATTGAAGAGCAGAAGAAACTGGTTAACGACGCGTTTGAAATTTGACGAGCTACCGAACTAAGGATCTGTAATGTCAACTGAGATTAAAGCCCCCGTTTTCCCGGAGTCGGTCGCGGAAGGTACTGTCGCGACCTGGCACAAACAGCCGGGTGAAGCCTGCTCCCGTGACGAGCTGATTGTCGATATCGAGACCGACAAGGTTGTTCTTGAGGTTGTTGCGCCTGCTGACGGCGTGATTGAAGAAATCATCAAGAACGAAGGCGATACCGTTGAAAGTGGTGAGGTAGTCGGCAAGTTCAAGGAAGGCGCCAAGGGCGAATCCAAGCCTGCCGAGGGTAAGAAAGAAGAAAGCAAGGAAGAGGCTCCGAAGGAAGAAGCCAAGAGTGAGGCATCTTCCGGCGAAGCCATCCTGAGCCCGGCGGCCCGAAAGCTGGCTGAGGAAAATAACGTCGATCCGAACAGCATCAAGGGTACCGGTAAAGATGGCCGCGTAACCAAGGAAGACGTTCAGAACCACGTAGACAGCGCCAAGTCCTCCGGCGGTGCTGCCGCACCCCAGCCTGCGGCTGGTATGCCGGAAGTCAACGTCAGCCAGGGCGAACGTCCCGAGAAGCGCGTACCGATGACCCGCCTGCGTGCGAGCATCGCCAAGCGTCTGGTTAATGCCCAGCAGAGCGCAGCCATGCTTACCACCTTTAACGAGGTGAACATGGGCCCGATCATGGAGATGCGCAAGCAGTACCAGGACAGCTTTGTGAAGCGTCACGGTATCAAGCTTGGCTTCATGTCGTTCTTTACCAAGGCTGCCACCGAAGCCCTGAAGCGCTTCCCGGCGGTGAACGCGTCCATCGATGGTAACGACATGGTGTATCACGGTTACCAGGACATCGGCGTGGCGGTTTCCACCGATCGCGGCCTGGTGGTTCCTGTTCTGCGTGATTCCGACGCCATGGGTCTGGCCGACATCGAGAAGAAGATCGTCGAGTACGGCACCAAGGCGAAAGAAGGCAAACTGGCCATTGAAGATATGACCGGCGGTACCTTCACAATTACCAACGGCGGTATCTTCGGTTCGCTGATTTCCACACCGATCCTGAACCCGCCTCAGACAGCCATCCTGGGCATGCACAAGATCCAGGAGCGTCCGATGGCCGTGAACGGCAAGGTGGAAATTCAGCCGATGATGTACCTGGCGCTTTCTTACGACCACAGAATGATTGATGGTAAGGAAGCGGTGCAGTTCCTCGTTGCCATCAAGGAAATGCTTGAAGACCCGGCACGTATTCTGCTGGACGTCTGAGCCGACATTTAACGAATCGGAAACGGGATAAAAGTATGTCTGATAAGTACGACGTCATTGTCATTGGTGCAGGCCCCGGGGGCTACGTAGCTGCCATCAAAGCGGCACAGCTTGGTCTCAAGACCGCGTGTGTCGAATCCTGGACTTCAGAAGACGGTAAGGCACAGGTGCTCGGTGGTACCTGCCTGAACGTTGGTTGCATCCCCTCCAAGGCGCTGCTGGAGATTTCCCACAAGTTTGAGGAATCCAGCCACGATTTCGAGATGCAGGGCATCATCGCCAAGGATGTCAAAATGGACATCGGCAAGATGATGGAGCGCAAGAGCGGCATCGTTAAGCAGCTGACCGGCGGTATCGCAGGCCTGTTCAAGTCCAACGGCGTGACTTCCATCCATGGCCACGGCAAATTGCTGGCCAACCGTAAGGTGGAAGTAACCGACAAGGACGGCAAGTCGAAGACCTACGAAGCCGAAAACATCATTCTGGCCACCGGTTCCAAGCCGATCCAGATTCCGCCCGCGCCTTTCGACGGCGAATACATCGTGGATTCCGAGGGTGCCCTCGAGTTCACCGAGGTGCCGAAGCGCCTAGGTGTGATTGGTGCCGGCGTTATCGGCCTGGAACTCGGCAGTGTCTGGGCCCGCCTGGGCGCCGAAGTCACCGTTCTGGAAGCCCAGGACACCTTCCTGCCGGCCGTTGACCAGCAGGTAGCAAAAGATGCCCTGAAACAGTTCCAGAAGCAGGGACTGAACATCGTCATGGGTGCGCGTATGACTGGCGCGGAAGTAAAGCGCAAGCTGGTGAACGTGAACTACGAGGATTCCAAGGGCAAGCACGAAGCCAAGTTCGACAAGCTGATCGTGGCTGTTGGTCGTCGACCCTACACCGACAACCTGTTGTCGGAAGATTCCGGCGTCCAGATGGATGAGCGCGGCTTCATCTTTGTTGATGACAACTGTAAAACCGAAGCCCCGGGTGTCTGGGCGATCGGTGACGTGGTTCGTGGACCCATGCTGGCCCACAAGGCGTCTGAAGAAGGCATCATGGTTGCGGAGCGTATTGCCGGGCACAAGCCTCAGGTGAACTACGACTGCATCCCGAACGTTGTCTACACCTTCCCGGAAGTTGCCTGGGTTGGCAAAACCGAAGAGCAGATGAAGGCAGAAGGTGAAGAGTACAACGTAGGTACCTTCCCGTTTGCGGCCAACGGTCGTGCAATGGCTGCAAACTCGGCGTCCGGTCTGGTCAAGATCATTGCTGACGCAAAAACTGACCGCATTGTCGGTTTCCATGTAGTTGGTCCCCAGGCCTCTGAAATCGTTGCCCAGGGCGTAATCGCCATGGAATTCGGTTCCAGCGCCGAAGATCTGGCCCTGACCTGTTTTGCACATCCGACTCTGTCCGAGTCCGTGCATGAAGCAGCTCTGGCCGTCGGTGGTGGCGCGATCCACATCGCCAACCGCCGCAAGAAGAAGTAACGCAAACCAGGAATTTTTTAATTCGGGACATTAACTATGAATTTGCATGAATATCAGGGCAAACAGCTTTTCGCTGAATATGGCCTGCCAGTATCCAAGGGCATTGCCTGTGATACTCCGAAGGAAGCTGTAGACGCAGCTGGTGAAATCGGCGGTGATGCATGGGTTGTGAAAGCCCAGGTTCACGCAGGTGGCCGTGGTAAGGCTGGCGGTGTAAAGCTGGTCAAGAGCAAAGAAGAGATCCGTGAGTTTGCCGAGAAGTGGCTGGGCCAGAACCTGGTAACCTACCAGACAGATGAAAACGGCCAGCCGGTGAGCAAGATCCTGGTTGAATCCCTCACCGACATCGACCAGGAGCTTTACCTGGGCGCGGTTGTTGACCGTGGCACTCGCCGCATCGTGTTCATGGCCTCCACCGAAGGTGGTGTTGAGATCGAGAAGGTTGCCGAGGAAACGCCCGAGAAGATCCTGAAAGCCGAAATCGACCCGCTGGTTGGCGCTCAGCCGTACCAGGGCCGCGAGCTCGCGTTCAAACTGGGCCTGGAAGGCAAGCAGATCGGTCAGTTCACCAAGATCTTCGTTGGTCTGGCCAAGCTGTTCGAAGAGTGCGATCTGGCACTGGTAGAAATCAACCCGCTGGTTATTACCCCGGCTGGTGATCTGCACTGCCTGGACGCCAAAGTCGGCGTCGACGGCAACGCACTATACCGCCAGAAAAAGATCCACGAGATGCACGATCCCTCCCAGGAAGATTCCCGGGAAGCGGAAGCGGCCAAGTGGGAGCTCAACTACGTGGCCCTGGAAGGCAACATCGGCTGCATGGTCAACGGTGCCGGCCTGGCCATGGGTACCATGGACATCATCAAGCTGTCCGGCGGCCAGCCTGCCAACTTCCTGGACGTTGGCGGCGGTGCAACCAAGGAGCGTGTTTCCGAGGCATTCAAGATCATCCTGTCTGACTCCAATGTGAAGGCGGTTCTGGTCAACATCTTCGGTGGTATCGTTCGCTGCGACATGATTGCAGAGGGCATCATCGGTGCCGTGAAGGAAGTCGGCGTCAAGGTTCCTGTTGTGGTTCGCCTTGAAGGCAACAACGCGGAGAAGGGTACTCAGGTACTCGCCGAGAGCGGTCTGAACATCATTGCCGCTACCAGTCTGTCGAATGCGGCAGAGCAAGTTGTTAAAGCCGCAGGGGGTAAATAATGAGCATCCTGATTAACAAAGACACCAAGGTTATCTGTCAGGGCTTTACCGGCGCACAGGGCACCTTCCACTCAGAGCAGGCGATCGCCTACGGCACCAAGATGGTTGGTGGCGTCAGCCCCGGCAAGGGCGGTACCGAGCATCTGGGTCTGCCGGTGTTCAACACCGTGCGTGACGCCGTTGAAGCAACCGGCGCTGAAGCGACCGTTATCTACGTACCTGCGCCGTTCTGTAAGGACGCCATCATCGAAGCGGCGGATGCCGGCATTCAGCTGATCGTATGTATCACTGAAGGTATCCCGACTATCGATATGCTGTACGCCAAAGAATACGTGGATCGCAAAGGCGTTCGCATGATTGGTCCGAACTGCCCGGGTGTTATCACTCCGGACGAGTGCAAGATCGGCATCATGCCTGGCCACATCCACAAGAAGGGCAAGGTTGGCATCGTGTCCCGTTCAGGCACCCTGACTTACGAAGCGGTCAAGCAGACCACTGACTTCGGCTACGGTCAGTCCACCTGTATCGGTATCGGTGGTGACCCGATCCCGGGCTCCAACTTCATCGACATTCTGGCCCTGCTCGAGAAAGATCCCGAGACAGAAGCCATTGTGATGATTGGCGAGATCGGCGGTACCGCCGAGGAAGAAGCTGCGGCCTACATCAAGCAGAACGTCTCCAAGCCGGTGGTTTCCTACATCGCTGGTGTTACTGCGCCTCCGGGCAAGCGCATGGGCCATGCGGGCGCCATCATCTCCGGTGGCAAGGGTACAGCGGACGATAAGTTTGCCGCCCTGGAAGACGCTGGTGTTCGCACCGTACGCAGTCTGGCCGAGATCGGTCAGGCCCTGAAGGAAGTCACTGGCTGGTAAGCTGGCCTTCTTTCAGTAAAAACCCCCGTTTCTGCCCTGCAGAGCGGGGGTTTTTTATTTATAATGCCGGGTCGCCTGAACTATGATGGCGGTTCCAATACCAAATAAGGAGTTCGTGCTTTGAGTTCTGTAGATTCCCAGCAAAGGGTTTTGTCCGGCATGCGTCCGACCGGCAAGCTTCACCTTGGCCACTACCACGGTGTGCTGAAAAACTGGGTTAAACTCCAGCATGAATTCGAATGTTTTTTCTTTGTGGCGGACTGGCACGCGCTCACCACCAACTACGATGACCCCTCCGGCATTGAACAAAGCGTCTGGGATATGGTCATTGATTGGCTGGCGGCCGGTGTGAACCCGGGCTCGTCCACGATGTTTATCCAGTCGCAGGTGCCCGAGCACGCCGAACTGCATCTGCTGCTCTCGATGATCACGCCACTCGGGTGGCTGGAACGCGTGCCGACGTTCAAGGATCAGCAGGAGAAGCTGCGGGAGAAGGATCTGGCGACTTACGGGTTCCTGGGTTACCCGCTGCTTCAGAGTGCAGATATTCTGGTTTACCGGGCAGGAAAAGTGCCTGTTGGTGCAGATCAGGTTTCCCACGTTGAAATCACCCGGGAAATCGCGCGCCGGTTCAACCACATCTATGGTCGCGAGCCAGGGTTTGAAGAGCAGGCGGAAGGTGCCATCGTGAAGATGGGCAAGAAAAACGCCAAGCTCTATCGCAATCTCAAGAGGCGTTACCAGGAAGAGGGCGACATGGACGCCCTGGAAACGGCCCGTGCTCTGTTGAAAGAACAACAGAATATCTCCCTGGGCGATCGTGAGCGTCTTTACGGCTACATTGAAGGTGGCGGCAAGGTGATTCTGCCGGAGCCCCAACCGCTGCTGACGCCGGAATCCAAGTTGCCGGGGCTGGATGGGCAGAAAATGTCCAAGTCCTACAACAACTATATCGGTCTGCGGGAAGAGCCGGACAGCGTAGCCCAGAAGGTTCGCACCATGCAGACCGACCCCCAACGGGTCCGGCGCACCGATGCGGGTGAGCCCGAAAAGTGCCCGGTGTGGGGAATGCACAAGATCTATTCTGACGCCGACACTCAGGAGTGGGTGCAGACCGGTTGTCGCAGTGCCGGCATCGGTTGCCTGGACTGCAAGAAGCCGTTGATTGACGCGATTGTCGAGGAGCAGCGTCCGCTCCACGAACGCGCGCGGGAGTATGAGGGCAATCCGGATCTGGTTCATTCCATTCTCCAGGAAGGTCGCGAGCACGCCCGCGACGCCGCCCGCGACACCCTGGAGGAAGTCCGGGCCGCCATGGGGCTTCATTACCGTTGAATCCGCAGGAGTCGGTGCCACGTGCATACAGCCAGTGCGCCGACCCGGAGTGAAAGGTTATGACTGAAGAATCCACCGATCAGGCCACGCCCGAAGCCCAGGACGCTGCACCGGAGCAGTCGCCCCTGGCGCGGGTGTCCGGCAAGCCGGTGGTGGATCTTCCCAAGGATTTGTACATTCCGCCGGACGCCCTTGCCGTCTTCCTTGAGGCGTTCGAAGGGCCGCTGGATCTTCTGCTGTATCTCATCCGTCGCCAGAACATGAACATTCTGGACATCGACGTCAGCGAAATTACCCGGCAATACATGGATTACATCGGTGCCGTGGAGGCCATGCGGTTCGAGCTGGCTGCGGAGTACCTGGTGATGGCCGCCACATTGGCGGAGATCAAATCGAGGATGCTGTTGCCTCGACAGGAAAGCGACGATGAGGAAGAGGTTGATCCCCGGGCAGAACTGATTCGCCGGCTTCAGCAATACGAGCGGTTCAAGCAGGCAGCCGAGGACATTGATGAATTACCACGCCTGGAACGCGATACCTTTGCCGCCTCCGCCGCGCTGCCGAAGATGCCCTCCAGTCAGCCCCATCCGGATGTAGACTTGCGGGAAATGCTGCTGGCTCTGCAAGGCGTGCTTCAGCGGGCAGACCTGTTTACCAGTCACCATGTTGAACGGGAAAGGCTTTCGACCCGGGAGCGCATGTCCGCAATCCTGTCGGTGCTTCAGGACGATCATTTTGTGACATTCGAAAGCCTGTTTACGATTGAAGAGGGCCGGCTCGGCGTCGTGGTGACCTTCCTGGCCACGCTTGAGCTGGTCAAAGAGCAGCTGATCGAGGTTGTCCAGGCCGAGGTCCTGGGCCCGATTCATGTTCGAGCCAGGGCAGCCAGCTAGGGCCTCCCGACGTTCAAAGCACGGAGATACGGATCAGACACCATGAACGAAGAACACCTGCTGAGAATACAGGCGATTGCCGAAGCGGCCCTGCTGGCGGCGGGCAAACCCTTGTCTCTCGACCAGCTCCGGGACCTGTTCAGTGAAGAGGAGCGCCCCGCACGCCAGGTAATGGAACATGTCATGGTACTTCTGGAAGCGGCCTGCGAAGGGCGCGGTTTTGAATTGAAGAAGGTTGCCAGCGGCTACCGTATTCAGGTACGCGAAGAATTCGCGCCCTGGGTAGGGCGTTTGTTTGAGGAAAAGCCCCAGCGATATTCCCGGGCGTTGCTTGAAACCCTGGCATTGATCGCCTACCGGCAGCCCATCACCCGGGGTGAAATCGAGGATATTCGGGGTGTTACGGTAAGCAGCAATATCATTCGCACTCTGCTTGAGCGAGAGTGGGTTCGCGTCGTTGGGCATCGGGATGTTCCCGGCCGTCCGGCCATGTATGCGACTACGAAACAGTTTCTGGACTACTTTAACCTCACGGGCCTGGATCAGATGCCGCCCCTGAATGAAGTCCGCGATCTTGAAGAGATCGGCCGGGAAATTGAAAAGAACATGCAGGCGGAGATCGAGTTCGAATCAACGACTGCCGAGAACGACGACGAATCTTCGAGCCAGACACTTCACTGACGCCATTCGGGTGTCAGTCAGATACTAAGGATTGATTTCATGGCGGCAGAACGCCCCAACAAACCAGCCAGACCAGCCAAGGACAACGCGAGCCAGGGTGGGCCAGAGCGTATTCAGAAATTGCTCGCCCGCGCGGGCATCGGTTCGCGCCGGGAAATTGAAGGCTGGATGGAAGCCGGCCGCCTGCTGGTCAACGGGCAACCTGTGGCGCCCGGGCAAAAAGCGACTGTTGAGGATCGCTTCGAACTCGACGGCAAGCGACTTGAAGTGTCCGGTGCGGCGGAAGTGATGCGCCGGGTACTGATTTATAACAAGCCGGAGGGTGAGGTTACCACTCGAAAGGATCCTGAGGGGCGGCCGACGGTGTTTGATCGTTTGCCACGTCTCAAGGAGCACCGGTGGATTTCCATCGGACGGCTGGATATCAATACCACGGGTCTGGTGCTATTCACCACAGACGGCGAGTTGGCGAATCGCCTGATGCACCCGTCCAACCAGATTGATCGGGAATACGCGGTACGGATCTTCGGGGAAGTGGACGATGCGATGATCGAGCGCCTGCTTCAGGGCGTTCTCCTGGAAGATGGCATGGCCAAGTTCACCGATATCTCTCCGGCCGGCGGTAGCGGTATAAATCGCTGGTTCCACGTGACCTTGCTGGAAGGGCGCAATCGGGAAGTTCGTCGTCTTTGGGAATCCCAGGGTGTTCGCGTCAGTCGGCTGAAGCGCGTGCGCTACGGGCCGATCTTCCTGCCGAGCAGGCTGACTGTAGGAAAATGGGAAGAGCTGGATCAGCGGGCAGTAGACACCCTGAGTCGCACGGTTGGTCTCGAATCGGTTGAAATTCCTCAGAAAACACCAAATGAGAAAGCGGCCCACGACCGCCAGAGGCGGAAAAGCCCTGGCCGGTCCGGTAAGAAAACCCCCGGCAACAAATGGGCTGTCAGCGACACCAAACCTGCCAAACCAGCCGGGCGTGCTCCCCGGCCAGAGAGAGCCCGAAGCAAGACGCCCCGGGGCTGATCGTTACGAAATGGTGGCAAACACCCGGGTGCAGTTACGGCCCTGGTGTTTGGCACGATAGAGTGCCTCGTCCGCCCTTGCCAGCCAGGCCTGGGGCGCCTCCTTGGGCAGGAAAGTGGCAACACCACAACTCGTTGTGACCTTCAGCTCCTTCTCTCCGCCATCAACCCGGATAGCGGCAATCGCTTCGCGAACGCGCTCTGCTACATCCCTCGCATCCTGCTCCGAGGTATGCGGGAGCAGGATAGCAAACTCCTCGCCGCCAAAGCGGTAGACTGAATCCGAGGTTCGGATCGACTTCTCGATCTCGCACGCGGCCAATTGCAGAAGATGGTCGCCAACCACATGGCCGTGAGTGTCGTTCACCGTCTTGAAGTGGTCCAGATCGCAGAGGACGAGCGAGTAGGGCTCGCCATGACGCTCTGATAACAGGCTGGAGCGCTGCAGAGCATCGTCCAGGGCGCGTTTGTTGGGTATGCCGGTCAGGGAATCTGTCAGGGATGCCTGCTCAATGGCCACGTACTGGCAGGCGTTGCGAATCGGGCAGATCGCCGCACTCAGAACCATCTCTACGCCTTCCAGCTCCTGTTCCGAGAACCTCTGCCGACGTTGCAGTACCAGGGTCCCATAATTGACACCTTCAAGGCTCAGCCGGTACTCGCAGCGGTGTGGGCCCCCCATGCCTGTGGCATAGACGAAATCCTGTTTACCGATCCGGTGGCGGTAGTTGAGCGCACTGAAAGGAACAATGGCGACCAGCTCTTCGGCCAGGATCGCCAGCTGCTGTTCCAGCGACAGGGTGGTGGACAGCCGGCGCGTCAGCCTGGTGAGTACATCCGGCGTGTTGTTCCAGTCCTTGTGTGCCTGACGCAGCGCAGCCAGTTTCTGGGGCTGGGAAGGAGACTGATGGATCGACGGTATGTTTTTCACTACGGTTCACTCTGTCGCAGAAGTTTACAGTGCTTTGCGTGTGCAAAGCAGAAACCGTGCCCAGTCATCAAAAACGAACAAAAACAGCGAGTAACGAGGCTAACATCACTTGGTTTCTGATTTTTCGGCTGTCGTTCCTGATTCGCCGTCAAAAAACCGGCAGTGATTTGCCGCGATGTTCCTGAGCTGTGCAAAATGTCAGACAAGGGGTGGGGCTATAGATTCCCTGTGGTAAACTTCTGCGTTTGAAATCGTGCCGTCTTCAGGAATGAGTGACCAACTTTATGAGGTTTCAGGCCCCGGAAAGTCTGTCTGAACAAATTGCCCAGCATCTGGGGCAACGAATCATCACGCGAGATCTCAAGCCCGGCGAACGCATTCAGGAATTGAAGGTGTCGGGAGAACTGAATGTCAGCCGTGGCTCCGTTCGGGAAGCACTGCTCATTCTGGAGCGCCGCCATCTGATTGAGATTTTCCCCCGGCGGGGTGCGGTGGTCTCCAGCCTGACGCCAGAAAGCGTCAACAGCCTCTACGACATCTATATCGACCTCCTCTGCATGCTGGGGCGCAAGGTACTTGAGCGCTGGTCCGGCAGGGAGCTTGGCGGTGTCATGGGTCAGGTCCGTGAATTGCAGGCAGTCATTGATGCCCTGAACGCCACCAGTGCCGACGCCGCCGAGCAGGTTATTGATGCGGGTTTCGGGGTTATGCGTTACGCCTACGGCCTGGTTGAGAACCCGTTTCTGGAGGAAACCCTCGAGAATTTTCGGCCGGCCATCAGCCGCACCTATTTTGTGGCGCTGGAACACTTCCGGGAAGAAATCGGTGAAACCGCCACCTTCTTTCGGCAGCTGGCGGATGCCGCCGTCAACGACGACACTGAGCGGCTGCAAGCCGTTATCCAGGCCTTTGGGGAGCACCAGCGGCAGCAGGTGTTGACGATCCTCCGGCAGGAAGCGAGCGCCTGATATGCGGCTGAAGTCCATCAAACTGTCCGGCTTCAAATCGTTCGTAGATCCCACCACGGTTCCGTTCCCCTCCAACATGACGGCCGTGGTCGGCCCCAATGGGTGCGGCAAGTCCAACATCATCGATGCGGTGCGTTGGGTCATGGGGGAGAGCTCCGCCAAGTACCTGCGCGGCGAATCCATGACGGACGTTATCTTCAACGGTTCCAGCGCAAGAAAACCTGTGGGACAGGCCTCCATCGAACTGGTGTTTGATAACAGCGATGGGTCCGCGCCCGGTGAATTCGTGAAATTCAACGAAATCTCCGTTCGCCGCCGCGTTTCCCGGGAAGGGCAGTCCGAATATTTCCTGAATGGCTCCAAGTGCCGGCGTCGCGACATTACTGACCTGTTCCTCGGTACCGGTCTCGGCCCGCGGAGCTATGCCATCATCGAACAGGGCATGATCTCGCGGCTGATTGAGGCAAAACCGGAAGAGCTTCGGATCTATATTGAAGAAGCGGCCGGCATTTCAAAATACAAGGAGCGGCGCCGGGAAACGGAGAACCGTATCCGCCGGACCCAGGAAAACCTGGAGCGTCTGACCGATTTGAGGGAAGAGCTGGGCCGCCAACTGCAACACCTGGAGCGTCAGGCAGCCGCAGCCGAGAAGTACAAGGCCTACAAGCAGGAAGAGCGCCAGAAAAAAGCCGAACTGACGGTGCTTCGCTGGCAATCCCTCGACAATGACTTGCAAGCCTGGCGAGGCAAGATCCGGGATACCGAGCTCGAGCTTGAGAAATACCTCACCGAGCGGGTCAGCCTGGAGACCTCCCTGGAATCCCTCCGCGACAATCACCAGGAACGGACCGAGCATTTCAACCGGGCACAGGCACGCTATTACGAAGCCGGGGCCGATATCGCCCGTATTGAGCAGAGCCTCGAACACCAACGTGAACGCAGCCGGCAAATGGCGGCGGAGCTGGACCAGGCCATGGCGAACCAGAGAGAACTGGCCCGCGAGCTGGAGCAGGATGAGGACAAGCTTGCGGGAATCCAGGAAGAACTCGACATGATGGAGCCAGAGCAGGAAGCGCTGGCAATACGCTCCGAGGAGTCTGGTGAGAAGTTGCAGCAGGCCGAAGACGCCATGAGCGACTGGCAGCACCAGTGGGAAGACTTCAGTGCCCGTTCATCGGACGCGCGGCGCCAGGCAGAGCTGGCCCAGTCCAGAATCCGCTCGCTTGAGGACGCCATTGAGCAACTGCTGGTCCGCCAACGCAAGCTTCAGGACGAACAGGAGTTGCTGGAAGGTCAGATGGACCGCGCCGAGCTCGAAGACCTGCTGGAACAGCAGGAAACCCTGGAGCTGAAGCGCGAAGAGGCGGCCGAACGGATTGCATCCGTTCAGGACGAGCTCTACGAAGCCCGGCAGCAACAGCGTGATGCCGAGCAGGCGCTCTCTGAAGAACGCCAACGGGTGCAGAGCCTTCGTGCGTCCCTGGAGTCCCAGCAATCCCTTCTGGATGAGCAGATGGGGGCCGGGGATGACGTTCTGCAATCCTGGCTGTCACAGAACGCCCTCAGCGATATGCCCCGGGTGGCCAGTCAGCTTCAGATTACCGATGGCTGGGAGTTTGCTGTCGAACAGGTTATCGGGCGGTTTACCCAGGGTCTCTGCCTTCCCGATATTGATCAGCTCTCGTCCGCCATGAAAGAAGCGCCAAAGGGGTTGGCGCTGGTGGAGGCAGAAGCCATAGACGGCAGTGAGCGTTCCGGGTTGGCGGCCAAGGTTTCCGGAGTGCCGGGAATTGCCTCGTTGCTTCGCGGCATCGATACCGTCGAAACCGTCTCTGACGCCATGGGTATGCGATCGGGGCTTCGGGACGGTCAAAGCCTGATGACACCCGAGGGCGTCTGGATATCCCGGGAGTGGGTCCTGATGCCGGACTCTGACGCCGGCCAGGTCGGTGTGATTGAGCGGCAGAAGAAGGTGACCGAACTGACCGCGCAGCTGGCCGAGGCGGAGGAGGCGCTGGAAGCGGCTACCGAACGGCTGGAAGAGCTTCAGGAGCGGGCAGAGCGTTCGGAAGCAGCCCGGGATGAGGCGCAGACCCGTCTGAGAGAGGCAGATCGTGAACTGAGCACACTGGCGTCCAGGGTCAGCGGCCTGCGAGCACGTGCCGAGCAGATTGATGCCCGTCTGCAGCGAATCCGGGACGATATCCAGGACGTGTCCGAAAACCTCGAGGGCCAGAAAGAGAGTCTTCAGGATGCCCGGGAAGACTGGCAACTGGCGCTGGCTTCCACCGAAGACAGCGATGAAGAGAAAGAGCGGTTGCTGGAGCAGCGCGATACCTTGCGCGAAAGCCTGGACCGGCTTCGCCAGGAGGCCCGGCACGACCGTGACCACACGCATCAGCTGCAGCTCCAGCTGCAGACCCTGCACAGTCAACGGGACGGCCTCAGGCAGACGATTGATCGGATGCAGTTGCAGAAGGAGCGTATCGACGAGCGCCTGGAGATTCTGAGGGAGTCCCGGGAAAGCGCCGAAGAACCCATCGAAGACCTGCAGATGCAGCTCGAAGGGCTGCTGGACCGGCGATTGGCGGAAGAGGAAAAGCTGGGCGCTGCTCGCGACGCGCTGGAAGAGATTGATCGGGAAGTGCGGGAAAAGGAACAGGGCAGAAGCGGAACCGATCATCGCATTCAGGAAGTCCGGTCCCGACTCGAAAAACTTAAAATGGAGTCCCAGGCCCTGGAAATCCGTTCCGGGAACCATGTCGACCAGCTCAAGGAGCTGGACGTAAAACTTCAGGATATCCTCGCCCAGTTGCCCGAGGGTGCGAACGAAAAAGACTGGGCAGACGAACTGGAGCGGATCGGAAACCGAATTCAGCGCCTGGGTGCGATTAACCTGGCGGCCATCGAGGAATATCAGGTTCAGAGTGAGCGCAAGACCTACCTGGATTCCCAGCATGAAGACCTGATGGAAGCCCTGGAAACACTGGACAACGCCATACGGAAAATAGATCGGGAAACCCGGCAGCGTTTCAAGGAAACCTTTGACCAGGTGAACGGTGGTCTGCAGGCTCTGTTTCCCAAAGTGTTCGGAGGCGGGAACGCCTACCTCGAGCTTACCGGTGAGGATCTTCTGGAAACCGGCGTTGCAATCATGGCGCGGCCGCCGGGCAAGAAGAACAGCACCATTCACCTGCTGTCGGGCGGCGAGAAGGCCCTTACGGCGATCGCACTGGTGTTTTCGATTTTCCAGCTGAACCCGGCACCCTTCTGTATGCTGGACGAGGTGGATGCGCCGCTGGATGACGCCAACGTGGGCCGCTATGCCAACATGGTCAAGGAGATGTCCAAGCAGGTTCAGTTCATCTACATTACCCACAACAAGATTGCCATGGAGATGGCGGATCAGTTGATGGGCGTAACCATGCACGAACCGGGGTGTTCGCGCCTGGTGTCGGTCGATGTCGACGAGGCAGCGGCTCTCGCAGAGGCTTGAGGCTGTTCAGAATTCAGGCGACCATGACAATCACGCCATCTGGCCCGGGTGTGCGTTGTATTCATTACGGGCTTTTCTTAGAGTAGCAACGTTACGGGATCTGCAAACAGGACAGCAGCACTATGTCACTTAGGGAATGGTTAATTGCCATCGGTACCCTGGTTATTATCGGCATTGTCATTGATGGCGTGCGCCGCATGCGGCGTGCCCGGAAGGAATCCATGGCAATCTCATCGGGCATGGGCGCCGATGAGCTCGAGGATTCGCCACTCGATGACGAGTACAACCCGGAGTTGCCCAATGGCGGCGCACGAACCATCTCCCGCGACACACTCGAAGAGCGTGGCTATGTAAAGCGTGAAAAGCCCAGCCGATTTGGTTCTCCGAAACCCAAACCGACCCGCCCGGTGACAGCTGCTGCCAAGGAAGAACATCGGGAGTCGCCAGAACCGGATCTGCATCCGGAGCCGGAAAGCGAACCGGCTGCCGAGTATCACGATGAACCTGTTGAGTCGGATCCCGATTTCGGGTTGTCCAGTCATGAGCCTGAAGAAACCGAGCTCGAATCAGGTTGGGGGGCCATCGAAGATGAGGTGGAAGCAGTCCCGCCTACGGTGACAACCGAAGTAGAGGAAGATACGGCACGGCGTGAACCTTCCCGAGCGGTCAGTGGTCAGCCGCTGGCAGGTGCGAATCGCCCTGAAGCCCGGGAAGTGATTGTGATCAATGTCCTGGCCAAGAGCGGTGAAGACTTCAAGGGGGTGGCCCTGAAGAAGTTGTTCGAAGCCTGTGGTCTGGAGCATGGTGATATGGACATTTATCACCGGCACGAGGAGTCCGATACCACCAGCCCGGTCCAGTTCAGTGTTGCCAATGCCGTGGAACCCGGCACGTTCAAGCCGGGCGATATGCCGACCCTGGCCACGCCCGGTATCAGTTTCTTCATGAGTATGCCCGGGCCCACCAATGCGCTGCAGGCGTTTGACTTCATGCTTGAGACAGCCCAGGCCGTGGTTCGTAACCTTGGCGGCGAGCTTAAGGATGAGCGCCGGAGCGTGATGACTCCTCAGACAATCGAGCACTGCCGCCAGAGGATTCGGGAGTTCGAGCGCAAGCAACGTTCCCAGCGAGTCTGAAACCAGGCGGTAAAAGAAGGCCAGATGCCCGGTTTGTTCCGGGCATTTTTTTGAGAGACGAGAGTGCCAGTCCATGAGCAAAGCCACGCCCGACATCATTCAGCGTGTTGAAGAACTCCGTTCGGCGATTGATGACCATAACTACCGCTATTACGTGCTGGATGACCCGCGTGTTCCCGATGCGGAATACGACCGGTTGTTCCGGGAATTGCAGGGCCTGGAAACCGATTATCCGGAGTTGGCTTCGGACACGTCGCCCACGCGGCGGGTTGGCAGCGCCGCGGAAACCAGCTTTGAGGAGGTAGTGCACAGGCTGCCCATGCTGTCGCTGGATAATGCGTTCAGCGAGGACGAACTTCGTGATTTTGACCGGCGGGTAAAAGATCGGCTCGGTATCACTGAGGACGTGGAGTATGTCTGTGAACCCAAGCTGGACGGGCTGGCGGTGAGCCTGCACTACGAGAATGGCGCCCTGACGACCGCCGCCACCCGGGGGGATGGCTATTCCGGGGAGGACATAACCGCCAATATCCGAACCATTCCCTCGGTACCGCTGAAGCTCCGTGGCGACGACGTGCCCGATCTGGTGGAGGTCCGCGGCGAAGTCTACATGCCGAAGGACGGTTTCGAGCAGCTTAATCGAAGCCTGGCGGAGCGTGGCGAGAAGACCTTCGTTAATCCACGTAATGCGGCGGCCGGCAGCCTCCGGCAGAAAAAGTCGACGGTTACCGCCAGACGCCCTCTCGAAATGTGCGCCTACAGCGTTGCGGTAACCGACGAAAGCCTCTTGCCGGATACCCAGTGGGAGGGGCTCAAGAGAGTCCAGAGCTGGGGGTTTCGCATTAATCCCGAGATGCGCAAGGCCAGGGGCGCGGAGGAATGCCTCGAAGCCTACAGCGAGCTGATGGACAAACGCGACGGTCTCCCCTACGAAATCGACGGTATCGTCTTCAAGGTGAACCGGCTTGACCAGCAAAAGGCCCTGGGTTTTGTATCCCGGGCCCCTCGTTGGGCGATTGCCCAGAAGTTTCCGGCTCAGGAGGAGCTCACGGTTATCGAAGACGTGGAATTCCAGGTCGGCCGTACGGGTGCGGTTACCCCGGTTGCCAGGTTAAAACCCGTGTTTGTAGGCGGTGTGACGGTGAGCAACGCCACCCTCCATAACATGGACGAAATTCGCCGACTGGATGTCCATATCGGCGATACCGTGTTCATTCGCCGCGCCGGTGATGTGATTCCGCAGGTGGTCAAAGTGGTGGCCGAAAAACGCCCCTCAGGCGCCCGGGAAGTGGAATTGCCCCGACAGTGCCCGGTGTGTGACTCGGATGTTATCCAGATCGAGGGTGAAGCCGTTGCCCGATGCTCTGGCGGCCTGTTCTGCCCCGCGCAGCGAAAGGAAGCCATTCGCCACTATGCCTCCCGCAAAGCCCTCGATATTGAGGGCCTGGGAGACAAGTGGATAGACATCATGGTGGATCAGGGCATGGTGGAAACCGTTGCCGATCTGTATCGCCTGACTACCGACGACCTCGTGAAACTTGAGCGAATGGGAGAAAAGTCGGCGGCCAATCTGGTGGCTGCCATTGATCGGGCCAGAAACCCGGTGCTCTGGCGGTTCCTGTATGCCCTTGGCATTCGGGAGGTGGGGGAGGCCACCGCTAAAGCCCTGGCGGGCCATTTCGGAACTCTGGAGGCCATTGCTGCAGCGGATGAAGAGAGCCTTCAGGCGGTTCCGGATGTCGGGCCGATCGTTGCGGGTCATATCCGTAGCTTTTTCGAGCAGACCCACAATCGCGAAACCCTGGATGCCCTGCGTGAAGCCGGTGTGAGGTGGCAGGAAGAGGAAGTCCGGGAGGGAGAGAAGCCTCTGAAAGGCCAGACCTGGGTGCTGACGGGTACGCTTTCCGGAATGACAAGGGACGAAGCCAAAGAGAAGCTTGAATCCCTCGGAGCCAAGGTGGCCGGCAGCGTTTCCAAAAAGACGGCCTGCGTGGTCGCTGGTGAGGCCGCCGGTTCCAAACTGGCCAAGGCTGAACAGTTAGAGGTACCTGTTCTTGATGAAGCCGGGCTGGTGGCGTTGTTGGAAGAGCACGGCCTGGGCGCGGGCTAACCGAATCTGAGAACTCGCGCAGATCCCCTGCGTATCAAATTGGCTACCATGGCGTTGTTCTGTAACGGTGTGTAAACCGCCCGGTGTTCATGTTTCATCCGGGCGGTCGCTGCCATAACAACAACGATTGAAACGGATTTTTTCATGGGCGCCGATTTTCACTCTCGCATTCATCCTGTTCTCCAACTTGCCGTTCTGGCCCTGCTTTCACTGGGGCTTGCTGCGTGCAAGACGGAAAAGGATCCCGACCAGCCCACAATCCTTGGCGTACCCCCGGTGTTCGCCTATCTCGGTGTTGAATACTCCTACAACTTCGGGGCCTACGGTGGCGAAGATATCCTTGATTATTCCCTGACCAATGCGCCGTCCTGGCTGGCGCTCGAGGACACCAGTAACAAGGCCCGCCAGGGCATCATTATGCGCGGTGTCCCCGGTCTCACCGGCGGTAGTCGAGGAGAGGCGGACCTGGGCAAGACCGAAGGCATCAATCTGGTAACAACCGACGGCCGCATGGCCGGCGCCCAGCCGTTCGATATGGATGTGAAGTACAACGTCATGTCTCTGGATGCAGAGCCGTTTACGGAAGGTGAAAGCCCGGAAATCCCTGCCAGTAACCGTGAACAATGCACCTTGCCCGATCTTGAAACCGAGGGTGAGCACAGCGTTACCATCAATCTCTACAACGATGACGGCTCCGTATCGGGCACCAGGGATCTGACACTTCCGACGCGCCGCGTCTTTGTCAAGGTTTCCCTGGATCAACCGTCGGTAACCCGGGTAGCGGTAGCCTTTGAGCTTTTGTCTGACTATGACGCATCCAGCTGCGACGTCGGATTCTCGCCTCCACACCAGAACTGCGATCACAGTGCCTCCAATGCGGGAGATGCCATCCTCGGCACGGACATTGTCGGGTTGGGCAGCAACAGTTCATTGCCTCGCGATGAGACGGGGGAAAGCGAGCTGGACTATATCGACTATGAGCTTGACGAACAGGGCTTCTATACGCGCGGCGTGATCACACTTGAGCCGGGTATTACCGAGTGTTATCTGCCATTGGAGGTGGTCGAGGACAGCTTTGCCGAGCCCGTCGAGTCCCTACGCCTGGCACTGACAGAAGTGCGATCCGGTCTGGCCGGTCTTGGCAGCGGTAACGGTGGTGTCGTTACCAATTTGTCCATTCAGGACAACGAACCGGTTCTGTCGCTGGAAACTGTAAACGGTGGCGGCAGGGATACGCTGAACGTGGGTGCTGTGCGCGAATACGTCGCGAGACTCTCTGGAGACAGAGACCGGGATATTTTTGCGAAGCTGAGCCACACCGAAGACTCCACCGCACGTCTCGAATCCGAGTTCGTTATCGAGCGACTGGAGGACGGAAGCTGGGTTGAGAATGACGAACTGATTTTTCCTGAGGGGACCGATGAAGTGCCTTTTCGGATTCGGGTACCGGAGGCCGGCTATGCCAACCCGGCCTTCAGCGACCGGTTTATCCTGCTGGGCCTCAACGAGAACTTCCAGGCCGGTCGAGAGGATTATGCCCGGGCGGAGGCTGAAAACCTGATCCGGATCAGCCTCAACGAGCTGACGTCTCCGCTTGCTCTGAACCCTGGCGACGGCTTTGTGGCCACAGACATCTCGATGGGCCATGACGGCAGGCTGTTCGTTGCCGGCTACGACACCCAGGATAACGATAGGGTGCTGGTGCGGATTTTTGACCAACGAGGCACTCAGTTGCAGCAGGTTGATATATCCTCTGCGAGCGACAGCCTGAGCGCTCCGGATCCGGTCATAAACGTGGTGCAACGGAAGGTGACCGAGGGTGGGACGAAGGTAGACCGGTTCGAATTTGTCGTGGCCTACAGCACCGATCAGTCTGTGGCGGGAACGTCCGGTCTGGGCGGCCTGGATTCAGTGACATCGCTTTACTGGTTTGATTCCGCCACCAACGGTGGCGAATACGTTCCCACCTGGACCATCCGGACCGGAACGGATGCTGATGATCAGGTTCGCTGGGCCGGAATCAACCGTGACACCGGCTATGTCATCCTGGCCGGGGAAACGGAAGGTGTGTTTGATCAGCAGCAGGGATCGGGCGGCAGGGACAGCTTCCTGCAGCGAATTGATACTGAACTGGACGGCAACACGCAGCAGCCTGCGGTTGCCTGGACCCGCCAGGCCGGCTCAGCAGCCGATGACCGTGTTGCCGGCGGCAGCACAGAATCTGTGAACCCCGGGTTGTTTGGTTCGGCCGCGGGATCTGTGGAAGGCGCTTCAGTCATCGGCGGCATTGACGCCTTCTTCTTTAACGCCTCCAGTGCCACCAGCGAACTTGATGTCAAACAGGTTGGCACCACTGGCGATGAACCGGTTTCCAACGGACTGTATACCGGTAGCACGCTCTGGCTGATTGGTGCCAGTGATGGATCCTATTCTGTGCTGGAGCAGGAAGAGGAAGACCCCGTTCTGGAGAGGGAGGCGCTTTCCAGTGCTGCCGGGTTCCTGCTGGGATATTCAGCCGCCGGGAATGTCAGTCGGGCCTTCACCCTGAATGACGAAGACGATCAGTCCAGCGAGGCATTTCTTGGGTTGGCTGATTTCGATGGCGACATGGTTGTGGCGGGTACCACGAACGGCGACTTCGCCAGCGGCGGTGTGGTGTCCGGAATGGAGCAGGGCATCGCTGCCCGGGTATCGCTGGTTCCAGAACCGGAGACGGAAGAGGAAGAGTCGGAATTCAGAAACAACTGGCGATACCAGCTTGCGGCCGATGACTCTGCCATAGTGGATCTCGAAAACTACCGCGATGACGAAATACCTGCATTAACCCGAGTCGGCAACAACTGGTATGTGCTTCTCTTCAGTCCAGAGGGAGAGCTGTTGACGCCTCTGAATTAGATGACGTTGGAACTACACCGTTCCCTGATGACGGCCGGCGCTGGCGTAAAGTCGCAGGTAGTCCGTGCTGGTAACAATTCCGGAGGCGGCGCCTTTGGCATCTACCACCAGGGCTGCGTTGAGCTGGTGGGCCAGCATGAGCCTGGCGAGCTGGTGGGCATCGGTCTCGGGTGAGGCTGTCAGGAACGCGGGCAACTCGATGTGAACCAGGCTCTGGCTCATGGCATCGGCTTCGTTCTCGTGAAGCCAGCCCAGGAGCCAACGCAGGTCGACAAGGCCGGCAACGTTGTTATCCGCCATGATCACAAGGTGATGCACCTGGTGCTCGTCCATGACGGTTAAAGCCTCAGAAATCGTTGCAGACGCCGGAACGGAATACAGGGTTTGAGACGAGATGCTGGATACCGGCAGATAAGGGCGGTCTTCCCGGCGCTCGCCAGCGGCCGCCGCGCCGTATTCCTCCAGTGCTTTGTAGCGACCGGCATTGGCGGCCTGCTGGAACTCGGCGTCCGTTGCCTCACTTCGGCCAGGATTGATGCTCTGGGTTTCTGCCAGCTCTGTAACATCACCCACGGGCCGTGCCCGGAATGTTTCCGGTAGCCGGGTTCCGACCGGGCGGCCGGGTTCGCTGACAAAAATGGACATGGGTTCTCTCCGTGACTATGCCACCATTTCGATGGTTATCGGCAGTCTGACCGGAAACTTCAGCTGGAGTTTATTACGAAACCACCACATTCGTCTGATAGAGGCGTCGGGTTTCAAGGCGTTTGGCCAGGTTCGCGGGAAGGCAGGGAGGTTGTCCAGTAAGCAAGTCAGCCAGATATTCGGCCAGGAGCGGTGCGTAGGTCAGTCCTTTGCTGCCAAGGCCAGTAAGGAGGTAAAGGCTATCGAGATCGCCGCTCTCGCCGTCGAAAACGGGGCCGGCCACCGGCTGGTAGTCATGGGTGGTGCATCGGAAGGCAACCCGGCCACTGAGTTCCTCGGCGCGAAGCGCATCGCTTTCATCGGAAAACACCGCAGGCAGCATCGAGCCGAGTTCATCGATGTTCTCGTTATGACTTTCCACGGTGGGCGATGGGTTGTTGTCGCGTAGATCGAAGGTTGCGCCGGTTACGGCAAACTCGCCCAGTGCAGGGTTCAGATACCGGTTCCCACAGATAACGGCCGTTGGGCCTCTGAGAGCTGTCGCTGGCAGGTGGCTAACCTGGCCACGAATGGCTTTCAGCCGGAAACGACCCTTTGTCGGGATAAGCTCCGGGCTGAGATGGCCCGAGCAGATGGCCACCCGGTCAGCAGTGATCGATCTGTTGTTTTCCGTCGAAATGCTCCATGTTCCGTCCAAACGCCGAAGATTGTTGACCTCGCTATGGAACAGCGTGGATATCAGCGGGTGGTTCGCCAGTTCCTTGCAAAGGTTTGCGGGTTCGAGCCAGCCACTGCCGGGGAACCAGAGCCCGCCGGATTCCGTGGGCACGCCTGTCAGGGCGCTGGCCTGTTCCCGGGTCACCGGGTAAAAGATACTCCGGGGGTAGTCGTTCCTTTGGAGAAACCTCCGCTGCCGGTCCGCTTCCTGGGGATTGTGGGCCAGCTGTAGCAGGCCGGTCGGATGCCAGTGCTGGTCGCGCCAGTTGTGGTAGAAACGCTGCGCGAACGTGAGGGATGTGAGCGCCAACTCGGTCTGGTCGTTGAACTCTACGCCCAGCTTCACATACAGGGCGCCCTGAGCGTTGCCGGACGCTGCTGCACCCGGGCCATGGGCGTCGATCAGTGTTACCGGGTACCCCCGGTCTGCCAGGTTTCTTGCCAGTGCGCAGCCGGCAACACCTGCGCCGATGATTAAGATCGATTCCTGTTGTTCCGTGGGAGCCGTTTTGATGGGTGCCGGGTTCTCCGCGACAAGAACGCCTTTCAGCATATCCCGTTTGCGACCGTATCCGGCGGTTTTTTCCATCCGGAATCCGGCCTCCATCAAGGCCCGACGAATCCGGCCAACGGAGGTAAAGGTCGCCAGAGTTGTGCCCGGCCTGCTGTGTGCACGGATCTTGTTGATGATGTTTTCCAGCCACATATCCGGGTTGCGGGACGGGGCGAACCCGTCCAGAAACCAGGCGTCGGCTTGAAAATCCAGGGATTGCCAGGCGTCGGTAATGTCGCCGAAAAACAGCGTCAGTCGAACCTGCCCGCCGGCCAGGACCAGCCTGTGTACCCCGCGCACCAGGGGTGGGTAATGCAGAAGCAGTTCGTCGGCCAGCGCCGCCAGTTCGGGCCACTGTGCCAGGGCCCGGGCCAGGTCCTCGTGGGTGAGGGGGAAACGTTCAACGGAAACGAAGTGCAGCGTCGCCGCATGGGCCGGAGCGTGTCGCTGCCAGGCTTGCCAGGCAGCGAGAAAGTTCAGGCCGGTTCCAAAGCCGTTTTCGGCAATAACGAAATTGCCGCCTTCGGGAATCTGTGCGAAACGTTCGGGCAACTGGTTGTGTTGCAGGAAAACGTAGCGTGTTTCCTCGAGACCATTGTCGCGGCTGAAATAGACATCGCCGAACCGGATGGACTCCGGGACGCCGTCGTGCCAAGCCAGTTCAGCGGGCTCTATTCCGGGCGGCAGGGGAGCATGGTCCACGGTGTCAGCCTTTGGGGTCGACCACGGTGACGGTTTCGATGATCACAGGTTCAACCGGCACATCGGCCATCCCCTGTTTGCGGGTGGTCTGTTTGCGGGCAATGGCGTCGACAACGCCCATGCCCTCGATCACCTTGCCAAAAACCGCATAACCCGGGCCGCGAACTCCGGCGTTCAGGAACCCGTTGTCGGAAAGGTTTATAAAGAACTGGGACGTGGCGGAATCAGGCGCACTGGTGCGAGCCATCGCAATGGTTCCACGAAGGTTCGGCAGTGTCTCTTTCGCTTCGTTGCGGATAGGGGCCCGAGTGGACTTGCGGGAGAGATCCCGGGTGAAACCGCCGCCCTGGATCATGAACCCGGGTATAACCCGATGGAAGATGGTGCCGTCGAAAAAACCGTCTTCGGCGTACTGCAGGAAATTGTCGACCGTTTCGGGCGCAACATCCGGGCGAAGCTGAAGCTCGATAGCGCCTTCACTGGTCACCATGCGGACCTTTGGAAGTGGATCACTGGCCGGCTGCTCATTGGTTTGCGCCTGCACCGCGGCAGTCGGCATGAGCAGGGCGAACGCCATAAGCAATACGGGAGTCACAGTTTTCAGGGGTTTTACCATGTTTGTCATTTGCAGCCGTTCTCCGTGTTATTAGCAGGTGTGTTTCCTGCGACAATTCGGCGAATTCTGTTATCAGGTGCCAGATCTTACCAGATGGTGATGGTAAAACGGGCACTGCATCCACGCACATCGTTGTGTGATCGGCTAACCTTCCCGATATCGGAAGTCATGGATCACACTGGCCGGGCCGGGTTGTACGGTTTTCACTGTTTAAAAGGAGACACTGGGTGAGAATCCGTCAGGGATTTGAAGAGAAATCACGCCTCGGGCGATTGCTTATCAATCGTGGGTATCTGTCTGAGGGGCAGGTTAACGAAGGCCTCAGGCTTCAGCGCGAAACGGGACAGCGCCTGGGTGAGGTATTTATCCAGGCGGGCTGGATCAGCGAGAAGGAGCTGCATCGTGTCCTCAAGCACCAGTCCCGCTATCGCAACGCTGCCGCCCTGGTAACAGCGGTCACGCTGCCATTCCAGCCCCTGGTAACCTTTGCGGCCAGCAATTCGGCCGAGGCGTCACAGGCAACGCTGGAAGCTGGCGAACTTTATGAGAGAGGCAATCTTGCCCTCATGAGTGAAGCCGAGCTGGCGGCGATTTCGGGTCAGGGCGATCCGACCCTGCTGCAGCGCATTGGTATTGTCAGCAATATGGCGGAGAACCCCGCAGGAAATGGGGAGCAAGGCACCGAGGCATCCGCAGATGTTATTGAAGGTCTCAAGCTTTCCGCCAATATCTTCGTGCCGGTTCTGAACTTCCTGGATTCAGATCTCAGCATTTCCGGTGTGCACTATCGTGAAGGGGAGCCGCGTTATCGGGTAAGAGAAGATGGCGCCTTGATGCTGGCGTTCCCTGAGCGCATCGAGGAAATCCGGATGGACAATATACGGGTTACGGGAGGCCAGGGAGCTTCAATGGGCAACGTGAGCATTCACGACATCCGGTTTCATCCCGACTCCCAGATGACCATCTACACCCGATAAAGTGGAAAGCATGGCTCGGCAGAGCCATGCGTCCGGGCTCAGGCGCTGGCGAGCACCGTGCTGCTTGATACCGTGGTCTGCTGACCCTGTGCACCGTACAGCTTTTGCTGGCCGGTGGCGCCGCGGAAAATATCTGTGAGCCTCGACAAACGCTTTTGCAAGTGGCTGATTACGCGACCGTTGGTCTGGTTCAGCGTCTGACAGGTTCGCAGCTTCTGGTCCGCTTCCTGCCAGAGTTCGAAGAGATCCGAGAATCCGGCGCTGCGAATAAAGCGGGAAGGCTCGCCACTTTCGGGGCGATATCCCATTTGTACGAGCGTTCGGATTTTCTGTTTGGCGCGTTCGCGGACTGCACCGAGGAGATCGTTCTTCTCTCTGGTCAGGGCGTCCAGCTGGCGGAGGTCGGAATTCGCAAGGCAGGTCTTTTCCTTGCCGAGAACGTCAGCCAGTGTTTCAAGCTGGCTGATATCCTGGGAAAGAAGGGTCTTCAAATCATCAATTGCGGCCATGGTCTACTCACCCGAAAATGCTTTCATCCATCTCAAGCATTTTCTGGGCCAGCTTCTCGGCGTCAATCTTGTACGTGCCATTTTCGAGGGCGGAACGGATCTGCTCGATGCGGTCGTCATCCATTTCCGGATAATCGCCCAGCTTTTGTTCGAGCTGCTTCAGATTCTTTGCCTGATTGCTCAGGCTAACGTTCTCACCACGGGCCCCCTGGGCCTGTGTCTTCGCCTGTTCGTTGGATGCCGGCTGGGTATTCTGTGCGCCGGAGCTTTTGTCGGCCGTGGTTCTCTGGGTGTTGACCTGGCCGGGGCCAATTCCATTTAAGTCAACTGACATATCTGTACCTGCTTGCCTGTCGCGCCACGAATGCGGCGCTTACTCGAGTTTATGTCTTCTTAACGGCGGCGCCGCGAAAACCTTTAGTACTTTTAGCACTTTTTTTCATCTGCTTTTACGACCGGTTTTGCGGCATTCACTTGCCGCTCCGGCAAGCCTCTGCCGCACGCGGCTCACATCGGAATCTCCACGTGGCCCGGCGCGACAACGCTGGCTCTTATCGTGCGCGATGAGCGCAGATTCTCAACCAGAACCTGTTCGCCAACGCTGGCGCTTGCCAGGGCTTTGCCCCGGGAACGTACTGAAAATCCACCGGTTTTGGCGGTGATGATAACATGATCGCCTCGTTCGACCGCATTCGGGGCCGAAAGCATGCCTGGTGTAACGAGCGATCCGGCATTCACTGCGCGCCGCACTTCCATGCCAATCGCCTGCTTCGAGTCGGTAATCACGCCACGTCTGGATGAATTGATTTCAACAGACTGCTTCGCAAGCAGCCCTTCGGTTATTCGCTCTCCACGTGTGAGTGGCCTCGCTGCCACCAGGGCTGGCCCATGGATAGAGACTGAAGCGGTAACAAACATGCGCCATGGGCGGGTTCCTTCGCAGGCTACCTGCAACGACGGGCTGGTGCTTTTCCATGGATCCCCGCTGAACTCTACACTCAAAGGCTTTTCGCACTCGGCGAGAGCGAGGCGGCTGTCGATGGAACCGGGTTCGAAGGAAACGGTGTAGCCATGCTCGGCCTGTTCAGACGCAAAGCTGTCCAGAAACGCCAGGGTTGCTTTCTGAATCTGTTCAGCCGTCGTTCCAGCAAGGAGCGGCGTGCTCAGGCCAGACATTAGCAGTAGTAGGGCGAAATTCGTGATGCGCATACGTATCAGTTTGTCCTATGCTGTCAACAACAGGGCAGAAAAGCCCGAATCAGGCTAAGGATTCGGTAAAAGTGGCCGTTAAATGGGCTGACCCACCCCTGATATGACGGGTTTCCGTCGATCAGGCTATTATTCAGTGAACAGCAAGATATATGCCGTTGTAATTCCGGCAAGCCAGGAGAATCGAAATGGCAGGGGTTTTGGACAGTGTCAACCAGCGCACTCAGATGGTCGGAAAGAACCGCCTAGAGCTGCTTCTTTTCCGTCTCAGGGGGCGTCAGATCTACGGGATCAACGTGTTCAAGGTGAAAGAGGTTCTGCAGTGTCCGAAGCTGTTCTCCCTACCCAACAGCCGCCCGGTCGTTCGAGGCGTCGCTCATAGCCGGGGTGAGACTATCCCCATTATCGATCTGAGCATGGCAATCGGTCTGCCCGGTATCCCGCAAGAAGAGCTCTCCACCAGCTTCGTCATCATCACTGAATACAATCGCAAAACGCAGGGTTTCCTGGTGAGCGGCGTCGAGCGAATCATGAACATGAACTGGGAAGAAATCCTGCCTCCACCCAAAGGAGCCGGCAAGGATGTCTATCTTACCGCTGTCACGAAAATTGATGATAAGCTTATTGAAATCATTGATGTAGAGAAGATTCTTTCAGAAGTTTCTCCGCTTGGGGAGGACGTAACCGAAGCCGTTCTGAGCAAGAGCGCGGACCGGGTGCCGGGGCATCTGCCCGTGCTGGTGGTCGATGATTCGTCCGTGGCCCGGCGCCAGATACAGCGGTGTCTCACCGCGATTGGCATGGAAGTGGTGCTGAAAAACGACGGCAAGCAGGCTATTGAACATCTGAAGGAAATCACTGCGGACGGTTCCCGGGCCAAGGATCACTTCTCTCTGATCATCTCGGACGTGGAGATGCCTGAAATGGATGGCTACACCCTCGTCACCAAGGTGAAAGAGGACCCGGCGCTTTCGGATATGTTTGTTATGCTTCACACCTCACTCAGCGGTGTGTTCAACCAGGCCATGGTAAAGAAGGTCGGGGCCGACGACTTTATGGCAAAGTTCAGTCCGGACGAGCTGGCAGAGCGGGTGATGGAAATCATCGACCAGGGTTGATGGAGCCGCTCAAAGATTCACTCAGAACAGAGACCCAATGAAAGCGGAAATAACGCCACAGGAATATGAAGCCTTCAAATCGTTCCTGCAGGATGCCTGTGGGATTTTACTGGGCGATAATAAACAGTACCTGGTCAAAAGCCGGTTGCGCAGGATTCTTGAAGAGAACAGCCTGAATACCCTGGGTGAACTGCTTGAGCGCCTTAAGCGCCCCGGGCGGGGCGGTCTGAAAGAGACTGTCATCGATGCGATGACAACCAATGAAACCCTGTGGTTCCGTGACAATCACCCTTTCCGGATTCTTCAGGAGAAGCTGCTTCCCGAATTCGCAGAGCGCAACTCGATGCAGCCTTTGCGTATCTGGTCTGCGGCCTGCTCAACCGGCCAGGAGCCGTATTCGATTGCCATGATCGTCGAGGAGTTTCGGCGGGCGAGGCCCGGGAAGCTCCGGGATGTAAAGATCACCGCGACGGATATCTCCAAAAGCGTTCTTGATGTGGCTCGCAAGGGCGAGTATGAAATGCTTGCTATTGGTCGGGGGCTCTCGCCAGAGCGCCAGAAGCAGTTTTTCACGCCGTCCCTGAACGGTGGCTGGCAGATCAAACCCCAGATCAAGAGCATGGTGGAGTTCAAGGAGTTGAACCTGCTTGAGCGTTATATGCTGGGCAAGTTCGATATTGTGATGTGCCGGAACGTTCTGATCTATTTTTCGGCGGACCTGAAAAAGGACATTCTCACCCGGATGCACGCCACCCTGAACCCGGGCGGCTACCTGGTTCTTGGTGCCTCGGAATCGCTCAACGGCTTGCCCCATCTCTATGAGATGGTTCAGTGCCACCCCGGAATCATCTACAGGAAAAAATAATCCATGCCCCTCAATGTCTGGGTCCTGGTTGCCGCTCAGGCGCTGGCCATGTGCACAGCGCCTTTTATCGTTTTTATAGGCAGCATTCAGGGCAGAATGCTCGCCCCGGCGCCCGAGTACGCAACACTTCCCGTCGGTCTGGTGGTCGTAGGCACCGTTCTGGCTATCAAACCGGCAACCTGGTTAATGGAGCGCATTGGGCGCAAGCGCGTGATGCTGCTGGGTGCCATCATGGGCATTGTTGCAGGTCTTATTGGAGGCCTCGCGTCCTGGACTGGTCTGTTTTCCCTTCTTTGTCTTGCGGCCGTGGTCGGTGGTACGGGGCTTGCGGTGGTTCACCAATATCGGTTTGCGGCCATGGAATCCGTGGCGCCGGGTATGGCGGGTTCTGCTGCCGCTCGCGTGTTGCTGGGTGGTCTGGTCGCAGCCTGGCTCGGGCCGGAAGTTGCGGGTCTGGGTAGCGGCGCGGCGGAGCAATACCCGTTTCTGGTCAGCTGGATCGCTCTGGCGGCCGTCCAGGGTGCGGCTTTGTTGATTCTTGCTATCGGTTACCGGGCAGGGGCCGAGCGCGTCCAGGAATCCAGGCCGGGAGGAGGGCGCCCCCTACGGGAGATTATGGTGAACCCTTTAATATGGGCTGCCATGAGTGCCGCGGCCATTGGCTATGCGGTGATGAGTTTCATCATGACGGCGACGCCGCTGAGCATGACCGAAATGGCCGGCCACGACCTCGACGATGCCAAGCGGGTGATCCAGCTCCACATAATGGCCATGTATCTTCCGTCGCTGATCAGCGGTTGGCTGACACGCGTGGTAGGCATTCCCCTGATGATGGCAGCGGGCCTGCTGGCCTACCTGGGCTGTATTGCCCTTGCCGCGAGTGGTGTCAGCTTCCACCACTATCTGTCAGCGCTGTTGTTGCTCGGCGTTGGCTGGAATTTCCTGTTCGTTGGTGGCACAACGCTGCTGCCCCGGGGGTATCGGGATGCCGAACGCTTCCGCGTCCAGGGCCTGAACGACATAATGGTTTTTGGCTCCCAGGCGACCGCGGCG
Source organism: Marinobacter sp. 3-2 (assembly GCF_003751355.1). Lineage (NCBI taxonomy): Bacteria > Pseudomonadati > Pseudomonadota > Gammaproteobacteria > Pseudomonadales > Marinobacteraceae > Marinobacter > Marinobacter sp. 3-2. The sequence continues at coordinate 137,260 of NZ_RJUQ01000014.1, read as the reverse complement.
CTGTCTGCCGGCGCAATTCTGAGCTGGCTGGGCTGGGGCGGTCTGGTCATGGTTGCCGTACCCTTCCTGATACTTCACGGGTTATTGATGACTTTGTGGCTGTTGCGCGAACGAACGCCCGAAGCTGCAGTTAACGGGAGAGAGTGATGCTTATAGATTTCGAGGGTATGGATCCGAAAGATGCCTACCACATCCTTACCCAGACAGTAATTCCGAGGCCAGTTGCCTGGGTGCTGAGTGAAAATCCGGATGGGGATTACAATCTGGCGCCTTTCTCGTTTTTTACGCCGATCACCAGCAATCCTCCGTTGCTGATGATTTCCGTTGGTAAAAAACCGGCTGAGGGCGTGTCGAAAGACACCCGGGTAAACATTGAAGAGAGAAAGAATTTTGTCGTTCATATCGCCCACCGGGATCTCGCCGCGGCGGTCACAGAATCCTCGCGAACCTTGCCCCATGGCGAATCCGAACTGAAAAATCTTGATCTGGAGCTGGTGGATTTCGAAGGCTCGAGCCTGCCTCGGCTCAAGGACTGCAACGTGGCTTTTGCCTGCGAGCTCTACGACATCAAGGAAATCGGTGCCGGGCCCCAGTCACTGGTATTCGGAAAAGTCACCCGGGTATGGGTATCTGATGATGCAGCCCGTTACGATGACAAGAATCGCCTGACCTTCAATGGCGCTGCGATTGATCCGATCGGCCGTCTCGGCGGAAGCGAATACGTCACCTTCGGTGAAATCCTCAAAATTCCGCGGCCATCCTGAACCGGGGGCAGGGCAAAGGAATGGAACAGCTTAACCTCCGCCATCTCTACTATTTCTGGGTGATCAGCCGGGAAGGTTCGATCGCCCGAGCCAGTGAAGTCCTGGAACTGGCGCCGCAGACCCTCAGTGGCCAGCTTGCCACGTTTGAAGCCTCAGTGGGTGGGCGCCTGTTCTCCCGGGAAAGGCGCAAGCTCATCCTCACAGACTACGGACGGCTGATCCTCGGCTACGCCGACGACATATTCGCCCTCACCGGTGAGCTTGCCGAAACCCTGCGGCTTGATCCTTCCGAGCGTCCGCTGACCCTGCGAGCCGGCGTCTCCGCTTCCATTCACAAACTGATTGCCTACTACCTGCTGCAGCCGGCGATGGCGGGCGAGCGGTCCATCCAGCTTGAATGCCAGACCGGGCGCACCGAAGATCTTGTGCTTAGCCTGAAACGCAAGGAGCTGGATCTGGTTCTGACCGACCGGGTGCCACGGTTGCAGGAGGACGGCAATCTCACGGTACATCCTCTGGCGGGATCCAGCATGAGCCTGTTCGCCGCACCAGAGTTGGCTAGAAAGCTCAAAAAGGGGTTTCCGGAATCCCTGAATGGCCAACCGTTGCTGGCCAACGCCACGGATGCACCTTATTTCGAGCGACTGATGAACTGGTTTTCCCTGAATGGGGTTCGCATGAAACTTGTCGCCCGGGTAGATGACAGCGCCCTGATCAAGGTATTTGGCAGCCAGGGCTATGGCGTGTTCGCTGCTCCAACCTCAATCCGCGAGGAGGTCTGCCGCCAGTATGAGGTAGAGCAGATTGCCTCAATTGAAGACGTCATGGATGAATTGTTCGCCATCACTCGTGGCCGAAAAACCGCCCATGAGGGCGTCCGTGCCATTGTCGATGCCCACACGGGTGATCGTGACGCCTGATTGCATCGAAAATAACGATCTTAAAAGCTCACAAAAGCTTATTTTATCGAACTCTGTTCCTGTCCATCATGGAGTTGCGAAAGGCAGCAACCCGAAGAGGAGCAGTAGCTATGAAGACCATCCACAAATTCCGTCTGGAACCGGGCAAAGAGCCGACCACGCTCACGCTCAAAGAGGGTTACAGGGTGGTGCGCAGCGAATACATCGTGCCCCATAAGGCCGTCTACCTCTGGGTGGAGCAGCCCCTGAACGTAACCACACCAACCCTTGAGCGGCAGTTCCGAGTCGCTTATTCGGGCGAACCAGTGCCTGACAGCTTCGAATACCTCGATACCGCACTGGATCCATTTGGCCCTGAGGCGTACCACGTGTTTGCAATACCTGCCGGTGAAGAAGAGCTCTTCAATACGGCATCTAACGGTGCAAGCAACGACGCGTTCAGCAGGCAGAACTGGCAACACACAGCGATCTCTTGACCACTTCAGGGCCCTTCGGGGCCCTTTTTTATGGCGTCTCGATCGGCAGGTGGCCGGTTTTTACCCAGATGATTGTTTCCTTGTCCACGAACGGGTGATGCTGGCTCAGGTGGGGGCTCCGAATCCAGGTGCCCGCCGGGTAGCGACCATGTTCATCGCAAAACTCACCGGACAGCACGAATATCTCCTCGCCGCCGAAGTGCCTATGGGGTTGGAAAACCTCATTGGCCGGCCACTTCACCAGGGCCACATGCTCGTGCTCGAATTCGTGCAGCGGCATCACCTCAAGCCCGCCCATACCGGGCCGCCACGGCGCAGTGCGCGTATCGATGCGCACTGTGGATCCATCGCGTTCGTCGAACTGATGCAGCTTGACCAGCAGCGTGCAGCCTTCCTTACTGAAAGGGGCGTGTCCACTGCCTGGCGGGTTCCGCAGATAAGTACCGGCCGGGTAGTCGCCGGTCTCGTCGGAAAACACCCCATCCAGAACGAGGATTTCTTCGCCCAGTGGGTGCTCATGCCGGTTGAAGGAGGCACCAGGCTCGTACCGGACCACACTGGTCGCATGACCACGCTCTGCTTCCTCGCGGGCAAGAGGCTTTCTCAAAACACCACCGGCAGGGCTGGGCACCCAATCCTGTTCTTCGGTGCGGATGATGACTTTTTTGGAAAAGTCCATGTTGAGCATTGCGAACCTCGAAACCACCTGAAATTGAAGTGACTAGTTACGTGGGCGCCAGCCTTCCGGATGCCTCTATTTGATCAGGGCCTGAATGTTCCGGAACTGCGGATGTTTGCAATGACGCATCCATTCAAACGCCACCATCTCAAGCGTTACAATCCTGGCGCCGCTCTCGTTCAGGCGGTCCAGAGCGACGTCCCGGTCAAACTCGTTGCGTGAGCCGGTAGCATCGGCTACCACCCATACCTTGTAACCAGCATCCAGCAGGCTAAGGGCGGTTTGCATCATACACACATGGGTCTCGCAGCCACCGATTACAATGTGCTGCCGGCCCTCCGGCAACTGGTCAACGAGCCCATCGGGGCAGGCATCAAAATGGTGCTTGGCCAGGGTCTGGTTGCAGAGCTCCCGGACCGCTTCAACATTATGTCCCAGCTTGTCCGGCAGCTGCTCGGTGCCCAGCACAGGAACTTCCATGAGTCCGGCAATGGTGGCCAGCACGATGCAGCGGTCCACCACCTCGTCGCCATGGCTAATGGCCGGCATCAGCTTTTCCTGGACATCGATGAGCAACAGCGTCGATTGCTCGGCTTTCATCAGCATGAATAGTCTCTCCCCACAAACTGGATGATTATACTTGGCGTTGTACTAACGATAGTCCTGAATCTGCTCAACCGGTAAAGAGAAAACCCGTCTCGCCCGAATTTTTTTGACGATTTTCCCCGGGGGAGTTGCCAAGCGCCCGTAAAACCATTAAAGTTTGCGCCCTCAAATGAGCGACGACGTTGCTGATTTGAAACAGTTTATTGGAGAGGTGGCCGAGTGGCTGAAGGCGCACGCCTGGAAAGTGTGTAAACGTTAATAGCGTTTCGAGGGTTCGAATCCCTCCCTCTCCGCCAATACAAAACCCCAGCAGAAATGCTGGGGTTTTTTATTGCCCGATATACCCCCACGCTGTTCCAGAAAACTCCCCCGTTTTAGTTCTTGATGCTAACCATTTTAAGAGCTACCGTTTCGTTGTCAGATACCTTGAATTACCGATTGGTCAATATGCAAAGGACAGCAATTGGGGCTAGTAGGGTGTCTCCACGCCTTATCTGATGATTATCGAGGGAGAGACAATGAGCCACTACCATGGTATGCAAGATCTTAGCGGGCTGCCCGAGCATTGCAGGGTAGATTACCAGCCTTCCAGGGAAGATCGTTTTGGATGGATGTTTCCTCATCTGGCGCATTCCTACGTTTCACCAACCGTTCTGCAGAACATTGGCAAGGCCGGTGGCCCGATGGACAATGGCGGAGCCAGCGACCGGACGTCATCGGTGGCTGTCGGAATGGTGATTTTTGGGCAGTTTATTGATCACGATATAACGCTCGACACCAGTTCCAGCTTCGCTTCAGTGAATCACCCCAATGAAATTCCCAATGTGCGAACACCGACCCTGGATCTTGACTCGATCTACGGCAACGGTCCCGAAGCACAGCCATACCTGTACAACCAAACGCCTCCGTTCAGAAACGCCAAGCTGCTCACGGGTGCCGATGAAGCCGGCGCTGATGACCGGCGTAAAAACGACCTGTTAAGGGTTCCAACTGGAAGCGCCATTATTGGCGACCCCCGGAACGATGAGAACCGAATCATCAGCCAGATGCAGTTGGGCTTCATCAAGTTTCACAACGCCATCTGCGACAAGCTCCGTGCCGAGGCCGCTGCTGATGGTCGTGACCTGAAAAATGATGAGCTTTTTGAAGAAGCCCACCGGGAGGTCATCTGGCACTACCAATGGGTGGTTGTGAATGATTTTCTCGTTTCCATGTGCGGTCAGGCGGTCGTGGATGATGTGTTGAGCCAGGGGCGCCGGTTCTATAAATGCAGCGTACCGTTTATTCCAATTGAGTTTGCCGTTGCCGCGTATCGCTTTGGCCACTCTATGGTGCCTATGAAAATACAGGTACAGAAGGGAGATACGGCCTTCGAATTCTTTGGACAGATTCTCGGCCGCGGGTTTTCCCCGGTGGGCGACACCCGGGCTGTCGTTGATTGGCACGAGCTGTTTTTTACGGATGAAAATCGCGTTGTTCAGAGAGCTGAAAAGCTCGACACGTTAATGGCAGGCGATCTTCTGGAGCTTCCTTTCGTGCCTGATGGCGGTGAAAAATCCCTGGCGACGCGGAATCTTCTCAGGGGTAACAGCTTCAGGCTTCCCGGGGGTGACACGATCGCTCGGGAAATGGGTCGGGCGGACGCTGAAATCAACGCCGTCATGGCCAGGATCAGCGCCATATCGAACGGCGAAGTAACGTCTGGAGCGCCCCTCTGGCTATACATATTGGCCGAGGCAGAGGTTGTTGGCAGGGAATCCTCACCCGGAAACTTCGAGCCGGGCGAAGGGCTCGGCCCAGTCGGCGCCAGGATCGTTGCTGAGGTCCTGATTGGACTTCTGGAGCTTGATCCGGAAAGCTACCTGGGCTCGAATCGTAACTGGATGCCCTCCAGTGCCTACGATACCGTCGGGAAGATACTGTCTTCTGTCAATTCTGACCTGCTGTAGCCGGCATCCGTAAGGAAAACTGGTCCGTCGCTGCGCCCTGTAAATGGATGGGACCGGTGGCGGACCAGTTGCGCAATTGCGCTCTGGTATCAAGTTCGTCGCCAAACCAACAACCGATTATTAGCCGGCATTCCGAAATCCTTTTCAAGCTTCAGACCGGTTGCTTCACCCAGAGCCTCGAGATCCTCCATATCCCGAATTCCCATATGCGGCGCCTGTGTTCTCAGCGACAGGTCGAACCGTACATTGTTTTCACTGGTGTGCCGACCGCCATAGCTGAAAGGCCCATAGAGGCAGAAGATTGCGCCCCTGCGTAGGGCCTCCGCCAGGCCGCGAAACATTGCCTGCACTTCTTCCCAGGCCATGATATGCGCCGTATTGGCGGAGAACGCGCCGTCGATGGCGGGCAGGCTGGACCAATCTCCGTTCAATACCTCCAGGGCAATGGGCGGGTTGATATTCGTAAGGTGGGCGCCGTCGATCCACGCCCGGGAAAGCTGGGCGTTCTGAGGGTGATCGGTGGGCTGCCAAACCACGTGGGGTAGTTGAGCGGCAAAGTGAACGGCGTGCTGGCCCGTGCCCGTGCCGATTTCCAGAATGGTGCCCGGCTGTTTGAAAAGCTCGACAAGTTTTTCCAGAATCGGCGCTTTGTTATTCTCGCAGGCTTGAGAAAACGGCTTGTCTTTTTGCATGCTCCGACCTTTCGACAGGGGGTAGTTTATGGCGGTTTCAATACGCCGGCTCAGCGGTGACCAGATTAAACCATACCTGGATGATCTCGCGCGCCTGAGGATCGAGGTGTTTCGCCATTTTCCCTACCTGTACGACGGTGATATGGACTACGAGCGCAAGTACCTCGATACCTACGCCCGCTCGCCAGAGAGCCTCTTCGTGCTCGCCCTGGATGGCGAATCGGTTATTGGCGCCGCCACGGGCATCCCGATGGACCACGAAACGGACGAGTTCAAAGGGCCGTTCATCGAGCAGGGTTATGAGCCAGACAAGATCTTCTATTTCGGTGAGTCGGTGCTGCTGCCGAATTACCGGGGGCAGGGCATCGGGGTGGCCTTCTTCGACCACCGGGAAGGCCATGCCCGGGAACAGGGCCGTTTCACGCACTCCTGTTTCTGCGCGGTCGAGCGGCCTCAAGATCATCCCCTGAGACCCGCCGATTATCAGCCGCTGGACTCGTTCTGGCACAACCGCGGCTACCGAAAGGTACCGGAGCTGACCACCACCTATTCATGGAAAGATGTGGATCAGGCGGCGGAAACCGCCAAGCCCATGACGTTCTGGCTGAGGCGTATTGCCTAACGAACGCTGAAGTTGCTGAATTCCCCGGTTGGCGATTCCGGCGCAATATCCACCGCATCCACACGCGCATCCGGTGGGCCTTCGGCGCACCAGGTTCTGAGTTCGTCCAGGCGTTCCTCCGGGCCTTCGGCCACAATCTCAACTCGTCCATCGGGCAGATTGCGAGCGAACCCCGTCAAGCCCAGGGAAGAGGCCTTCTGTTCCGTGGAGGCGCGATAGTAGACCCCCTGTACCCGGCCGGATATCAGAAGTTGCCAGCGTTTGGTATCCATGGTTTGCTCCCGCTCGTTCTGTCGTGTCAGGCTTTATTTCAATCTACCGGTTCCGGCACGACCACTTCAAGGAGAGAGAACGCCGATGGCCTCCACCCACATGAAACACAATGCGACTGGTTATGCCGACGCCCTGGTCTGCGAAGCGGAGGGATTGGAACGCCTTGCCAGCGCGCTTGATGAGGCCGGGGTGACTGACGTCGGTGTGCCGCACGTCTATCGGGTGAACGAAACGGAACTCGAAATCACCGCCATCCGGTCTTCAGGTGGCTCAGATCGGGCGCGCGAGGTGCTTGGTGAAGGGCTGGCCAGAATGCATGCCCTGCGTCAGGAGGCGTACGGCTGGGGCAGGGACAATTACATTGGCCTGGCACCGCAACCCAATCGCTGGTGCGACAACTGGGGTGAATTTTTTGTCCACGACCGCCTTGGCTACCAGGTCTCACGTATTCGTGACGCCAGCCAGAGGACTCGCTTCGAACAGGTATTGGACCAGCACGGGGGCTTGCTGATGGACTGGCTGAACGCCCACTGTGAGCACCCGAGCCTGCTCCATGGTGATCTCTGGAACGGTAACGTGCTCTATGGCTCTGACCGCCCCTGGCTGATTGATCCTGCCGTCTACTGCGGTGATCGTGAAGCGGATATCGCCATGACACAGATGTTTGGTGGTTTCGGCGAAGCATTCTACCGGGCCTACAACTCGTGTTACCCACGAACACCGGTTTATGGCATCAAGCGTGAGGTCTACAACCTCTACCATTACCTGAACCACTACAACCTGTTTGGAGGTGGTTACCTGGAGGGTTGCCAGGTGGGTTTTGCCGCGATTGAAACAATAGGTCGGGGCAGGGCCTAGATCAGGCCGGTACTGCGAAGCACGAAGACTCCCAGAGTGACAGTAATGCTTGCCAGAAGGGTCGTCAGGGCGATGATATTGGCCGCCAACCGGTCATTACCGCCTAGCGCCTTCACCATCACGAAACTGGCGGCCGCCGTCGGGCTGGCGAAGAACAGGAACATCAGGCCCAGCTCCGAACCCCGAAAACCGGCTAGCCACGCTGCAGCGGTGCAAAGCGCCGGCAGTATCACCATCTTGAACAGGCTGGAACCCAAGGCTGTTTTGCTGTCACTCCGGATGGCGCTCAGGGATACGGTTGCGCCGATGCAAAGCAGCGCAAGGGGCAGCGTGAGTGAGGCAAAGTAATCGCCGCTAGTCATGACCCAGCCCGGCAGAGAGATATCCAGGGCGGCGAAGGGAATCGCCACGAAGACTGCCAGGATGAGCGGATTTCGGATGATGTCGTGGAAGATCTTCGTCCAGTCCGTTGTTTGCCCCGGTTGGTAGGCCACCAGCACGATCACCGAAAGTATGTTGTAGGAGATGATCACCAGGCCAAGCAGGATGCCACCTGCCGACAGGCCGAAGTCTCCGTAGAGATTGGCGGCGAGCGCCAGGCCGACGATACCGCAGTTACCCCTAAACGCGCCCTGCACGTAAACGCCACGATCCTCCCGAACCACACGCCAGCGGGCCCAGAGCCAGGTGATGGCGAAACTCCCCAGAGTCGCGACCAGGTAGAAGACCAGAAGGCCAGGATTGAACGCGGTATCCAGATCGGCCCGGATGATGCTCAAAAATACCAGGGTCGGCAGGGTGGCCTTGAACACCAGCGCCGAAGCAGTATTCACAAACGCGTTGTCGATCCAGCCGATCCGGCGAAGTCCCAGGCCGATAAAGACCATGGCAAACACGGGCAGTGTCGTTTCCATGGTTTGCAGGAACAGATCGATCAGGGTCATCAAGGGTGGCCGTCGGGTCGAGGAGAGTGACTGGGTTAACCTGAATTATAAGCGGGGAGAAAGCTAGGATGCTATGGGAATACCACGAAGGTATGGGGCGGAGAAGGGGAGTGGCGTAAAAAAACAGGGCCCCGAGGGGCCCTGATCACTTTCAGGCTTTCAGTTGGTCGCCAACGGGCAGGCGCCGGATGCGTTTGCCGGTTGCGGCATAGATCGCATTGCACAACGCCGGCGCTACCGGAGGCAGCCCTGGCTCACCAACACCACCCATGGCCTCATCCGGGTTGTCGACCAGGTGAACCCGCAGGGTTTGGGGTGCATCCGGCATGCGCGGGATCAGGTACTTGTCGAAGTTACCCTGCTGCGCCACACCGTCTTCGAATGTCACCTCGCTTTGCAGCGCGATGCCAATGCCCATGACGATGGCGCCTTCCAGCTGGGAGCGAATCCGCTCCGGGTTGGCCTGCGGGCCGCAATCGAAGGCAATGTCTGCCCGGTGGATGGTGAGCTCGCCCTGATCATCGACTTCCACATCAAAGACAATCGCGGTGTACGACACGAAACTGTGGTGGAAGGCGAGGCCCAACCCTCGATTCTTGCCGGTGGATTTACCCCAGTCCGCCTCCCTGGTTACCCGCTCGATTACGTTACGCATGCGCCCGATGTCGATAGGGTAGAGATCCGGGTCTTCGCCATAATTCCAGCCATCGCCCACCGTGAGATTGTGGATCTCCCGGTCCGGGCCGAGCAGGTCCAGCACGTAGTCGCGATGGTCCTTGCCGGCAGCTACAGCCATCTCATGGGCAAAGCTCTGGATCGCCCAGGCATGGGGCAGGTTGTAGACTGAGCGGAACCAGCCGATTCGCACATGGGCGGGTGCAGGTGGATTCTCCAGCCTCAGGGCCGGCACCGAGAACGGCATGGTGTTGAAACCCATGCCCAGCTCGAATTCGCCCTTGTGTTTCGGGTCGGGCGCAAACAGCGAGCCAATACTGGGGGAGAGGGTCCGGTGCAGCCAGCCGGTGGCCTGCCCGTTGTTGTCCAGTCCCGCTTCGAGATAATCCACGGACACGGCGTGATAGTAGGCGTGGTGAATATCATCTTCCCGTGACCACTGCAGCCGGACCGGCCGACCTTTGAAGGCCTCGGCGATACTGGCCGCTTCAATGGCAAAATCCGGTTTGGACTTGCGACCAAAGCCACCGCCAAGCAGGGTAACGTGAACGGTCACGTTCTTCGCATCCAGGCCCAGTCGCCCGGCCACGGTATCGCGGGTCGCCTGCGGATTCTGAACGGGCGCCCATACCTCAGCCTTGCCGTCCTTGATCCGCACGGTCGCCACCGGGGGCTCCATGGGAGCCTGGGCCATGTGGGGCATGTAGTAGGTGGCGGAAACCCGTTTGTCGGCGTTTTCCAGCGCTGTGTACAGATCGCCATGCTGACGGACGACCTTGCCAGGTTGCTGCGCCGCTTTCTCAAGGGATTCCCTGTAAGTGGCCGACGTATAGCTTGCGTTGTCGCCGGCAGGCTTCAGATTCCAGTCGATCTTCAGAGCCTTGCGACCCTCCATGGCGGCCCAGGTATTCGTTGCCACCACGGCAATACCGCCGAGCGGGCTGAAGCCTGCCGGTTGGCCGGTGCCCTCAACCTGGAGTACTTTCTCAACACCGGGCACCTTGAGTGCCTCGGTGTCGTCGAAATCACCAACTGTAGCCCCGTAAACCGGTGGACGGGCGATCACCGCATAGAGCAGATCCTCGAACGGAACATCAGCGCCATACACCGCCTTACCGGTGACAATATCCTCACCGTCGATGGCTTTAGGGTATGCGGACTTCAGCTCGCCGTTAATGAGGCCGGTTTCCTTGCCAACAAACCGCAGCTCGTCGTCGCGCTTGAGTACCAGTGCATTGCGCCCGGGAACGTCGAGCTCCCGAGCCTTGGCTGCGAGTTCCCCAAAGCCGAGTTCCTTGCCGGAAGGCTTGTGAATGATGGTGTGTACACCAGCTTGCACCTCACTGACCGGCACGCCCCACTCATTGGCGGCCGCCTGCTCCAGCATCTGCCTGGCCGCCGCTGCGGCTCGGCGCATGGGCTGGTACCAGTGGCGCATGCTGCGGGAACCGTCGGTGTTCTGGTTGCCGTATTTGTCGTGATCGCCTTCGGCCTGCTCGACCCTTACCTGATCCCAGTCTGCGCCAAGCTCGTCGGCACCGACCATCACCAGGCTGGTCCGGATGCCCTGACCCATTTCGGAGCGGTTGTTCACAATGGTAACCAGGCCATTAGCATCGATATGGATAAACACGTTCGGGTCGTCCACCCAGCCGCCGGGCATGGCTCCGGCACCGAATTGAGCCTTTTCATTGCCAGCCAGGGCTACATCCCAACGGGCTGCAAGCACCAGGGCAGAGCCACCCGCCAGGCCCATCAGGAAGCGCCTGCGGCTCACGTTGGCTATCATCAAGTTGTCATCGGCGCTCATGCTTCACCCTCCTTGCCGGAAGCCCGTTCGATCGCCGCCAGAATGCGGTTGTAGGTGCCGCAGCGACAGAGATTCCCTGCCATGGCATCCACAATCTCCCCGGTCTCGGGATTCGGTGTTCTTTTGAGCAGCGCTGTGGCGTTCATGATCTGGCCACCCTGGCAGTATCCGCACTGGGCCACCCCAAGATCGAGCCAGGCCTGCTGAACTTTGCTGCCAACCGGGTCGTCGGCCATGGCTTCAATGGTGGTGATCTCGCCACTGGCCGCAGAGACCGGTGTGACGCAGGAGCGGATTGCCGTTCCGTTCAGGTGAACTGTGCAGGCGCCGCACTGGGACATCCCGCATCCGAACTTAGTTCCTTTGAGGCCGACAACGTCGCGGATTACCCAGAGCAGGGGCATGTTGTCGGGGACGTCGAGCTCGTAGCGCTCGCCGTTGATCGTGAGGGTAGCCATAACGTCCTCTCGTTTATGAGTTTTGCGTCTCCTTCACTGTAGCCCTACGAACTGGCAGAGTAAAAAGAGCAATCTGGATGAAAGGTAATAAAATCGCTTGCACGCTCGCCTCGGGCCTGGGCTATAGTAGGCCCCGGAAACAAGAGAAGAAGAGGATAAGGATGGACGCCGTTAATCCCACCCCCGAACAGCTGCAAAAAGTCCTGGCGGATACCCCGAAAGACCAGCCCGTTGTCATGCTGAATCTGCTGCGCTTCCGTGATAGGGCCAATTACAAGGAAGAGGCGCCGGAACGAAGCGGCCGCGAAGCCTACAAGCTCTACATGGAAGAGGCTGCCGCCTGCGTAAAATCGGTCGGCGCAGAAGTCATCTGGTCTGGCCGCAGTGTTGGATCGCTGATTGCGCCCCCGGATGAATCCTGGGATCAGGTGCTTCTGGTCAGGTATCCCTCAATCGATGCCTTCATGGCCATGATCGAAAGCCGGGAATACAAAGGCGTGGTCAAACACCGCACCGCTGCCCTTCAGGATTCACGGCTCGTCGCCAATCTTGAAACCAGGATGTAAATAAAACCGGATCAAAGCCCGGCTTGCTGGATGGCCATGTAGCTGATGGTTCCTGCGGCGATAGAGAGCAGGGCATTGCGGCGCCAGAGGTGAATGATCACCACTAGGACGCCGGGAAGCAGGGCATCAAATCCCATCCATGAGCCGGACCAATCCGCCGAGCGCTGCAGAAATACCGTGGCCAGCAACGCCATCACGGCCGCAGGAAGGTAGCGCCCCAGGTGTCGCACCAGTGGATGTTCCGTGTGCCTCTCGAAAAACAGGAAGGGAATCACCCGCGTGGCAAAGGTCGCGACTGCCGCTACCGCAATGAATGCCGCCAGATAGCCGGATTCACCCATGGCTGCTCTCCTCGCCCGGTGCCTGCCCGCGATGCTTCCGGTATTCGAACAGCAGGACGGCAGTGACCAGCGCAATGGCACCGATCAACTGATGTGCCGGTGGCAAAATCAGCATGGCGACGCCCGCGGCCGCTGCTCCGAGCCAGATTGGGAAACCCTCTCCCAGGGCTTTGAATTGCTCCAGAGTCAGAACAATGAACAGAGCCACCAGTGCGAACTCGATGCCGGTGCTGTCAAAGGCGACATTGTCGCCAAGCAATGCACCAATTGCGCACCCCGCCACCCAGTAACACTGGTTAAAGCCGGTAATTCGGAAATCGACCTCCTGTTCGTGGGCCCGGTTGCTTCCTCGTGGGCGGCTGGTGAGCAAGGAATAGGTTTCATCGGTCAAACCGAAAATCAGATAGAGTTTTCGCCAGCCAGCACCCTTGAACTGGCCCAGCAATGAAAGCCCGTAAAACAGATGGCGGGCGTTCAGAACAAACATCGCAATGAAGACTTCCAGCAGGCCCGCGTTAACGGCCAGAAGGCTGACGGCCAGTATCTGGCCGGCTCCGGCGTAAATCACGATTCCCATCAACGGCGCAGCCCACCAGGCATACTCGAGCTGGGTTGAGAACAGCACACCAAAGGCCATGCCCAGCGGAAGATAGCCGAACAAGATGGGCAGCGTGAGTCTGAAGACGGACTGGTTCATTAGCATCCAAACGGTCAGAAAGCGGCGATCATAGAGAATCGGTGGAATTTTTTGAAGTGGTTAACACCATTAACGAGGGCGAGCGATGAAAAGCTGACGCTGAAAGTGCAATAAAAGTGTCACAAAATCGGCATACCATCCGCGGCATAGCCCGCTGTTGGAGTTGTCATGTTCGGCACAGTAAGAACCCGCATCCTTTTTTTCGCCTTTCTCTCGGTCTTTGCCGTCGCAGGACTTTCCGCTCTGTCCTGGAGCATCATCCTGAAAGCGGAAGACGCCTCCAAAACCCTGATCCAGACCAACCTCAACGAAGCCTGGCTACTGGCGGATCTCGAACAGGACCATCGGCACCTCCAGGATCTTGCCTACAAGATCAAGGCCCAGCTTCTGCTGTGGGATGAAATCGAGACCGAGTTCAGCCGTTTGGAGACCGCTTTGCCGGCACATTGGCAGAGTCTGGAAACGGATCCGGGGTTGAGCGAGTGGGCAGAGGCACATCGTGAGGATTTCGAGCGGGTACTGGCGCTTATCGCCCGGATGAAAGAGGGCATTGCAGAGAAAAGCTATTACCGTGTCGGCCAAGTCGTGGATTTCGATCTGTACCCGGCCATGGAGCCGATGCTCGAAGCGATTGCTGGTCGCCAGTTTCAAAGCAGGAAGTCTGTATCTGACGGCGCCGACGAGTTGCTGTCGTTTCTGGCTGGCCAGCAGACCTTTGTGATTGCCGGTTCCGTGTCCTTTCTGGTTATTGTTATCGCCATGACCTGGTGGTTGAGGCAGTCGGTTATTCTGCGCTTGCAGGGTATGCAAAACGATCTGGTTGCCATGGAAAAGAACGCCGATCTTACACGCGTGCCAGTCCTGAAAGGGCGGGACGAGGTAGCCGGTGTTGCCAATGCACTGGGTGGCTTGGTTTCCCGGTTCGAGCATTTCATCGCAGACATCCGGTCGGCTGCCGGTGGTCTGGATGAACGTTCCGGCGCCCTGGATAACGGTGCGGAATCTCTCCAGGCAGCATCAGAGAAGACTCGGTCGCAGATCCACGACGTCAGCCAGTCCATGGCCGCGATTGCCGACCAGGCCTCGGCCATTGAGCGAGCCACAGATGAGTCGGCCAACACCGTGAAATCTGCGGTGGCGGCCAACGAAGAAGTCCAGCATCGACTCACCACCAGCGAGGGCGCTGCGGAACATACGGTAGATGTCATTTCGCGCGTTTCGGGATCTATTCATGCCCTTAACGAATCCACGGGCAAGATTGAGCAGGTCATCGGAGTGATTGCGGATATTGCTGAGCAGACCAACTTGCTGGCTCTGAACGCAGCGATCGAAGCGGCTCGAGCAGGGGAGCACGGTCGTGGATTTGCGGTGGTAGCCGATGAGGTTCGGACCCTGTCCCGTCGCACCTCTGACTCTACCCGGGATATATCCCAGTGGGTGCAGGACCTTGTATCCGGCGTAAGCAGCGTCGATGCGCTTTTGGAAGAAATGCGCGATGCCGGCAGCAGCAACCGAGAGCATCTGGCTGCCCTCAAGGGACACCTTCAATCCCTGCAGGGCCAGTTCGTGGATCTTGAGAACCACAGCGCCGAGATCAGCTCTGCGGTTGCGTTTCAACGGGACGAGATCGGGCGGGTAGGCCGCCGTTCAACAGCGCTGGACGAAAGCGCCGATTTCCTCATTGAAACCGTCGAGCAAACCCGGACCATCAGCGAAGCGCTCAGGCAGGAGTCGGTCTCAATGCGACAATTGATCGCACGTTTCCGAACGGCCGCAGAACCAGCCTGATCAAGGATTGTTTGCCCGGATCCCCCCTCCGGGCTTCTACCTCGCCACCATAACTCGTAACATGGTGGCGTCAAAGGAGGTAGTATGACCGACAGCGCCGAAAACCAGCCCGAGCAAGACCCCAGACAGGAAAAATTCGTTGTCGACACTGAGTTGCTGACCGAAGACCAGCTCCAGGGCCTGGTGGAAGAGTACTGCACCCGATACCACGGATTGAACGACACCGAGAACCCGATGGGCGAGCAGAGCAGGGTCATGTCTGCGGTGCGCCGGGGCGATTTGGTGGTCTGGTTCGATCCCGTGGAAAACACCGCCGGGCTGGGTGTGCCGGCTTAGGCGTCAGGTGTGTCACGGTATTTGTGTTTGCACCTACCCGGGGCAGGAACTAAACGTTACAATCGCGCTGTTTTCCGAAAGCCGTGTGCGAGGTGAATTTTGATCAGGGTACTGGTTGTAGACGACCATGAGCTGGTGAGGTCCGGTATTACCCGGATGCTGGCTGACAACCCGGACATTGAAGTCATTGGGCAGGCGCCATCCGGAGAGGATGCCATCGATTTCGTCCGCCAGGAGCGGCCGGACATCGTGCTCATGGATATCCGCATGCCAGGCATCGGAGGCCTCGAGGCGACCCGTCGCATACTCCGCATTGATGATTCCATTCGCGTGATCGTGGTAACCGCCTGCGCGGACGACCCCTATCCGACGCGCGTCATGCAAAGCGGTGCCACCGCCTACATCACCAAGGGCGCGGATATCAAAGAGATGGTTCGCGCCATTCGTATGGCTCACACAGGCCAGCGCTATATCAGCCCGGAAATTGCCCAGAAGATGGCCCTGAAGCAACTGGGCGGCGGCGATCGCGACGAGGACGGCGAGCTCTCGCTGTTCGATCGGCTTTCCGAGCGGGAAATGCAGATCGCGATGATGGTGGTGGATTGCCAGAAGGTGCAGGACATTTCGGACAAGCTGTGCCTGAGTCCGAAGACCGTGAACAGCTACCGCTACCGGATCTTCGAGAAACTGGAGATTTCCAGTGATGTCGAATTGGCCCTGATGGCAGTGCGGCTCGGGTTGCTTGATGCCGACAAGGTCTGACCCTGAGAGCACCCACATCGGGGAGTTTGACAGCAAGAGCTTCCTGAAACAGTTGACCGAGCGGCCCGGCGTCTACCGAATGTACGACGAGGGTGGCTCGGTCCTTTACGTGGGCAAGGCCCGCAACCTGAAAAAACGGGTTGGCAGCTACTTCCGCAAGACCGGTCTGGCGCCCAAGACCGAAGCCTTGGTTGGCAAGATTGCCTCTATCGAGGTGACGATTACCGGCAGTGAAACCGAGGCGCTGCTGCTCGAACAGAATCTCATCAAATCGTTACGGCCGCCCTATAACATCCTGCTCCGTGACGACAAGTCCTATCCCTATATCTATTTGTCGTCCCACAGCGATTACCCCTCTCTGACGTTTCGTCGTGGGCGCACCAAAAAGGGAGGCGGTACCTGGTTCGGGCCGTTTCCGAGCTCGGGTGCGGTCAAGGAAAGTCTTAATGTATTGCAGAAGATTTTCCGCATAAGAAACTGTAGTGAAAGCTTTTTCAGGAACCGAACAAGGCCTTGCCTGCAGTATCAAATCAACCGGTGCACGGCACCGTGTGTTGAATACATCACGCCCGAGGAGTACCAGCAGGACATCCGTCACGCCACCATGTTCCTGGAAGGTAAGAACCCTGCCATCCTCCACGATCTGATGAATGCCATGGAGGCCGCTTCCAAGAACCTGGAGTTCGAGAAAGCAGCGGCCTATCGCGACCAGATCAATCATCTGCGCCATGTCCAGGAACAGCAGTCGGTAGACGGTGAGGGCGGCGATGCGGATGTCATCGCCATTGCCCAGGACGCGGGTATCGTCTGCATCGTGGTGATCATCGTGCGCGGAGGCCGTGTGCTCGGCACCAAGGACTATTTCCCCCGTTACTCCATCGAGCAGACCGAGGGCGAACTGCTCAGCGCCTTCCTCGGGCAGTATTATTTCGGCGGCAACACCCGGCGGGAAATTCCGCGGGATATTCTGGTGCCGGTAGAAGTGGAAGGTCAGGAACTGCTGGCCCAGGCCCTCAGCGAGTCTGCAAACCGGGAAACCCGGATTCGGGGCAATGTTCGCGGTGAACGCCGCCGGTGGCTGGAACTGGCCATGACCAACGCCCGCCAGACCCTGCTCACTCACCTGGCGAGCAAGGAGACCGTATACCGGCGCCTGCTGGCCCTGAGGGATCTTCTGGAGCTGTCGGAGACGCCGTCACGCATGGAGTGTTTCGATATCAGCCACAGCCACGGGGAAAATACCGTCGCATCCTGTGTGGTTTTCGATGAGAATGGCCCCCTGAAGAGTGATTACCGCCTGTACAATATCGAGGGGGTGACGGCCGGCGATGATTACGCCGCCATGCGCCAGGTGCTTTCCCGCCGTTACAAGCGGATGGTGGCCGGTGAGGGCAAGCGGCCGGATCTGGTCTTCATTGACGGTGGTAAAGGGCAGTTGAACGTTGCCCGGGAAGTATTTGACGAGCTTGAGATTTCCGACATCCCGCTGATTGGCGTCGCCAAGGGCGTAACCCGTCGTGCAGGCATGGAGCAACTGATAGACGCCATGACCGGAGATGTGTTCCGGGTGCCGGCCGATTCGCCTGCGTTGCACCTGATCCAGCACATCCGGGACGAGTCCCACCGGTTTGCGATAACCGGGCACCGGGCGCGCCGTGATAAAAAGCGCCGGCAGTCTACACTGGAAGGCATTGAGGGCGTGGGACCGAAAAAGCGGCGCGACCTGATTCGATATTTTGGCGGGATACAGGAACTCCGCAAGGCCGGGGTCGACGAGATGACCAAGGTTCAGGGCATCAGCAAATCACTGGCCGAAACCATATACGCAGCATTGCACGACGAGTAAGGACAGCATGAATTTACCAAACATCCTCACCCTTTCCCGCATCATCATGATTCCGGTGTTCGTGGTGATTTTTTACCTTCCGGTGGGGTGGAGCTACCTCGTGAGCGCGGCGATTTTCGGATTGGCGGCGGCCACGGACTGGCTGGACGGTTACCTGGCCCGCAAGCTCGACCAGAGCACGCCGTTCGGCGCCTTCCTCGATCCGGTTGCTGACAAGTTGATGGTGGCTGTTGCGCTGGCGGTGTTGATTGAGGAGCACTCGGCGATTCTGCTGACGATCCCGGCCACTGTGATCATCGGTCGTGAAATTGTCATTTCCGCATTGCGGGAGTGGATGGCAGAGATTGGCAGCCGCGCCAGCGTAGCGGTTTCCTACATCGGCAAAATCAAGACCACTGCGCAGATGTGTGCGATTGTGGGTTTGCTGGCATTTCCTCCCGGCGTGCTCTGGGCTAATGTCGCCCTGGGTCTGCTCTATATTGCTGCAATTCTCACGCTCTGGTCCATGGGGCTTTATCTCAAGGCTGCGTGGGCTGATCTTTTCCCTGAGAAGGCGTCAGGTCAGACGGATAGTCACACGTCCTAGCCCAGTCAATCACCCGGGTGGCCAGATCGCTGCCCGCGGTACCGAATGCCTCGACAATCTGGTCAACGGATGTGCCTGAGGCCGGCTCTACGATCCGGATGCTGCGAGTACACAGGGTGGTCCTGGAGCGGTCGTGAATCATCTGCAGGTGCAGCTCAATGACCACCTCCGGTCCGGATTCCGGGATTTGCGAATGAAACCCTGAGAGTTCGGTGACGAGGGTCAACTCAGCCTGTGCCGGGTTGGTGTCGGTAATGACGTTTGTGTAGGCACCACTTTGACGAAGGCTATTGACCAGTGTGTCCCGAACCACCACTGGCCCGGTGTCCCTCCAGCGTGTCCCCTCATAGGCCCGGAACTCACTGGGTGTGGGCTTGGCCAGAATCCGCGACCCGGCTAAAGGCTCAGAGGCGTAGGGCGTGTCCACGCGAAGCGATGCCATAACGGGTTGCCCGGCCGCCGGTACCGCCCGAACCACAGCCAGGTCCATAACCCTGGGTGGCTCCGGGTTTGGAAACACCGTGCAGCCACTGGTGAGGGCAGCACCGAGGAGAAGCGTCAGGTTTCTGATTGACCTCAATGTCACTGTGCCATCTCCTTCATGGTTTCATTGCCGAACAGCGTGCCCGTGGGATCCTGCTCCAGCCGGTGCGTAAACTGATTCAGGCTGCGCAGGGTTGCCCTTAGCTCCCGTAGCGCGGGCGCCAACTCGCCCATACCCTGCAGCCCGGCATCCATCGCCCCCTGGTTGTTTCGGGTCAACTCGTCAATTCGCTCCATGGTGGTGGTCATTACCGCGAGTGCTTTGTCCATGGATTGCAGAACCCGCTGGCCATCGTTTTGCAGCAGTTCGTTGGCGTTATCCGAAACGTTGGAGACTTTGATTGCGGCTTCTTCGGCGCGAATGGCGGCGGCATCGAATTGTTCGAGCAGGGCGATCAGCTGTTCCCGGCGGTCGAGCAGGGCGTCTGTGGCTTCCCGAGTGTTTTCCAGGATGGCCGATGCGTTGTCGATGTTGTCAGCCGATAACAGCGCCGTCGCGCTGGTAAGCAGCTGGTCGGCCTTGGCCAGGAGTTGCTCGCCGTTGGAAAGCAGGCTGGTGAACGCCGAGGGCTCGGCAATGATTACCGGCGGGTTGTCCTCGTCACCTTGCAACGCGGGTTTGTCCGGGCTTCCACCACTGAACTGGACGCTCATGCTGCCGGTGATATTGGCGAGCACCAGGCCGGCTTTCGTGTTCTCCCGAATGGGAACCGACTGATCCACCCGAACCAAAACCCGCACATGGCCGGGATTGTCCGGGTCCAGCTTCATCTCCACCACATCACCAACCTGAACACCGCTGTAAAGCACAGGGTTACCTTCGGACAGGCCGCCGACGGCGTGATCGAACACAATCTCGTAGTAGCCCCATTCCCGATCGGCGGAGGATTTCGCCAGCCACAGAGAAAAGATCAAGGCGGCGGCAAAGGCCAGGATGGTAAACAGGCCAATGATCAGGTGGTGGGCCCTTGGCTCCATGGTTACTGCTCCTGATTCCGTTTTTCCAGATAATCCCTGAATGCGTAACTCGCTGCCCGGCCACGGGGCCCGTTAAAGTAGTCCTGGACCCAATCGTCCTCCGTGGCTGCAACCTTTTCCAGCGTATCAGCTACCAGCACCTTGCGCTGTGACAGTACCGCAACCCTGTCACAGGTTGAGTACAGGGTGTCCAGATCATGGGTGACCAGAAACACCGTCAGCCCCAGCGCATCCCGCAGCGTCACGATGAGTCTGTCGAAGGCGGCAGCGCCAATCGGATCCAGCCCCGCGGTGGGCTCATCCAGGAACAGTATCTCAGGATCAAGGGCCAGGGCCCGTGCCAGGCTTGCGCGTTTCACCATACCGCCGGAAAGCTCGGACGGATACCGAACCGCTGCGTCAGGTGATAACCCGGTCAGCGCCAGCTTCATGCGCGCCAGCTTTTCCGCTTCTGGCCGTTTCAGGCCCGCGTGCTCGATCAGCGGAACGGCGATATTCTCCTGCAGGTTCAGGGACGTAAACAGGGCGCCACCCTGGAACAGCACACCGAAGCGCTGCTCTATGCGCGAACGCGCCCGTGCCGAAAGCTGGATAAGATCCTCGCCAAATACCCGGATGTGGCCAGAGGCTGGCGTATTCAGGCCGACGATGCTGCGCAAAAGTACCGTCTTGCCAGTACCGGAACCGCCGACCACGCCCAGAATTTCACCCCGCAGCAGATCCAGGTCCAGATCCTCGTGCACAATGTGATCGCCAAAGCGGTTGCACAGGTCCCGCACCTCAATGACCGGCTCATTGCTTGTTTGAGGATTTGGAGACGCTGCCATATCTGCCATGATCACCAGCCCATTTCCATAAAGAATAGTGCAGCGATGGAATCCAGCAGAATAACCATGAAGATCGACTGGACCACGCTGGAGGTGGTGTGCTCACCTACCGATTGGGCACTGCCAGCCACCTTGAAGCCTTCCAGGCAGCCAATCACTGCAATCAGGAAGGCAAAGATCGGCGCCTTAACAATGCCCACAACGAAATGCTGAAGGGCGATGTCCCGCTCAACGATGGCCATGAACTGCGTCGGCGTTATATCCAGCACCAGCGCGCAGACCATGGCGCCGCCCACCATACCCGAGATCATCCCCACAAAGGTGAGAATGGGCAGGCTCACCATCATGGCCATCACCCTGGGCAGCACGAGCAGTTCAATGGGGTTCAGGCCCAGGGTGCGGATGGCATCCAGCTCCTCGTTAACCTTCATGGCGCCAATGTGGGCGGTAAACGCGCTGGCGGTTCGACCGGCCAGAAGGATCGCGGCCAGCAGCACCCCGAATTCCCGCAGGAAGGAAAACGCCACCAGGTTCACCGTGTAAATGGTTGCGCCGAAATCGTCCAGCACGGTTGCACCCAGAAAAGCCACCACAGCGCCCACCAGAAAAGTCAGCAGTGCCACGATAGGCAGGGCATTCAGGCCGGTGTCATGAACCGCAGCCACAAAGGGCGTCATCCGCCAGCGCCAGGGCCGGGGAAGGTTCCAGGCCAGGGTGCCGAGGGTCTGGCCAATAAAGCCCACAAGAATCCAAAGCAGCCGGAAGATGCTTTCCACCTTCTGGCCGGTTCCGGTCACAAAGCTCCAAACGAGGGAGGGCGCGCGCCGATCCGCCTCAGGCTGATTTTTCATGGCCTCGCAAACAGCAGCAATCAGGGCCGATGTTTCCCGGGGCAATTCGCTATCGGCCGTAGCGGCTTCGAGCAAACGCTCCGGGCCGATCAGGGAGGCCAGTTGTGAGGCTCCGGCGGTATCAATTCGCGTCAGCCCCGAGAGGTCGATCGACAGTTTATTCATATCCCCGGAGGACATGGATGACGCCAGGGACGCCAGAGACCGGTAATGGCTCAACAGCCAGTCGCCGTTAACACTCAGCGTGCCGGCTTCAACGGTGACGGATCCGGGGCTGGATGTCTGTTGTTGTGGATCGGTCTGCTCGGATGAATCAGGACTGGGCACGTTCTGTCGAATCCCTGAGTGATGTTGCCTGCCAATCCCTAGCTTAAAGACTGCAGGGGATCTCTGCCAGTGACGAAGGTGCATGTTTGCATGCTGCCACGCAATTGGCCAAACTTTGCCCACAATCTCCAGTAAAACAAAAACTTGATAAAAAACTATTGACGCCCGAACGGTAATCCGTAGAATACGCAGCCGTTGACGAGGCAATGCCCCGGAAACAAAGAGCGGGAATAGCTCAGTTGGTAGAGCACAACCTTGCCAAGGTTGGGGTCGCGAGTTCGAATCTCGTTTCCCGCTCCAATTTCAAGTCTCTCATTGCCCACCTGAGAGCACAAAGATCCGATCCCTTCGATCTTTTCCGGCGCGGTGGCAGAGTGGTTATGCAGCGGACTGCAACTCCGTGTACGCCGGTTCGATTCCGACCCGCGCCTCCATTATTTTCTCTTCTTTCTTTGATTGCAGCTTCAGGCCAGATTAGTCTCGCTATGCAGCAAATTTGCGATCATCTGGCGCCTCAACACCCTGATATGCTTCAATGACTTGTATCTTGTCAGACCAGCCACCACGGCTGTCTGCTGTATCTCGGTGCGTGGTCGAAAATAATGAAAACAGACGAACAGAAGGTCAAACGCCCTCGTTCCGGCCTTCGTGGCCGACAGCTGGAACCCGCTGTGCTGTCGGGGCTTCGGGAACTGATCGGTGACGAACGCGTTGATTCGTCATTGCGGCATCGCGATCGACTGATCGAGCACCTGCATTTGATCCAGGATGCCGATGGCTACCTCTCCATGCCCCGTCTCCGGGCCCTGGCGACTTTCATGAACCTGCCCATGGCCGCTATTTATGAAACGGCCACCTTCTACGCCCATTTCGACATTGTTCACGACGAACAAACACCTCCACCGGCAATAACCCTGAGAGTGTGCGATTCGCTTTCGTGCCAGCTGGCGGGCGCAGGCGCGCTGCACGACGCTTTGGCTGATGGTGCTGACCCCAATCAGGTGCGTGTGGTTCAGGCGCCTTGCATGGGGCGCTGCGATACGGCGCCCGTGGTCGCCGTGGGTCAGCATCATGTAGGCAACGCCACTGTCCAGACGGTTGGCGCCGCAGTGGAACAACAGCAGGTTCAACCCGACGAGATCCATTGGCAAAAGCTGTCGGATTATCGCTCCGCAGGTGGTTACGACTTACTGAAAGATTGCCGCGAGGGCCGGGTTACCGTCGAGTCCCTTGCCGAGGAACTTGAGCAGGCCGGCTTGCGGGGCCTCGGCGGTGCCGGATTCCCCACCTATCGCAAATGGCAGGCCGTGCGAGCCGAAACCGGGCCACGTTACGCGGTGATTAACGCGGACGAAGGAGAGCCTGGAACGTTCAAGGATCGCTATTACCTTGAACGCGAGCCCCACGGATTTCTGGAGGGTGCCCTGGTCAGTGCCTGGGCGGTGGAGGCGCGGGCTCTCTACATCTACCTGCGGGATGAGTATCCCGGCCTCCTCGTTGTGCTGAAAGACGCCATTGCCGAATTGGAAGCTGCCGGCATCGTAGAACCTGGTTTTGTGATCCTGCGCCGAGGTGCCGGTGCCTACATTTGCGGCGAGGAATCGGCCCTGATCGAGTCTCTTGAGGGCAAACCCGGCAAGCCCCGCCACCGCCCGCCGTTCGTTGCCCAGAAAGGGCTGTTTGGTCAGCCCACTCTGGTCAACAACGTCGAGACGGTTTACTGGATCCCCCGCATTCACGCCCAGGGCCCTGATTGGTATGCAAACCAGGGGCGGCATGGTCGCAAGGGGCTTCGCAGTTTCTCGGTCTCCGGGCGGGTCGCCAGGGCTGGCGTTCATGTGGCGCCTGCGGGCATTACGCTTAATGAGCTCATTGAGGAATACTGCGGCGGCATGGCAGAAGGGCACCGCCTCCTGGCTTATCTGCCCGGCGGCGCTTCCGGCGGCATACTGCCGGCCAGCAAAGCCGATATTCCGCTGGATTTTGACACGCTTCAGGAGCACGGTTGCTTCATCGGTTCTGCCGCTGTGATTGTTCTGTCTGATCAGGACGATCTGCAAGCCGCGGCCGCCAACCTTTTGGGCTTCTTTGCGGATGAGTCCTGCGGCCAGTGCACACCCTGCCGTGTGGGTACTGAAAAAATGC
Source organism: Marinobacter sp. 3-2 (assembly GCF_003751355.1). Lineage (NCBI taxonomy): Bacteria > Pseudomonadati > Pseudomonadota > Gammaproteobacteria > Pseudomonadales > Marinobacteraceae > Marinobacter > Marinobacter sp. 3-2. The sequence continues at coordinate 112,941 of NZ_RJUQ01000014.1, read as the reverse complement.
TGACGTTGCTTGAGCGGGATACCTGGGATGAACAGACGCTAAAGCAACTCGCCGCCGTGATGGCCGATGCGTCCATCTGTGGTCTTGGCCAGGCCGCGCCCAATCCGGTGCTGAGCCTGCTGCGGGATTTCCGCGGCGAACTGGCCAGCCACAACCTCATCGCTAAAGGGTAGGGAGGCAGCCATGAGCGAATCGAAAAAAGCCATGAGCCATTCCAGCAAAAGCTTTATCCTGACCCTGGACGATATCGAAGTCGAGGCCTTCCCCGGCGAAACCCTCTGGCAGGTTGCCAAACGAGCCGGAGAGACCATCCCCCACCTGTGCTTCAAGGATGCCCCGGGCTACCGTGCCAATGGCAATTGCCGGGCCTGCATGGTGGAAGTGGAAGGCGAGCGGGTGCTGGCAGCAAGCTGCATTCGGGAGGCTGCGCCCGGCATGGTCGTGCGAAGCGCGGGCTCTTCACGGGTTCAGGCGGCCCGTAAAGGCGTTCTGGAATTACTGCTGGCCGACCAGCCCGAGCGAGAGCGCAGCCCCGATCGGTCCAGCCATTTGTGGGATACCGCGGACCAGCTGGCCATCGATGCCGCTGCCGTGCGCCAGCGCCTGCCGGCACGTTCAGATCGCGAAGGGCCGACGGTCCACCATGTTGAACCCCGTTCCGATTCTCTGCCACACGCCGGCGGCCACGACGCTACCCACTCGGCCATGCACGTCAATCTCGACGCCTGCATCACCTGTGGTCTGTGCGAGCGGGCCTGCCGGGAAGTGCAGGGCAACGATGTGATTGGGCTGGCCCACCGGGGGGCCGCTTCGAAGGTCATCTTCGATTTTGACGACCCCATGGGCGACAGCACCTGCGTTGCCTGCGGCGAATGCGTGCAGGCCTGCCCGACAGGGGCGCTTATGCCGGCAACCCTGATCGATGACCAGGGCCGGGGAGACTCTACGACGGCGGACCGGACCGTGGACTCCATTTGCCCATACTGCGGCGTAGGCTGCCAGCTCAGGTACCACATCAAGGATGAGCCTGCCGACACCAAAACAGAGTCAGGCCTTCAAAGAGGAAGAATTCTTTTTGTGGAGGGCAGGGATGGCCCCTCCAACCAGGGCCGGCTCTGTGTGAAAGGCCGCTTCGGCTTCGATTATCCCGCGCACCCGGCCCGGCTGACACGACCACTGATTCGACGGGAGGGCGTCCCCAAAGGGCTCGACCCTGACTTTGATCCGGCCAATCCCCTGACGCATTTTCGCGAGGCAAGCTGGGAAGAAGCGCTGGAACTGGCGGCGAACGGTCTAACCGAACTCAAAGGCCAGCATGGCCCCAACGCACTCGCCGGCTTTGGCAGCGCCAAGTGTTCCAACGAAGAAGCCTGGCTGTTCCAGAAGCTGGTAAGAACCGGTTTTGGCTCCAACCACGTGGACCACTGCACACGGCTTTGCCACGCCAGCTCCGTGGCGGCGCTGATGGAGTGCCTCGGCTCGGGTGCCGTAACGGCCTCCTTCATGCAGGCGCTCCAGGCAGACGTGGTGATCCTCACCGGCTGCAACCCGGCGGTGAATCACCCGGTAGCAGCTACCTACTTCAAGCAGGCAGCCCGTAACGGCACCAAACTGATCATCATTGATCCCCGGGGCCAGTCGTTGGACGCCTATGCCTGGCGCAGCGTGCGTTTTTCGCCGGGTGGCGACGTATCGCTTTTCAACGCCATGCTCAATGTGATCATCAGCGAGGGGCTTTTCGACAAGGACTACATCGATACCCATACCGAAGGCTTCGAGGCGCTCGCGGCAAGTATCGAAGGCATGACCCCGGAAGTGATGAGCCCGGTCTGCGGCGTCGACCCCGACACGATTCGTGAAGTGGCCCGTGCCTACGCGCAGGCCGATAGCGCGATGATCTTCTGGGGCATGGGCATCTCCCAGCACGTGCACGGTACCGACAACGCCCGCTGCCTGATTTCTCTGGCCCTGACCTGCGGCCACACCGGCCGTCCCGGCACCGGCCTCCATCCGTTGCGCGGGCAAAACAACGTGCAGGGCGCCTCCGATGCCGGCTTGATCCCCATGGTGCTGCCAGACTACCAGCCGGTGGGGGATGCCCAGTTGCGAGCCGCCTTCGAAGAACTCTGGAATACCAAACTGCACCCGGAGCCTGGGCTGACCGTGGTGGAGATTATGGACGCCATCAGGGCGGGCACCATCAAGGGCATGTACATCCTCGGTGAAAACCCTGCGATGTCCGATCCGGACCTCACCCACGCCCGGGCCGCGCTTGGCGCTCTCGAGCACCTGGTGGTTCAGGATCTGTTTGTTACCGAGACCGCCCAGTTCGCCGACGTCATCCTGCCCGCAGCCGCCTGGTCGGAAAAGTCCGGCACCGTCACCAACACCAACCGGCAGGTGCAAATGGGCCGGGCTGCCCTTGCGCCACCAGGTGATGCAAAACCCGACTGGTGGATCATCCAGGAAATGGCCCGTCGTTTCGGGCTTGGCTGGAACTACGAAGGCCCCGAGCAGGTGTTTGCCGAGATGAAACAGGGCATGCATTCGCTGGATCATATCTCCTGGTCCCGGCTGGAGCGGGAAGGGTCTGTGACCTATCCGTGCCCGGCGGACGACGCGCCCGGCGATGATGTGGTCTTTGCCGATGCGTTTCCCAGGTCCGGGGGTAAAGCCAAATTCTCTCCGGCCAGCCCGCTGCCTCCCGACGAGCCGGTGGATGAAGCCTACCCCACGGTGCTGACCACAGGGCGTTTGCTGGAGCATTGGCACACGGGCGCCATGACCCGTCGAAGCCGGGTACTGGACGAACGGGAACCCGAAGCGGCGGCTTTTCTGGCGCCTGCGGAGCTGGATCGCCTGGGCGTGGCCTCCGGAGAGAACATCCACATCGCCACCCGGCGGGGCAGCATCACTCTCACGGCGCGGGCTGATCAGACCATGCCCGAGGGCATGGTGTTTGTGCCTTTCGCGTTCGTGGAAGCAGCGGCCAACCTGCTCACCAACCCGGCTCTGGACCCCTTCGGGAAGATTCCGGAATTCAAATACGCAGCGTGCAGGTTGAGCCCGGCCTAGTTTCCCAAACCAACTGGCTTTGCCTGAGCTCTGCCTGAACGACAGTCGTCGTCGCATCGCGTCTGTAAACTAAGCGCAGTTGGTCTAAAATGGCGCCAAAATTTCCAGATTTCTCAGGGACATAAAATGCCAAAGTTTTTGCATACGGCAGACTGGCAGATGGGCCGGGCCTTTACCCGTTTCGAAACGGAAGACGGTGCAGCCCTGGTCGAGGCCCGGTTCGAGGCCATTGAAACGCTTGCACGGCTGGCAAATGAGCATCACTGCGATGCGGTTCTGGTCGCCGGTGACGTCTTTGACGCCCAAACGGTGTCCGACCGCACCATACGGCGGGTATTCAACGCCACGAAAGCGTTCGCCGGCCCCTGGGTCATGCTTCCGGGTAACCACGACGCCGCACTCGCCGAGAGCGTGTGGACGAGAGCCCAGCGCCTGGGTGCGGTACCGGAGAATGTGCATCTCGCGCTTCAGCCCGGCGTGATAGATCTGGAACCCGAGCGCCTCAGCGTCCTCTGCGCACCGCTGACCCAGCGCCACACGTATGGTGATCTCACCGAGCCCTTCAGCGGTTACGAGACTCCGGAAGGTTTCATAAGAATCGGCCTGGCCCATGGCAGTGTCCAGGGCCTGTTGCCGGACGAGATTGATTCCACCAACCCCATCGCACCGAACCGTGCGGAAGCCAGCAGGCTCGACTACCTCGCCCTGGGCGACTGGCACGGCACCAAACAGATTGATGAGCGCACCTGGTACAGCGGGACGCCCGAGCCGGAACGGTTTCGTAACAACGAAGCGGGCAATGCCCTGATCGTTGAGGTGTCCGAGCCAGGCACAACTCCCTCAGTAACCCGACTACCAACCGGGCGGTATCAATGGCACCAATGGCGGGAAACCCTCGCAGTTCACTCCGATCTTGAACAGTTACTGGAACGTTTGAACGACTTGCCCGAATCCGCCGTGGTCGATCTGCGCCTTGAAGGCTCGGTGACCCTGGCTGGCGAGGAAACCCTGTTGAAGGCTTTGTCGGTCGCAGAAGCACGATTCCGCAGCCTTCGCTGCGAGCGAAGTGGGCTCCAGCTTGCCCCGACCGACGAAGACATCGCGGCTCTTAAAGCGGATGGCTACGTGGGCGAAGTGGTTGAGAGCCTGCGCGATCGGCAAGAAGGCGCGCAGGATGACACCGCCCGGGATGCGCTGGCTATCCTGGCCGGTTTACTGCGGGAGTGTGAACAGGAGGCGGGGCAATGAAGCTGCAGCGAATGCGCATCGAACAGCTGCGCCAATTCCGCAAACCCTTTGTTCTGGACAACCTGCAGCCCGGCCTCAACCTGATTCACGGGCCCAACGAGTCCGGCAAAAGCACGCTGGTACGTGCCATCCGTGCCGCGTTTTTCGAGCGCTATCGCTCAACCGCCGTTGACGACCTTCGCCCGTGGGGCGACTCCGCTGCGGCGCCCACCATTGAGCTGGATTTCGAGCACGACAACCGCGTTTGGCGGCTCACCAAAAGCTTTCTGCAGCGTAAACGGTGCGACCTGGTTGTTGGCACCGAGTCTTACAGTGAAGACGATGCGGAAGAAAAACTGGCGGAACTGCTGGGCTATCAGTACCCGAAACGGGGCGCCAGCAAAGCCGAGCACTGGGGCATTCCGGGACTATTGTGGGTCGAGCAGGGCACCGGGCAGGACATTGAACAGGCCATAGAACACGCCGGAGATCATCTGAAATCCGCCCTGAATTCCATGGTCGGCGAGGTGGCCAGTTCCGGGGGCGATGACCTGATCGAGACGGTTCGCAGCCAGCGGGACATCCTGCTCACAGGAACCGGCAAGCCCCGTGGAGATTACCTGAAACTGGAAAAAGACCGCGCCCAGTACCAACTTGAAATCGAAGAGCTGAAGGAGCGAGTTCATAAATACCAGGAGCAGGTCGACCGGCTTGGCAAACTGACCCACGACTATGAGCAGGCGGAATCCGAGCGGCCCTGGGAAGACGCTCAACGCCATCTGGAGGAAGCCCGGGCGCGCTATCAAAAGGTCGAGCGCCTGGAGCAGGAGCAAAACCAGGAAAAGGCGACGTTTGCCCAGCAGCAGCAAAACCATCGATTGTTGCAGCAGAACAAAGAGCATCTGGAAGGGCTCAGTCGCCAGTTGGAGAGCCGAAAGGCAGAGCTGGATCGCGCTGAGCACGACCTCGACTTGGCTCAAGCACAAACGCCGGCCGTCACAGGCCGTTTAACCGACGCAAGAACCGCCTACGAGCAAGCGGAAAAGCAACGGAAACTGGCGGGGCTGCTGCAAACCCGGCAGCGGCTGGAGCAGGATTTGAGGCGGCTTGAACACCAACAACAAGTGATCAGCCAGAACCTCGCCAAAGCCAGGGAATACCAACAGCAGTTAGAGCAAGCTAGGCAGCAGGCCAGGGAAAACCGGATCGATCCAGAGTTGGTTAAAAAACTGCGAGCGACCGGGAGCCAGCTCAACGAAGAGACCATTCGCTCACAGACCATCGCCACCCGATTGAGCTGGCGGCTGGAGGCTGACGCATCACTGACGCTGAACAACGAGCAGCTTGTCGGGCAGGGCGAACAACAGCTTCTGGAAGAATCGACACTGGTTATTCCTGGTGTGGGTACCCTGGGCATAACACCCGGCGGGGAAGAACTGGCCAGCACGCGCCGGAAGCTCAAAGCGCTGGAAGAGAACCTGGCGGAACAGCTGAAGACCCTTGGCGTGGAATCGGTGAAGCAGGCAGAGGATCGTCTTTCCGCGTTCGAAACTGCCGAAAGGGCCGTAAAGCACGCGGAAGATCTGTTCAAAACCGTGGCCCCGGCGGGCATGGAGCAACTCGTCTTTGACCAAAGCGAGGCCGAAAGCGAACTGGAAAAAGCCAGGAAACAGCTGGAATCCACGCCGAAGCCGGATTCGAACGAACCAGTTCCCACCCTGGAGGAGGCCGAGGCCGAATTTACCCAGGCCAGCGCTGCCCTGGATAAAGCGGAATCCGATGAGCGAGCGTATCAGTCCAGGCTCTCGGCCCTGAAGCAGGCCCGGGACAATGCCAAAACGGAATGGCAGCGGCTGGCGAATGAAGAAAAGAGCCCGGAACGCCAACAGCAACTTCGCCAGATAACCACCGATCTGGCCAACCTCGAAAAGCAGCAGGCCGAACTGGAAGCCAGCCTTGAGCGTCGCGAAAGGGAAATTCGCGATGCCCGCCCGGAGTTTCTCCGACAGGACATCGAGCGCTACCAGAACGCGGTCAACCAATTGCGCCAAACCCAGGAAAACCGGGGGCGAGAACTGCGCGACATCAAAGTCAGGCTGGAAGCCTGGGGCGCGGAAGGGCTGGAAGAACAGCTCAACGAGAAAGAGGCGGAACTCGACCAATGCAATCGTCGCTACGAGGAACTGCACCGCCGTGCCCAGGCCCTGGACCTGCTGCTCAATCTGCTCACGGAAAAACGCCAGGCCCTGACACGCCGTCTGCAGGCGCCCCTGCAAAAGCACCTCAATCACTATCTCTCTGTGCTTTTCCCGGAAGCCTCGCTGGAAGTCGACGAACAGCTACGGCCCGGTACCTTTAGCCGCGGCACTGAGCTTGGGCTGATCACCGAACTGAGCTTTGGCGCCCGTGAACAGATGGGCCTGATCAGCCGCTTGGCCTATGCCGATCTTCTGCGGGAAGCAGGAAGGCCAACGCTGGTCATCCTGGACGACACCCTCGTGCACAGTGACAGCGACCGCCTGGAAGACATGAAACGCATCCTGTTTGATGCGGCCAGCCGGCATCAGATTCTGCTGTTTACCTGCCACCCAGGGAACTGGAACGACCTTGGTGTACCACCTATTGACCTCCAGAGCTTGAAGGTTCATGCAGTTGCACAGGCATGATTAGCGACGCCAAGCAGTGCTTTGCAAGTTACGGACGGCTGGCCGGCAAGCTGGATACTCGGTTGTGGCTGTCCGGTGCGTCCACATTGTGGAAGCGCTCGATCTATCTGGTGTCATGTAAGGCTACACCGTAATCGATAGCAATGGCTCAATGGTCAGAAAATAACTGTCGTGAGGATCGCGGATCTCATGGAAATCCGACACGTTAGGGGTTAGCGTCATCCTGCCGGATTTAGTTAGATTGCGAGATATAAGGAATGCCGGTGGCCACAGCGCCGCTATTCTGGAAGCCATCAATGTGGGACGTACACGATGCAGCAGACCGGAATCTACGAGCAGCTTATTACCCGGCTCGTAGAAAACAGATTGGATCGGAAACAGTTTTACGTAGGTGAGCGCCAGCTTAGCAGTGTGGAAGCATCTGTATGGTTGTCACGATTCCTGACTAACATTCTGGAGTTCGCTATTGGTTCGGTGCCTTCGGGCGACAACCGACTTCAGGAGCAAATCGAGTTATCGAATCAGTTGCTGATGTGGCTCAAGGGGCAGGTGCAGGATGATGGGTTCCTAGATGAGAACCTCCTCGATAGCCAAGGAAAGATCCTCACCGCGCTTTATGAGCTGAAAAACCCGGTTGCTGCGAACCTGAAGCAGTATGTTGAAGACATTTTCCCGCTCACAGGACTCACACAGAGTGAGTTATTTTCAGGCAGTAATGCTGGCTTGTCACTGGAGTCAGAGCTAAAGCGCGAGATTTTGTCAGCGGACCGGATTTACTGGCTGGTCTCGTTCATCAAATGGGCCGGAATTCGGATATTCCGGAAAGAACTGGAAGCCTTCACCGCGAGTGGCCGAGAGCTGAAAATCATCACCACCTCCTACATGGGGGCAACGGATGCCAAAGCCGTTGAGTATCTGGCTAGCCTGCCGAACACCGAAGTGAAGCTGAGCTACAACACCGAGCGTGAAAGGCTGCACGCCAAGAGCTATTTGTTCCTCCGGAACACGGGTTTTCACACCGGTTACATCGGTTCATCAAACCTATCTCGATCGGCGCTGACCAATGGCCTTGAGTGGAATCTTAAGATCACCGCTCAGGAAATCCCTCACATAATCAACAAATCGCTCAGCACCTTTGAAACCTATTGGGCTTCGGAAGACTTTGAATGCTTCGATGGCCGGGCTGAGAGTACCGAAAAACTCAACCGCGCACTAAAACAACAAAAAGGCTTGGACGCTCCCGGCTCCTCCCACTATTTCGAAATTACTCCGTTTCCGCATCAGAAAGACATTCTAGAGCAACTCTCTGTTGAGCGGGACGTGCACCAGCGTTTGCGAAACCTCGTGGTGGCCGCCACTGGCACCGGCAAGACCCTGATCTCGGCGTTTGATTTTCGGCGCTTCCTGAAAGCAAAACCAAACGCCCACTTTCTGTTTGTGGCGCACCGGGAAGAAATTCTGCGCCAAGCCCGGGAAGCTTACCGTGGCGTGCTGCGTAATAATGCTTTCGGTGAACTCTGGGTAGGCGGCCAGTTGCCGGAACACTACCGGCAGTTGTTCGTTTCGATTCAGACTCTGAATAACCAGCTGGATCAGCTAAAGCTCACTGAAGGCTATTACGACTACATCGTAATCGACGAAGTGCACCACATCGCCGCATCGAGTTATCGAGCGGTATTGGAACACTTCTCGCCCGAAATACTGCTGGGACTGACAGCGACTCCGGAGCGACACGATGGCGGCGATATTCTCAGCGACTTTGGTGGCGTGATTGCCGCCGAACTCCGGTTACCGGAGGCCATCAACCGCCGCCACCTTTGTCCCTTTCAATACTTTGGAATAGATGATGACACCGACCTGCGCACTATTCCTTGGAGTCGTGGGCGTTACGATATTGCTCAGTTGACGAACTTGTATACGCACAACCAGAATCGCGTAAAAAAGATTCTGCGAAGCTTGCGGGAAATCGTCACCGATATAGCCAGCATGAAAGCTCTCGCTTTCTGTGTGAGCCGTGAACACGCGACCTTCATGGTGGAGCAGCTCCTGTTGCACGGCATCAAGGCCGATGTGCTCACAAGTGACAACAGCCACGAACGCCAACAAAAGCAGCAAGCCATTCGCTCCGGGCAAATCAACGTGCTGTGTGTGGTCGACATATTCAACGAAGGCGTCGATATTCCGGAAGTCGACACCCTGTTATTCCTGCGCCCAACCGAAAGCCTGACCATCTTCCTTCAGCAACTGGGTCGGGGTTTACGCCTTGCTGACGACAAAGATTGCTGCACAGTCTTGGACTTTGTTGGTAACTCTCGGCCTGAATATGATTTCGCCAATAAATTCCGGGCACTGGTGGGTAAGTCAGAACGCTCAATTTCGGAAGAACTGAAGCAGGGCTTTCCCCATGCACCACTGGGTTGCCGAATTGAGCTCACCAAGAAAACCCAGGAAATGGTGCTGAGCAAAATCCGGCAAGCCACGCTGACCATGAAGCGGCTGGTGTCTCTTGTTCGGCAGTTCCCACAGCATTCCACTCAGCCACTCACGCTGAAGAACTTCATAACCCATCATCCCCACATCGACGTGAACGAACTCTACAAACGGGGCAGTTGGGCCGAGTTGGTGAGCAAGGCAAAAGACGAAGACAGAGCCGATGACTCGTTTAAACTGGCGAAGAAGGCCATCTACAATCGGATTTTGATCTGCGACGATCACCAGTACCTGCTGTTTCTTAAGAAGCTATGCCAGGCAGGGTTTAGCTGTGACGACCCGAAAGGTCGCCAGGCACTCATGTGCCATTATGATTTCTGGCAGAAAGCTGGGCCAGAGCTGGAATTTGATTCGCTGACACAAAGCTTGGCAGGACTCAGCAAGCTGGGGCTGGAACAGGAGCTGGTGGACGTGCTCGACTGGAAATTGGCGAAAACCAAACACGAGCAGCCGGCGATGCCGGAGTTGCGGGAAGTCCCGCTACGATTGCACGCCCGCTATTCCCGAGAGCAGATTCTGGTTGGCTTTGGTGCGATGACGTTCGAGCATCAGCCACCATCGAGGGAAGGTGTATATGTCATTCAGGATCAAAATATTGAGCTGCTGTTTGTCACCTTGGACAAAAACGAAAAGCAGTTCTCCCCAACCACCATGTACCACGACTACGCCATCAATGAGCAGTTATTCCACTGGCAGTCGCAAAACAGTTCCCGGCCTGACCGTGGTAAAGGGAGGGACTATATTCAACACCAAGCGATCAACAAGCGGTTGTTCTTGTTTGTAAGAGAGCAAGCGAAAGACGAATATGGTCGCACGATGGGGTTTGTGAATTATGGTGAGGTGGATTACGTGTCTCACACCGGTTCCCAGCCGATGAGTATTACCTGGAAACTCCGAACGCCGATGCCGAACTTTATGTGGCAGCAGGCAGCGAAGCTGGCGGCGGCATGAGTTACGGTCCCTACAACAAAAACGCCCAAAACTTCTTCACCCAATACCAGTCCCTGACCTTCGAACAGGTTCACCAAGACTGGCTCTCCTTCCTTGGCGATGAAGCAGGCCTTGCTCTCGATGTGGGCGCAGGCAGCGGTCGCGATTCCGGTGCCCTTGCGGCGCGGGGCTGGGATGTTGTTGCGGTAGAGCCCGCAGCTGGTTTGCGAGAGTTGGGTCAGGGCGCTACTCGCAATCAGAGCATTCACTGGGTAGACGACCAATTGCCCGATCTTGGTAAGATCCGGGAGCTCAGCTATCGCTTCGATCTCATTCTTGTTTCCGCTGTCTGGATGCATATCCCGCCCTCCGATCGTGAACGTGCTTTTCGCATCCTGACTGAGCTTTTGGCGCCCGGTGGAATGCTGGTGATTACGCTTCGGCATGGGCCTGGTGATGGCGAGCGGCTTTTTTATGATGTCAGCAGGGAAGAACTGGAGAGTTCTGCCAAACGCCGGGCGCTGATCCCGCTTCCGGTGCCGGTCGAGCGTAGGAAGGATGAACTCCAGAGGGACGAGGTCTCCTGGGAGACGCTGGCTTTTCGGTTGGCGGACGATGGCACAGGCGCATTACCAACAGTCCGTCACATAATCGTTAATGACAATAAGTCCTCGACTTACAAGTTGGGTTTGCTGCGAACCCTTGTCCGGATCGCCGACGGTGCACCCGGCCTGGCGCTCAAGCGCAATGATGACTGGGTGGATATTCCTCTTGGGGCGGTCGGGTTGTTCTGGATTATGCTTTATCACCCCCTGGTTCTCCGGCATCAACTCAGGCAAGCGCCAGGTAGTCGTGGCTATGGCTTTGCCACGGACGATTTCTTCAAGCTTCAGAATTTCACGCCTCTGGATTTCAGAGTAGGTATGTCGCTGTCGGCGGATGTTGCTCCGGTGGTCCTTCGCGCTATCCGCGATGCTTGCTCGACCATTCTCAAGAACCCCGCACATTTTACGACCTGGCCCGGCAGTAACCGTCCGATCTTCGAAGGCGGTATGGCCAGGATAACGGTCAAGAAGGGACCGGTGCGTTTGGACAAAGCAACGCTTTCCCGGTTCGGTACCTTCCGCGTTCCTTCATTTCTCTGGGATGCATTCAGTCGTTATGCCTGCTGGATCGAGCCTGCGATTGTTAATGAATGGATTGATCTGATGGGTAGCTGGGACGTGCGTTATTCCATGGATGAATATCATCGTGGTTTGCAGTGGGTAGAGGGCCGGCGCGATACGTCAGCTGTCCGTCAAATGATTAATCAGCAGCTGGAGAATGGTCGTGTCGAGTGCGTGTGGACAGCGCAGAATCTCAAAGCGAAGCGGTTTGACGTTGACCACTGTTTTCCGTGGTCGCGATGGAACAACAACGATCTCTGGAATTTGATGCCTTCGACTCACAGGGCGAATGCCTCCAAGTCCGAAAAGCTGCCTGGGGACCTGCTGCTGAAGCAGGCGCACCCTCGAGTTGTAAACTGGTGGGAACAAGCCATCGTAGGCACGTCTCGTGAAGAGCAGTTCTTCTCAGAGGCTGAGGCCTCGCTACCATTGCTGGGGCAGGAGCGAACCCTGGAAGGTGTGTTTGAGGGGATGCTTCAGCAGCGATTGAGGCTTAAGACAAATCTTCAGCTGACTGAATGGTTAGGCGTTTAGAACCGTATATCACCGGGACAACACGATCATCACGGGAAGATCATTCATGCAAAAAGTGAGCGTCGCCATTGTTGGCGCCGGCCTGGCGGGTTTATACGCCGCTTATGTCCTGGAGAAAAAAGGCATCAAAGACTATGTCGTTCTTGAGGCGAGGGACGTTCTTGGTGGGCGTATTGCGTCTACGATCCACGCTGAGGGTCAACTTGATGTGTCGGGTGAGGGCTTCGATCTGGGGCCCGCCTGGTTCTGGCCTGCATTCCAGACCGATATGGCGCAGCTGGTGGATGAGCTCGGGCTAGAAACCTTTGAGCAATTTGAAACGGGCGATATGCTTCTGGAACGTTCATCCAATCAGCCCCCTGAGCGAACGGCTGGCTACGTCAACTCTCCACCTTCAATGCGAATCGCCGGTGGCATGTATTCGCTCATTGATGCTTTGTATCAGCGGCTTGATCCATCGCGGGTTGTGACGGGCCAAACGGTTCGCAGCGTGCGCATTTCAGAGCCCTCTATCGAGCTACTGAGCGAAGATGCTCAAGGGCAAACCCTGAGCTACAGCGCTGACCATGTGTTGCTGGCAATGCCACCCCGATTGGTTCAGTCTCAGCTAACGTTTTCGCCTGCCTTACCGGATGAACTTGCCAGGCAATGGCAGGCGACAGATACCTGGATGGCCCCTCACGCAAAACATATTGCCGTGTTTGATCAGCCTTTCTGGCGAGAGCTAGGATTATCCGGGGAGGCTCGAAGTGCAGTTGGGCCGATGGTTGAGATCCACGATGCCTCTACTCAGGAAGGGAAGGCGGCCTTGTTTGGTTTCCTGGGTGTGCCTGCTGACGTGCGCCGTCGCGTGTCTGAAGAAGAGCTTATTACTGCGTGCCGCACACAGTTCGTGCGACTGTTTGGTTCGCAAGCGGAGAATCCAGAGGCAGAATTTATCAAGGACTGGGCTAAAGAGATTTACACCGCCACCCATACCGATGAAAGATCCTCTGGCAATCACCCTATGCCTGCCTTATCGCCGAGCTCAGGTGCATGGGCTGACCGATTAACCGGCATTGGCAGTGAGTGGTCACGTGAGTTTACGGGCTATCTCGCCGGCGCTATTGATGCAGTAAATCGCGGTTTAGAATACAAAAAACTCAAACCATCAGGATGATGCCATGCCCGAATCACCGCTTGCCCAACCCCTGAAACTCCCCTGCGGAGCCGTCCTCCCAAACCGAATCGCCAAGGCCGCCATGACCGAAGGGCTGGCAGACGATCAGCTCCACGCTACCCACCGCCATGAAACCCTTTACGGCCGCTGGTCCGATGGTGGAGCGGGGCTGCTGATTACCGGCAATGTGATGATTGATCACCGGGTGCTGGAGCGGCCGGGTAACGTGGCGATTGATCCGGCGCCGGCTGAAGGCGAGCCGGAGGGTATGGCGCAGTTGCGTGCCTGGGCCAAGGCGGGTACCCGTAACGGCAACCATTTGTGGATGCAGATCTCCCATGCCGGTCGGCAGTCGCCGCGTTACGTTACTACGCGCCCAATGGGGCCTTCGGAAGTCCAACTATCGCTGATGGGCAACTATGCCCGCCCACGGGCGCTTACGGAGCCGGAGATCCTCGATTTTATTCAGCGCTTTGCCAACGTGGCCCGGACCGCCAAGGAGGCGGGCTTTTCCGGCGTTCAGGTGCACGGGGCCCATGGGTATCTGTTGTCGTCTTTTCTGTCGCCGGTCACCAATCAGCGCACTGATCGCTGGGGTGGGTCGCTGGAAAATCGCGCCCGTTTCCTGCTTGAGGTAGTCCGTGCGACTCGCGAAGCTGTGGGGCCGGAGTTTCCGGTGGCGGTAAAGCTGAATTCCGACGATTTCCGTAAGGGCGGCTTTACGCTTGATGAGTCTGTGACCGTGGTGCGCTGGCTCAATGAGGAGGGTATTGATCTGCTGGAGGTGTCCGGCGGCACTTATGAGCAGCCGCGGCTGCTCGGGTACAGTGGTGATGCCGACACGGCAACCGACGGGCCGGCCGTGCGGGAAAGCACTCGCAAGCGAGAGGCTTACTTCCTGGATTACGCCCAGACCATTCGCGAGGTGTGCGATTGCACGCTGATGGTCACTGGTGGCTTCCGGACACGCGCGTTTATGGAAGAGGCAGTCGCCAATGGCGAAACCGACGTGATTGGCCTTGGCCGGCCGCTCTGCACCGATCCCGATACGCCCAAGGATCTGATTGAAGGGCGCATTGATAAGACGGTTTGCCATGAAGGCCACATCAAGCTTGCTCAACGAGGGTTTTTCTCACCGGCGAGTCCGCTGATGCCGCTTAAAGTCATTAATGTGCTGGGCGGCCAGGCATGGTACTACCAGCAGATTTTCCGGCTGGCGGATGATGGTAGGTCTGATCCGGACCTGGGCATTTTCATGGCCATTGGGGCTTACTTGAAGGATGAAATGGGCCAGGCCCGGCGGGTGAAAAAGGCCCGCCGCCAGCGCGGCGGGACCTGAGAACGTTTACAAGGAGACAACGGCGCCGTTTGATTCCGCGGATTCGAACAGCGCCGACATCACCCGATGACAGGCCAGGCTGCGACTGGGCCATTGGTCGTCCAGCTCGCCAGTCAGAATGATGTTGGAAAACTTCTCAACCAGCTTCACCACGTGGTCACAGGGCTCTACCGCTTGCTCGGTGTCTTTGCCATCGGCATCACCGAGTATGTAGTGCGAGCTACCGGTGAAGCGTTCACCGTAGGCCGCGAAATTCCCGCTTCTTCCCTGGCCACCCACCAGGTCGTCGATGCGTATGAGGCCGGCGTCGCCAACCGTTTCTACCTGCGATCGGTGAGCGAGTTCGCAGCCTGCATCAAAGGTGGCCATTCGGCCATCAGAGAACCAGAGGGTGCCGCCACAGGCGACGATGGTGTCGATGGAGTTTTTGGAGACGAACGTCATCTGCACGCGTTCAGGCAGTTCGTAACCGAAGCTCCACATGGTGGCGCTGATCGGGTACCAACCCTGGTCACCAAAGCAGCCCATGGGTTCGCGAGACTTGTCGGTTCGGCCATTGCCGCCTTCGTACCATTCCTTGTTGGGGGCCTTGAAGGTGAAGGCACTGGTTACTCGCCGCACGTCGCCAATATCACCGTTGGCAATTCGATGCTCGATGTATTGCGTGCGGTTGCTGTGCAGCCACATGGTTCCATCCATGAACTGCACGCCGTTTTCTTTGCAGACATCGATGGCCTCTTCAATGCCATCGGCCAACGGTTTCTCGGCGTACACGTGCTTGCCGGCGCGGGCGGCCTTCTTGATCCATTCGTTGCGAAGGGCAGTGGGGACCGGGATGTAAACCGCGTCGATACTCTCATCTGCCAGAAGCTCATCGTAGGAGCCGAACGCCTGCGGCACATCGTACTCGTCTGCCCAGGCCTGGGCCCGATCGAGGGAGCGACTTGCCACCGCAACAACGTCGGCATTTTCCGCATCGTGCATTCCGGCCACGACCTTGGTGGCAATTTCGGCGGTGCCTATGATGCCCCACCGGACTTTGCGATTTTCCATGTTGGGTCTCCTTGAACAGGGTTGGCTTTGGGTGTGTGGTAACACTAGCTGAACAGAATGCGCTGGATCGACCGGGGAATAAACCGGGTGATAAATTCGGCAGCGTAGGTCTGCGGCGTAACCAGATATCGAGGCTTGGGCCGTTTCGCTTCTGCAGCTCTGTAGATCTTTTGGGCAACATCCGACGCACTGGCGTTAAACGGCTTGATGCTGGCGCCTGGCGCGAGCGCGGCTTCCATGGCTTCGTACTTTTCCCGGTGCACTGCGCTGGCTCGCCCAAGCACGGGTTGCAAAGCGGCCAGGGCATGTTCCCTGAACCGGGTCTTCACGGGTCCAGGGAGCACCAGCGAGACACTTTCCAGGCTTTTGCTGCCCTGTTCGTCAAACCAGAAGCTTTCGTGGGCCGTGTTCATCGCGGATTTGGCGGCACAGTAGGCGCCTTTCATTTGCTGGGGCACGATGGAGAGTACGGAGCTGACGGCGATGACCCGCAAGGGTTTGCCGTGTTGCTCACAGAGTTTCAGGCAGACGGCAGCCAGTTTGATGGGGCCGAATACGTGGGTACTGAACTGCTTTTGCCACATGGATTCGGAAAGATCACGAAGCGCGCCGAATTGCCCGTAACCGGAGTTGTTGACGAGAACAACCCGCTCGGCTGTCGGAATTTCCGTCTCCAGCATTCCAGCAAGTCCTTCGATCTGCTCAAAGGACTCAAGATCCAGCGCCAGCTCCAGATCGGCAGACTCTACGCCGGTTGGCTGTCGGGAGAGGGCGACAACCCTGTAGCCTTCGCGGGCAAAGAGGGCACAGGTCTCATGACCAATGCCTGCGCTGGCGCCGGTTATAAGGGCGAGTTTGGTCATTGCATCAATCCCCGATCCAGTTGGCTTTATCGACAATGCGCTTCAGCTTGTAGCCGAGAAACCGATACTTGCCCCAGTGTTGAAAAGCGCTTTGGGCGTACTTCGGGTCAACCCCTTGTTGGCGAAGATAGGCGCTGACTTCGGAGTCGATCGGCAGCGTCTCAAAATTTCTCATCAGCATCATGGTGTGAGCAGCAGCGTAGGGGCCGATGCCCTTCAGGGAAATCAGGTAGTCGTAATCGACCATGTCACCATGGGCAGAACCATCGGTCTGGATGGCCTGATCCCGGAGTAATTGATCGGTCACCGTATCGACGGTCTTGGCTCTGAAGCCCATTTTGCACTCGTCGGCCAATCGCTGGGGACCAAACCTCTGGATTTCCCCGGGCTCTGGGAACAGGCCGTCGCCTAGATCAACCAGGGAGGCGACCATGGATTTGGTCTGCTTCCAGGTGGTGTTGATGGTGCAAACCGTTTTAATGAGATCCTCAAAGAAGGTGTCGCCGCGCAGGAATCGCCCACCACCGGAACGTATGAAGCGGGAAATGTCCGGATCGGTCTGGTCGCAAAGGGCAAGAAACTCTGAGGGATCCCAGTCTAGCTGTAGCCAGCGAGCGACGCGCTCTGAAACGGCGTCGGTGCTGGACGAGGAGGTTTCGATAAGAAGCTGATCTTCAGAGGGCTGGTGGACCCGGGTCCATTCCGCGTTCTCGCCAATCCTAACCGTTCGCTCTAGACGCTCACCGTCCCAGTGCCAGGGCGCAAGCTGACACCAACCGTGGCTTTCCACCGTCATGCGCAGGTTGAATGGCTGTTGCAGGTCCAGGGTAAAGGTATTTGTAGTCATGGCCGGTTGAGCTCCATCAATACAGAACCCAGTCCTGCATCTTCAGTTGAAATTCACCAACCTGTCGCCCGGAAACGAAAAGGCTCACTGAAGCCAGGTACGAAAGATTCAGTGCTACCTCATCGGTCAATGTTTTGCCGCGCCAGGTAGGGATGAACTCACTGAACGGCAAGCGTATGCGGCCCCAATCTTCTGTATCTGGTGTGAATGCATGCTGGTAAACAATGCTTCGCCGGTTGGTGCTGTTTCGAAGGCCGATCTTGTAGGTTTTACCGTCGCCCTTTGCCAGCAATTCGATTCCTGTGAAATCGGTGGCATCGACCGGTTCCGGCAAGTCTGCTTTGACAGAGGCAAAGCCGCCGCCGTTATCGAGTCGCACTGTGCCGTGAAAGAGTCCGACTCCTTCACCAGAGTGAACCAGCGCTCCGTCCGATTGCCCGCCCATTACCTGGTCACCGAGGGAGTTCCATTCCAATCGCTGGCCTTTGGTATCGAACGTAACCAGGGTATGGCTGCCGCGGCTGTTTCTGTGCGTGTCTTTCATTGGCTTTCCTTTACCCGCTTTTCAGAGATTTCGGGTACCAGTCTGGATGAAAAGTCCCCGATACAGTGGGCGCCTGATAGCGTTACACTAACCCTCAAATCTACGTTCATATACTGTTTTCAGAGTGACTGTGGTGAGCTGTTGAACGACTATCTCGACAAAATCCTCCGTGGCCAGCCCATTAACTATGAAGCTTTCCTCAAGAAACTTCCGGATTCGTTTAGGC
Source organism: Marinobacter sp. 3-2 (assembly GCF_003751355.1). Classification (NCBI taxonomy): domain Bacteria; kingdom Pseudomonadati; phylum Pseudomonadota; class Gammaproteobacteria; order Pseudomonadales; family Marinobacteraceae; genus Marinobacter; species Marinobacter sp. 3-2. The sequence goes on along the minus strand of NZ_RJUQ01000014.1, from coordinate 94,822 downwards.
GCCGGCATAGGGAATTGTTTGCGGCGGAAAAGGTAAAAACCAACCGTTGGCTTGTCACGATTCTGGATGAGAGGGCTTTCGCTAAGTTGCAGGATGTGGCGCAAACGCCGGTAAGCCGGCTCGACGCCGCGAAAAAGGGTAACTCTCACCGCCACGGCACCGAGGTCAGTTTTCTTCTCGTTTACCATCAGGGGCTGGCGTCCAGCCGGCCGGATGTGGCCGTTATTGGGACGGAATCCGTTGATATGGGTTTTCGAAGGGCCCGGTCGGTGCTGGTGGTGGAGAACGAGCGGAATTTTTATCAGTATTCGCAGATGCTCGGTTTTGCCAGTGAAACACTGGGCACGTTCTTGGACCTCGCGGAGTGTGATGTGGTGTTGGGTGGTGGAAACCGGGTTACCCGGGGCGCGATTCTTGAGTGGTTGATGGGCTATGAAGAAGTATTCTGCGCATTCGATTATGATGCCGGTGGTCTGCAAATGTTCTCGACGATAGTGGCCTCGCTTGGTGACAAAGCTACGTTTGTTCAGCCGGCCGACTGGCAACCCTGGCTGGCCCGGTTCCGCAATATCCCGGACACCACCGAACGGTTTACTCGAGCGATATCGTTGGCCGAGGGGCTCGGTTTTGTGGCCCTGGCCGAGGCATTTCGATCGACCGGCAAATTCATGGAACAGGAGATGATTCTGGATGAGTGACTCCCAGGGGAGCCCAGGCAATTTCAATTTTGGTATTCGCCGTCTGGTGTTGGTGGATTCCGCCGGCTTCTGTTACGTCGAAATCCCGGTGGATAACCATGGCCTGATTCTCGGGCCGGGGAACCTGGGCAAGTCCAGTCTTCTAAACAGTCTGCGTCTGTTTTTGCTGCCGGAAAACAACTTCAAGAACAGCCGCAAGAAATTCGCGTTCCGCAATGCCAGCGCAGGTAGCTTCTACACCAACGAGGAAAGCTACCAGCATTACTTTCCCAGCCAGTTCAGTTTCCTGATCATGGAAGCCGAGAACCCGGCCGGGGTGCATTGCCAGATCCTGTACCGCGACAGCGCCAGCCAGCTAAGCTATGGCCGCGCTTTTGTGCCGGTGGGCTACGATCAGCTGCGGCCGCTGTTCTGGGATGGAAATGATGAGGACGGCATTGGCCAGGCAGCGCCGGAGCTGTCATTCAGCCGTTTGTCAGAGGCCTTGAAAAAGCTTTCCAAAGAAACCCGATTGGTGAATGACCCGGCCAAACTCAAACAGATGCTGTATAGCAGCGAGCTGATGAACGCCGATGCGGTGCGCTATTCGGTGCTGCCGTTGGGAGAGTCCGACGAGCGCCGGGTGCAGTCGCTGCGCACCCTGATTCTGCTGTTGTTTGAGATGAAGGCAGACGATCAGGCCATGTCCAATGCGGTGGCCAGCATTATCGAGGCAGACAAGAAGTTCGCCGACGATGCCTTCGATTTCAACATCGACGATTTTCTCAATCGCCACGACCAGCTGAAGCAGCAGCAAACCCAGCTCACGAGAATCGAGAAAGAGCGTTCACGGTTTGAAAAGCTCCAGAAGGATTACCAGGCCTACCAGACGCTGCTTCGCAGCCAGCATGATTTTGCCGCGTTTCGCGATGGTGTGAGCCATGCCCTGCAGGATATTGGCGCAAGGCGTAAAGCCGCGGTAGAGGCATTCAACGAACAGAACGAGACGCTGCGCCATGTGCTGCAGGCTCTGAAAAAGCTGGAGCAGGACGCCAGCGGCCTCAAAGGCGAGATCCGTTCCGCCGATCGGCGTATCAAGCAGGCCGAGCAGAATCAGAAAGATGGCGATCTGTTGGTTTCCCAATACGGCGAGATGACTCTGCAGGAAATCGAGGAGATCCAGAAAGAGGAACTCGAGAGCAAGAGAGGGCACCTGGCCGCCCTGAAAAGTGCCGCCCAGGCCGAGATCCGCCTGGAACAGATCCAGAAAAAGAAGCAGGAGCTTGAGCGCAAGCTGGAATCCCTGAAGGAACGGGAAAGCAAGCAACATTGGCAGCTTCAGAACCAGCTGGACGAGGCCACTGCCGCACCGCTGCGGGCCGTGGACCCACGATTGGTGATGGCGAGCCCGGGCCAGGATCTGGATGCCGACAGTAAGGCGGCCATCGAGGCATTCGCCCGGCTGTTTGTGCCTACTGAGAAAGGCTTTGACTGGTTCGATGCCGAATATCAGGCCCAGCCAGCGCGGCAGACCGACTTTGCAGAGCAGAGCCGGCATATCGAAGGCGAGCTTCATGGCCTGGATAGGGAGCGGGCCGAGCTGGCGGACACTGCCAACCAGGAACACGATCGGCCACGGTTGATCGAGCGCACCGAGAAAGAAATCCGCGCCATCGAGAAAGACCTCGAAACGCTACAGCGTTTCCCGGCCGCCGCGACTACTCTGCGGGATGCCACCGAGGAGAAACAGGCGGCGGAAGAGCAGTTGGCCAAACTGGACGAACAGGCCCGGCTGGAGCAGGAAAAGCAGGATGCGGTTCAGCAGAAAGCCGCCAAGGCCAGGGCCGAGAAAGAGCGTATTGAAGAAAGGGAACGGGAGCTGGCGGGCCTCAGCCGAAGCGTTGGCACGGTAGAGCATCGATTCCCCCATCTGAAAGCCGTGGAAGCGGAACAGCCCTTGGACATCGAACAAGTGTCCGTCGCGGCGTTTGACGATCTGCAAACCCAGCTGGACGACCTGGAGGAGCGCCGTCGTAGTATCCTCGACCACCTTCGCCAGTTCGTCTATCTCGGCATCCACGAAGATCCAGAAGGCGAGCTGCAGAAAGACAGCCCCGCGTCCTCGGTTATTCGTGAGACGTTTAAAAGCCTGTCGGATCTGTTCGCCGGCATGGCCGAGCGCTGGAATGTGCTGGAACAGCAGGTAGGTATCCACAATGAAACCGTGGCCAGCTACCGGCAGGCGCTGAAATCCAACCACGAGCACATTGCCCGTTTTGAAGCGCAGCTCAACCGCGAGCTGGAGGGCGTGCGCATCAACGATCTGGTGGAAATCCGGGTGGATATCCACACCGATCCGAAATTCCGCAATTTGGTGGAAGAAGCCAACAACATTGACCCATATGGCAATCAGCTGCAGTCGGACGCGTTCTACGACCGTTTGCGGGTGTTCGTGGCGGACTTTTTCGGGGAGGGCGGCAGCAAGCGCCTGACCATGGACAAGGTGATCACCGGCATTTCCTACAGAACCCGGAAGGAAAACGCCACGAGCCTCGACAAGAAGGGCCAGTCCACCTCCACCACGGCCCTGATCAATCTGGAACTGGTGTATCGGCTGTTGAAACGCGTGTTGTACCCGGGTGTGCAGCTGTCTTTCCCCATGGTTCTGGACGAGCTGGCCAGTGTGGACATCAGCCAGATGCCGTCACTGCTGGAACGGCTGCGCAAACAGGGCTTCAACCTGTTCTCTGCGGCCACCCACAGTGCCAGCGCGGAAGTGATATACCTGATCGGCCGGCACCTGGAAGTGGGGCAGATGCGTACCGCCCGGCCTTACAGCCCGCAGCGTACCCTTGTGTTCTGGGGTGGGGCTGAAGGCTTCACCAACGGCGAGGCCATGAGCCACTGGGCCGATCAGACCCAGGCCAGCTTGATGGAGCCGGTGGATGAGTAAACGCTTCAGCACCCTGGATACCACTCGGCTGTTGTTTGAGCACCCGAAGATCCTGTTCCGGATGATTGAACGGATGGATCGGAACGAAGCCCGGTATATTCGCGAGAGCGATCTGGTGGCCGAGGTGATGGACTACACCCGCACCCTTGGCAACGCCGATCGGGATCGGGTGCGTCTGGCACTGAACACCGACAATCTGTTCCGCAGCGGCCTGGTGATCGACATCATCAAGGCCGAGGGCGAGCGGCGCCTGGTGTTCCAGGATGCCCTGATCAACCTGATGCGGGCCTGCAACGCGTCTCTGTACCAAGAGCTGACCGATGCCCGATTGCGTGGCCATCTGGTAACCCTGCGGGATGTTCGCAACCGGCTGGAAACGAGCAGCTTCAGCGATGCCGACCCGGACTACACCGAATTGAGGGATGATCTGAACGAACGGGTGAGTCAGCTCATCGGCTTGCTGCGCCAGAATGTCCTGCGCATGCAGACCATCAGTGCGCAGCTTGCGGACCTTTCCGGCGACGCCAGCCGAGCGCCCGAGAAATTCCTGGAGTTCCGTCAGAACCTGTTTGAGCAGATCGTTACCCTTTACGAGCGCCACATCAAGCCAACCCTGGTGTTCCTGAACCCGGATACCCGGCTGCCGGATGGCAGTAACCTGTTTGAGACCCTGGAAGCGATGGTGCGGTTGCTGGAAAGCCACGGCGACCACAGCCTCGCAGACCAGTTGTTCCGTTCGTCCATCAGCCTGAACGCCCTGTATAAACCCATTCAGGCGGTGGCGCAGGAGGTGGAGCACTTCCTGCGCAAGACCCGCCAGGGCATGGTCCAGTACAACGCCATGGAGCATTTCTACGGCAAGCTTCAGGAACTCAAGGGCGAAACAGAGACCCTCAGCCTGAAACGAAAGTGGCTGGAAGGTGGCGATTTTGCCCGCAGCACCGGTTTCCTGATCGGCCTCCGTGCCCAGCAACGCCCGAAACATTACGCCTTTGGGGAATCGTCCAGCTATTACCAGCTTTTGTTCAGCGAACTGGACCTGCGCATGAACGACCTCCGCCGCAAGGCTGAAGTGCCGGTTCTGCAGCAGGTGGACGGCAGTGGCCGGCACACCCGGATCGATGTCCAGCGCATCAACCAGCTCTATCAGTGGCTGGAGACTCTGGAGCTGCGGCCAACAACCGATCTGGTGCGGGAACTGCACGGGCGCCTGGACGGGTTTATCCCGGGCTATCGCTTCCCGGACCTGTTGGCGGCCCTGAACCGGTTGGTAAACTCGCCACCAGAGGGTTTCAAGGTTGTCACAACCAACCGTTTCCGAATCCTTGATCAGTCATCCGACAGCGAGCAGTTTGTCTACCGCAGGCGCCGTCTGGAAAATCTGGAAACCATTGAAAGCAACGCCCCAGCTAATCAACAAGAGCAACAGCATGCCTGAATTCTCTGACGCGATTGAAACCACCGAATCCGTGGACAATTCACAAAGTTCCGGTAGCTTCGAGCAGATCCTGCCGGCCCACAGCGCCGCGATCTACCGGGAATTCCAGGCCGGCAGGGTGATTGTGCGTGATGTGTGGGACAACAACCGCTCCGAGTTGCGAGCCAATTCGCTCTACAACCTGCTCTATAACCATCTGTCCCACTTCCGGACCTTATACGAGCACCTGGGCAGCGAGCTGGTGTTCAACGAAACCGGCGCGTTTTTCTTTCTCAAGGAAAGCAGCGACGACGAGAATGAAGAGCACGATGAGAACGCCTTCCGTGTGCAGGTAATCCTACTGTTGATTGGGCGTTACTTCGCACGCAGCGGTCGGGATCTTGAATACCTTGGCCGGCCCGACGCCGGGCTGAACGAGCAAGACCTATCGGCCCTGGCGAGCGATGAGGAATACCAGGAAATCCTGAGGGCCGCACGGTTTGAGAAAGGCCTGCCGGAAGCCCTGGACTACCTCGATAAACGCCACCTCCTGTTTCGAGCCGGTGCAGGCCGCTGTTTCCTGAGTTCCGCCGGGCTGTATTTCCTGCAGGAGTTGGTTCGGGAGTTTGAACAGGGGTAGTGCTTTCCTGGTCAGAAGCTGGCCAGGAATTCTTCAACTTTGTTTGCCGGCATGGGCTTGGCATAGAGGAAACCCTGAGCGAGGTCGCAACCAAGGTCCGTTACCATCTGGGCCTGTTCATCCGTTTCAACACCCTCGACCAGCACGCTGAGGCCCAGACTGTGGCCGACGGTAACCATTGCCTCCATGATGGCCATGTCGGCGCTGTTCTGCATCGCATGTTGAAGAAAGCTCCTGTCGATTTTTATTCCGCAAACCGGGAGCTTTCTGAGATAGACGAGCGAGGAGTGTCCGGTACCGAAGTCATCGATCGAAATGTGCACGCCTGCCTGTTTCAATTTTTCCAACTGTTTGGTTTGGCTTTCATCGCTGCCGAAAACCTCGTTCTCGGTCAGCTCCACCCCAAGCTGGTGAGGCTGAAGATTGTAACGTTCCACAGTTTCGAGAATATGGCTCGCAAGGTGTGGATTGGTAAGCTGTCGCCCCGAGAGGTTGATATCAACCCGCAGGTTCTTCAAAGGGGTTTTCTGCCATGCGCTGAGCTGTTTGCAGGCTGCCTCGATCACCCATTCGCCAATCCGGTTGATGAGACCGGACTTTTCAGCCACCGGGATGAACGTGGCTGGCGACACGGCCCGGGATTGACCATGAAAACACCGGAGAAGTGCCTCGCAGGAGTCAGTTTTCCGGTTCGCCAGGCTAATCTGGGGCTGGTAAAACAACTCCAGTCCATCATTACTCAGGGCGTCCCTGAGCAGGTTGGTGATTTCCTGATAATGGACCAGCCTGTCATTGATATCCGGGGTATAGAAACACACGCCGTTTTTGCCGGTTTCTTTGGCCTGGTACATAGCCGCGTCTGCATTGCCCATAAGCTCAGCCACGGTGGTGCCATTATGCGGGAAAAGGCTCACACCGAAGCTGGCGGTAACCTGGTAACAGTCGCCTTCCAGCTGAACTCTGTGCTCCAGAGCGTCTATCAACCGACAAACAAGTTCATGTATTCCTTCAGGGCCTGCGAAATCGAAGATCAGCAAGACAAACTCGTCTCCGCCAAAGCGGCTCAACAGGTCTCCGCCACGAAGTTCGGCCCTCAAGGTTTCGGCCACCGCTTTCAGGAGGCTGTCACCATGATGGTGGCCAAGCGTATCGTTGATGATCTTGAAGTTGTCCAGATCGATAAAGACAACCGCCACTTCCTGTTGCAGACGATCCGCCTCATCCAGTCGACTCGACAACTCGGCTTCCATGAAATGCCGGTTGGGTAATCCCGTCAGATCGTCGAAACTCGCTCGCCGATACAGCTCATCCCTGGCGCGTTTCTGCTCTTCCAGACTGATGTCGATGCAGAACATCTCACAGGCCCCGCTTTCCTGTTTGATCATCACATGGCTGGAGTAAACGGGAACCAGGTGTCCTTCTTTGTGTTTCAGTTCAAGTTCGTCGGCGGGAATGCTGATGTTTTTCTCAAGCCAATTGCGGTGCGCCTCGATCACACCGTTACGCATGTGATCGGGAATGATCAGGTCTTCCAGGAACTGCCCGAGTGCCTCGTCGCGGGAATAGCCATACAGGCGGGCGCTCGCTTCATTCCAATAAATTACCCGACGGTGTCTGTCGTAACCCTGGACAGCAACCATGGGCAGACTCTCGATCAGCTCGTAAAACCTGTTTTCACTGTCTTCGGTAGCCGATCGAATTCCTTGTCTAATATCCATTACCGGTCAGCATCCTCATGATTAGCGAGAAACGTTTCGCGAAGCGATGATGCAATAGAATGAGAATAGTTCGGGATCCCAGGGTTATCTAGTTGATTTACAGATCGGCAGGGTAGTGCTGCCTCTAAAGCGGCGTTGCAGTCTGCTCTGCGGTTTCCTGCTCCAACTGTTGTTCCAGCCTGGTGATACAGCGATCGAACGCCCGGCTGATCCTGGTCTGGTCTTTGATCATGGCCAGCCGGGGCCACGCGGCCTGTTCACCGAGATTGATATACATCTCGAGATCTTCAGGGCTCGGATTGGAGAGGACTTTTCGATAGAGGGACGCCTTGGGCGGGAAGTGGATGTTGATGTCCCCGAGGTATTGCTGACTGGTCATGGCGTAGGCCTGCTCGATGAGTGGCCGGATGATGCCGGGGTGTGGGCTTTGCTTGGTCAGTTTCAGCGCCGTGGCAATCTGGCCGTGGGCGAGGGAGACTGCCGCACGTTTGGCCCAGGCCGTTACGCCGCTCTGGTCGTGGTGGCTGATGAATGGCACCACGTGGGGGTTGGCCTGGCTTACGATGGTTTTGTTCACGTTGTGCAGCCGCGCCATGCGCATCAGTGGCAGGTCGCCATGCACGCTGCCGTCAATCCAGCTTTCGGTGGGCATGTAGGGCACGCTGCTGTTCCGACTACCGTTTGATTCCCGGGCCTGAAGAACCACCGGCGGGAAAATGCCTGGCACCGCGCAAGAGGCCATCACAGCCGAATCCACCAGTACAGCCGGCGAGGACAGCCAGTTGAGCAACCGCGGTTTCTGCTGGGTGCGGGTGGGGGAGACGGAGATATTCAGTGTTCTGCCGCTGTGCTCGTAAGCCTCTTTGAAACTGACGCTGCCCAGATTGTGTTGGAGATGCTCCTGAAGTTGGCGTGGATCCATGGCATGGCCTGCCCTCAAGCCTTCCGTTACGCCGAGCCAGCGGAAGGCATTCAGGTGAATGCGTTCCGGATGGTTAAAGAACTCTGCCAGTTCCTTGGCGTCCCGTGTGCAGATGGCACCCGCCACGATGGCACCCATGCTGGAGCCGGCCATGACATCCGGTAGCAGATCCTGTCGCCAGAGCGCCCGGGTGACACCGATGTGGTAAATACCGAAGGCTGCGCCACCGCTGAGCATCAGGGCCGGACGGCCATAGACCCGCTCGGCGTCCTGAAACATTTTCAGTTTTCGGGCGGTTGTCACTTCCGGAATCGGGTGGTCGCAAATGAATTCCATAGACGTCTCGACGGCATCCAAGAATTCACCCACCAACCGGTTGGTGCCGCTGCGCGCCACCGTGTATAGGTCGGGATTAGATAGTTCGCCCAGGTGGCGGTACAGGCTCTCCTGAAGAATCCGGATCAGTCGCCGTGTGTCGCCATTCTGCCGGCAATGGTCCATGAGGCCCATGTGCTTGCGCATCAGGCTTTCATGCAACATCCCGGTTTCTTCCTGCTCGCGCCAGGCCAACAGGCCGTCCATGTCGTCGAGCGCGGTAGCGGCCTCGCACCACTGCTCGTAGTCGTGGGCCTGTTCCAGTTGCTGCTGGAGCTGTTTGCGGGTCTTCGCGGCGTGTTTCATGCCTTTTACCATAACTCATCCTGGCGGGAAAAAAGAAACCCCCGCCGGAGCAGGGGCCTTTTTCTGAGCCAGGACCAGGCGCTTATCAGATGGCTACGGGGTCCTGAATAACCGTATGGATAAACTGGATCACGTTACGGGTATCTTCGGCCTGTTTAACGAATGCCTCGATGTTGCTGCCGGTGTAGCTATCGCTGTCAAGCACACGGATCCAGAGGTCGTCTGTTTTGTCGATGTAAGCGCAGCTGAGGTTGTCTGGTTGGCGTTCCACATAACTTACATCCACCCCAGAGTAGATCGATTCAGTGGTATGGCTGAAGTTACTGTAATCAACGTAGCCGCTAACAAGACGCTTGGCACCGCATTCTGCGGCATTGCCCTGGCATGCTGGGGTGCCGTGCTTGAGGAACAGTAGGCCTTCATCGGCCAGCACTTGGTCCGGCAACTCAATAGCGATCTGCTTGGTAACCCAGGTGCCCTCGTCCATGACTTCTATCGTGCCTTCCAGCTTGCCCCAGCGCATAAGCGCCCAGTACAGAGCGAGGCCGGCCAGAGGGGAGTCGACGGTCTGATAGTGACTGAGATTACCGGTACCATCGTCGACGCCGTAAGCGAGTCGACCGGACAGGTCGAGTTTCAGTCCGACGGAGGCATTGATGGAGTTCATTACGTCATTAAGGGTTCGATCGAGTACCCGAGGATTGCTAAGGGCAACCCGGGCCACGTTCAGGCGTCCGAGTTCCAACTCGATGACGTCGTCCTCAAACCCGGCCACGATGATACATTCACCGGTTTCGTCCAGTTCCATGGGAACAATACCGCCGTTCACCGAGATCGGCTGGGGGCAACCGTTTGCGTCAAGGACGGGTACGCCATTTTCATCCCGCTCGAGCTGCCAGAGATCGCCGAATACTTCGCCCTTATAGGTGAACTCAACGCCCTCGTTCAGCCCGAGTACTGTGTTCAGGAAGACCAGCCCATCAATGGTCAGTGGAACGCTCTTGTTGGAGGCCCCGCCGAGGAATGCCGCCGCAGCATGCATTAAATCAAAGCTGTTGGGAGGGAGGGTTTCCAGCGGGGTTTCCGGCATGTCCTGAATGACATCATGGGTAAAGACGATAGTCCGTCTCGCATCGTCGGCATGGGTTGTGAAGCCGGCAATGTTTTCGCCGTAGTAGTCTTCAAGGTCGAAGATGCGGCTCCAGGCATTCGCAACCTGATCTTCATACAGGCAGGTGGAGCCTGAGTCGATGTACTGAACATAGGAAACAAACTGGGTTACATAATCGGTCATGCGGTTATGCGTCATGTTTGAAAGATCTGCATAACCCACATGCAGACTCACTCCACCGGTACGGCCTGGCGTTCCGTCCCGCAGATAGGAAAGGTCGCCCAGTTCCAGATCATCGCGGATTTCCTTCCATTCAGGTGGAACCACCTGCCCGCCTTCGCGGCTCTCGGGTCCGTAACCAGCGATGCGTCCTTCTTTGAGGAGCGCATAGTACAGAGCGAGGTTTTCACGGGGTGAGTCTATGGTCTTCTCAACCAGTTCACCATCAACTTCCGTTACCAGCACCAGTCTGCCTGCGGGGTCGGTTTTGATGGCAGTAGCCGCATTGATGTTGTCGACCGCCTCGGCCAATGCCCGGGCAAAGACGGCTGGATTCTGGGTGACGGTCCTGATCATGTTCAGGCGCCCAATTTCCAGCTCGATGGTATAGGTCTCATAGCCTTCTACCACTGTGCAGGCAAAGTCCAGTTCGGTGTCGTCGAATTCTTCAACAACCATCGGGACGGTATCGTGCTCGCTGCCGTCCGGCCAGGTTATGGTTTCGGACGAAATCGGCTGTATGCAACCATTTCCGTCCAGTACCGGAACACCGTACTCATCACGCACCACCATCCAGAGGTCGCCATACAGGTTTTTCGGATCTGTAGGAACGTCGTTGAGTCCCAGTGCGGAATTGACAAAAACAACGGAATCAATGGTCAAAGGTATTTCTTTGCCAGTTGCCGCTCCCAGGAACGAAGCGGCACTGTCGAGTACTTTTTCTGAGATTGCAGGCTGCTCCGTTGAGGGCGTTGTATTCGAGCTACTCGAAGAACTTGAGCCATCCAGAAAACATCCGCTCAACAAAGCCATTGAAGCAATTAAAGGCGCATTTATCAGATGCTTAATTGTTTTTGTACGGGACATGGTCATACTCCTTAATGCATGGGCCGAAGACCGCAACAACTATTCGGACAGAGCATGATTGCCGGATAACAGCTTGACGGTGCGCTCAAAACGCCGCGTCTATCTCAGACGATCTGGTTCTGTATGTATAAGCGTAAGGCAGATGGGTGTTAGATTGTCTGACGTTGGTCAATTTTTGCCACACCTGTGACACCAATGCTTTGGTTTCATGCCTTCCGGTTATTTGCTATGTTTAGGCCCGTGGGTTGGGTTTTATTACCAATCAGACATGTCTGCGGGAGAGACTGAATCCCTTGCGATCAGCGCCGAAGGAGCAACTGCCCCGGAAACTCTCAGGCAAAAGGACCGCTGACATGAATACTTTCCGAAGAGCTGCCGACAATCGCGTCAGTCGGCACACCGAAGGAGCAAGCGGCCGTTTTCGTTTAAACGGCTCGTGAATCTCTCAGGTCCCGTGACGGAAGGGGTGCTTTCTGCCATTTCGAGCAGGGAGGAAACCCTTGGCGCTCACGGAGATTGGAATGAAGCGAATCGCAGTAATTGGCGGTGGTATCACTGGTATTACCACGGCCTACACCCTTGCCAAGCGCGGGCTTGACGTTACGGTTTACGAGAAGCATCGCTATGCGGCGATGGAAACCTCCTTCGCCAACGGTGGACAGCTCTCCGCTTCTAACGCAGAGGTCTGGAACAACTGGCAGACCGTGATGAAGGGCATCAAGTGGATGTCCCGCCGGGATGCGCCACTGCTGGTCAACCCGAAGCCTTCCTGGCACAAGCTGAGCTGGTTCGCCGAGTTCATTGCCGCCATTCCCCAGTATGAGAAGAACACCACGGAAACCGCTCGCCTGGCCATTGCCGCCCGTGACCACCTATTTGCCTGGGCGCAGGAAGAAGGCATCGATTTCGATCTGAAGAAGCAGGGTATCCTGCACATCTACCGGGACAAGGCCGGGTTTGATCACGCTGAAAAAGTATCGCGCCTGCTGGCGGCTGGTGGCCTTGAGCGCCGTTCGGTGACCCCGGAGGAAATGAAATCCATCGAGCCGACCCTGGCCGGCAACTATTACGGCGGGTTTTTCACAGAGAGTGACTCCACCGGTGATATTCATAAGTTCACCAATGGACTGGCGGATGCCATCAAGCGGCTGGGCGTAAAAACCTGTTACGGCCACACGGTGACCGAGCTGAGCGCCGATGAGCGCAATGCCTGGGTGACCGCCCACGATGGCACCGAACAGTCCCGGGACACATTTGACGGCGTGGTGATCTGTGCCGGCGTCGGCAGTCGCGGACTCGCGAAAAAGCTGGGTGACCGGGTGAATATCTATCCGGTTAAGGGGTACTCAATTACCGTGGAGCTGGACGACGAAGCCTCGCAAAAGGCGGCACCGACCGTGAGTTTGCTCGACGATGCCACCAAGATCGTCACCAGTCGCCTGGGCGATGGCCGTTTCCGGGTTGCCGGTACCGCCGAGTTCAGCGGTTACAACCGCGATATCAAGGACGACCGCATCCGCCCGCTCACCCGTTGGGTTGAGCAGTGCTTCCCAGGTGTCTGTACTCGCAAGGTAGTGCCCTGGGCAGGCTTGCGGCCAATGCTGCCGAACATGATGCCAAGGGTTGGGCCAGGCCGCCTGCCGACCGTGTTCTACAACACCGGTCACGGTCACCTGGGCTGGACACTCTCTGCGATTACCGCTGAGTTGGTCGCTGAGAGCGTTACCGGGGATAGCCGGTAATCTCGCGGATTTTCCGGTACAGGGGTTGAAGCTGAGGGTACATCTTCAGATAAACCTCGGAATACAGCCGCTGGTAAAGAGCCCGGGTTTCTTCGTTGGGATGAAAAACGTCGCCAACCCGGGTCATCTTCGCCACGGCGGTGTCGAAATCCGGATGTAGCCCCAGCCCTACAGCCGCATCAATGGCGGCGCCGAGCCCGGAGGTCTCATAGGTGTGAGGCCTCTCGGCCGGTAACCCGAACACATCGGCGGTAAGCTGCATCGCTGCATCGCTCTGTGAGCCACCGCCGGCCACTCGCAACTTTCTGATCTTCACGCCGCTTCGCTTCTCGATTTTTTCCTTTCCTTCCCGGAGCGCGTAGGCAAGACCTTCGAGGATTGCGCGATAAATGTGGGAGCGGGTGTGAACGTCCCCGAACCCGATGATCGAGCCTTTCGCTTCCGGCCCCGGCTGGCGCACGCCGGGTGACCAGTAGGGCTGCAGCATCAGGCCCATGGATCCGGGCGGCACTGCCTTGACCAGTTCATCGAACAACGCTTCCGGCTCGATACCTCTTTCCTCGGCCAGTTTCTGCTCTCTTAGCCCGAACTCCCGCTTGAACCAGCTCACCATCCAGAAACCCCGGTAGATCATGACCTCCGTGGAATAGTGACCGGGCAATGCAGAGGGATAGGGCGGCATCAGCCGGATCGGCTCGACGTAACGCTGGCTGGTGGTGTTGATGGTGGCAGTGGTGCCATAGCTCATACAGCCAATATCGGGTGTCAGCCCGCCGGAGCCGAGAATTTCACAGGCCTTGTCGGAAGCTGCGGCGATTACTGGGAGGCTTTTTGCCAGGCCCAGGTGCTTGCAGGCTTCGTCGGTCAAATGGCCCAGTGTTTCGCCGGGTGCAACCAGCTCAGGCAGCATGGCGGGCTTGACCGGCATGGTCTGCCATTTGAAATCCCGCCGGCCGGCCCAGCGATGCTTTTTATAGTCGAATGGCAGGTATCCGACCTGGCTGCCGGTCGAGTCCCGGAATTCCCCGGTGAGTCGGTAGTTGAGATAGCCAGACAGCAGCAGGAAATACCGGGTTTTGGCCCAGATCTCGGGTTCATTCTGGGCGATCCAGTTGGCCTGGGTTTTTTCCCGGAACCGGTTGATAGTGTCTTCCAGACGGGCAACTTTGAACAGCCATCCCCAGGGCCCTTTGACGGAGCCTTCGACCCTTGCATGTCGCTGGTCGAGCCAGATGATTGCCGGGCGTAGAGGCTGTCCATTTGCATCCAGATTTATGACGGTGCCGCGCTGGGTGGTCACGGTAACGCCGGCAACCTGATCCGGTGTCGCGTCTGTGGAGCTCCAGAGCAATTGGCAGGCTTCCCCGAGCTGCTCCCAGAAGTAGTCCGGGTGCTGCTCGGCCCAGCCGGGCTCTCTCGAAAAATAGGGCTCGATTTCCTGCTTGCCTTTGCCCACCAGATTGCCGCCGGTATCGAAGAGCAGCGCCCGAACGCTCTGGGTGCCATTGTCGATGGCCAGGATGAGCGGCTCAGCTGGCATCGGAGGCCTCCTGAGGTGGCAGCGAATAGGCATTGTGATAGATCGACAGGTAGCGGGCCTGTTCCTCCTCCCACCGCTGGTCAGCCCAGCCAAGCAGGGGCTGGCAGTGGTTACGAATCTCCGGTAGAAGGGCTTCGCCGGCATTCGGTAGCACCATACCTAACCGCGTTCGGCGCAGAAGCAGGTCATCCAGATGCTGCACATCTTCTCTCCGGCACGCCCAGCAAAGCTCCGCCCAGAGCAGGTCGGTAGCCCGATTCGGAGTGACAGGCTCCAGTGGGCCCGAAGCAAGCATTTGATCAAGCTCGGGGCCATAGAACCCCTGCAGTCGCTGCCAGCACTGGTAGCTAATGGTGGCTGGCCTTGAGGGGTGATCTGTGCCCTGAAACACCGGTTTGGATGCGGGCCGCAGAACCTCGCTGGAGCCTTCCCCAAGCCCCTGGACCAGCGCCTCGCGGGCGATGACCCGGAAGGTGGTGAGCTTGCCGCCGGCAATGCTGACCAGCCCCCGATCCACTCGAAGTGCGTGTTCCCGGTTCTCCTTGGACGGTGCCTTACCCGTGCCATCGGTTACCACCGGCCTTACACCGGCCCAGGTCGAAAGGATATCGTTTCGCGTAATGGGGCTGCCCGGAAACAATCGTGAGGCGATCTCAAGCAGGTAGGCGGTCTCGGATTCAGAAATCACCGGCTCCTGATCCAGGTTGCCCTCATGGTCGATGTCGGTGGTGCCGAGGACTGTAGTGCCCAGCCATGGGAAGGCAAACACCGGGCGGCCATCTTCCGGATGAAACAGGGAAACCGAACAGGACACCGGCAGACTGGACCAGGGCAGCACGAGATGGCTGCCACGCAGGGGCCGAATGTGCATGGTGTCTTCGGAGGTCTCGCTGGACTGCAGCCGATCTGCCCAGGCACCGGTGGCATTGATGACCAGGGGCGCGAAGACCTCAATGGGCGTATCGTTTTCCTCTGCCTGAATCAGCAATCCGGATACATCACCGTTGCTGCGCTTTATTTCATCGGCTCGTGTGTAATTCAGGCACATGGCCCCGTCCCGCCGGGCTTCGGCAATCAGGCGGAGGACCAGGCGCGAGTCGTCGGTGACTGCATCGGTAAAACCGCTGGCGCCGGCGAGTTTTTCGCTCGCCAGGCCCGGAACCCAGAGCATGGATTCGGCCGGGGTCAGAAAGTGGCGGCTCCGGTTGCGGGCAATAAAGTCGTAAACCCGAAGCAGTGTCTGGAACAGGCGCGGTCCGGGGAACTGGCCTTTGAAGTGCGGCATGATGAAGCGCAGGGGCTCAATTAACCCCGGTGCTTCCGCCATTAACCGTTCCCGCTCGCGCACCGCGTCCCGGGTAAGACCGTAATGCCCACTGCCCAGGTACCGGAGGCCACCATGCACCATCTTTGAGGAGCGGCTGGAGGTACCCCAGGAAAAGTCCTTCTGTTCTACCAGAAGCGTGCGCAGCCCGCTGCCTGCTGCTTCCCGTGCCACGCCGGCGCCGGTAATTCCGCCGCCGACCACCACCACATCAAATTCGTTGGTCCCTGAACGCAGCGCATTGAGGATTTCAGTCCGGGTCATGTTGGGGCTCCCATTCAGCGATGCGCTCATTTGACCAGTGTTTCAGGATTCAGGATCGCGTCCGGGTCAAAGGTGCCGCACAGAGAGCGTATAGCCAACATGCCCAGTTCGCCTTTTTCCACCGGCAGATAAGGGGCGTGATCCTTACCGACACCGTGTTGATGGCTGATGGTGCCGCGGTTGTTCACGATCAGTTCGGAGGTGCTGGTTTTGAGCGTTTGCCAGCGCGCGAGTGTTTCCTCGTAGCTGTCGCCCACCCGGAACACGTAGGTGGTGTAGATGCTGCAGCCCTGGCTGTAGAAGTGGGAGAGGTGGGTGAACACATGGGTGTTCTCGTTCTGGTCTTTCAACCCGTCACGGAGGTTGGTTTCGATCAGACCCAGCAGATTGTCGACGTTGTCCCAGTCAGTGGCCGTTTCCAGAGTGTCGACCGCATAGCCCATCTGCCAGAGGGCCTCTCTCAAATAGGGCATGGTAAAACGCTTGGCCGCCCATTTGTCGCCGAGCCGCGTGCCGGTATAGACGCCGTTTTGGGCCTTGCAGATGCTTCGGGCCTCTTTCAGGGCGTTTCGGGCCTGCAGTCGGGAGCCCGTGATCCCGAAGGTCATCATGCATTTGCCCTCACCAGCGCCCCTCAGCGAAAGGAAACGCTCGAGCATGCCGATAAGCCGGGGGTGGCCGGCCAGCGCGAGCTGGGTCTCGGTCTCTACGGCATTGCTGAGCCTGAGCATGGATAACTGGGTTCGGTTCTGCACCAGCAGGCGGCTGGCCGTGCGGGCACTCTCCCAATCCGGAAAAAAGACCACATGAAAGCTCTCGTGGTCGGGCAGCGGAGTAACCCGCACCTTCACCTCGGTAATTAGCCCAATGCGGCCTTCCGAACCCAGAATCATTTCCCGGATATCCGGACCTGCGCTGGAGGCCGGTATGGTGGGCAGGTTAAGGGTGCCTTTCAGGGTTTCGACCCGGCCCCCGGCAAAGAGTTGTTCAATGCGGCCATAGCGCAGGGATTGCTGGCCACTGGATCGGGAGGCCACCCAGCCGCCGACGGTGGAAAGCTCGAAAGACTGGGGAAAATGCCCCAGTGTGTAGCCATGGGCCCGGAGTTGGGACTCAACGAGTGGCCCGGGCGTTCCCGCACCAAACGTTGCAATTTGGCTGTCCGTGTCCAGGTCGATCAGGCGATTCATCCGGCTCATGTCCACAGTCAGTATTGGCTGGCCTTTATCCACCGGATTTATGTGCCCGGCCACACTGGTGCCGCCACCGTAGGGAATCAGGTGAATGTGTTGCTCCGCGGCCCAGGAGAGCAGGGTTTGAACTTCTTCGCTCGTGGTGGGGTAGGCCACGCCATCCGGGAACACACCAAACTCGCCGCTGCGCATGGCCAGCCAGTCCGCAAGACTCTGGCCGCGGGCATGCCGCACTCGTGCTTCCGGGCCTGTATCGATCAGTGATTCCAGCTCTGCCGGCCGGGTAAGGCGGGTTTCTGGCACTCTGGCGCAAACAGAATCCAGGGTCGCGTCCGCCAGAGGCCGGCCACTACCGATGCGTGATGCCAGAAAGTCCTGGCCCTGTTCCGGCATTGCCAGATTGAATCCCTCGTCGCCCCAGCCGTTCCAGCGTCGCATGTGCTTTATTCTCCCGATTAAAAACGAATGTGGCGCATTCTATAGGCTCTGCGTGGTTCGCCGCTGTCGCTTGGCGCCATGGTTCCTGTCATTTGCCGCCAGAGGCTGGCTTTGGCAACTCGCTCAGGGTCGGAGCGATTCCGTCAGCCGGCTGTTGAGGTCCTGCCACCGTGAGAGTTTGCCGGCCTCGCCGATCCGGGTGCGCGCTCCGCCGGACTGGTTCAGCCAGAGGCCTTCGCCGTTGAAGCTGTAAACGGGTTCAAGATCAGTACGTTGAGATGCAGGTTTAATGTCATTTATCAGATTGTCCAGAATCAACGGATCGGCGTCTGGCTCCGGGTACCACGCCAGCACCATGTGGGCCTGGTTCAGTTCCAGCGCTTTGACATACACGATCCGGAGCTGATCATCGGGCACGCCCATGGACTTGAGGGTCAGGTATTTGGCAATCGAGAAATCCTCACAGTCACCACCGTTGGTGGTCAGCAGCTCTACCGGGGTTGCCCAGTAGTCTTCCTCGCCCCAGTGGCGGATATCGCTGACAAAGGTGACTCGATTGAAGAAGGAGTTCACCAGCCGGAGCTGCCGGTCGATGGGGGCATTTGCGGCAAGAGCATGCAGGCGCTGCCAGTTTTCAAGGCGCTGGTGGGCTTCGGTTCCGAATTCTTCCTGAACATAGTTCATCAGACGGGAGCCGAGCTCGAAGGCACTCACAAGAGAGACCACGAGCAATAACGCAGGCAGAAGCGTGGAACGGCGGCGTATCTGAAGGGCGGCCGTTTCCATAGCGCGCCTCAGTTATTGTTCCGTAGGCGTTCCCTGAGCTGCTCAAGGCGCCGGCGGATTTCCTCCCGGCGCTGCTCATCGCTGGTGGCGGAAGCGGGCGCTCTCGAGGGTGAGGGGGATGCAGCCTGCTGGACGGCGGGCGAAGGCTCTGCCTGCTGGTCGGCCGTGAAGGATATACCGCTGCGGTCTTCGGATTCCGGGAAGTAGAGGTTTTCGAGTTTGCCGGAGCGTTCAATGATCACCCGGTTCGGATGAACCGAGCGCAGTGTGGCATTACCGGGCAGTTCGTCACCCACTAGGTAGGCTTCGGTTTTACTCTTGTCATCTTCGATCAGCGCGCTGCCCGGGAAATCACCATCCGCGGCCAGTACGCCCCGAAGGAACAGCCGGAGGTTGGTTTCAGGGAGATTCTCGGTATCCATTTCTACCGGCTCGCTTTCGCCGGATGCAGCTCCGAACAGATCCAGGGAGGAAAGGTTCACGCTCGGTGGCTCGCGACCGGCGGCCGGGTCGGAGACCAGTGGCTGCACGTTATCGTACTGTCCCTGCTGGCCTTCCATTTGCCAGAAACGGTAACCCTGCCAGGCTGTCAGGGCGACCATGGCCGCCCCTGCCACGAGCGCGAGAATCAGGGGAAACCGTTCATTGTTTAAGAGCATTGATCATCCTGAATGCAAGTTTGTGGCCCGGGAAAAAGCTCACAGGTTATCAGACTGCAACGTTTTATTGGGAGTATAGTGTATAGAGTTATTCAGCGGGTCCATATCCTGTGGTAGCCTTTCTGAATTAGTTGAATCGAAAAGGGTTTCACGAACGAGGACGACCTTGACCACAGACACTGAACTTCAGCCGCAGGATGCTCCGCTGGGCCGTCTTCCGTTTACTTTTGCCAAGCGCAACGGAGTAATCCTGACCCGTTCGGACGCCGGCGAGCCGGTTATTCTGGTGCGGCCCGGTGCGTCCCATTCTGCGCTGGCGGAAGCGAACCGTATCAGTGGCGGTCGTGCCCGTTTTGCCACCATCGATCCGGACCGTTTCGACCAGGCCCTGAATTCCGCCTATCAGAACGATTCTGCGGAAGCGATGCAGATGGTGGAAGGCATCGGCGATGACATGGACCTGGCCTCGCTCGCTGACTCCGTGCCGGAAACCGAGGATCTGCTGGAGCAGGAAGACGATGCTCCGATCATCCGTCTGATCAATGCCATTCTCACTGAAGCAGTGAAAACCAGCGCTTCGGACGTTCACATTGAAACCTATGAAAAGCGCCTTGTGGTTCGCTTCCGGGTGGATGGTGTGTTGCGTGAAGTGGTAGAGCCCAAGCGCGCACTGGCCCCGCTGCTGGTGTCCCGGATCAAGGTTATGGCGAAGCTGGATATTGCCGAGAAACGGGTGCCCCAGGATGGCCGTATTTCGCTGAGGGTAGCTGGTAGGGAAGTGGATATTCGTGTGTCGACCATGCCGTCTTCAAGCGGTGAACGCGTGGTTCTGCGTTTGCTCGACAAACAGGCAGGTGCCATACGGCTGGAATCCCTGGGCATGGCGGGGCAGGACCTGAAGGTTTTGCGCAAGCTGATTTACCGGCCTTATGGCATTTTGCTGGTCACCGGCCCGACGGGTTCCGGTAAGTCCACCACACTCTATGCCTCGCTCCAGGAAATCAACGATCGTAGCCGCAACATCCTGACTGTTGAGGACCCCATCGAGTATAACCTGCCGGGCATCGGCCAGACCCAGGTGAATACCAAGGTGGACATGACCTTTGCCCGGGGTCTTCGTGCCATTCTCCGTCAGGATCCCGACGTGGTTATGATCGGTGAGATCCGGGATCTGGAAACGGCAGAAATTGCCGTGCAGGCGAGTCTGACTGGCCACCTGGTCCTCTCCACGTTGCACACCAACACCGCCGTTGGCGCGATTACCCGGCTTATGGACATGGGTATCGAGCCCTTCCTGATTTCATCAAGTCTGGTGGGCATTGTTGCCCAACGGCTGGTTCGGGTTCTGTGCAAGGAATGCCGGGAGCCGTATACACCCACGGAAGAGCACTGCGAGTTTCTGCAGCAGGATCCCGCTAACCCGCCGACCATTTACCGGGCAACCGGCTGTAGCCATTGCAACCAGCTCGGTTACCGTGGGCGTATTGGTATCTATGAGGTGGTGGAGATCTCCGAGGAAATTAGTTCTCTGATCCACAAACGTGCCGGTGAGCTGGACCTGGAAAAGGTGGCTCGCCAGCATGGGCCCAGTATTCACGCAGACGGCGTGCAGAAAATCCTGGATGGTGTGACCACGGTGGAAGAAGTACTCCGCGTTACGCACCGGGGTCAGTAAACCATGCCAGCATACGAATACAAGGCTCTCGATTCCCGAGGCAAGCAAAAACAAGGTGTCGTGGAAGCAGATGCGCCGAGAGCCGTTCGCCAGCAACTTCGGGAGCGAGGCCTAACGCCGCTGGCCGTCGAGCCGGCCGCCGAGAAACAGACCAGGAGCAATCCCCTGAGCAGCCGGGGTTCGCTGGCCGCGGCCGATCTGGCACTGGTTACACGCCAACTGGCAACCCTGATCCAGTCCGGCATTCCCATTGAGCAGGCGCTCTCGGCTGCTGCTCAGCAGTCACCGAAACCCAGAATACGCAGCATGCTGATCGCCATACGCGCGAAAGTCATGGAAGGCTACACCCTGGCGGACAGCCTGGGTGAGTTCCCCCGGGCATTCCCGAGGCTGTACCGGTCTACCGTTGCGGCCGGTGAGCACGCCGGCCATCTCGATCTGGTTCTGAACCGGCTTGCGGATTACACGGAAAATCGTCAGGAGGCTCGCCAGAAAATTCAGCTGGCGGCCATCTACCCCATCATTCTCAGTATCGTCGCCATTGCCATCGTCGTGTTCCTGCTGACCTACGTGGTGCCGGATATCATTGATGTGTTTCTGAAGCAGGGCCAGGAGCTGCCAACGCTGACCATGGCCATGCTTGCGGTGTCGGAATTTCTGGCGGATTACGGTGTCTATCTATTTATACTGCTGGTCGCCGCATTGATGGTGTTCCGCTTTTTCCTGACCAAGCCCGGGTTTAGACTGCGGTTTCACAAACGTCTGTTACATCTCCCCTTGTTTTCAGGGATGGTTCGTGGCGTTAACACTGCCCGCTATGCCAGCACCCTCAGCATACTGACGACCAGTGGCGTGCCGCTGGTAGAGGCAATGCGCATTGCCGGTGAGGTGTTATCCAACGATTTTCTGCGGCAGGAACTGCGGGATGCAGCCAGGAAGGTCAGCGAAGGCGGCTCATTGCACCGTTCCCTTGATCAGACCGGGTATTTTCCGCCGATGATGCTGCACATGATCGCCAGCGGGGAGGCCAGTGGTGAGCTGGACAGCATGCTGGAACGAACCGCGCGCATGCAGGAAAACACCCTTCAATCAAAGATCGCTGCGATTGTGGGGCTGTTCGAGCCGATGATGCTGTTGGTGATGGGCGTGGTGGTGCTGATCATCGTGCTGGCCATCATGCTGCCGATACTGAACATGAGTAATCTCGTGGGATGAAACCCGCGCCGGAGCGTCCGTCGACGAGCCCGGACCAAAGCAATCCATGCCAATAACGAGTGAGACAATGACGACCAAAAACCTCAATTCACAAAACCGTAACCGCGGCTTTACCCTGATTGAAATCATGGTGGTGATGGTGATCCTGGGCCTGCTGGTGGCCATCGTGGCTCCAAACATCATGGGTCGGAGTGACCAGGCCAAGGTCACCGTGGCGGAAACCCAGTTGAGCAACATTGCCAATGCGCTGGACCTTTATCGCCTGGATAACAGCCATTATCCCTCCACCCAGCAGGGTCTTGAGGCGCTGGTTTCCAAGCCAAGTGGCAGCCCGGAGCCCAAGAACTGGAATTCCGACGGTTACCTGAAGAGCGTGCCGGAGGATCCCTGGGGTTCTGAATACCAGTACGTAAGCCCGGGTACCGAAGGTCCCTACGATCTGTATTCCTATGGCTCTGACGGCCAGGAAGGTGGCGACGGCGACGCTGCGGATATCAGCGTCTGGGACACCGAGGGCTAAATCACTGTGCAGGTCAGATCCCGACAGACCGGTTTCACCCTGATTGAAATACTGGTGGTCCTGGTGGTTGTGGGTCTGCTGGCTTCTCTTGCCGTGTTTACCATGGGGGGAAGCTCCCAGCAGCGCGAACTGGAAAATGAGGTCCGGGAGCTGTACCTGCTTATGCAGACAGCCTCGGAGCAGGCGGTTCTGAATAACCTGGAGCTTGGCCTGAAGCTGGAGGAAGACGGCTACCAGTTCGTGGCTTACCAGGATCAGACTGGCGACTGGAAGGCCTCGGGTGAGCGTATGTTCCGGGCCCGGAGCCTGCCGGAGTGGCTCACTGTCACCGAGTTCATCGAAAGCGACGCGCCCAGGCTGGCATCATCCGAAGATACCCTGTTGCCGGACGTCGTTTTTTTCTCCAGTGGCGAGACAACGCCGTTCGAGCTTGAGTTCACTATCGGAAACGGGTCAGACACGATGCACGTTCTGGCCTCGGATGGGGTGTCGCCCATGGAGTGGCGCAAACCGGGCGATGAGGGGAGCAGCGGGTGAGGACGCAGAAAGGGTTTACCCTGATCGAAGTACTCATTGCCCTGCTTGTGTTCGGCCTGATAGCAACGGCTGCGGCTGAAGTTGGAAGCCAGTACATTTCCAGTTACGAACGGGTTCGGGACAAAACCCTGGCGAGCTGGTTGGCAGATAACCGAATTAACGAAATTCGACTGCAGGAAAACATCCCGGGTATCTCCGAGAACTCCAAGGATACCGATTTCGGGCCGTATCGTTGGCGGGTGACCACCGCGATTCTTGCAACCGCCGAGGCGAAGATGCGTCGTGTGGAGGTCACGGTTGCCCGTTATCGCGAGGAAGGCGCGACGCCGGAGCCGATCCATACCCTGTCGGCGTTCGTGGGGGCACAATGACGTTCCCGTCCGCACACAGCTGCCATCCGCAACAACGTGGTTTTACCCTGCTGGAGGTTTTGATCGCGGTTACCATCACCGCCGTTATCGGACTTGGCGTTTGGCAGGTTATCAACGGAGTGGTCAATTCCCGCGATCGGGTGAACGAACTGGCGGAACAGTTCGACGGTTTGCAGCGGTCCATGCTCCTGCTCGAGCGGGACATCATGCAGGTGGTCAACCGGCCGGCGAGGGACATTTACGGGGATTTCCAACCAGCGCTCTCCAGCCGTGCGGACGACTTTTCCCTGTTGCTGACCCGTCAGGGGTGGCGGAACCCCCTGGGTATTCGCCGCAGTGGCCTGCAGCGTGTCGGTTGGGAATATACTGGCAGCGAACTGCGGCGCCGGTACTGGCCCATGGTGGATCAGGGCCAGGAAGATGACAGCCGCGACGTGCTGCTGCTGGAAGGCGTAAAGCGCCTGGAAATAAGGTTTCTGGATGCCAACCGGAGCTGGCAACCGCAATGGCCAACCGATGAGGTGATGGCCGGGCTGACCCCGGGGAGCCGCCCGGATATTCCATTGCCGCTGGGCATGGAAGTGACTCTGGAACATGAACGTTTTGGAACGCTGGTGCGGACCTTTGCCTTACCGGATTTTGATCCGGCCGTTGCCCAGGGTGCGGTAAACCAGGCCAACCAGGCGGCCAGCGAAGCGGAAGAAGAAAGTACAGAAGAAGAGGCTACCGGAGAACAAACCGGAGAGAATACCGGTACAACGGGGCAGGGAGGCTAGGTAGCGATGGGCCAGACCCCGAGGTTATCGAATCGTCAGCGCGGCGTTGCTCTGATCATGGTGCTGCTGGCCATGGCTCTGGTGGTCATGCTTGCTTCGGGGATGACCCAGCAGCAGAGCTTGCGAGTGTTCAAGGCGGGACATTATCTGGCTCAACAGCAGGGTCAGAGTATCGCACTTGGCGCCGAGGCGTTCGCCCGCCAGATCCTGCGCAGGGATTATGACGAGGACAAGGAAGAAAGCCTGATGGTCGACAGCCTCGACGAGTTCTGGGCCGCCAATGCAGCCGTTCTGCCGCTGGATGACAATGGTGTGGCTGAGGTCCAGATTGACGACCTTGGAGGTCGGCTTAATCTGAACGACCTGGTCGGCGCCAATGGCCAGGTGGATCCCATCGTCAGGGATCGTTTCGTTCAGTTGTTTGCCGCACTGGGGATTACTGCAGTTTCCGTGGATTCGCTGGTGGACTGGATCGACCCCAACGACCAGACCGTCACGGCCTACGGCGCCGAGGATGGCCAGTATCTGATGGCTGAGCAGGGTTATCGGGCTGCCAATCAGCCGTTCACCACGGTGACCGAATTACGCCTTATCGAAGGCATGACCGAAGAGATTTATCGGGCCCTGCGGCCCCACGTGGCGGCACTTCCTGTAAATGGTGCGGGGATCAACGTGAACACTGCGACGGCCATGGTGATCCGCTCTCTACATGAAGAGCTGACGGACGCCCAGGCTGCGTCTATTCTTGAGAAGCGGGACGAGGAACGCTTCGAGAATCTCCAGGATTTTCTGGCGTTACCGGAGTTCGCCGGGCTAGGGCTCAAGTCGGTTGGACTGGGGTTGCAGACACGGTTTTTTGAAGTCGCCTC
This sequence comes from Marinobacter sp. 3-2, assembly GCF_003751355.1. Lineage (NCBI taxonomy): Bacteria > Pseudomonadati > Pseudomonadota > Gammaproteobacteria > Pseudomonadales > Marinobacteraceae > Marinobacter > Marinobacter sp. 3-2. The sequence continues at coordinate 69,708 of NZ_RJUQ01000014.1, read as the reverse complement.
GCGGATTACCTACGATAACCGTGTCGTGAATATGGTCAGTACCGTTTTCCGGACGCCGGAAGGCGAAGTCCAGACGGTAAACAGGGATATCGGGCAGAAAAACAGAATCACCAAAGAGCCTTTCACAATTTCAGAAGGATAATCATGTCTTATCGCCTTTACGTCCGCCCAATACCGCCGTTTGCGGACGCTGACCAGGACCCCGGTGCCCAGATGTTCAACTGGGTCCTGCACGATGCCAGTGGCGATGCGCAGGCTCGCGGCGCAGGCGACAGTCGGGAAACCATCGAGCATACCCTCGGCCAGAATGCCCTGGATAATGTTCTGTTGATCGGCCTTATCCCCGGCGAAGAAGCGATTTATTGTCTGGCTGATATTCCCGCGAAACAAAGCCGGTTTATCAATCAGGCATTGCCCTACGCCGTCGAGGAGCAGATTGCCCAGGATATTGATTCTGTTCATCTGGCGCTGGGTGCCCATACCGATCACGGCTACCGCGTAGCGGCTATTGATCGCGAACGGATGGGGCAGTGGGTGAATCTGTTCAGCGGCTGGGAGCATGCTCGCCTGGAAGCGATTTTTCCGGATGCCTCATTGTTGCCGCGCACCGAAGGCGGCTGGTCGGTCTGCCTGGATGGCGAAACGGCAATGATGGTGAGCGAACGCGGCGAGTGGCTGAGTATGCAGTCTGCGAACCTGGGAATGTTTGCTCACACGCTGGCCGCCCCGTCTGCCGAAGAAGTGGTGGCTGAAATTCCGGTCACGCTTTATGGCACCGCTGATGAATTTGATCTCCAGCAATCGGCCATCTCGGAGTTGAAAGGTTCTGGTCGGCTTGCGGTTCGCAAGGAAGTTCTTGAACTCATGCCTTTGGAACTGCTGGCCTACGCCCATCACCATCATCTGTGCGAACCGGTGAACCTGTGCCAGGGGATGTTTTCGTCCAAATCGGGCAAGGCGAGTCCGCTCAAACCATGGAAGCCCCTCATCGCAGTTGCGGCCGTCTGGTTCGTGGTTCAGGTGGCGTTGAATGCCGGGATGGGATTCTACTATCAGAATCAGGCAGAAAACCTGCGAAACGAGGCCATGGCAATCTATCGAGATGCGTTTCCGAATGACCGGCGTACCCATGCCGGCAACGTCCGGCGCGTGATCGAAGGCCAGTTGCGGGTTGCCGGCGCCAGTGGGCCGGAGGTGGACTTTATTACCCTGATGAAATACACCGGACAACAGTATTCCCGTTTGCCGGGCAGCCAGGGCGTGAATTTCAATTCAGTGAATTACAGCCGCTCACGGGGTGAGCTGGTCGTAGACGTAAGAGCCGATAGCTATGACCGTTTGAGCGCTCTGCGCAACGGCCTCGCGAACCAGGGGCTGGAGGCGCAGATTGGTTCGGTGGTGAACGAAGCGAGCGGCGCCCGCGGCCGCCTGACGGTCTCAGGAGGTTAAGGTATGCTTTCCCGAATCAAGGATCAGCCGGCGGTCGGCAAACTCATTGCACAGTATGATCAATTGCCCCGTCGTGACCAGCAGGCTTTGGTGGTTCTGGCCATCGCCGTTTTTCTTGGCCTTCTGTATTTTGCCGTCTGGCGTCCGGCTGCCGGGTTTTACGACCAGGCGGAAGCTGCCAGAGATAACGCCGGCGAGCTGCTGGCCTGGATGCAGGCAAACCAAAGGACGATTCAGCGTCTTGGCAATACAGGCGGTGCGAGCACCACGGCGTCTTTAGACAAACCCGCGGATGGCCGTGCCCTGATGGCTCTGGTGACCCGTTCCGCCGGGGAGGCGGGCCTGTCACTTCAGCGCTTTGAGCCCAGCGGTGAAGACGCCATCCGGGTCTGGCTTGAGAATGCACCTTTTGCAGAGGTTGCCGCTTGGTTAGAGCGATTGAATGGCAACCATGGTGTCGTCATTGACCAGGCGGCCATGGACAGGGCCAGTGAACCAGGGCGGGTTTCCGTTCGTCTCACACTGGCCATCTGATTCTGAAAACCAGATTCCGGGCCTTTTGTCCGGGACTGACGCAGGAGAGGGAAGCGATGAGTAACGGCAGCGACAACAAGAACAAATCCGAGCCAGCCATTGTTCGCCTGGACGAAACGGCGCGGAATGAAGCCAGATCCATTCTGTTTCATGCCTACCGGAACGAGCCGACGTTCCAGTACCTGTTTGATCACCGGCGCCCCGGCTACGATCAGAGGGTGAGGGCGACCATAAGGGAGCTGATAGACCTTTATTTTGAGCTCGAACAGGATGCCATTGGCGTGATGGTTGACGACACGCTTGTGGCCGTTGCGTTCATCGGGGATCCCGAATTAAGGATGAACCTGGCTGATCAGATCAGCTGGCGGATTCGTATGGTGCTGACGACGGGGTTTGCCTCTACACGTCGGTATCTGGACTACCACGAGAAAATTCGCGACATGTTGCCCCAACCATTGGCGCATCAGTTGCCCATGATGGGGGTTAATCCCAAATACCAGAATCGCGGCTACGGCCGTTTGCTGCTGAAAACCGTTGAAAAACTCTGTGCCGAGAACCCGCGTGGCAGCGGGTTGGTGCTCGATACGGGTAACAACCGTTATCTGCCGTTTTACGAATCCGAGGGTTTCCGGAGCCTTGGCAAGATTCAGCTCGGCGATTTCGAAGATCACGTGTTGTTCAGGGAAGTGCATCCGGGAACCAAAACGGCCACCTCCGGCCAAACCTGATTTTAAAATGTGTAACGGGAGAAGCTGTGTCTGACCAGCAGGATTTTGATCTGATCGTTATCGGAGCCGGCTCCGGCGGCGTTCGCCTCGCGCGGATGTCTGCCCAGCGGGGCGCCAGGGTGGCCGTGGTTGAATCCAGGTATCTTGGCGGAACCTGCGTAAACGTTGGCTGCGTGCCCAAGAAACTGTTTGTGTACGGCGCTCACGTTCACGATGAGCTGGAAGATGCAGCCGGCTACGGTTGGCAGGTTCCACTCGATGATGTCAGTTTCGACTGGCCGAAGCTGGTGGCCAACAAGAATGCCGAGATCGAGCGTCTGAATGGCATTTATGGCCGGTTGCTGGAAAACGCCGGTGTGACCATCATCGAAGGAACGGCGTCCTTGTCAGACGCCAATACCGTGGTGGTCGGGGATACCTCCTATCGGGCCAAACACATCACGATTGCCACTGGCAGCTGGCCGGTGATTCCGGATGTGCCTGGCAAGGAATGCATTCTTACTTCCAACGAGATGTTCTACCTGCCGCAGCTGCCGAAGCAGGCCGTGGTCTGGGGCGGTGGCTACATCGCTGTGGAGTTTGCCGGCATCCTGGCCGGTTTGGGTGTTGATACAACCTTGCTGTATCGCGGTGATCTGTTCCTGCGCGGGTTTGATGGCGACATCCGACGGTTTACCGAACAGGAAATGCGGAAAAAAGGCGTAAACCTGCAGTTCGGGGTGACCATTGAATCGGTTGAAGCCGAAAATGCCCATTACCGGGTTCAACTTAACAATGGCGAAATCCTGGAGACTGGCCTCGTGATGGCGGCAACCGGTCGTCGTGCCCTGGTTGACGGTCTCGGTCTGACTGATCTTGGCGTTCAGCTCAGCGCCTCGGGACATGTTGTCGTGGATGATCACTTCCAGACTGCGGTGCCCTCAATTACTGCGCTGGGTGATGTGATTGGAACTCCTCAGCTTACGCCGGTTGCCCTGGCACAGGGCATGGTGCTGTCCAGACGTTTGTTCGGCGACGGCAAAGGCGAAATGGACTATTCGGCGATTCCAACCGCCGTGTTCTGCCAGCCAAACATCGGAACGGTTGGGCTGACCGAGGAAGAGGCCCGGGAGGCGGGGCATCGACTGCGGATTTACCGTTCGGAGTTCCGCCCGATGAAATACACCCTCAGTGGTCGTGACGAACGGAGCTTGATGAAGCTGGTGGTAGACGACGAAACTGATCGAGTATTGGGTGCCCACATGGTGGGTCCGGACGCTGGTGAGATTACCCAGGGGCTGGCGGTTGCCATCAAGGCTGGTGCGACCAAGGCCCAGTTTGATTCCACCCTGGGCATTCATCCGACATCTGCCGAGGAGTTTGTCACCATGCGCGAGCCGGTGGCGTGATTTAGTGCCGGCGTCCGGTTCTGGGCGCCGGAACCTTTCTAGAGCTTGATCCAGCGGCTGAGCACTTCGCGCAGCATTTCCTTGCGAACAGGCTTTGCCAGATAGTCGTTCATGCCACAGTCGAGACAACTCTTTTCTGTCCCGGGCAGAACGTCCGCCGTTAGTGCAATGATCGGTGTCCCTATCTGTCCGTTGCTCTGTTCCCATTCCCGGATATAGCGGGTGGCCTCGTATCCGTCCATCACGGGCATCTGACAGTCCATCAGGATGATGTCGTAGCCTGTGTGGTTAGTAGTCACCCTGTCCAGTGCTTCCTTGCCGTTGTTGGCGGAATCGGTATGGAAACCCAATCGCTTGAGCATAGCCGTGGCAACGCGCTGGTTTACCGGATTATCTTCCACCACCAGGGCGTGGCTGGTGCCATTAATCGTCTCCCTTGGCGGTGTACCGGTCGGCTCGGGCTCGCTGGATCGATCCGCCAGCTCGAAGGGCAGCTCAAACCGGAACGAGGAACCCTTACCCAGATCCGTTTCCACCTGAATGTGTCCGCCCATGAGTTCAACCAGCCGCTGGACCAGGGACAGGCCAAGCCCGGTGCCCCCGTATAGCCGGCTGTTTCCGCCGTCGACTTGTTCGAAGGAGTTGAAAATGTCGTGAAGGCGCTCGGTCGGAATGCCGGACCCGGAGTCGCTGACCGAGCAATTCAGAATGATGCAGTTGTCGTCCAGGGCGAAAAAGCCCGCCTGGATATTGATAAAGCCATCGCCAGTAAACTTGATGGCGTTGTCAGCCAGCCCCGCCAGAATTTGCCGCAAACGCGCGGGGTCACCGATGACAACGGGGTTGTCCGGCCAGTCGCCGAAGAACTTGAGATTGAGGGCTAGGCCCTGTTGCTCGGCGAGGTGTCGGTAGGTGGCGGTGCAGTTGGAAATCAGTTCCCGAAGGTTAAACTCCTGGCTGTCGAGCTTCAGGGTGCCGCTGTCCATCTTCGAGTAATCGAGGATGTCCCCGATGACGGTCAACAGATCCTCGGTGGACTGGCGGGCGGTGTTGAGGTATTCGCGCTGGCGTTGGGTAAGCGGTTCTTCCTGGATCAGATCGACCATCCCAAGCACCCCGTTCAGGGGCGTACGCAACTCATGGCTCATGGTTGCCAGAAATTCGGATTTTGCCTGATTGGCCATCTCGGCCTTTTCCCGGGCACCTTCGGAGGCAGCGAGGGTCTGGTCCCGTGCTGTTTTCAGGCCGGCCAGGTGATGAGCCAGCTGGTTGAGTTGCTCTTCAATGGCAACGATCTCCTTCGAACTCTGGTGTGTATTCAGGGGACGTTCCTGGTAGTCACCATCGGTGAGTTGACCGATTCGACCGGCGAGGTCCCGTATCGGTGCCAGAATTGCTCCGAGGAAATGATTGATGATCAGAATGCTGAACAGCAGCAGGGCCACGCCAACGGCGATCGATGTCCAGAGAATATCCTGCCGCCGTTCCGCAAGAACATCCTGACTTACGCCAACCTGAACAGTGCCAACCCGCAGAGAACCCGAACCGAAGCCATAGTCTGGCTCAAACCACTCCGCAGTGCGCTCCGAACCAAATTCCAGGGGCTGCTGGAGAATCTCGGCTTCGTAGATCTGGTAGCGCTCGGGTATCTCACCCGGATTGATCGGTTCGTGGGAAACGAAGCCGAGTTGGTCTCCCATAACGTCAGAAACCCGGATCCAGTCGGCTTTGCTGCGACGCAGCGACTGGGAAAGGATCTGGTCCAGTGCCAGAGTGTTGCCAGAGACAACGGCGTATTCCAGGGCAGGGGCGAGGCTATCGGCAAGCATTTGGCTGCTGTCGGACAGATCCCGGCGCGCATCCTCAAGGCGCACAGACGTGAAGAACACCATCAGAACGATAAACATGACGATGGCTGGCAGAGCTCCAAGGAGCAGCAGCTTTCGCGACATGGGGCGCTGTTGTCTGTGGCTGTTATTCATCAGACGCCTCCCCATTAATCGTTAATTGTCGATCCACCCGTGTGGCAATATCCTCACGGCTCGGCAAGGGAATGTTCAGAGAACGTGCAACCTGGGCATTGACCTCGACCCGAAACTCTTCCGGATACGAGGGTGCCGGATATGCACCGGTTTCGAAAAAGGTCGATAAAAAGTTGCCGGCCATCTCAACCATTTCAGGGAAAGGGGCATAACTGGAGGCCAGGGAGCCTGCTTTGACATAAGCCTGAGTGGGGCCTATGACGATCTGATTACGGCGGTAGGCGGTCAGCAGAATATGTTTGATGGTTCGGGGGTTGTAAATGGCGCTGTCGGGGGCTGCAAGCAAAAAATCACCGTAACCAAGGGCCCGGACAAGTGTCGGAATCAGCTCATCGTTGCTGTCGACCAGAAAGATCTTCGCCGACATGCCGTAGGCCGGCAGTTCATCAATCAGGGGCTCGTAAAGTTCAACGGAATCCGCGGTTGCCAGCAGGGCAATCTTGTTGGCCTGGGGCAAAATGGCCTTTCCCGTCAGAGCCTGGCGGATCAGTGGCACGTCGTACAACACCGCCGAGATCCGGCCCGGCGACCGGTCGGCAAAGGCGGAGATAAAGGATCGGTCGACCAGCATGGCCAGGATCGCTGCGGACCGGTTGGCTTGACGTGCCCGGGAGAAAGCGGCGGGGCCGACCGTAATGACCGGACTGTTCTCCAGAGTGGCCAGCTGGTCGTCGGAGACCTCGGTCAAGGAGGTTGCTGGTCCCAGCTGCCGTTTCAGGAGAGCAATCAGATGTTGATCCAAAGGTGCGTTGCCTGAGCCGACAAAATAAACGACCCTTGCCGGTGCTTCCTGAGCATTGGCCACCGTGGCGCAAACGGCGAAAAGCAGAATGCACAGGGCCTTGAGTAAAAGGCCCGGGTTTCCGCATCTATTCCGGTTTCGGTGAATCGTGCCTGTCCTTCGCTCCATACCGTCCAGGGCTCGCGCTTTCCTTGTTAACTTCAGAAACGAATACCAGCCTCAACAAAAAACTGGTTCTGATCCTCAATCCGGTTATCCGGGCTGATCCATGGCTTTGGATTCAGATAATGCTGCATCGTCAGTGCCAGCATATAACTGTAATCGGCTTTGTCCACCCGGCGGGCCAGACGGAAATCGGCTCGCTCGAACCGGGATTCTCGTACCTCATTGGTCCAGTACATTGCTGCGGAGGTCATGAAACCCATAGGCAGATCCTGAATCCAGGCGAAGCTGCCAGAGTCTCGGGCTGAGAGCCGTGCCAACAGATCCACAGCACGTTCCTGCTTGTCCACCGGCAGTGCCGCCGGGTCGCCGGTGTAACGACCTTCCTGCTCAAGGTAGGCGTAGGTGGCGCGAAGTTTGGTCCCGGAAAACTCCAACGAGGTTTCCAGTTCCACGCCTTCTTGCTCCAGATCGACATTATTGGCGATATACCACTCTTCTTCGTTGATGACACCGCTGATCATGTCACGGAAATCGTCGTTGAAGTAGCGGACTTCCACCGAGAGCAATGCACTTTCCAGATGGAATTGGCCAAAATAACTGATCTCCCGGGAGGTGATCCATTCCTCTTCCAGCTCCTGGCCGTAGGTGGAGGTTGTCGGGTCCAGAAGGCCCTCAACTTCGATTCTCTGGCCGTCCAATGCTTCAAACGGGGCCTGCACATTTCTGGGCGTGTAGCCCCAGTCAGGATTCTGTTCAAAGGCGTCCGGTGTGCGAACCGCCCGGGAAAACACGAAACGCAGGGCATGGTTGTTGTTCAGGATGAAGTTTGCTGCAGCCCTGGGCGAGAAATAATCTTCATCGGTGGTGGTGGTCTGTTCCCAGTTCCCGCCAGCGTTAAAGGTTAGCCATCGAAAGGGCGAGTATTCGGCATTCGCGAATACCCGAGATTGATAGTTGTCTCCCTTCCCGTTGAAGAAGGTCTCGGAATTGAAAGAGTCCTTTCTATAGCCCACGCCGGAAACCAGCTTGAATTGATCGCTGAAAATGATGGTGTCCTGCAGTTCGATTTCCTGCCGGGTTTCCTCGAGGTCTTCGTTCAGATCAGCAATGAACGGACCCTGGTCTTCGGGGAAGGCCGGGAATCCGGATGGCAGAAGCGCGTTGATTTCCGCTGCCGGGGCGGAAACCGTCCAACGCTGGCGTTGCCGTTGGTTCTGATAGCTTGCCTGAATATGGTAGAAGTGACTGGGAGAGGTCGCTCCGTCGAACCGGACATGGAGATAGTAGTCGTCCATGATGATGTCCGGGTTGGTGATCGCCCCCAGCTTGCCGGACTTCTCGAAGTCCTCTTCATTTACGCCATCCAGCACGCCGGCGCGCACATCGATGGAATGCTGACGATCAATCCGGAACACGCTGTCGAAATTGAAGTTGTTGATGTCGTGGCCATCGTGGAAGGGGATCTCCTCGCCGCCATCAACCTGGCTGTCAAAGCCATTGGATTTGCGCTTTTCGTATGACAACCTCCAACTCTTATCGGCATCGGTATCGCCCAGAGAGGTGAACGTTCGAACATGTCCCCGCGAGCCGACCGAGGTGTAGGCCTCCACGCCGGCGGTATCCTGAGGCGATCGGGTGATGATGTTGATGCTGCCGAGGAACGCGTTGATGCCGTAGGCCGCGGAGTTGGGGCCTCGACTCACTTCAATTCGTTCGATATTTTCCAGAGCGACTGGCATGCCCAGCCAGTCTACGTCTGCGAGGCTGATCCGGTAGGCGGTTCGTCCGTCAATTTGAACTTGCAGCCGACGCTGTTCGTACTGGGACGTACCGTGGTAGGTTGCCACCGGATTGGTGCTCCCCCAATGACCAACAACCATACCCGGTACCAGCCGGAGTGCCTCTACCAGGTTCATGACACCGAGATCTCGGATCATGTCGCCGGTAATAATGGTGGTTGTTCCGGGAACCCGAAGCTTGGACTGGCGCAGTCGGGTTGTGGTCAACACTTCGGGAATTTCGCTGTGTTCGCCTTCCAGGCCAAGCAAGCCGGGCATGAAGTCGGGGGTTTCAGTCTGTGCCTGGACCGTCACAGGCAACAGCGCAGAGATAGCAAGGCTGACGCCAAGGCAGGTTACGAGAGGGCGACAGTTACTCATTCCTGCCATTTTTATCGATTGATGCATGGTTGACGTTCTATAATCTGCCGAGAAATTGAGTAAAGCGGTTTTATTATGTTTGGGTCCTATCGTAAGGGACTACAGACGGTTTGTCTCTCTGAAATGTAATGAATCTAGGCCCGGGAGTTGCAGCTTTATGAATTGTTGGGAAATCCTTGGAATTGAGCCGACCGGCGATCGTCGGAAGATCCAGGATGCGTATGAGCAACAGCTCAAGTTTGCTTCGGAAGACGAGGCAAAGAGCCTGGAAGCGGCTTTCCGGGAGGCAGTCGGGGACGATCCGGGCCCGGTAAAGCAGGCTTCTGACACGGTTCAGACTGAACCGCATCGCGAGGTGCAGGACGAGGAGCCTGATCGTCCGCTGGATGCCAACGAAGGCCAGGTGGTTCGTGAGGTGGTTATCCAGATCAAGGCCTTGCTCAATGATTCCTCAAGAAGCAAGGACCCGGGCATCTGGAAAGCCATTCTGGACGAGCCGCCCGCTGATCAGCCGCGGTTGCGACGTGAGATCGGACGCCAGTTGGAGCCCCAGATACGTCCGATGGCGGAAAACGGCACCTTTCCGGCACCGGTGGCCCAGTTTCTCGGTGAGTGGTTTGGCTGGTTCACTATGGAACAGGCGCCTGAGGTGGCCGACGATCGGAATTACCCGGAACCCGACATGGCGGAAGAGCAGGGCGAACAGCCACCGCAAATGGTCAATTTCTGGCCGGCGGTGATTGGCTGGATTGTCGGGCTGGCGATTCTCGCCACACTCTTTGGCGGAATGGGGGGCGGTTGAGTCCGCCGCCCGTATCAGCCCGTTTTCTCTGCATTCGCCCTTTCAATTTTATCCCGGTACTTCTGGGCCAGGAAGGCTCCGACGATAACCTGTATCTGGTTGTAGCACATGATCGGTAACACGATCATGCCGAAGCCCGGGTGCCCTGAGAACAGGACCTTGGCCATGGGCAGTCCCGACGCCAGGCTCTTTTTGGAGCCGCAGAACACCACAGCGGCTTCGTCCTCCAGGCTGAACCCGAATCGCCGTACCAGGAACCTGGCAAACACCATGAATAGCAGCAGCAAGCCCAGGCAGAGCGCAATGGCGAAAAGGATGGCCTGCATGGGCAGATTCTCCCAGAGTCCGCTCTCTACCGAATGTGAAAAAGCGGAGTAGACGATCAGCCAGATCACGCACTGATCGTATCGGGCCATCAGTGTTTCGTTTCTGCCAAGAAACCCGCCGAGCCATGGTCGGAGCGCATGCCCAACCGCAAAAGGCAGCAGGAGTTGCAGAATGATGTCTTTCAGGGCTTCCGCTACGGAGAAATCCCCGCCGCCAGATGTGCTTACCAACAGCAACAACAGGAATGGCGTCAGCATCATGCCAAAGACATTGGAGGCGGCTGCGCTGCAGATTGCCGCCGGAACATTGCCACGCGCCATTGCGGTATAGGCGATGGAGGAGGATACCGCCGACGGCAGGACGCCCAGATAAAGAAACCCCAGACCAAGATCTTTCGGCATCCAGGAGGGTGCGATATTGCTGAGGCCGTTAATCGGCAGCACCGCGAGTGGAAAAAATACGAAGGTGAGCGAAGTGATCAGAATGTGCAGCCGCCAGTGGGTGGCACCGGCAATAATCTGCTCGCGGGACAGCGCTGCGCCATGGAAAAAGAAGAGCAGGGCGACGGCGACCGTTCCGGCAGTGGCCAGTGCCTCGCCTGCCTGGCCAGTTGCAGGCAGAAAGGTGGCCAATACGATGGCGCCAAGGAGCAGCAGGGTAAAGGTGTCGATCCGGAACTTCATGAATCAGGACTCCCGACGCTTCAAGGCCTGGAGGCTGGGTTTCAAAAGCGCCCGTGCCAGGGTTTCTGCCTTGCCCTCATCCTGACGCCGGACCGCCGCGAGCAGGAGTTCATGGTCTTCCTGGGAGGGTTCCGGCAGGTCTGCGTCGGTCTCGGTCTGCTCGATGGTCTGGCTGACAGCGTGGGAAAAGTAGTCGTAGAGCTCGATCAGCGCTGAGTTATGAGAAGCCGCAACCAGGGCATGATGGAAGGCTTCGTCGTGCCGGATGCGAGCCTGCAGGTCATCTCCCGCTTTGGCGCGAGCGTCCAGGGCTGTGGTCATGTGCCGGAGATCCTGTTCTGTGCGCCGGTGCGCTGCCAGCTTGGTGGCCTCCGTTTCCAGCATGATCCTGACCTCCAGCTGCTCCGCCAGCTGGGTGCGGGCAATTCTCCGCAGTGTCTCCCCGGCGTCCCGTGTCGCTCGTACGTATGTGCCATCCCCCTGGCGGGTTTCCAGCATCCCCACGTGTACCAGCACCCGAACCGCCTCACGAACCGTGTTTCGGCTTACTCCGAGGGATTCGGAAAGTTCTGATTCGACGGGCAGGCGATCGCCAACCGACCAGTCACCTTTTTCGATGGCGTTTCTGAGACTCTCGATAGCGGTCTCGACCAGCGAGCCTTTGCGAATACGTTCCAGCATGGTGTATATCATCCTTCCAACCGATAACCCAATCATCCTATGAATATGGCCGAGGTTCAAGTGCAAAAGGCTTTCACGCGATTACCCCGCGGTCTGGCCGGGGTAAAGAAACTGGTAATCAGCGGTGTCTACCCGGCGGGTGGCGAACCGGTAGGTGAAGGTGAATCCCGGCCAGTTGATGGTATTGCGCCCATGCTCATCGAGGTACCAGGAGGTGCAGCCGGAGCTCCAGACCGTGTCTTCCAGGCCCTGTTGAACCACATGGGTGAAACGGTCCTGCCGGTCTTGTCGGACGTCCATGGCGGAGTCAGGGTACTTTTCGAGTGCCTCCAGACATTCCAGAACGTAGCGAAACTGGGACTCGAGCATATAAAGGATCGAGTTATGGGCCAGGTTGGTGTTGGGCCCATAGAGCATGAACATGTTGGGAAAGCCGCTGACGGTGATTCCTTTGAACGCGACAGCGCCATTCTGCCAGGCCTCGTTCAGGGTCTTTCCGCCCCGGCCTGTTATCCGGATGGGTGACAGGAACTCCGAGGCCCGAAAACCAGTGCCGCAGATTATGGCGTCCACTTCATGGTAGTGTCCTTCGTGCGTAATGACGCCGGACTCGTCAATGTGGTCAATAGGGTCGGTGATCAGGTTCACATTCGGCCGGTTGATGGCCGGATACCAGTCGTTGGAAATCAGAATCCGTTTGCAGCCGATCTTGTAGTCCGGAATGATCTTTTTCAGCTTGGCGGGATCTGTGACCTGTTTTCTGGCCTCCCGTTTCGCCATGTTCGCGTAATACTCGAGAAGGCCGCTGAATTTGGTGAAAGCGAGGGCGCGACTCTCGTTTTTCCAGTAAATAAGGTACCGATAGAGGCGATCCCAGGCCGGCACTTTCTGAAACAGCGTCTGCTCCCAGCGCTTGAAGGGCCGATCCGGCTTGGGCAGGACCCAGGCCGCTGAGCGCTGAAACAGGTCCAGCTGCTTTACCTTCGATGCAATCTCCGGAACAAACTGAATGGCACTCGCGCCAGTGCCAATGACCGCCACCCGTTTATCGGACAGGTCGTAATCATGATCCCAACGGGCTGAATGGAACATCTTGCCCTGGAAACGGTCCAGGCCCTTCAGTTTTGGCCAGGCAGGTTGATTGAGCTGTCCGGTGGCGGTGATGAGTACATTGGCGGTCAGCTGCTCACCGTTTGCGAGTGTCACCGACCATTGATTTGTTTGGTCGTTAAACGCGGCTTCCTGCACCTCGGAGTTAAACCGGATGTGACTGCCCAGGCGATATTTCTGAACGCAGTGCTCCATATAGCCGAGTATTTCGCGCTGCAAGCCGAATTTCCGCGACCAGTCGTGCTTGGGTTCGAAGGAGTATGAATAAAAGTGCGATTGCACATCGCAGGCGGCACCGGGGTAGGTATTATCACGCCAGGTACCTCCAACCCGGTCGGCTTTTTCCAGCAGGGTCAGGTTATTGAACCCGGCCAGTTTCAGTTTGATGGCCATGCCCAGACCACCAAAACCGCTACCGATAATCAGAATGGACGGGTGTTCTCGCAGGCTGGCTTGGCTCATGATCATATGTCCGGCGTTATTATTGTGGTCTTTCCGCTTCAGTATACGGATGTAAGTCAGCCTTATGGATGACATTTTTCGCCACTCGGGCTAGTCAGAATGACCAATCGGCGTCCGGGTCAGGTAATTTTCCTCAGTCTGGGATAGCAGCTCCCTGAGTGCCGGCGTCTCGAACTGGCGCCGGATGCTGATGGCATAGAACTCCTCGAAGACACCTGGCAGGGCGCCGTAGTCTGCAAGGGTTCCGCTCTTCATTTCGTCGCGCACGACCACCGGAGGCATGATGGCGAAATGACCGGTATCCCGGGTGAGAAGTCGCATCATCGCCATGTCATCCACCTCGGCGGCGATGTTGGGACGCAGCCTGTGATACTCGCACAACTGGTCGAAGGCCTGGCGTATGTTGTTGTCGGGGCCCGGCACAATCAGACTCCGGCCACGCAGTACGTCGACAAAATCGCCCTGAACGTCTATTCCCCGTGGTCCGATGATGCTGACCGGCTGTTTGGCAATCAGCCGTGACCGCCAGGGATTCTGTTCATCTCCCTGTACCGCCTGGTTTGCGAGGATCAGGTCCAGCCGATGCGCCGAGAGGCGTCTTAGCAGCTCATCCATGTGGCTACTCTGCAGGCTCAGCTCAAGGTCTTCCCGGTTCAACAGCGGCTGCAGAAAGCCTTCCTGGAAGTTACGGGAGAGGGTGGCCACCGCCCCGATCCGGAGTATCTCGCGGTTTGGTTGAGCGCCGGAGGCGAATAATGCCGTCAGTTCCTCACCCTGGCGGAAGATCTCCTCGGCGTAGGAGAATGCCATTCTCCCGGCTTCAGACAGCTTGAGACGCCGCCCCTCGCGAATGAAGAGGTCGTGTCCCAGGCTGTCTTCCAGCTTGCGTATCTGACCCGACAGCGCCGACTGGGAAATATGCAGCGAATCCGCTGCCCGCGTCAGGTGGCCGGTTCGCGCGACCTTCCAGAAGTAGTAAAGGTGATGGTAATTCAGCTTCATGTGATTTCGTTCTCTAAAAACGAATGATCTGATAAGTATAAACCATTTTTTATATGTGATGAGGATCGGCAAAGTACTTGCAATCAGGAGGTTTGCAAGTATGAATCCAATCGCCGAATTTTCATTGCTCTCGATCCTCGCACTCTGGCTGCTGCTGCCGGTTGGTCTCTTCCTGCTTGCCGGGTTGACTGGCTGGCTGAAGAATCCACTGAAAGTGAACCACTGTTGGCGACTTGCCGGGTGGGCATTGTTGGCCTCCATGGCCGTTTCGGTCGTGATGGGAATCCTCCTCCTGATTCAGCCCTTTACAGGAGGCGACAGCAATCGTTTGGCTACCCTGGGTGGGCGCTTCGGCCTGTATCCAGACGGGATAGCGGTCTGGATGGCCACGATGGTGGCGTTTATTGGCTGGGTCATTCTTCGGTTTGCAGACAACTACCTCAGCCAGGACCCTGGCCGTGACCGTTTTCTTCCCTGGTTTCTGGTGACGGTTGCCTCTGTTCTGGTACTGGTGTTTACCAACCATCTGCTGATTCTGGCAGGCGCCTGGATTGGTGTCAGTCTGGCCCTGCATCATTTGCTCACCCTCTATCAGGACCGGCCCCAGGCGCGAATGGCGGCGGTGCAGAAGTTCATCGTCAGCCGGGTTGGAGATGCGCTGGTGGTCTCGGGTGTGGTGGCGCTCTACCTGCACTACGGCACCTTTTACCTGCCAGACATGATCCAGAATGAGGGCGCCCAAGCCGGTGGCTCAACAGCGCTGACAGTTGCCTCGGTGGTTCTGGCTCTGGCGGCGGTTCTCAAGTGCGCCCAGATTCCCTTTCACGGCTGGCTCATCCGCGTTATGGAGGCTCCCACGCCCGTGTCTGCGCTGCTCCATGCCGGGGTTATCAATCTTGGCGGTTTCCTCTGGCTTCGTTTATTCCCGGTGTTCGACGGCTTTACGGCCGGCCACATGATTCTGCTCGTGATCGGCGGCATGACGGCGGTCGTTGCGGTTCTCACCATGATGACCCAGTACTCGGTCAAACATGCCCTTGCCTGGTCAACCTGTGCTCAGATGGGCTTTATGCTGTTCGAAATCGGCATGGGGGCCTACACACTGGCACTGCTGCATCTACTGGCCCATTCGCTGTACAAGGCGCATTCGTTCCTGGCTTCCGGTCGCACGGTGGCCGTGTCGGCAGCAACGCGTTTTCCCGAATCTCCCTCTGCCAACCGGCTCTCCTGGGCCGGGCTTACCGGCCTGTTGGCGGCGGCGATCCTGGTTCAGTTCCCGTGGATCGTGGAAAACAATCCGGTTTTCGGAGCATTGCTGGTGCTGGCGGTATCAGCAGCCTCCATGGGCATCCCGGCCGGAGCAACCAAAGCGGTGAAGCTGAAGCTTGCAGGACTGGCAGTGCTCCTGGTTCCGCTGTACTCATTGTTGCATCTTCTCATCGGCCCGGCCGTTCCCGAGCAGGAAGGGTTTGCCATCCCCGGCATTGCTCTGGGAACGGGCGCCACTCTGGTTACGCTGCTCGCCGTGTGCTCTTTGATGATTGTATTCGGTGCTCGCTTCCCGGCCACCCGTGCTCTGAGCGTTCATTTTCGTCAGGGGCTTTACCTGGAACTGCCCTTTGATCGGTTGACCCGCTTCCTGGCGGCGGAGGCTTTGAAGGTGCCGGCCATGTTCCGCAGGGTTCCGCATCATCCGTTCAGACTGGAGGAGAGATCATGAGCGATGTAAGCGCCCCGTTACCGGAACTGCAGTGGCTGAGCGATGACTGGCGTAAACCGGTTAAACAGGCCTGCGACCTGATCGCTCCTGTTTGGCCTCTCGATCAGTGGATAGCGGTGAATCCGTTCTGGGGGCTGAGACATTTTCCGGCCCCGCGGGTTGATCAGGTGCTCAACGAGCGCGCGGGTTTCAGTATGCTTATGCCGACCGAGTTTTACCGGGAAGCCTGGGAAGGTGGACGGATTCGGGAAGACGATCTGAGGGCAAGTATTGCGGAGCGCGGCGATGAGCGGAATACCGCCTGGTACCTTGATTGGCTGGGTCGAAAGGGGGCCATAACTGCGCCACTGCGCGGTTCCATTCTGGATACCTTTACGGTTGCGAATGCCCACGAGGAGGCCGGTGTTCTGACTGACATCGTTTGCGACCAGGTTTCTCGCGTTTGCGGCGCCTTTTTCGATCAGCGCCAGAGCCGATGGTCCGTTTCGGGCAACCAGGCCAATGGGGGGGTGTTCGGTTTTTGGCTTGAATCAGTCAGGCAGGATCTGGCGCTTGATTTTACGACCGGGTTGAAAGGGGGCCGTGCGTTCTTCAAGACGGTTCCGGACGGCAGGGATCAGGCAGTACAGGAGGCGCTGAGTCGGATCGGCGCTCGTGGAGATGAGTTGGAAGCGCTGTGCCATAGCCTGTTGTTGAGAGTGAACGGCTGGGCCTCCTGGTGTCGCGGAGAAGACTGGCGGGCAGGCCTTGAGGGGCGTTCATCCGATCGGTGTGAGGACATTCTGGCGATCATGCTGGTCTGGGAGTCCGCAGGGGTAGCCTTCGCCTCGACGGCACAGAAAGCAGAGTGGCAGAGGCAGAGAGCCCGCGCGAGTCGCAGGGGCGACTACGATGACCGCAGCAGGCTGTGGGTGTGGCAGCGTGCCTTCGAGATTGGTTACCAGCGCACCTTGTGGCAGGCACTTGAATCTGCGCCGCTCAAGCAGGCGTTGCCAGACTCCGGGCGTGGCATTCCCGCAGCCCAGGCGGTTTTCTGTATCGATGTTCGCTCCGAAGTGATGCGACGCCACCTTGAAGCAGTGTGCCCCGACGTGCAGACACTCGGATTCGCCGGTTTTTTCGGAATGCCAATCGATCATCAGCAACACGGACCGCTTGCCCCGGCCCGCCGACTGCCGGGCCTGTTGCCCGCGTCTTTCCGGTTGATTGATACCAAGGGCAGCCTGCGAGAGGATCTGGCAGTGAATCGCTCTCTCGATCAGAGAGAGATCGCCCGTGAATCAGTCAGAAAGGCGAAGTACACCAGCTTGTCGACGTTCACACTGGTTGAGACCACCGGTTTGGCCTGGGCCTGGAAACTGGTGAAAGATACTTTGAAAAAGGGCCACAAAACCCGCCCTGACCAAAGTGTAGAGGGGCGCCTGGTCCACAGCCACGGAGGCGATCCGCTCTCTGATGCAGAGAGGGTTGCGCTGGCGGCCAATATGCTCCGGGGGATGTCTCTGACCAGTGGTTTCGCCCCTTTGCTGGTACTGGTTGGCCATGGCAGTCATACCGATAACAACCCGAACCAGGCTGGTCTCGACTGTGGTGCATGTGGCGGCCAGAGCGGCGGCGTGAACGCCCGGCTTGCAGCAAGCCTGGTCAATGATCCACAGGTCAGGGCGGGGCTTGCCGACGAAGGTATCAGAATTCCGGACTTCACCTGGGCGGTCGCTGCCGAGCACTGCACAGCGACGGACACGGTAACGATTGCTGATCGCCATCTTATCCCGGATTCGCACATGCAGCACCTGGCAGATTTGGAAGCCGGATTCGAAACAGCCGGCATCCGGGCTCGAAAAGAGCGGGCAACGCCGCTGAAATTGAACGGGTTGGACGACGATAACCTCAAGCAGGCCATGGAAACCCGGACCCGGGACTGGTCAGAGGTTCGTCCGGAGTGGGGGCTGGCCAATAACGCGGCAATCATCTTCGCGAAGCGCAGCAAGACCCGGGGCTGCAACCTGTCCGGCCGCGTATTCCTGCACGATTACGATCCGACTCTGGACGAAGATGGCGATCTTCTGGAGGCTTTGCTGGCGGCACCGATGATCGTCGCCAACTGGATCAACCTTCAGTACTTTGCTTCGGTAACGGTTCCCGAAGTGTATGGCTCGGGTAACAAGCTCCTGCACTCCGTGGTTGGCGGCAACGTCGGCGTTGTCGAAGGTAATAACCCACGTTTGAGAATTGGCCTGCCGCTGCAGTCCGTTCACGATGGCACGCATTGGCGCCACGAACCGGTTCGTCTTACTGTTCTGATTGATGCGCCGGAAGATCGGATTGAATCCGTGTTACGTCGCCAGCCAGATGTGGCGGCTCTGGTGGAGAACCAGTGGGTCAGTTTGCATCGGATGTCTGGTCAGGGCGTAGCGCGTTACGACAATGGCAGCTGGGTAGCCGTGGCATGAGAGGAGGGCGGCCGCGCCGCCCCTGTCCTGCTATTCCTGTTCTGCGTTCAGCAGCTCGGGCTTCTTGAGAGCTTTCTGGAACAGGTCTTTGTCCTCCGCTATCGCCATGGCACAGCGTTCGGCCAGGTCGTCGCCCAGGCCTTCAACCTTGCGGCCAAGGAATACCTGAATTTCCTCCGCCAGTTCGAGCACTTTGTCCCGGGCGTCGGCTTCGGCTTTTGAAGTGAACAGCATCGTCTCAGGATTTTTCAGTGCCATATCCAGGCCGTCCCTATCAGAAAAGTAGACTGCTTGTACTGCCATGGTTATTCCTCGCAGTGAGCGTTATTGGTACTGTATAAAAATACAGTCTATCTGACAGGGTGCGGTAAACACAATGAAAAAACGGGCTTCAACAAAAGCTGAGGCCCGTCTCTGGTTCAATGCGAGTGGCGATCGGAAAGCTGGCCGATCAGTAACGGAGCAGTGCAGAGCCCCAGGTGAATCCGCCACCAAATGCCTCAAGGAGAAGCACCTCGTTGCGTTTGATCCGCCCATCTCGCACAGCTACATCAAGGGCGAGGGGGATAGATGCAGCGGACGTGTTGCCGTGCTCATTAACCGTTACGACAACCTGATCCATGGACATGTTCAGTTTCTTTGCCGTGGCCGAGATGATTCTAAGGTTGGCCTGGTGCGGAACCAGCCAGTCGATCTCGGATTTCTGCATCTGGTTGGCTGCCAGGGTTTCATCAACGATCTTGCCCAAGGTGTTGACCGCTACCTTGAACACTTCGTTGCCTTTCATTTCCACAAATGCTCGCCCGGCCTTGACCTGGTCGTAGCCATCGGCAATACCGCAGGGAACGTGCAGCAAATCGGCATACTGGCCATCGGCATGGATATGGGTGGAAAGGATGCCGGTTTCTTCGTCGGCCTCCAGGATCACCGCGCCGGCACCATCGCCGAACAAGACACACGTACCACGGTCTTCCCAGTTAATGATGCGGGAGAACACCTCGGCGCCGATAACCAGGGCCTTCTTGCTGCTTCCGGTCTTGATGAACTTTTCGGCTGTTGCGAGGGCGTATACAAATCCGCTGCATACCGCCTGTATGTCGAACGCGGGGCAGCCATGGATGCCAAGACGCGCCTGCAGGATGCATGCGGAACTCGGAAAAATCTTGTCCGGGGTGGAGGTGGCAAACACGATCAGATCGATGTCCTGTGCATTGATGCCCGCGGCATCAATGGCATTCCTTGCAGCCTGCTCAGCAAGATCCACTGTGGTCTGGCCTTCGACGGCAATGTGACGTCTTTCGATTCCCGTGCGCTCGCGAATCCACTGGTCGGTGGTGTCGACCATTTTCTCGAGGTCTTTGTTGGTAACGATGTTTTCAGGCAGGTAGGAACCGGTGCCGGTAATTCGTGCAAAGGTCATTCGCAAGTGTCCCGAGGCGTAACTGGATAACGTACTACCATGCTATACCCATGCAACGTCGTGCGTAATTAGCGATTTGTCAAAGACGCCCAGAAACTGGCACGCTCGTCTATGCTGAAGGTGATCAGCCTTGATCAACACTCTGCAAAGAAGAGGAGAGGAATACGATGGGCATTTCCAGCCATGAGCTTCACGTAGAATTCCCGCAGTACCGAGAACTGATTCAGGAACTCAAGAACAATGATCTCAAGTTCAACGAAAAGCTTCAGGAGTACACGCATCTCGACCACGAAATTGAAGGGCTGGAAAAGAGGGATTCTCCCATCGGTGATGACAAACTCCACCGCATGAAGCAGAAACGCGCACAGCTGAAAGATGACCTTTACCAAGTGTTACTTTCAAACGCCAAGGCGTCATAAGACTGCCATCAAAAGTACACAATTCTGACACCCAATAATGCTTGGAGCCCCTGTTTATAGGGGTTTCCAAGTATTCAGAAAGCTCCTCGTCAAGCTTAGAATAGGACCCTAATTAAACAAGGTCCCGGTTTTCGGAGACCAATATTCTGGGTTGACCAAGGAGTAATGAAATGAAAAGAGCTGCTTCGCTTTACAAAGGCTGGCGGATGAAGCGCAACTTTATCCATCTTGTGATGACTATGGATCGTCGGTTGCTGAACGATGTGGGATTTTCCCCTGAACTGGTTGAACAGAAACTGAGCACTCCGTTCTGGAAATTCTGATCCTCGTGACTGATCGACTCTGCTTTCGGTAACCTTCTGAACTGGTTGAAAAATAATCAGCCCAGAAGGTTACAGACTGTCACAAGAATGAAATATCCCATTGTTCTTAAAGCCCTTTTATCTCGAAAAAATCTAAGAAAATTGATCTGAATCTGTATTCTCTTCTAGCGGATCGTCCTATAGTTACGCTACCTCCAGAACCACACCGGTTCACCCTGAAAGGAGAGCTTGACGATGATCCAGGAATTCCTTCAAAGCAATTTGCCCTTAGACTCCTCAGTAAGCCTCAAGCGTTCAGATACCGAGCCTGATAAAGACATTGCCAATGCCCGCAGCGAAGCCTTTGAGATCGTCTCAGACTCCGGTGAAACCGTAGGCTTTGTGAAGGCCTGGGAAGATGACCCGAGCTTCCGCGGATACGTCCACTTCGATTCCGACGGCAACGTGATTGACTGGAAAGTCTTTAAAGACCGGTTGCAGAGCTGACGTTCACACCAGCCAGCCAAAAAAGAAATCGAATAAGACGCTGAAAAACCCGCCGCCGGTGCTATGGGAATTATCGGCAACCGCGGAATTTGTCGATGCAGTGGTTTCTCCCTCGATTGGCTGGGCTTTCTTCGTATCCGCTGCTTTCGGCTCGGCAGGTCCCGCACTGGTGGGCTCTGCAGGGAGCTGGGCCAGCACCGGGTCTGGTTCTTTGGTGGCTTCTGGTGTTGTTTCCTCGGCGACCGCAGGTTCCGGTGCGGGAGCTGGAGCTGAAGTTGGAGCTGAAGTTGGAGCAGGGGGCTCTGAAGCCACCGGTTCGGGTGTTTTCGGGGCTGCTTCCGCCACTTTTTCTTGTGGCTTAACTTCATTACCTTTCGAAGTTCCCTCAGTAACTATCTGGTTTTTAACAGGTTCGGCATCGAGCGAAGTTGTTGGCTCGCCCTGTTCGGAAGATTTTTGAATGGGGTCCGGGGTAGGTTCTGGCGCAGGCTTTGGTTCAGCCCTGGCAATGGTCGGGGTATTGGGAGCTGGCTCGGGGAGGGACAAACCGAGCTGTGCCACTGACGCCTTTCGACTGCCGACTGAATTTGCAGTGATGGTTGCGCTGGATGTTTTGGTCACGCCGAGCGCTTTCAGTGTTGCCGTATCCAGGTTGCCGTTGGTTTGCAGCCCATTTTGAGCTTGATAGGCGCGTATGGCAGCTCGGAGTTGCTCATCAATCCAGCCATCCGCGCGTCCGATATCATGACCGGCACCGTAAAGTGCATTTTCGGCGGCGAAAATGACTTTTTCGGGTTCGGCGGCTTGAGCAGTGCCGAGGCAGGCAGCCGCTGTCAGCATGGCAATGACAGGGCCGCGAACGCCTTGCCTCCTGGGTGATTGAGAGCGCGTCATGGCGGGATACCTCCGGGCAGTCCGTTTCCGGTTACATTGTGTAACTTGAAACCCAAAGGTATCAGGTAATCATCTGCGCTCTCGTGAATTGGTTAACATCTGCAACCATTGTGTGTTCAGGATTCACTGGCCCTGAAGCGTCGCACGAGCGTATTCAATTCATCAGCCATGTTCGCCAGAGAGCGGCTTGACTGATTCACCTGGGAAATGTCTCCGGCCAGTTCCTCAATTGCGCCACTGCTTATTTCCACATTCTGGGTCATCTCCGCGGCGGTCGCTCGCTGTTGCTCGGTCGCGCTTGCAATCTGGGTGGTCATTTCAACGATGCTGTTAACCGCCGCGAGAATATCCGTCAAGGCTTCGCCCGACTTGCTTGCCTCCTCGCTGGCCTCTTCGGCCATCTGCTTGGCCTTGCTCATGTCCACTACTGCGCCGGCCGCGCCACTCTGGAGCTGGGACACAATCCGCTCGATATCGACGGTTGATTCCTGAACGCGCTTGGCCAGTCCTCGAACTTCATCGGCAACCACGGCAAATCCCCGCCCGGCGTCACCGGCTCGAGCCGCCTCAATGGCGGCATTGAGCGCAAGGAGATTCGTTTGCTCAGCAATGCTCTGGATAACAGCCAGCACATTGCCGATTTCGGCCGATTCGTTCTCCAGTTGTTGGATCCGGGTAGACCCCTTCTCAACCTGATTGGCGAGGTTGGTAACCGCCCGAATGGCAGAGCCAACGGTTTCTTGTCCGGAATCCGCAAGCGATGAGGCCTTACGGGCCGATTCGTCAGTTTCGCTGGTGTTTGAGGCGATCTCTTCGGAGGTGGACACCATTTCCTGCATGGCGGCAGACACCTGCGTGATCTGGTCGCGCTGTTGCTCCGAATTGGCGGTTGTACGCTCTGTGATACCGGAAAGTGATTCGGACTCGCCGGTCAGTTGGCGAGACGCCGTCACAATTCGGGAAATCGTTTCCTCGAGCGTTTGCAGGAAGGTGTTGACTGCGTCGATGAAGTCACCGATCTCATCGGGACGGCCCGGAGTGAGTCGGGTGGAGAGGTTGCCGTTGTTATTGGCGATGTCATCGAGGTAACCGAGAATTTCAGTCTTGGCGCGTTTCACGCTGTTGCCCATCAAACGGCTCATCACAATGGCAACAATCAATCCGAGTACCGCAGAGATCAGGAAAGCTGCCAGGGTAAATGTCAAAGCAAGCTCCGTTTCGGCGGTTGCCTCATCGGCCTCTTTGTCCAGGGAGGCAAATATACTTGCTTCAAGCTCTCTGGACATGCTCGCGATTTTCGGTCCAAGAACGTCCAATTTTTTGGATTTCACGTCCACAAGAATACTCTGTTGCTGGAGCATCTCCTGAACAGCGGACCGATAGGCTTCGAGTTCCTCAACGACGGTATTCAGGTACACCTGAACAAATTCGGGACCATTCTCGGCATCAATCAGTTCGAGGGCGTCAGACAGATCTTCAATGGCCCAACCGAGGGCTTTTTGCGAATCCTCGTCGCCAGTTGCCAGGTACCGCTCGGCAGTCATCCGCATGATCAACGCATCGTTAAGGAGTTGCTCCAGACCGGCTCTCAGTTCGCTGTCTGGCTCACGGTTGGCAACACCATTTAATGCAAGCCTGAGGGCTTTTGTTGCGTTAGGTCCGTGCACATCCAGCTGTTCAGAGATAATGCTGAGTACCTGACGTTTTGCCGGAACCAATTCGCTCCTGAAAGCATCAATGTACTGATTGGTTGTATCTTCAATCCGATCAACAAGGCTCGCTCGCTCGGGCTCCTGAATGTCCTCCTGAGCTTTGGCCATGACGGCTCTGAAATCCGTTTCCATCTCATCAAACCGTTCCAGCGTTTCCTCGTTGCCCGTGGAAAAGTAATCGAATACCCGAAGGCGCATTCGATAAACGCTGATGACCGACTCAGTTCCAATGGCCGTTTCTGGCGCAAGTTCTCGGGCAACAGTGTTCATCCGCTGATCCAACTGCTTAAATTCGTAGACACTGAAAAAGGTAACAGAGGCGAAGAGGAGAAGAACAAAAACGGGTGCTATCAATAGCTTGCCCGGGACACCTAATTTTCGTTCTACGGATTCGAGAAAAGAGGAAGCCAAAGCGTAGTCCTTCTATTAATTTGTTTTAACAGGTAACGGCACGGTTTCTCAAAACTGAAGCTGTGTTTTGCCTCAGGTAGAGGCATGCTCAGTCCTTGGATTACGCGGGTAGTAGCGTTCGGGAAGTCGCTCGATGTGAGGGAAGAACCGGGTGTCCTTGTAAGGCATCTTCATAAAGCCTGATACGCCGAGGCCGGTTATCTGTTCGACTGCCGAGAGAATTTCATCCAGCAACCGGCTGAACTCCGATTCTTGCTCAGGATCCAGTAGCCGATAGTGGCTATGGATTTTGAGATGGCGGGGCAGGGCTTCGAAGATGATCATGCCCGTGTGGTGAATACTGTTCAGTGCCTCCAGCGAACGGATGATGGTCTCAGGAAGAACGAGAAATTCCTCCGGATCCGGCCCGTCTTCGAAGTAGGAGTGAACGCGACTTTCGTCCTCCACCTCTGGTGCGGCACTGACCTCGTAATGCAGTTTCATGTCCGGCGACACCAGAAACGGCTGGTCGGGTTCTTCGCGATCAATGTGCAGAGTGTTCCGGGCGTTAAACAGACAGCTTTTGAAAATCCCCTTGCGATAAATCGCCTGGGCCAGGTAGACCATATTGTTGACGGCCTGCACAAACGCCGACTTCAATGCCGGATCGTGCAGATTCAGGGAAGTGTCGATGTAGATGCCATCGGTTTCCCAGCGCACCGCCAGTCCACCTTCTACCGGGTAGCGCCCGAGCCGGCTAACGGCGGCCAGAAACGCCTTTTCGGTTTCGCCCATGCCCTGCATGAAATTCTTGTAGTAGCGGTCTAGCTGCACATCGTTGACGTCGTTGAGGGTTTCCGGTGCGCCTTCCTCCCTGAGAAAGGATTTACGCGAGCTGTAAACCACGGTGTCAATTTCCTGGTCAGAGGCACGCACCCACACGGGTACCTGGGCCGCGACCGGTTTTTCCGGCAGATCGATCATCACCGTGCGGGCCATACGCGGCATCTCTGTCAGATAGTAATCGCCGGCCTTGCGGCGAGTGTCCGGATCCGGTGACAGCATGCCATCCAGCATGCGCGCGAATTCCATGGGCAGGCCCAGTGAGGTGGCCGGGATGGCCCGATGGCCAAAACGGCAGGATTGGGCTGACGCCAGGGCATAGAGCGTGCCGGCTGCTCCCTGTTCATCGAAACGGGGAGACGACAGCCCGCCGTTGAGCTGTTCCTCGCCGATAAAATACACATCCCCGAGCCGTGCGTTTGTTTGCTGGAGGTTGTCGGACATCAGCTCCATCACGTTGGCGGTGATGAATTGCTGGTTGGCGTCCAACTGAGCAAACACGGAGGAGCCCCAGTCAATCAGGGCAATGTTTTCAGTGCTGGCGTCGAAGACCAGATTGGAAGGTTTGATATCGCCATGAACGATTGGCCTGCCGGCCGGTCCATTTTCGCGCCGCAGATTACGCAGGATGTCGGCCAGCTGGTCCGCGATGCGCATGATGAGCCCTGGTTTCAGACGACCATCACGCAGGGAAACCTCTTCCAGATTTAATCCGGCAGCACGCTCCATCACCAGAATCGGCTGGTTATTGGCTCTTTGGTAGGAAATCAGCCGTGGCACCCTGGGGTGGCGGACCTGCTCCAGAATGTAGGCTTCATCTTCAAGCCGGTCCTGAAGATGCCGGGGCAGGTTGATACGGGTGAATTTGAAGACGTGTTCCGGGCCCCCGACTGCGGTGCCTGGCAGGCGGCCTGAGAATACAAAGCCGTACGCACCCTTGCCAATCAGCTCTATGTCCTGATAGCCGAGTTGGCGGAGCTGGGCGGCGCAGAGCGCCACCCAGTCTTTGAGCTTTTTGGCATCATCATGGCTGAGCAGGTAGATCGACTGCTCTTCGGGTATGTAGAACTGCTGCAGTTGCGTCTTCTGCGCCATGATGAAACGTCAGCCCATATGCAGGAGCATGGTTTGGGGCGATTCGAGGTAGCCCTTCCAGCGGTTGCAGAACCGGGCGATGGTACCGCCGTCGATAATGCGATGGTCGCCGGCCCAGCTCACGGTCATG
This sequence comes from Marinobacter sp. 3-2, assembly GCF_003751355.1. NCBI lineage: Bacteria > Pseudomonadati > Pseudomonadota > Gammaproteobacteria > Pseudomonadales > Marinobacteraceae > Marinobacter > Marinobacter sp. 3-2. The sequence continues at coordinate 43,549 of NZ_RJUQ01000014.1, read as the reverse complement.
ATGGCGCGCTCCACCACCTGGCCGTTGGCGTCAAACCGGGGCAGTTTCTGGGTGCGCCCAAGGGCAACGATGGCCACTTCCGGCGCGTTGATAATGGGAGCGGTGTAAGTTCCGCCCAATGCGCCAATGTTGGAGATCGTAATGGTGCCGCCCTTTAGGTCTTCCTGGCTGACGCGGCCAGATCGGGCTGCTTCGGTCAGGCGCGCAACCTCGTCGGCAATGCCCAACAACGAGAGGCTTTCAACGCCTTTGATGTTCGGCACCGTCAGGCCGGCTTTGCCATCCACCGCCATACCGATATTGCACTGGGGCAGGTAGTGAATCTCCGTGACGTCATCGTTGAGCTGGCTGTTCAGAACCGGGAATTCCTGAACCGCCAAAGCCATGGCCTTCATGAAGAAGGGCATGAGCGTCAGTCTTGAGCCCCGCGCTTCTGCCTCCGGTTTCAGTTGTTCCCGCAGCTTGAGCAAATCGGTGACATCAATATCCTCGCTGTAGATAAAGTGAGGAATGGTGGTGGCCGATTTGACCATGCTTTTCGCCATCGCGGCTTTTATTCCGCGGATGGGTTCGACTCGTGCTTCCTGTTCGGCGGCAGGCGCCCTGCGGGCACTGCTGGTGGTGGCCGTTTGCGCATCGTCGGCGGGAGCCTGGTTCTGGGCCTGGACATGGGCCTGTTTCGGGCCTTCCTCGATATGAGCCAATACATCGGCTTTCAGCACACGGCCATCTTTGCCGGATCCCTGGATATCCACGAGGTTAAGTTCATGCTCCCGAACCAGGCGGCGAACGGCAGGGCTGGCCGGAATACGCTGTCGGCTGGCCGTAGCGACAGGCGAGGCTGTCGCGGTTGAGAGTTGAGCCGCGGGCTCCGGTTTGGTTCTAGCTTCCTCCGGCTCTTCACGATCCCGGGGAATGAACGCAAACAGCGGGGCATGAACCTTGGCCATGGCCTGCTGCTGGTGGTAAAGCTTGGTCACGCGCCCGGCTTTAGGGGCGGTAATCTCGACCATGGCCTTGTCGGTCATTACGTCCACAACAGGCTGGTCTTCTTCGATCTCATCACCTTCAGCAACGCGCCATTCCACCACTTCGCACTCGACGATGCCTTCGCCGATATCCGGCAGGATAAAGTCTTCGGTGGCGTTATCGTCCGACTCGGCGCCGGAGGCGGGCTGTTTTTCCGGCTCGGGGGCCGGCTTTGCTTCGGCAGGTTCCGGAGAACCGGCCGCCGGCGCCTGGCCACTGCTTTCGCTTTCATCCACCAGCTCGAAAAGCGGGGCATGGACTTTGGCGATGTCGCCTTCCTTGTAGTAGAGGCGTGTCACGCGGCCCTTGTAGGGTGCAGGAATCTCCACCAGGGCCTTGTCGGTCATTACCTCGGCGACCGGTTGATCTTCTTCAATCACATCGCCTTCGCTGACCAGCCATTTGACCAGTTCACATTCCACGATACCTTCGCCGATATCGGGCAGTATAAAATCACTCATAGTCGCTCTCCTGTCCTGATATCAGCCTAGAATTCAACGCTCGCCCTGATGGCCTCATAGACCTTCAGGTGGTTGGGCAGGTGCTCTTTTTCCAGCACCAGCGGGAAGGGGGTGTCCATCCCGGTTACCCGAGCGATCGGAGACTCCAGATACAGGAAGCAGCGCTCCTGGATCGTGGCGGCGATTTCACCGGCGAATCCGCCGGTCAGGGGAGCTTCGTGGGTGACAACCAGCCGTCCGGTCTTGAACACGGAATTGGCCACGGTTTCCACATCCCAGGGCAGAATCGTCCTGAGGTCGATGACTTCGCACGAAATGCCATCTTTCTCGGCCCGTTCCACGGCCTGATCAATCACTTCCATCTGGGCGCCCCAGCCCAGAACCGTCACGTCCGTGCCTTCCTTGGTGACTTCGGCTTCGCCCAGAGGCAGTCGATAGTCTTCATCCGGCACTTCACCCACCGAGGCGCGGTACAGGCGCTTGGGCTCGAAGAACAGGGTCGGGTTGGGATCGTGGATAGCGGCAAGCAGCAGCCCCTTGGCCTGATGCGGGTTGCGCGGTACCACGATCTTCAGGCCCGGGGTATGGGCAAAGTAGGCCTCCGGTGACTGGGAGTGGTAAAGGCCGCCGGCAATGCCGCCGCCGTAGGGCGCGCGAATGGTCAGGCCGCCCACGTTGAACAGGTTCCCTGAGCGATAGCGGAACTTGGCGGATTCGTTCACGATCTGATCGAAGGCCGGAAAAATGTAGTCGGCAAACTGGATCTCGGCCACCGGCACCGAACCCTGTGCGGCCAGGCCGTTGGCAAACCCGATGATGCCTTGCTCTACCAGAGGCGTGTTAAAGCAGCGGGCTTTGCCGTATTTCTGTTGCAGGTTACTGGTGGCACGGAATACGCCGCCAAAAACGCCCACATCCTCACCGAAACACAGAACCCGCTCGTCCTCCGCCATGGCGGTGTCGAGGGCATTGTTGATGGCCTGGAGCATATTCATCTTCGACATCTCAGGCTCCTCCCTTGGCGTGTTCGGCACTCTTCGGGTATTCGTCCGGGTGACGGCCGATGTGCGCTTTCAATTTTTCGAACTGCTCAGCCAGGGCAGGTGGCACTTCGTCGTAGACGTCGCTTACCAGGGATTCGAGCGGCGGTGGTGGACGCTTCTGGGCACGTTTCATTGTTTCCAGTACTTCGCGGCGCATGTTTTCCTGCAGCTGCTTTTCATCGTCCTCACTCCACCATTTCTTGCTTTCCAGCCAGAGGCGCATACGCAGGATAGGATCCTTCTCGCGCCAGACTGCTTCTTCATCCTTGCTGCGATAGCCGGAGGGGTCGTCCGAGGAGGAGTGGGCGGCCAGGCGATAGCTCATGGCTTCGATCAATACCGGACGGTTGTGTTCCACGGCCAGTTTGCGGGCTTCCTGAGTGGCCTGGTACATGGCAAGAATGTCGTTTCCATCCACGCGGATCACGTCCATCTTGTAGCCATAGGCCCGCGGTGCAACACCGTCGGCAGCAAACTGCTCGGCGGCCGGCGTAGAAATGGCGTACCCGTTGTTGCGGCACAGGAAAATCACCGGAACCCGATGAACTGCAGCCATGTTCAGGGCAGCGTGAAAGTCGCCTTCCGAGGCAGCGCCTTCACCAAAATAGGTAATGGTGCAGAGACCTTCGCCCCTGAGTTTCTGACCATAGGCATAGCCTGCGGCCTGGGGAATCTGGGTGGCCAGCGGCGAGGAAATGGTCATGTAGTTCAGCTTCTTCGAGCCATAGTGGACCGGCATCTGGCGGCCTTTGCCATAATCCATCTCGTTGCCGAACAACTGGTTCATGAATTCATCAATGGTAAAGCCGCGATAGGCCAGGGCACCTTGCTCCCGGTACTGCGCCATGATCATGTCGCCATCGTCCAGTGCTGCCGCACTGCCGATCACGGCAGCTTCTTCGCCGGTGCACTGCATGTAAAAGCTCAAGCGGCCCTGCCGTTGGGCAGCAAGCATTCGCTCGTCAAGAATTCGGGTAGTGACCATGGCCCGGTATATACGGAGGGCCTTGTCTTTGTCGAGATCAGGAGCTTTGGCGCTCTTGTAGAGCTTGCCGGTCTGTTTCAGGAGCTTGAAGGTGGGAATCCGGAATTCCGCACCGTCGGTAAACACTGGGGAATACACAACTTTGGACTTTGTTGTTGTCATAATCCTCTTCCTGGGGTAGTGGCCTGAGGAACAAACACTCCTTGTGGGAGTGTAGTTAATGTCATTGTAGACAGCCTGGCGAAATCTGGTGTGATTCCCGCCAGTTCATATTTACCTTAACGTAAACTGCGGAACAGGGGTAGACCCTTCTGTTCAGAATTTTCCTTTGTTAAAGAACGCTCGGCACGCGTTTTCCGTGTCTGCCGAAGCGTGCTACCGTCAATACACACACTTTTCCAACCTTGTTCAGACATTCGACTCACGCGGGTAGGTTTTAATGAACGTAATTATCATTGGCGCAGGGATCATGGGCACAACTTTCGCGACTCTAGCGAAAGAACTGGCACCGGAACTGGATATCACCATTCTCGAGAGACTGGATGGCCCCGGGGCAGGCAATTCCTGGGTGTTCAATAACGCCGGAACCGGGCATGAGGCGAATTGTGAGCTGAACTATACACCGGTGGACGAAGAGGTTATTTCAGTCGAAAAGGCGGTGAAGATTCACGCTCAGTTCAATGTGGCCAAGCAGTTCTGGGCGTACCTGATCCAGAAAGGGGCCATCAAAGACCCCAAATCGTTTATCAACCAGACCAAGCACTGCACCATCGTCTCCGAGCCGTCTATTCAGGAACTGAAGCTCCGGTTCAATGAGATGTCGTCCCACCATTTCTTCGAACAGATGCGTTACTCCGAGGATTTCGACGAGATCAAGAGCTGGATTCCATACACCATGGAGGAGCGGCCCAGACACGAGAAAATGGCGGCGACCGTTATCGAGACGGGCACGGACGTCAACTTTGGCGCCCTCACAGAGCAAATGGCCAAGCATGCTGTTGACGATCTTGGGGTGAAAATTGAATACGGGACGCACGTCAAGCGAGTGCATCGCAGCCCCGCCGGAAGTTGGCTTGTGGAAACCCAGAGCAGGGGCGTTGATCGCCGCTACAAGGCCGACGTTCTTTTCGTCGGTGCCGGCGGTGGTGCCTTCCCGATACTGAAAAAGAGCCACTTGCCTTTCGCGCGTCGCTTCACCGGTTTTCCCGTCGGCGGACGGTTCCTGCAGGCCGAGATAACCGCCGAGCAGGCCGAGCAGTACAGAGCGAAAACTTACGGAAAGGCGAAAGTGGGTGCACCTCCGATGTCCGTTCCCCATCTGGACCTCCGGGTTTCGGATGGAAGGTATTATCTTCTGTTTGGTCCTTTTGCCTCCTTTAAGCCGGTGCTGGAGCGGGGCCGGGGGTTCCTGGACTACCTCCGCTCCATGCGCCTCCACGATATCCCGAGCTTGCTGAATGTCGCCATTGAGCATTTCCCGTTGGTCAAATACCTGGTTTCAGAGACCTTCAAGGGTGAAAAGAGCATGTTCGAGGAGCTGGACAGTTTCGCACCGGGCATGAGCAAGAAGTTCAACTGGAAAGCGGTTGAGGCCGGGCAGCGGGTTCAGATCATCCGCGACGGAGATCTGCAAATGGGTACAGAGATCCTCGTCTCGAAAGACAAGACCTACGGCACGCTCCTGGGGGCATCGCCTGGTGCGTCGGTATCGCCGGAAGTCATGCTACGTTGCCTTGAACAGCTTTTGCCGTCTATTTTTACCAGTGAGGAAGCCGGCAAAAAGAAAAAAGAGATATTCCCCGAGGACAATCTGGATTTCCTGGCGAAAAATCCCGAGCGTTACCGGGAGATCCGGGATGCCGTCAATGAACGGCTAGGGATCAAGCAGTCGGCATCGCAGCAGGACTGACCAGGCCAACAAACAGCAGGGAGATTTTCATGGACAGTAGAATCAGTGTGACCTCGCCCCTTGTAATCCTTCACGGCGACGAGATGGCTCAGGTTGCGTTCGAACACATTCTCAAGAAGTTTGTGAACTCACGGCTTGATATTCAGCTTGAGGAAATCGATCTGTCTGCGGAAAACCGGCTGCTGACCAATGGCCAGGTGGTTATTGATGCCATCGATTCGCTCCAACGCCACGGAGTGGGTGTAAAGAACGCCGGCATGACGGTAAACCGCCAGCAGTTGGAGGACTTGCTCAGGAAACACCCGGATGTGGATGGCGAAAATCTGCACCCGCTGGCGACCAAGTCCCCCAATGGTGCGATCCGCAAGGGCATCAGTGGCAATATTACCCGCGAGGACATCCAGTTCCGCAACCTCAACATCCGCCGCCCCCAGTGGGTCGGGCGTGACATTGAGGTGGATACCATGGAATTCGGCGGCATCAAGGACAGCTTTAACCAGCTTTCCCTGGCAACCGGCGTGGTCAAGCTGATGTTTGTGGGCAGCAGCGGCGACCCGGTAGAGCTTCATCGGCGAGAGATTCGCAAAGGCGATCCGTGGCTGCTTGCGACGAATGACATCGAGGATGTGAAAGCCTGGGCGCATCGCTTTTTCCAGCGTGCAATCGCAGAAAAACGAGACGTATACCTCGGCCTCAAGGATACGGTGATCCCCGGCTACGATGGGGCCATGCGCTCGGTGATCGAGGACATCTATCACAGTGACTACAAGAAGCAGATTGAAGACCTGGGGCTGAATTACTACTACGAACTGATTGATGCCCAGGCAGCCCGCATTGTTTCCAATCCGCCGGAGCGTGCGCTCTGGGGTGTGCCGGATAACACCACCGGGCGCAAACTGCTCAAGCTGGTGAACCAACTCAAGGAATTTGGCATTCCGGGCCGAGGGGCCCATGTGTCCATCTCACGGATGAGCGCTGGTGGCGGCGACCAGTATGGTAGCTTCAACATGGCGGCCAAGGAGGATGGCATTCTCAAGGTGATCGTCGACGGTGACGAGAAGCATGCCCGCCGGGTTCGGAAAGGCGACCCAATGTTGCTTATGTCCAATGACCGTGAAGCCATCAAAGACTGGGTTCTGCAGGTCTTTCGGGATGCCTCGCGCAAGGACAAAGAGGTGTATTTCGGTCTCAAGCGCGAGTACATGGAGTACGACGAAGTCTACAGCGAGGTCATTACCGAAGTGCGCAGGGAACTGGCCAGCGAGCATACACCGCCGCCCTCGTTCATGATCATGCGGCCGTCCAGCCAGCTTAAAAAGATGATCACGGATCCACCGAGAAATGCGCTTTATCCCTCCCAGAACCTCGACGGCGATATCTTCTCGGACATTTCCGCCGCTCTCGGGGGAAGCCTGGCGACGGCCAGTTCAATCATCGAGAGCAAAGACGGAACCATGCTGTTCGAGGCACCCCATGGCACCGCCCATGATCTTTACCTGAAGTATCTCGAGAGCGACGGTAAGGTAGCTCATTTCAACCCGTCGGCCCTGATTTTTGCGCTGGGCAACGCTCTGGAAACCCTGGGTGAGCGGGAAGGCAACGAGCCTTTGAGCCAATACGCCGTTCAATTGAAAGCGGCATTAACTGACACGGTGGACAGCGGCATCGTTACTGCCGATCTGAAAGGAAAAACCGTTGATCCGGAGTCTGAACAAGTGGTGGATATGATTGGCTTTCTGGAGGCGGTGGAAAAGGCGCTCCAGTGATCCGTTAAACCAAGGGAGCGCCGGGTCGAGGCTTTTATTTAACGGTATTGCCCTGAATCAGCATGCCGTTGCCCTTGATGACGCCATCCTGGCGCAAAACCATGGACGGCCCATCGATGCTGACCGCGTAGCACGTGGGCTCCTGGCCATAGGCAAAACACATTTCGCCGTGCCTGGTTGTCCACTCGCCCTTGTAGTCCACACCATGAATGGTCCCGTCCGGTGCATAGTATTCGTTAAAGCCTGAGTTCGGCTCAAGCATGCTGCCCTGGTATGAATGATCGCTGACCGCTTGGGCAATTTCTTCTGCGCTGAGTGTTTGGGATGCGCTAACCGCTTTTACGCCTAGTAGCCCAGCTGCCGCAAATGCAATCGGTACTGCAATGGCATGTCTTGCGCTGCGATTCATAGAGATGTCCTTGTTGTCTTAGGAATAAGAAGTGCGAGTTAAAGCTTACGTGCAGTGCACTCGCAGGGATCTGTTTCCTGGGCGTGGTGCTTCTTGATCTGATCCGGCCGAGGGCGGCAACGTAAGGTTGTGGGTTGCAACAGCAATTACTTTGCTCCCCTGTGACGATGAATAGACCTTGGAGACAGGAGCCTTCCTCAATGGCCTTTTACAACCGAAAGAAACTGGAATTACAGGAAGCGCTCGCAAAGCTTGAGGCTGCAAAAAGCCGCGTTCAGGAGCTGGAATCGGATTTTCAGGCTGTCGAGAAAGCCATGGCGGTTCTCGTTATAACGCAGGATGGCATTATCGAGCGGGCGAACCACAGGTTGTTGGACTTGCTCGGCTATCAGCCAGAGGCCTTGATCGGTGAGCACCATCGGGTTCTTTGCACCAGCGACTACGCGAAAAGCGAAGACTACATCCGGTTCTGGCGTGAGTTGGTTACCGGTAATGTTAAAAAGGGACGCTTTCCAGCTGTCCACGCTGACGGACACGAAGTCTGGTTAGAGGCTAGCTATTCGCCGGTGAAGGGAGAGCAGGGCGTGGCTACGCGAGTCATTGCTCTGGTTAACTCGGCACAGACTGCCGAAAAATAATGGCGGTGCGCCGTAACATCTGGGCCGGTCGGGTTACTGATAGCGAATAGGAACGCCAACGTAGCAGAATCCGCAGGAGCCCAAGATGGCGCACAAATTTGCAGAAATAGCGTTTACCAGAACCGTAAAACAGGTTCAGGAGGAAATGGGCAGTCGCTCCGGTTATGCATCCATTGAGACCGGGCCTGACCGCAATAACCTTCTGAGGGATCGCGAACGCGGTTTTATTGAGGCCCGTGACAGTTTTTACATCGCCAGTGTTGGCGAAACCGGCTGGCCTTACATCCAGCATCGGGGCGGGCCGGCAGGGTTTCTGAAGGTGATTGATCAGTCGACAATCGGCTTTGCCGATTACTCTGGCAATCGCCAATACATCACCACGGGCAACGTACTCACCAATGATCGCGTCTCGCTTTTCCTGATGGATTATCCGAACAGGAGGAGACTCAAACTGCTCGGACGAATGACTCTGGTTGGCCCCGAACAGCCGGGGATTCTGGAGCAACTGAGCGACAGCGATTACAAAGCACTGGTTGAAAGGGGCGTGATCATCCGTGTTGAAGCGTTCGACTGGAACTGTCCGCAGCACATAACCCCGCGATACACGCAGTCAGAAGTTGAAGCGTTGATTGACTCAATGGCCAACGATGGCTGAGCGCTTCAGAGGGTTGACTGCAGTTTGACGCTATAGCGCCTTAACTTGCCGACAGTCTCTGACCAGTCATCGGCCCCTACCATCTCCGTGAATTCATTGTGCGCGTCTTCCCACCTTGCGAGGGCCTGTTGGTAGATGTCCTCGCCCTCTTGCGTCAGAGAGAGACCCAGGGAACGCTTTTGCCCCGTCGGCCGGGACTCGAGGAGCCCCTTGGCAATCAGCTTTTCGACCGTTCTCTGGAGTGAAGTTCTCTCCATCCCCAGGAGTTCCGCAAGTTCGTTTATAGAGTTGGGCGGAGAAAGCTTGATTGCGTTGAGTATGGAGAACTGCGTGATTCGAAGCCCTGTTTCCGCCAGGTGATGGTTGTAATGACGGGTTACCAGGCGTGAGAAAACGCGGGAGTAGAGGGCGGCGCAGGTTCTGGCAACATCCAGCGGCGTTGTTTCTTGCAATGCGTGGTCGACCATTATGGCAATCCGATAAATGAAGTGTATATGCATGATGGTAGGTTTCATCCCCCGAATAGTCCAGCGAGCCACCGGACAAGACAGAGTGAATTAAGACATCTGTTCCGTAACAGATTGGTGTTGCGAACGTCTGTGCAATAGGCGTCAGTTTTCTCAGTCTCCCAATGACAAGCGAGGCATTATGAAAAACCAGGAACTCAACCTACTGCACGTATTCAGCGCGATTATGACGGAAGGTTCCATCACCAGAGCGGCGGATCGTCTCGGCATGACCCAGCCCGCCGTTTCAAATGTGGTCTCAAGAATGCGAACGGCCTGGAAGGATCCGCTCTTCGTAAAACGGGGGCGGCAGGTGGAGCCAACCTCCTATGCCCAAAGTCTCTGGGACCAGATCCGCAATCCCTTGTACGAGCTCTCCAACGCGGTAAATTCCACGCGCTTTACGCCAAGTGAGTCGCGTCGGACGTTCCGGGTTGCTGTCACCGACCTTATTCTTGAGATGGTCTGGCAACCGCTGGTTTCCGAGTTACAAGAGGCGGCTCCGGGCATTGACTTGCATGCGGTTCCTTTCTCGCCGGCTACCGCAGCAAACCATCTGCGCGAGGCCAGCGTGGACTTTGTGATCGGTTTTTTCGAGCAGCATGATCACAGCCTCAGAAGCCTATGGCTCTTCGATACCGGCTACGTTCTTGCTATGAGGAGCGGGCACGAGCTGAGCGGACGGCCCGTCGATCTCGAGTCTTTTCTTTCAGCCCAGCACCTTCTTGCAACCATGTCCGGAGAGGCTCACGGTGTTGTAGACGACACTCTGCACAGGCGAGGACTGGAGCGGAGAGTGGCAGTTACCGTCAACCATTTCTCCGCAGTGCCGAATTTGCTCAGGAATTCGGATCTGGTAGCCACGATTCCGGAGGTCATCACCGGCGACTGTGAGTTTTGTGCTGGTATTTCGCTCACAAGCCTACCGATTGACGTGGAGCCAACGAGTCTGTACCTGGCGTGGCACACCCGCCATGACCGGGATCCCGGAATCATCTGGATCCGGAGTGTTATCGAGCGTGTGGCAAAGGCGTGCTGGGCAAAAGCAATGGCCGCCCGGGAGCTTGATTGTGGGCCGCTGACCGTCATTGAGCCCGGTCTGTACAATCGGCCCAGTAACTAGAACGCCTGTCCATTTGTTGGGCAGCTCCAGTGGTTAGTATTTCTCTCGTAGACATCAACCACTGGAGAAAACTCATTATGAAAAACGTCACTTCCAAAGCACTGCTACTTGTTTCTATTGCCCTGATCTCGGCGTCTGCAAGCGCCTCTCTTGCCGATCGAAAATCAGATGTTGATGATCACGGTGAGGCCGTAAGCAGCCCTTACTCAGGCCAGAAAGTCATTCGTGGTCAGGTCGTTTTGAAATAGCAAACAGTCACAAAAAAGGGGGCAAGGATTCGTAATCCCTGCCCCCTTTTTTGTTGCGCTTTCAGTATCTAGGCAACGTGCGCTTTTTCGGCAACGCTGGCGCTTACTGCCTCCGCTGCTGTCGTGTTCAATTTTTTCCATTCCCTGGGTGTCATCCCGGTGTTTTTCTTGAAGGCCCTGGAAAATCCCGATGCATCCTCGTAGCCCACTTCAAAGCAGATGATGGACATGGGTTTGTCTTTGAGAATCAGCCTCTTCGCAGCAGCTATCCGGGTGTTCTGGACGTACTCGCCGGGTGCCAATCCGAGGATGTTCTTGAAATGCTGAATGAAGGTTGATCGGGACATGGTTGCAACCTCTGCCAGCCTGTCCACGGAGAGATCGCCATTCAGGTTTGAGTCGATGCAGCTTAGCACCTTACTTAGTTGCCTATCCGCCAATGCCGACAACAAACCTTTCGGCGTTTCTCCATCCGAGACGACATGCCGAAGCACATTGACAAATATCACCTCAACCAGGCGATTCATGACGGCATCTCGCCCTTCCTGCGCCGCTTCGGCCTCCGCGAACAGCACATCCACGAAGGACCCAAGCCCCTGAACCGAAGATAGAGGCAGCACCACGGAGTCGGGCAGGGCGTCCAGGACAGGGTTCCGTGAACCTGTCTGGAACTTGATTGAAGCGCAAATCATCTCCGCGCCCTCACGATTGGCACCAAAGAGCTGATGCGGTTGGGAGCGAACCGAAAAAATCATGGTCGGTTCTGACAGCGTGAGCTTCTCCCGGTTCGCTTCAATAATGTCGAGCACTCCGGATCGAAGCACGTGGATGTAGCCGGTTCCTTCTTCTTCAAAGGACGCCAGCCCGCAGAGTTGGCCCCGGAAGAAAACGCCGGCGTTCACATTAAGTTGGTCGAGGATGTAAGAAAGCCTGTCCATAAGCACTCCAGATAATTGGCATAGAAGTTTGAACGATCGTACGCATTCAGTACCGCTCGAAGCCTTATTGTTTCAAACGTAGTCATCATTCATTCAAAGGAGATACCCAATGACTCGTTTCAACAAACTTCGTGCCTTCGTTGCTGTTGCTGCCTTGAGCGCTGCCTCTGGTGCTTTTGCTGCCGATATCGACATGAACGCCGACGCCAATGATGTTGCCATCAGCGGTTACGACCCGGTGGCCTACTTCTCTGATTCAGAGGCTACCAAAGGTTCTGCCGAATACACCGCTACCTACAAGAACGCGATCTACCATTTCTCCAGCGCAGAGAATCGTGATCTGTTTCGTGCCGACCCCAGTGCTTATGCGCCCCAGTACGGTGGCTACTGTGCGTTCGGCGTAACCATGGAGAAGAAGTTCGACGTTGATCCTGAAGCCTGGCGGATTGTCGATAACAAGCTTTACCTGAACCTGAACAAAGACGTGCAAACGCGTTGGCTCACGGATGTACCTGGCTTCATCGCCAATGCCAACGACATCTGGCCCGAGATCAAGACTGTGGAAGCAGCCGAGCTGTAATCCTCTGCCAATGATGTGAGCACGTCCCGGGGTCCTTGGCGTTTTCAGTCAAGGACCCTGAAACAAACTGTGAAGGTGATCGATATGAACCAGAAACTTCTTTTCAGCGCGGCACTGGCCGCGGCATTGGCCGGCGCCATGTCTGCTCCCCTGGCTCACGCAGGTGGCAAAGAAAAGTGTTACGGCATTTCGCCTGTAGGTGGTAACGATTGTGCGAACCTTGCCGGTACCCACTCCTGTGCAGGGCAGTCCAAAGTCGCCAACGACCCGGGTGAGTACAAGATTGTCGAGAAGGGCACCTGTGAAGATCTGGGTGGCTTTGACAAGGAAACAGCCCTGCAAATCATTGCTGAGAAAAGCAAAGGTTAAGTGGCATGGGTAATCGTCAGGACAACGTCCCAGCCAAGCCCGAACTCGCGAGCAGCACTGTTGGGGTAGGGTTACGACCAGACCATTATCAGGACGTTCTCGAGCACGCCCCTTCGGTAGATTTTCTTGAAGTGCACTCGGAGAATTTCTTCGCGGAGGCAGGAATCGCTGTCGATGTGTTGAAGGATGTTTCGGCAAGTACGCCAATCAGCCTTCATGGTACTTCGGCAGGTCTGGGCTCCGTTGAGGCGATTCCTGACGATTACCTCAAGCGACTCAAACGTCTTGTGGACCGGGTTGACCCGATATTGGTGTCAGACCACCTGTGTTTTACCTGGGCAAGAATCGGTGGACGGCTTTTTCATGGTGGTGATCTTCTGCCCATTCCCTACACCGAAGACAGTCTCAGGCACGCGGCGAACAACATTGACCGAATGCAACAGGCGCTGGGCCGCCAGATCGCGGTGGAGAACGTCTGTGCGTACATCGAGTTTGACCACAATGACTTCGACGAGGCCGCCTTTCTTAATGAAATCGTTGCCCGCACGGGCTGCGGTTTAATCCTTGATATCAATAACGTGATGGTGAACGCCCGTAATGCGCGAGTAGGCGATCCGGCGGATTTTGTTGACGATTATGTTGCCTCTCTGGATCACTCCGCCATTGCGGAAATTCATCTTGCGGGCTCAACGCCCGTGGATCGGCAAGAACTGCTGATCGATGACCATGCCTGCCCGGTACCCGAGGCTGGGTGGCACGCGTATGGGCGTGTGCTCCGAAAGATCGGCCCGCGGCCCACGTTGATTGAGTGGGACAACAACCTTCCATCATGGCGCGAGCTTCAGGGTGAAGCCATCAAGGCCAGGAAAGCACAACGCCGTGTATTGAACAGGGAGCGAAGCCATGAACCTGTCTGATTATCAGAGCCAGTTTCTGGCGTTCCTGTTCGGTGATATTAACGAGCCGGGGCTGCCCAATTCAGACGTGTATCGATTTGGAGTAGAGGCGAAAGCGGTTCGAGCCCTTGGGCACAGCTATCCGACGGTAAAGGCACTACTAGGACCGTCTGCTTTCGAGGAACTGGCCCTGGATTATTTCAGAGTGATCCGGAAACAGAGCGGCGATTGGAGTGATTTCGGCTGGGGATTTCCGAGCTGGATCATCTCGCATCGGATTTCAGACCGGGTTCCTTATCTCTCCGATGTGGCGCGACTCGACAACTACGTGGGCCGGGTCGAGCGCAGCCAGTATCAAGACGTGGACTTCCAGAGCTTTTCTGCGATTGGCGAAGATCTTTCGACCTATCGGCTCATTCTCAATAGCGGGCTTGAGTTTTTCAGGTCCGTTTATCCGATCGTCAGCATATGGGAAGCACACAAAAGCCACACCCCGCAGGACACACTCAGCTTTGCCCAGGCAAAAAGAATGATCGCCAAAGGCCGGGGCCAGAACGTCCTGGTCTATCGATCGGGTTGGCGAGGGATGGCGGAAGCCATCTCCGAAAAGGATATTGCGCTGCTGGAGCGGCTGAGAAAACAGCCAAGTATTGCCGAAGCCTTCGGTGAAGGTGTTCTGGATGAAACGAATTTTACCGGTTGGCTGCAAGACATGATCTCAAAAAGGGTCATCGTCGGCGCCAGAACCATTCATTGAGAGGAAAATGATATGAAAACGTTAGCGTACAGTTTTTACGGATTAAACGATTCGGTCCAGCGAGTTGTCGGCGGCATGCTACCTGTTGCACTTCTTCTTGGACGTCTCTACGTGGCATGGGTCTTCTTCAAAGCCGGCCTGACAAAGATTGATGACTGGGGAACAACACTGTTTCTGTTTGAAGAAGAGTACAGCGTTCCGCTTTTGAGCCCCGAGATCGCAGCTTTCCTCGCAACGTTCGGAGAACTGGTTTTTCCGGTTCTTCTGGTGATTGGCCTGTTCTCGCTTGTGTCCTCGCTGGGGCTTTTGGTCATCAACATTGTTGCAGTTATCAGCCTTGAAATGATCGCGCCCGCAGCCGAACTGTATCACGTGATCTGGGGCCTGATTCTGATGGCATTGGCCATGTGTGGCCCAGGCCTGTTATCTCTGGACAAACTGGTTGGAAACCGTTTGAGGAGAGCCTGAGCCGGTCCTGTTTACCCCTTGGCGTATTCGGTTTTCACCCTCGCATCGACATTGTTCGCCGAATACGCCCTTTTTATTCCTGAAGAACTCTCCCGGAGGAAATTCGTTGTGCCGATTGTAAATCTGAATACGTTTGACGAGCTGGGCGATCTGGCAAACCGACATGAGTGGTTGTTGCTGGATTTCTGGGCTCCCTGGTGTGCACCGTGCAAAGTGATGAACCCGGTTATGGAACAGTTCAGCGAACTGAACCAAGAAACGGCGGTGATCAAGGTTGATGTGGATCAGAAGCATGACATCGCAGCAAAGTTCGGCGTGCGAGCCATCCCAACGCTGGTTTTGCTCAGGCGTGATCAGTTCATGGGCCAGGAAACCGGGTCCAAATCTCTGAAGGATCTGGCCAACTGGATCGACGGGCTGAAGCAAAAGGTATCCCAACTGGCGTGAATTGTTGGCGTTTTTGAGAGTAAACTCAGTTTGCCGGGCCCGCGCCCGGCTTTTTTGTGAGAAGGCGGGGAGACAGATCAAACCATGGCAAAGCCATTGCCGAGATACCAGAAACTTGAGGTAACCCTGCGAGACCAGATTGAAACGGGTCGATGGCGAGCTGGCGAGCGGCTCCCCTCAATAAGATCACTCTGCCAGGACTATGATCTTTCCAAGATTACTGTGCAGCATGCGCTGCAGCGACTGGAAGCGCTCGGGCTCATAGAGGCACGGGAACGCAGCGGTTTTTTTGTTGTACCTCCCCAGAACAAATTCGAGGTTCCCGGGCAAGCACCGACGCCGGACGAGCCAAAACCAGTGTCGGTAAGCCAGGTATTCCAGGACATAATGACCCGCAGCGCGGCTTTTGATCTGCTGCCGGCTTGTAACCGGGATGAGCCGCCACCGGGGATCATTCAACTCAACCGGTCGATCGGTCGGGCTCTGAGGCGGCAGTCCACAAGATTTCAGTACTATGACGAGCCAGCAGGGGATCAGGAATTGCGTAATCAGATCGCTCTGAGAGCCGCCCGAAGAGGTTGGATTGCGCAAGCGGATGACTTCTGTATCACGTCGGGGTGCCAGCAATCGTTGTTCCTCGCGCTGATGGCTGTTTGCAAGAGTGGCGATGTGGTCGCGGTGGAAACTCCCGGGTTTTATGGTGTGCTGCAGCTACTTGAACAGCTTCAACTACGGGTGATCGAGATACCTGCATCGCCGGAAAGTGGCATGAATGTGAGCGCGCTTGAGGATGTACTGAAGGTCTGGGATGTTAAAGCTTGTGTGGTGTCGCCAGCGTTTGCTACGCCTACGGGTTCTGTAATGCCGACTGAAGCGCGGAGAGGGTTACTGGCGCTGGCAGATCGCCATGACGTCGCCATCATCGAGGATGACATTTACGCTGAATCGGGCTGGTTGAGTGTGCCCGATACACTGAAAGCCATCGACACCTCTGCCCGGGTTATCCACTGCAGTTCCTTTTCAAAAGTTCTATCCCGCGATCTCCGTCTTGGATGGGTTTCAGGTGGAAGATGGCATGACGAAATCCTCAAACTGAAACTGACCTCCCAGTTGGCGAGTAGCCGATTCCTCCAGGAAGGCGTGGCAGGTTTCATCGCTGAGGGCGGTTACGCGTCGTTTTTGCGCCGCCACCGGCAGGACTTGCGGCGGCGACGGGATCAGTTGCTGGAGCTTCTGAGTGGCTGGAACGTCTCTCTGCGGGTAACAACCCCCCATGGTGGTCTGGCTCTCTGGGTAGAGCTTCAGGAAGACGTCGACACACTGAGGCTCTACGGCAGGGCGCTGCAGGAGGGGATTGTTATTACGCCGGGAAATCTCTTCTCTGTATCCGGAAAGTTCTCCAACTGCCTTAGAATCAGCTTTGCTCACCCCTGGAACGCCGCCCGTGTTTCCGCCTTGAAGAGACTCCCTGAATTAATGATCTGAACTTCCACCAACTGTCCCTATAAAAATTTAAAAAAGTGGTCCTGCCCCCATTCATCGCGACCGATTATCCTCCTGCCTTCCGTTTCTGATCGACCATGGCATAGGTGCGAAGCAAATGAGTCGCCTAATCTCTGTTAAACAGATTGAATCTCCTGCTCCGGCTCCCGGGGCCACCCAAAAAATCCAGCCCCGAAGCTTTTCCGGCGTTTATCGCCGACTCCGGATCGCGGTAGGACTGGTACTTTTCGCACTGTACTTCGGTGTCGCGTGGCTGGATTGGGGCGGAAGGCAGGCTGTGCTCTGGGATCTCGCAGAGAAGAAATTCCATATTTTCTCTGCGACGTTTTGGCCGGAAGACCTGGTGTTGCTTGCCGCGATTCTCCTGATCTGTGCCTTCGGCCTGTTTTTTTTGACGGTTCTGGCGGGTCGAGTGTGGTGTGGATACGCCTGCCCGCAAAGTGTCTGGACATGGGTTTTCCTGTGGGCAGAGCGATTGGCAGAGGGAGATCGGAACAGGCGGCTCAAACTCGATGCCGCACCTCTCACCGCCAATAAAGTTGCTCGCCGGGGAATGAAACATGGTCTTTGGTTGCTGACTGGACTGGTTACGGCCATCACCTTCGTGGGGTATTTCACGCCTATTCGGGGCCTGGTTGCTGACCTTATTGCCATGGAAGCTTCGGGCTGGGCGGTCTTCTGGATCTTCTTTTTTACCAGCGCCACCTATCTGAATGCGGGATGGCTGAGGGAGAAAGTCTGTTTCCATATGTGCCCCTACGGCCGCTTTCAGTCATCCATGGTAGATGCCGATTCCCTGGTTATTTCCTACGATGCCGCGCGGGGGGAACCGCGAGGCTCACGTAAAAAAGACGATGTACAAGTCTCTCAAGAGCTTGGAGATTGCATCGATTGCCAGATGTGTGTGCAGGTATGCCCGACCGGTATCGATATCCGCGATGGCTTGCAAATGGAATGTATCGGATGTGCGGCGTGTATCGACGCCTGCGACTCGATCATGGACAAGATGGGATACGCCCGTGGACTGGTACGCTACGCCAGCGAGCGCGACCTGAAGGGAGGGAAAACGAACCTTCTGAGGCCACGACTGGTGGGGTATTTTGTGTTCCTCGCCTTGATGATTGGACTTTTTTCCTGGGGCGTGGCGTCCAGACCACTGGTAACCCTCGACGTCGAGAGGGATCGCGGAATGTATCGCTATACAGGCGGGGGCAACATTGAAAACAGCTATTTGCTCAAACTGACCAATAAAGACAGCAGCCCGAGGTACCTGGTGATCGAGGTTGGCGGTTTTGAAGACTTTTCAACCACAGGTCCCGGAGGTATCGTCGTTGAAGCAGGTGAGCGGGTTGAAGTCCCATTTTCTGTCGCTGTTCCAAGCTCTTCCCTTGATTCCGGGGCCAACGACGTTGTTTTTGAGGTCAGTAGCCTGAATCACGAAGGGGCAGTAATAACCGGCACCACCACCTTTCTTGGCCCCCCTAAACACTGATGGGATCGGTCTTTTGGGGTGAACAAAGAGACGGCTGGGAATCTCCTCGAGCCGTCCCGTCCCCTTGGCGGCCCAGGGATTCAGGATGCGATTCAGTTCACTCTCTGGAGGCAGGCCAAGGCTCATTTTCGCTGGAAAGATCAGAGACCAAGGTCACTGAGGCCGGGGTGATCATCCGGACGGCGACCGAGGGGCCAGCGAAAAAGCCTGTCTGACTCTTTGATGGGACTGTCGTTGATGCATGCGAAACGGCGCTGCATCAGGCCGTCGGCATCGAATTCCCAGTTTTCGTTTCCGTAGGACCGGAACCAGTTTCCGCTGTCGTCGTGCCACTCGTAGGCATATCTCACGGCAATGCGGTTGTCAGTGTAAGCCCACAGCTCCTTGATCAGGCGGTAATCCAGCTCACGATTCCATTTACGTGTGAGGAACTCCTCGACCTGTTTGCGGCCATTGGCGAACTCGGCCCGGTTGCGCCAGCGTGTGTCCTCTGTGTAGGCGAGGGCGACCTTCGCAGGGTCACGGCTGTTCCAGCCATCTTCTGCAAGGCGGACTTTTTCAATGGCACTTTCCCGTGTGAAGGGAGGTAGTGGTGGACGTTGGGTACTCATAGGGTTTCTCCAGTTGTGGCAAAACACAGTAACAAGGCCGCCTTGATTAGAGCAGGGGGGCCAACTCGTTTCGTGCACGGTGCAGAATGACCCGCAGGTTTCCGTGAGAAATCTCCAGCACTTCAGACACCTGCGAACCTGTCATGGGGCTCATGCCCTTCAGCAGAATCGCGTTAGCGTGGTCCCGATTCATCTTCTTCAATTCAACGCGAATGCGTTCCTGAACCTTTGCAGTCTGGGTAGCCAGCTCCGGTTCGCTAAGATGCCCGGCGGTGCCACTAAATTGGTTGTCCTGAGAGCTATCGGATAACAGGGCGAGGCTGGGCGTTGCGGGAAACTCTTTCCGATTTTCCCGATACGTGTTGAAGGCTTTATTGGTGACAATACGGCACAGCCAGGTCTTGAGTGACGAACGGCCCTCGAAAGACCCAATGGCTCCAATGGCCGCCATCCAGGCCTCCTGAGCGATATCTTCGGCAACGGCTGCAGAGGTATATTTGGCCGCAACTCTCAGCATTACCGGATGATATCTCCGGTAAGCTTCCGCAAAAGCTTTCGGGTCTCCGGCCTGCAAGCCATCAATCAGATCAGCTTCAAGCCCAAACACGGGCGCCTGCCGGGTAGTTTTGATTTGTATGTCCATCGTGCTCTTCTCCGTGCCGTGTTCGCTGGTGGTTCGCTAATGAAACCGACAACAACACCAGTCAAAAAACACCCTGTTCATAACGGCGCGTGGTATTTCTTGAAGTAGACAGGTCGGTCTATTTTTAATTCTAGACAGATCTGTCTAATTTGGTCAAGATATATTCAATGAAAAAACGGAGGTCCGCAGATGGGACGAAGACAGGTTTTGATTGATACGGCATTGCGACTGTTCTATGAACATGGGATCCACGCTATCGGTATCAACCAGGTGCTCCAGGAGTCGGGTGTAGCAAAGCAAACGCTCTACAATCATTTCGAGAGCAAGGACAGCCTGGTAGAGGCTGCTGTCGCGCATCGCGACAAACTGTTTTTCCAATGGTTGGAGTCGCGAATGAGCAGTCAGCCGGCGGGAAGAGAGGCTCTTATGGAGATGTTTGATGCGGTGCATGATTGGTTTAACAATCGCGTACCGACACTACATCGTTTCTATGGGTGCTTCTTTATCAATACCTGTGGTGAGTACAGCGATCCCGGGCACCCGGTACACAAACGATGTGCGGCTCACAAGACCAGGGTTTTTGAACTCCTGAAGCAGCACACCCTGGAAATCTGCAGTTCAGAAGCCGATGCAGAAGAGTTGGCTAATGCGCTGTTTTTGTTGAAAGAGGGCGCCATTGTAAAAGCGCATGTTGAAGGCGATCTGGACGCAGCACTAAAGGCTAAGGGGGTTGCCTCAAGAATGATATCGCCGCACTGAGACACAGTGCGGCAATATTCGAGTGGTTAACGATACCTTGAAACGGGCACATTCAGTCCGGAGGATCTCTGGCAATCCCGTTCGCTGGACAGTTTACCGAGCATGAAAACGCAGAATGGGACGCAGTAGGTCAAGACTGCTGGCAGCCATTGAATTTTCTGATATCCGAACAGCGCATCATATTGGTTGATCAGCAATAGAATCGAACCTACTACAAGGGCAACCTTTGCTGCCTGTTTGTGGTAACGCCGGAACAGTTCAAGCAACTGCATGGGATGCCTCCTCACGTTCTATCTTTTTCAATTGTTCTGCCGCGTCCCGGAAGGCGGTGCGAACACCTTCTTCAATAACCGGGTGATAGAAAGGCATCCCGAGTATCTCGTTTACCGTTAGAGACTGTTGCACGGCCCAGGCCAGAAGGTGACCAATATGCTCCGCAGCCGGTCCAAACATTTCTGCGCCAAGCAGAATGCCGCTGTGCTTGTCTGCGTAGACCTTGAGTATGCCCTGGTTTTTGGCCATTACGCGGCTTCTTCCCTGGTTGTGAAAGCTTACCGCCCCTGTGATGAAGGTGTGTGGCGCCAATTCGTGCGCTCGTTTGCCTATGCTGGCAACCTGGGGGTCGGAAAAGACAACGCCCAACCCGGCACGTCGATGACCGCGTTGCACAGTGGGAAAGGTTCCCGCGTTGCTGCCCGCGATACGCCCCTCATCTGAAGCCTCATGCAACAGGGGCAACTCATTGTTGGCATCACCTGCAATGAATATGTGCGGTGCACTGGTTTGCATGGTGTACCGATCAGAGTCTGGAACGCCGCGGGCGTCCAGGGCGATGCCGGTATTCTCGAGGCCGAGCTTGTCAGTGTTGGGAATGCGACCGGTTGCGGCCAGTACATAATCAACCACTACTGTGTGAACGATTCCTCCGGATGTGCGATAGGTCACCTGCACGCCGTTCAGGGTTTCCTTTGCTGCGAGGACTTCCGCGTGAAGGACGAGATCAAATTCGGACTGGAAAGTATCCGCAGCAATTTTCCGGATTTCGGAGTCGGCAATTCCACCGACCGATTCGTTGCGCGAAAGCATCGTAACGTTGACGTTGAGTCGGCTTAGGGCCTGCCCCAATTCCAGACCGATAACACCGGCCCCGACAACAAGTACGGATGTCGGAAGATGTTCCAGTTCGAATACATCGTCGTTAACGAGCAGGCGGTTACCCGCGCCCTCCAGTACTTCAGGAATAAACGGTCTGGAACCTGTTGCAATAACAATCCGGTCGGCAGTGATTTCAAGACCGTTATCAATCTGCAAACGATGGGTATCCACGAACCGTGTGTAACCACGGACCTTATGGCTATCGTCAAACTCGTCGACATCGTCAACAACAAACCCGACGAACCGGTCGCGTTCTCTTCTAACGCGTTCCATGACCGCAGCACCGTCGGTTTCAACCGTCGGGACATTAAGCCCGAAAATCCCCGCATGCCTGGCGCCATGGGAGGCTTCTGCGGCGGCAATCAGAAGCTTACTGGGCATGCAGCCGACACGCGCGCAAGTGGTGCCATAGTGACTCCCTTCAATCAGCGCGATGCTGTCGGTATGTTTGCGAGCTTCGCGATAGGCACCCATACCGGCTGTGCCTGTGCCAATAATGGCAACATCAACTTTGCGTTTGAGCATTTTTGCTCTCCTGTATGTTGTGAGGATCGTTCACAAGGTTTGATTGTGCTCAGCCGACTGGGCGGCATGGCGCTGGAGGTAATGCACGATGTCCTGGGATTCGTACAGCCAGCGAACCTCTCTGTTCGATTCAATTCTCAGGCAAGGAACCTGTGCCCGACCGCCACCTTTGATCAGTTCCTCGCGGTAGGCCGGGTTTCTGGCGATATCACGTTCTTCCACTTCGATGTCGATGTGCTTCATCGCAGAGCGGGTGTACGCGCAAAAAGGGCATGAACGGTAGTAGTACAAAGAAAACGATGTGGCTTTTGAACTGACAGACATTAACTGTCTCCCTGGTCGTGAATGTGAGTGTCATTCTCCGCAGTTTGACCAAGGGGGAGGTGGCAGGACGGTTGGAAAAATTATCCATCTGTCTGAGCTCGGCGCTTGAGGCGATTGCATGTACAAGAAATGAACAACTAACGCTTGCATCGTCTTTCAAGATGTATATACACTTTATAAAGATGAAGAACTGGTGTGCAACTAATTTAGGAAGACGGAAATGAACCTTTCTCTGAATATATTTCAGGCTGCGTTCGGTGTTTACAGCCGATTGCTGCCATCCAGCGCGGCATCAAAAGCAGTCGGATTGATGACCAGTCCCCGAATCAAGGTCGAAAGGCGCGCCTCATCCCGTGAATTGTTTGAGAGGGTGGTGCCACTCAATAACGATGGCTTGCTGTCAATTTATGGGAGTGGGCCAAAGAAAGTCCTGGTCCTTCATGGGTGGTCGGGTTGGATCGGTCAATTCAGGGATCTGATCCGTGAGATTGATCCGGATGAATGCACCGTGTATGCGGTTCATCCGGCCGGCCATGGCGATTCAACGGCCACCAAATCTCATCCGGGGCGGTTTATTGAGGCCGTTCTGGACGCCCATGAATACGTGGGGAGTTCTTTTGATGTTGCGATCGGGCATTCGCTGGGCGCCGCGGCCCTTGTCTACGCCCAATCCGCCAGGGGGTGTTTCGACCGTCTGGTACTGGTTTCAGGCCCGGCAACGATAGAGGGCGTGCTCAGTCGATTCGCCCGGTTTGTAAATCTTGGCGAGCGCAGTGAGCGTCTATTTGTTCGCGACATGGAAGAAACGGTAGGACTGAGTGTTGATCGATTGGATCTGATTGCGCTTGCGCCTGGAATCGAGGTACCTGTTTTGCTCATCCATGATGATTCTGATTCGGAAGTTCCGGTTACTGAATCCGTTGCACTGAACGAGGCGTTTCCAAGGAGCCGTTTAACCCATACAACGGGGTATGGCCATAGCCGGCTGTTGCGGAATACGGAAGTCGTTCGAGAGATCGTCGAATTTACACATTCACCGTTCCGACCATAACCCGAGACTGAAAAAAGCACCGTCCATGGTGCCAGGACGCAAATGAGACATCTGAGACTCAACCGTGGCTTTCGGGCTGCACCTGGCCACGGATAACAATCTGACCGCTGTACGGAGCAGGTTTGGCCGCATGGTTGTCGGCGTCGCGATCCTGAATCTCACCGCGGATCACGATTTGGCCGCTGTAGGGAGCGGGCTGAGCCTGCTCGGAGCGGGGTTCGTCTGATTTGCGGTCTGCGAGGGTCGCATGAGCGGGCAGGGCAGCCACGGTAATAAGGGAAGCCAGGGTAACCAGTGCAAATTTACGCATTTTCAATTCTCCACAGTTTGAGTTGATTTAGCTGACTCCGATACCGCAATCGGTCGGATATCAGATGAGCAAATTGTGGGACTGAACAATGTGGAGGAATAATTCTGAAACGGTATGGCAAACATCATTGCCAGTGATGGGGGTTGATGACGACTGCCCAAAAACCGCACGTATTACTACTTATCTATCAACCGAGGTGATGTTTTAAATATCAACGCTTGATTAGTTCTGAGGGCCAGAAGTTCGAAAAATAGCAGCCAACTTTTCTACCGAGACAATTTCGGAGTTGGCTATGATTTTTCGATTTTTGACCGTTTCTCTTTTGGGCGTTGCTTTGGCTTCGTCAGCGCTGGCAGAGTCGGCGGATTCGGTACTTGCGCTCTCCACGGACAACGACCTGTTCGCTCCAACGCAAACGGATCGGGATTACACCGCCGGTGTAGCGATTACCTATTCCTCCAATTCCGAGGATTTCATTCGGAATCCGGTGTCCAGGGTGAGCCAGGGGCTGGACAGTTTTGTGTTGCCCTATCTGGGCCAAGAGGAAGGGAGCCCGCAGAGCGCCGCGATTGAGCTGGGGGTTTATGGCTTCACCCCTGAGGAAATCAAGGAATCCGCGATTGACCTTAGCGATCGGCCCTACAGCAGTTTGGTCTACCTGTCCTCAAGCCAGAGTTACCAGGCTCTCGGCGTCGATTCGGGCTGGACGACATCCATGACCGTGGGTGTTCTGGGACTCGATGTATTCAAATCTGGCCAGAACGCGGTCCACAAGGTGGTAGGTAGCGACCGCGCGAACGGTTGGGACCATCAGATCTCGAATGGTGGTGAGCCGACTTTCCGGTACTCGGCGGCGTATCACCAGTACCTGGATGCCAGCGAATCGGATCAAAAGTTCAAAGTGACCTATTTCGGATCGGTCGGATACCTGACTGAGTTTGGAGCAGCATTGGTTTTCCGGGATGGCCTGATTTCCTCTCCGGACAACCGATTTAACCCCGAGCTGATGGCCTACGGTGAGCGTGCGCCCGGAGTTTCTGCACCAGGCGGACGTGAGAATTATTTCTGGGGCGGGGTGTCGGTGAAAGCCCGGGCTTACAACGCCTTTCTACAAGGCCAGTTTCGCGAATCGGACCATGAACTGGATGCCAATGATCTGAACATCCTGCTGGCTGAAGTATGGGCTGGTTATACCCACAGTTTCCTGGCGGGCACCGAGCTCAGTTATGTGTTGCGTGTTCAGAGTTCCGAAATCAAATCCGGGACGGGAAATCGCACGCTGGCCTGGGGCGGGCTGGTATTCAGCAAACGGCTTTGAAGTCCGGACCGACACTCATCATTAGGCGAAATAGAACTTATGCCGTCTAGTAATTGGTTTTTCCGCGCAGCTGGCTGCAGGGTGTGAACCAATCTATTTGTAAAAGGAGTTGAACTTATGAGCAACATGATCGAAGTAACCGATGTAAATTTTGAGCAGGCCGTTGTACAGAGTGATCGCCCTGTGCTGGTCGATTTCTGGGCACCCTGGTGTGGTCCCTGTAAAACAGTAGCTCCCATGTTGGAGGCAATCGCTGATGAGTTTGGCGATGAGCTGACCATCGCCAAAGTGAACGTCGACGAAAGTCCCGATGTGACTGCGAAAATGCGTATCAGGGGCATCCCAACGTTGGCACTGTTTCAGGATGGTGGCGTGATTGCCCAGAAAACCGGTGCCGGCAGTCTGAGTGAACTGAGAACGTTCGTGAAAGGAAACTTGTAAACCTCTTCAGCGGCCTCCCCATCGGGAGGCTTCTTCATACTGCAATTGCGGTTCGGGTTCTTCCGGGCCAGACTTGTCAGGGTCCATCCTTCAGGAACGTTGAATGAAAACGCAAGAACTTCAGCTGTTGTACATTTTTGATGCGATCATGACCGAACGCTCCGTGACCCGAGCAGCTGATCGACTTTCCATGACTCAGCCTGCCGTCTCCAATGCGATTTCCCGAATGCGCCAGATCTGGAACGACCCATTGTTTGTGCGAAAGGGTCGTAACATCGAGCCAACGTCTTACGCGCTCAGTCTGTGGGATCAGGTGGGGGATCACATGTACGCATTGACGAATGCGGTGAGTGCCACGCAGTTTGATCCGGCCACCTCGAAGCGGAAATTCCGCATAGCGGTCACGGATGTGACTGTTGAAATGATTTGGCGACAGCTGATTGAACTTCTTGAGGACCAGGCGCCGGGCGTTGATATCCACGCCGTCCCCTACACGCCGGAGGGCACGTACGAAGATTTGCGCGAGGCGCATGTTGATCTCGCGGTCGGCATGCTTACCCAGCACGATCACAGTTTGCGAAGTACGTGGTTGTTTGAAGGCGGGTATGTTCTGGCGATGCGAGCCGACCATCCGCTCGCCGGCAGGCAGATCACCATGGAGGAATTTCTCGAGGCCCGGCACCTGCTCGTGACAATGTCGGGTGATGCGCACGGATTCGTGGACAGCTACCTTGATCAAAAGGGCCAGAACCGACGCATTGCCGCGACGGTAAACCATTTTTCGATTGTTCCCCAGGTCCTCAGGGATTCAAACCTGATCGCCGCGGTCCCCGAGTTGATAAGCCAGGATTGTGGCTTCGTGGATGGGCTATGGATGGGGCAGTTGCCTTTCGAAGTAGATCCAACCAGCCTGTATCTCATTTGGCACACACGCCACGACCGTGATCCCGGAATCGTGTGGTTGCGGAACCACGTGGAACGGCTCCTTCGCGAGCGCTGGCACGACATTATGACCAACTCGCCCTGTGGCCGGTCTGCAGTAAAAGCCATCGCCTGAAACAATTAAACATTCACTCATCATTTTCCGTGATGACAAAGATACGGCAACGGAATTATTCAGCCTCCCGAAAACTCCCAATAATCCTCTGCAGATGTCGCGAATTGCGGCATTGGCAAGGGCTCGGTTGAACCACGATTGATCCGGCCAGCTTGCCCAATAATCTGCATTTTTTGGAGTTGGGAGGGAGAATGAACGGCCAAACGAACTGCTCGTCTATGGGCTCCAGCTGGAAGCCTGCTGCAATCACCGATACCGCTGACCAGAAATGGTACAAGCCAATCATCTCTTTAAACGCTGACCAGAGTGGCAACAGGGACGTGTACAAGGCCTTCCGATTCTCCCGGGGCCTTCTCGGGGCATACTTCCGGTTCCTTGCATCCCATGAGTACAGGATGCTGAGGAAAGTCGAGCACCTGGATTTCACCCCCGATCAGATCAGGCGCCCATCAGACGCCGCGCCCACCATCCATTATCGTCTGATCGAGGGAAGGCCGGTAAAGGACATTGCGGCAGGCAAGGGTGTACCGGACAACTTTTTCTCACAGCTTTTCACGGATGTGAAAACCCTGCACCAGCATGGCGTAGCTCATATGGACCTTGGCAATTCCGGAAACATTCTGGTTTCGGGGCGTGGCGCCCCTGCAATCATCGATTTCGGCTCAGCCATTCCCCTGAGTTGGCTCCCAACACCCCTTCAGGGCTGGGCCTGCCGCAAGGATATCCTTGGAGTTCTGAAGCTCTGGCATCGTTTCGATAGTGAATCCATGCCTTTGTTTCTTGTGCATTACTACCAGAGCAATTATCGCAAAAACATATACACGCCCAGGCGCTTTCTGAAGGCGCTGAGGCGTTGGGTAACGGGAGGCGCTGACAAAGAAGGCCTGTCCGGATTGACGACCGTGATCAGTGTGTTCTTCGGTCTCCTGGTACTGGTTTCTTTCACCTAAAGAGCGGCATTCGCCGCTCCATTTTATGCCTTCCGGCTAACGAAAACTGGTGAGCGAACCAGGCAAAAAAAAGGGCGGTCACTTTGACCGCCCTTTTTCGTTGTAGTCAACTTAGTTGCTGATACCAAGCTCGACTGTTTCGATTGCTGGATTGTTTCCACGTTCGATATCTTCCTGGCTTACACCTTCAGCCTGTGCAAAAGCAGAGAAAGCGATTACAGAGAAAACGAGAAAGAACTTGTTGATTGCGTTCATGTGATATTCCACCTTTTAAGAGAATTAAGTTAGACAGCATCGCCGTATTGGCTTGATGGTTATTCTCTTGGTTTCCCGTCCTCAGAAAAAATTGCTTTGCGGTATACAACACATCAGGTCAGGTGATGGGTTAACTTCAACTTCAATAACTTCTCTGATCGCGCCCCGACCACCCGCGTACAGGTTCTCGATTCTGTTATCGGTTCCAACAGTCAGCCGCACGTTGATGACACTGGGTGAGGGCTCGGCCATCCAGCGACCCTGTTCGATGGTGAATTCCTGCTTCTGACTAGCCAGTTGCTCGCGTAGATAGCAGGCCAGCGGGCCAGCAGCCATTCCCGTTGCAGACTCCTCCAGGATGCCGTACCGGGGGGCGAACATGCGGGCTCCTGCGTCTCTGCCTTCGCCAACGCCGTCGAACGAGAACACGTAGAACCCTATAAGATCCAGAGCTTCGCTAAGTTGCTCAATGAGACCGAAATCTGGCTCAAGACCCTTGATTGTCAAGCCGTCGCGAATGCCAATCACCACAAAGTTGTTGCCGGTATTGACCAACATTGGCTCGGCACCTTCGATCAGATCGTCGGTGGTGATTCCAAGAGAGAGCAGGGCGGCCTGTAGATCAGGCTCGTTCAGAGCTTCGAAACGAGGGGCTCTCTGTTCCATATAAGCCGCTTTACCTTCCATGATGATTGATCTCAGGCCATCAATGGTCTCCTTCGACGACCGGTCATTCGCTAGCAGGCCTTTCTGCTGCAGAAAACTGAAGGTTGCGATCGTGGCGTGGCCGCAATGAGCGATTTGCTGGGTAGGCGTAAAGAATTCCAGCTTTATATCAGCCGCGTCAGATGGAGAAACGAAAGCCGTTTCTGAGAGGCCAACTGCAGCAGCGATTCTCTGCTTTTCTGCATGGCTGAATCGCTGGGCGTGCAGCACCACACCTGCGGGGTTGCCGCCGGAATTACCGTCAACAAAGGCACTTATAACAGGGACTTCAATTTTCACGATGATTGCTCCTTCAGTTATTGAGTGACTTAATCTTTTCAGTGACTGGCTCCCGTAACAAACGGGTAAAACCCCACTACACTTAATGTGAAATTAATCGTAGGCGATCCAGAAAATGCAAAAGCTTCCGCCCCTTAGGGCTCTTCAGGCGTTTCGATACGCATCTCGGGAGTTAAGCTTCAAGTCCGCTGCTGAAGCGCTGAACATTTCCCAGGCAGCGGTTAGTACTCACATCCGCGGCCTTGAAGAGTTCCTTGGTATGAAGCTCTTTGTCAGGTTGACCCGCGAAGTGAAATTAACGCATGAAGGCAGGAAGCTCTCCGGCTATGTGGAGACGGGGTTTCAGGAGCTGGAGAAAGGCATTGCGCTGTTTGCGCCAGACTCGAACCCTGGGCGCTTAACCGTGGCCACGGTGCCATCCTTTGCCAGTCGATGGCTGGTTCCCCGCATTGATTCGTTTCAGCGGGCTCATCCAGAAATACAACTTAGCTTGCAGCCTAATCTGCAACTGGTGAATTTCCAGGGCGATGGTGTCGACCTGGCGATCCGCTTCGGCAATGGTGAGTACCCGGGGCTTGAATCCAGGCTTTTGCAAAAAGAAAAGCTTTTACCGGTGTGCCACAGCAGTGTGACTGAAGGTAAGCCCGTTACGCCGGAGAACCTAGCTCGGCTTCCATGGCTGATCGATGAATCGGTTGATCTGGAGCGCTCATGGTTGGTATTTCAGGAAAAACTCGGAATAAAAATACCGGACAACGCTATAACGCTTCGGGTTACAGAAGGGACGACTCTTGTAGAGGCCGTTCTTGCTGGCCGAGGGATTGCCTTAATGCGGTATAGCCTTGTTGCCGATCTATTGAAAGCAGGATTAATCCAGAGCCCAATCGATATTTCTGTGCCAGCGGAGTACCAATATTACCTTGTGGCACCTGAGGCTAAATTTCGTACCGACAAAGTCCGGGCCTTTGTTTCCTGGATCAGTAGGGCAGTGCGTTCAGGATGAATTCTTATGCAGGAATATTGCGGTCGCGATAAGGAGAAAACGATTATTTTGCTTTGTAAGGCCGCAGAAAATGCTAAGTTCTTGTTATGCCCACGACCTTCCAATAAAGGATAGTAGAGATGATGCGAACTGAGTTTCTTCAGGAATTGATCAAGCAGCTCTCGCCAAAACTGGATTCGACAACTTACGTCTACTGCACAGTACCCAAGGCCAGGTATGGCGAACTGGAACACCTTAACCCGATTGTCAGCATTGCCGAACTGGAAGGCCTGACGCTGGTAATTCCTCTTGAGCAGGCCAAAGCCGAGGGCCTGGACTACTACAGAATCTTCCGGCGCATTACTCTGGAAGGGCATTCAAGCCTGGAGGCCCTGGGTCTCACATCGGTGGTAACAAGCCTGTTGGCAGAGAGAGGCATCACCACCAATGTGATAGCCGGGTTCTACCATGACCACATGTTCGTGCCCAGTGACCGCACTGAGGAGGCCATGAAGGCCTTGAAGGAGCTGGCTAATAACCCGAACGGCTAATCGGACATCCGGTTGTCATTGTAACTGCCGGTTTCTCTACAGCCTGGAAATGGGTTACCAACCCGTCAATCAATTGTCGGTCGGTTTTGTCGGCACTTGAGTCCGAACGGCTGCGAATCGCAGGGCAACGGCCAAGGTAAAAAATGCCGCCAAGCCGCCGAAGAGAGTAATTACAGGAACAATGTTCATAGGATTAAAACCTCCAGTAGGACTAATTGCGGCCTGTCGTCAGTTGTCAGCGTTCCGGGCCTGAAAATCAGCGATGTCTGACCCCGACATTTGCACGACAGGTTATGTGCAAGCTCACTATTAGTCTACGAGGAAGAGGCTGTGATGGGCGTAGGCAGAAACCATTATTACGGGTATGCAAATACACTTAGACGAGCGCCAAACCGTGGAAAGATCCGTTTCTTGCCAGCCGCTCGTCCAAGTTGAACACTCAAGGATTCGTTTCTGTAAACCGACGTTGATTCAATTCAACATCAGCCAATCGCCGGAGCGCATAAGCTGATTTCTTTGCTCGGTGTTCAATACATCCCGAATGTCCTGCTGGGCTTCAACCTGCAATTCGGTGATCTCCTTGATGACGTCGAAGACCTTTTGTTGTTGATCATTTATATCGCCAGCATCGAGTTCCTCTGCGGTATAAAGCTCTTCCAGCTTGAGTGATGCCTCATACCTTTCAACTTTCAGCTCCTGAAGCTCTGATCTCAGTTCTTTCTGAATCTTCGCAATCTCTTCAATCTGATCTTCATCCAGGCCCAGGTCCACGGCAGGTCCGCCAGCCACGGCACCATAGCCGGGCATATTGTGATGCATCCCACCTTGTCCACTCATGCCATGGTGCTTCGGGTATGCCCCGTTGCCATGGTGGCCTTGATAGCCGCCTTCGTGGTGGTAATGGTGTTGCATTCCCGGGGTTTTTCCCCCATCGGTCTGGCCGGCTTCAGGGCCAGATGCTGTCGTCGCCGAAGCTTCGTGGGCATGGGCCATAAAACCGGTGGTAGAAAGGCCCAGACAGAGCGCCAAAGACAGCCAGTTACGCGAACTTTTTGCGATGTTCATTTTGTTGTCCTCGCTTTGAAGAAAGTGTGGAAGTTGTGTTCCATGTTTTGAGTCTAGTGTATACGTGCTTGTTGCAGGATTGGCTGATGAGCGGAACGCTCTGGACCACCAGGAAAATGAAGTTGCACAACTAAACGAATATGGATTATCTATGTTGCTATGTCTCAGATAACGTCATTGTATGTCTATAAAGTTGCCGGTCAGGCAAGCCCGGGCGTAGAAACGCGCGACTTGATACGGGAACTTGGCCTTCCGGTAGACGGCCCCATCGATCCAACGCAGATGGTGTCTTCAGCGGCGTATTACGGCTTTTTTGCCGAACTGGTTGATCGCGATCCCGATGGCGTTGTCCTGCCATTGAGGATCGGCGCTGCCATGCGAAGCGACGAGTACGGTGCTTTTGGTCTGGCGTGGAAATCCGCACCAACTTTGCGAGGCTCTTTCACCAGGGCAGAGCGTTACGGGCATGTACTGGGTAGCGCGGAAACCTATTCACTCGAAAAGACGGAAGAGGGCTTTCTCTTCAACCTTGAAAAAGCAGGCGATGGTTCTCGGGGCATGCTGCTCTCCAATGAAGCCAGCATGTCGGCGGTAACGACCATCAGCGAAGAAGTAAGCGCCTCACGCTTCGTACCGATGGCCATCTATTTCAAGCATGCGCCGCTAGGCAATACCAGCGTGTATGAGTCGTATTTTGGCTGTCCCGTTCATTTCGAGTCGGGTCGCGATGCGATGCTTGTGAGTAACGAAAGCATCGATACACCCAACAAGCTGGGCGACGAATCCATCGCCCGGTTTTTTGACCAGCATCTTGAGCTGCAACTGAATTCGCTCAAAGGCGATACTGAACTGCAGCAACAAGTCAGGCGTGCTGTCGCCAACGTGCTGAGTGAAGGTGTACCGAAGCTGTCACGAATCGCCTCCGAGTTGAAGATGGGCGCTCGGACATTGCAAAGAAGATTGTCTGAGCAGGGCTATTCATTTCAAACCATTGTCGACATGGCGCAGAAAGATCTCGCACAGCGACTTCTGCGCGAGACAGACTACAGTCTTGCCGAAGTTGCCTTCCTGACGGGGTTTGCGGAACAAAGTGGGTTCACTCGGGCCTTCAAGCGTTGGGCGGGACAGACGCCACGATCCTATCGACTTCGAGCTCGCTGAAGCGGGGTTCAAGGTTGTCGTCAGTTGCACAAACTCTGGCACCCTGGGGCAATAACAAACAACACTGTTCCTCGAAAATTGACTTGCACTTACGAGAAAAGGAGCAAGTCAATGAAACCATCCAATCAGTCACATCAAACAATTCTTGTCGTAGGCGGTACCGGAAAAACCGGGAAACGCGTCGTTGAACAGCTTAAAAGCATTGGTCATGAGGTTCGAGTTGGGTCCCGCTCAGCGATCCCGTCTTTTGATTGGGCCAACGAGAAAAGCTGGGACGCCTGCCTCACTGGCGTAACCTCAGCCTACATCACTTACTCACCAGACCTGGCAATGCCTGGCGCCACTGACGCTATCCAGGCGTTCGTTAGCCTGGCCAGACGCCGCGGAGTGAAGCGACTTGTGCTGTTATCAGGGCGTGGCGAAGCCGAGGCACAAGCCTGCGAAGACATTGTTCAGGAATCTGGCCTCGAATGGACGGTCGTCCGCGCAAGCTGGTTTAACCAGAACTTCTCTGAGGGCGCATTCATCGACATGGTGTTGAATGGCGCCATCACTCTGCCAGCAGGCGATCAGGTCGAGCCCTTCGTTGATGTCGATGACATCGCAGACGTGGCTGTTGCGGCCCTGACTCAGGACAACCACAGCGGGCGCATCTATGAAGTGACGGGGCCAAGACTCATGACCTTTGCAGACGTGGCCAACGATCTTTCCCGAGCGACCGGTCGCGAGATTTCATTCATCGACGTGCCTCACAAGAGCTTTATTACAGAGATGGAGAACTCCGGGGCGCCTGAGGATGTGGTCTGGATGCTGGACTATCTCTTCGCAACGGTTCTTGACGGCCGCAACGCCCATTTGACCGATGGCGTACAACAGGCACTTGGCCGGCCACCGAAAGACTTTGCAACCTTTGCAGAGGAAGTGGCAAACACGGGTATCTGGGAAGAACGATAAACGAGTCTGGCCCCCGAAATGAACCAGGTTTGGCAGGCGCTTGCAGCAGTTGTCAAACCTGACCCTTTCCCACTTTCAACTCACAGGGAACATGAAGAATGCTGGATAAGATACTGTTAACAATATCAATCGCACTTTACGCCATTGCTGTTCCGTATTTGGAGATTAACGACACCCACGTGTTCAACCCGGACTGGGTAGCCCATGCGAGATTGCACGAAGTGTGGCAACTGATTACCAACTCTTCTCTCGGTGCAATTGCCCTGTGGCTTACCTGGATGTCTGTCGATGGAAAGGGCAAAGCAAGTGTTATTGCGCTGGTGGTCACCGGCGGTTTCCTTGCAGCCTATGCCTTACAGGGTTTATACGGCGGATCAATGGTGCATCCGGATGGTACGGAAAAGACTGTATCAGGCATCAATGTCGGCGTGATTGGATTCGGTTGGGTATTTGCGAGTTCCGTTTTCACACTCGTGAGAGCAGGGCGCCTTTCTGTCATGCAGCAGGAAAGTTAAATGGCACCAACAGATAAGGAAGTGCTCCAGGGGACGTCTCTGTAACAATAAGACTGCCCTGATAGTCAAAGGGGTGACTATCGTTGATTAGGTTCGGGAGGGCGCCATGACCGCTTTAACTCAGGTATCGCAGGGAAATTATGTACCGACAGAGGGAATGAAGGAGCTTTTGCGGCGGTGGTTTTATCTGAAGTTCGTTCAGAAAAAGAGCACCGTAGAGTTGATGGCGACAGCCTCCGACCTTCGAAATAAAAGCGCGTTGAGCATCGTGGCGCTGTTGGACGTTGACGAGCAAATGATCTCGCAAGTGGTCGGCAAGAAAAGGCTCATCTTTGTTCAGAACTGCCACGCTTACCTGAAGGGCTCGGTCAATCCTGCGGACCTGGGATCCGGCGTTTCAAGCAACCAATACCTGGAACTGTCTTGAGATCTTTCAGCTTGGTAGCGATGAAATAGAGATCACGGTGGCCCCTTTTCGCCACCCTGATCTCTATTTTGTTACTCCGACAGCGGCTTAACCGACGGGAAATCGATATCAGTCGCCAAAACCCGGTTGATGTAATTGGTGAGAACGTTCAGGGCTACGTTGCCAATGATTTCGACCAGCTCGGCGTCGCTGTATCCGGCTGAGCGAACCTTCTGAACGTCATCACTTGAAACGTTTCCTCGATCCTTTGTGATCTTTGCTGCGAACTCGAGGGCAACGGCCGCTTTCTCGTCGTCCGAGTGTCCGCGTCTGGCAGCCTCGATTTCCTCAGAACTGAGTTTTGCAACGTTTCTGCCCAGGTAATCATGAGCCGCCAGGCAGTAGTCGCAGTCGTTTATCTCCGCGACCGCTAACGCAATGCGCTCTCGCGTTTGGGCTGACAAAGAACCAGCGCTGAGGGCGCCGTTCAGGCAAAGATATCCTTCAAGGGTTTTGGGGCTATTCGCAGTAATGCGGAATAAATTGGGAACAGTACCCAAAAGGCTATTTACAGCTTCGAGCAATGCCCGCGAGGCTTCGGGAGCCTCTGAAATTGAGGCTGGTGTTGGAATGCGTGACATATCGTTTCTCCTGTTGATTTCGTTAAGGAGCATCGATATTAAAATTTCAGAATCAATTAATAATTGGTGCATGGAGAAATTCACTATTGCGCATTATGGAAGTATCAATTCGGTAGGATGACCGCTGTATGGATAAGATTGCATTGATGCGAGTCTTCGTCGAGGCCGCTGAACGCGAAAGCTTCGTAGGGGCTAGCCAGAGGCTAGATATGTCAGCCCCGGCTGTTACCCGTGCAATTGCCCAGTTGGAGGGCTCGTTAGGCGTTCGCTTATTCAACCGCACCACCAGGCGTGTCCGTTTGACTGAGTCTGGTAACCGCTACTTTCAGGACGCCAAGAGAATTCTGGAGGAAATTGAGGAGGTCGAGTCGGCGCTATTGGGGGTTTACAGGGAACCAAAGGGCATTTTGTCTGTGACAGCGCCTGTGCTTTTTGGGAGAAAATACATTGTTCCCATCCTTATTGAGTTCCTCGACAGACACCCGGAACTCCGGGTGAAGGCAGTTTTCTACGATCGAGTGAGCAATATTCTCGATGAGGGCCTGGATGTGGCAATCCGTATCGGCAACCTGAAAGACTCCAGCCAGTTCGCTGTCAGGGTTGGGAATGTCCAAAAGGTAGTGTGTGGCTCTCCGGATTATTTAAGCAAACATGGCCTGCCAAACCATCCAGCTGACCTTGCTGATCACCAAATTATCCAGTCTTCTGCGGTAGAACCATCGACGACCTGGTGGTTTGAGTCATCAGAGGGCAAGACTTCTGTACGAGTCTCGCCGCGCCTCCAATTTAATCAGAATGACTCTGCAATCTCTGCAGTAAAGAGCGGCTACGGAATTACGCGGCTAATGTCATATCAAGTTGGAGAGGAATTCCAAACCGGTTCGTTAGTACGAATTCTCCAGGAACACGAACCCGAACCCATACCGATAAATATTGTTTACCTTGAGGGGTTGAGAGCTAGTGCCAAAATTCGTTCATTCGTAGATTTGGCAAAAGAACGACTTCAGAATAATCCTCTGATCAACCATCAAATGAAACCGTGAATTCAGTGTCCAAGCTGAGGCTCTTTAGGTGGTCTGGGGTTCAAAGGCTCCCAATACCTGTTCAAGCTTTTCAACCAGATCGCTATTTGTCAGCTCGGCGCGATCGACATCAAAGTTATCGAAAAAGCTTGGAATGCTGAGGCTGCCAACGACCTTGCCACTGAAAAAGGGAGCAGCGGTTTCAGCAAGCTTCAGCACGGTATTTCCGCCACCGGGCCCCGGAGACGTGGCGAGCATCACGATCGGCTTGTCACGGTAGACGTTTCGGCCAATTCGGCTCATCCAATCGAAGAGGTTTTTAAACGCTACAGTGAAATTGCCATTGTGCTCGGCAAAGGAAACCAGAATCACGTCCGCTTGTTCGATCCTGGCCTGGAAGGCATGCGCGCACTTAGGAATGCCGTATTGCTCCTCCAGGTCGATGTTGTAGATCGGCAAGTCAAAATCATTAATCTCAACATAATCGATCTCAGCATTCGCCAGCTTGGTCGCGGCGTATTTTACGAGTTGTTTGTTGATGGATTTGCGACTGTTGGTCGCGGCAAACGTTAATACTTTCATACAAGGCTCCCCAATTCTCCTGCGTTATAACGAGCAACCACCTCATCGATTTCTTGTTGAGTGCTCATTGCAAACGGTCCGTGTTGAACGAAATTTTCATTGATTTTCTCACCCGAGAGCACCGCAAAATGGCTGCTTGATGGAGACTTTCCGCGTATTGTGAGTGCCTCGCCCTCTGCACCATCAATCGCGCTGGACTCTCCCTGGTGGAACGTGAACCATTCGCCGCGCACGTGAAATTCGATGTCGCCTTCAACTGAATAGATCCAGGCATTGAAGCCCGTTTGAATGCGGTGTTCGAATAACGATGTTTTGTCAGCAAAACCATCAAGAATAGTGGCTGGCCATACCGACGCCGCGTCCGTCTCGACCCCGTTGCTTCGGCCAAGAACCAGCCGCACACGGTAGCCCTGGCCATTCAGGGTCGGCATGTCTTCTCGCTTCACATGCAGGGAGCTTGGCGCCCGGTGCTTCATGCGGCCGGGCAAGTTAACGAAAATCTGCAGTCCATGAATCGTGGCGCCTTCTCGCGGTGCCTCGTCGTGAACGGCACCGCTGCCCGCATTCAGCCAGTAGAGGTCGCCAGGGTTAATGTCGAAGTCATTCCCCAGCGAATCGCGGTTGTTGAATTTGCCGTCCGTATGTTCAAACAAAACGGTGACTGCCGAGAGGCCAGCGTGAGGGTGGGCGCCAAAGGTAGGTGCCGTCATAGTGTAGTGATCCACCATGATGAAGGGATCCATGGCCCCATAAAACTGCCCGTGGCGAAAACCCACACCCGTGAACCCTGAGCCGACACTCAGTGGGCTCCCCTTTACCGGGGCAAGAGCTGTTATCGAGTCGTGTTGTTGAGCAACCTTATAGGTCATTGTCTTTCTCCGTTCCATATCTGATCTGAAAATAATCTAGCAGCTTGGTATCTGAACAAAAATGGCTAAAATATGAACTTTTCGTTCCATATATAGGACGCTAGTGTGAGCATTGACCTGAACGACTACTTCTATTTCGTGCATGTTGTTGAAAAGAAGGGTTACACCGCAGCGGCAAAGGCATTGGACATGCCCAAGTCGCGACTGAGCCGACATGTTGCTCAGCTGGAAGAGCGCCTTGGTGTGAGGCTGCTTCAGAGAAGTTCCCGCAATGTCGCCGTTACCGAAGAAGGGAAGAGCTTCTACCAGCATGCTCGAAAGCTCGTTGACCAATTCGAAATGGCTGAAGCAGCAATGGACAATAGAGGTGGAAGCCTTTCAGGAAAGGTTGTGATCAGTTGTTCGCTGGGTGTGGCGCAATTTGTTCTGTTCGATATCGTGACTGATTTCGCCAGGCTGCATCCGAAAGTGCTTATCGAACAACGCGTCACCAACTCCATGATCGACTTGATTACTGAGGGAGTAGACATCGCTATTCGCGGGCACAGTGGCGAATTGCCTGATTCGAGCTTGATACAGCGGTTTATCGCGAATGTGGAATGGCAGTTTTATTGCTCGCCTGGTTATCTGGAGCAACTAGAGCAACTGCAAACACCCTATGATTTAGCCAGTTGTCGTTTCTTAAAGGTGGGGAGGGCCGGCGCGAAAGAGGCGATTCCCTTGCAGCACAAAGATGGTCTTCGAACCCATCAGACTACCCATATCGCTCTTTGTTCAGAGGATATGTCGACAATTAGGCAAGCCGCAATTGATGGCCTGGGCGTTACTGCATTGCCTGATTATGTCTGCAGAGCACCCGTTGAAGCCGGCCAGCTCGTTCGGATATTGCCAGGCTGGGTATCCCAGTACGCAAGCCTCAGTCTGTTGATGCCGTCACGGGTAGGTGTGCCACCGCATACAAAAGCTTTAGCCGAGTTCATTCGCGAGCGGCTGCCATTGGCTGTGAGGCCGCAATAGACGGAGCAGGGCGGATGTACACGGCTTTCAAGCGTTGAGCAGAACAGACTCAAAAGTCCTATCGACTATGGATTGGTTGAGGCTGTGTTTGAATTTGTCGCCCTCGGCAAAAACTTTGGCATGCTGCGGCAATAACATCCGACATGGTTCCACGAAAATTGGCTTGTACCTGAACCAACTAACGTTCATTGCCCGTCTGACAGGAGCCATATTATGACTTTGCTTGAACTCGCACTGATCGTGGCTACGTTGCTATCTGCCTTAACGGCTGGGTTTGTCTTTTCCTTTGCATCGGTTGTTATGCCAGGAATTGGAAACTTAACGGATAAGGAATTCATTCGCGCATTTCAGGCTATCGACGGCGTGATCCAGGCCGGTCATCCCGTCTTTGGTCTTGTATGGATTGGATCCGTCTTTGCTTTAGTGGCAGCGGCGATTCTGGCAGTCCTGCAGAACGACGGCCTTGTGCCAACCTTGGTAGTTGCCAGTGCGGTCGTCTATACCCTCGGGGTCCAACTACCAACATTCCTGATTAATGTGCCGCTCAATAACGCCCTGAAAATGTTGAATGTGGACGACATGGATGAACTCATGCTCGCATCAGAACGGCGCTCTTTCGAAAATCGCTGGGTACGATGGAACCTGATAAGGACCGCATTTGCTTCCGGGGTTAGCGTTTCATTGATGCTGGTTCTGCTGTGGCTTTGACAGAGCCTGCCGGCAGGGAGATGGCTTTGGAGCGGTAAGTGGTTGTCCAAAAAATGGTCGACCACACAAACAACTAAATTTCTGCATGGGAATATCAGTATCTTACCGACCAAAATCCACACAAAGAGCTAAACGAACTTAAAGTAGATTGGAGAATTGTGCGCTTCCTTCGGTGTCCACACAAAGTGCTAAATTTGTCGTCCATCTCGGAGTTCGAAATAGTCTAGCTGCAACCGAAAGATTGGAGGCGAGCAACAGGCTTTGTTAGCAGCGGACGCATTTTAAACAAAAGCGAGCATTCGCAGCGCCGCGAATTCCTCTCTTCATTCAGATTTGCTTGAAAAGCAAGGCTTCATGATCGCCTGTAAGCGATCAAATGGCGTCATCAACGAAGCAAGAAAAAATGCGCTCGATTACGTTCGGCGGCTCCATGACTACAGGAAACAAATTAGAGGAGCCTGAGGACTTGAAGTTGTCCACCGTATTGAGACCTTCCATGGGAACGCGGTAGAACCCGTATTAAAAATCTGTGTCGTCTAAACGTATGCTTCTCGCCGAAACCAGAGATCCTAGCCTACAATAATAAAATGAGTTTGATAGCTCGATGATCCTGACCAACAACCGCTGTACTGCCGCCCATTTAACGTATGGAGCGTAGGGAGGAATACCGTTTGTAAAGGAGGGACTCTTTATGGCGACCAGAAATAGCGGTGATTTTTCAGTCAATAACGTCTTGGCATTCGGAAACATCGTAATCACTGACAGGCAAGCCCCTGATACGATCACTCCCCGCCTTGATTGGCGGGATCGGTCAGAAGTCATGGTGGAAGGTGAACCAAACCTGTTTGCGGCATTGCAGTGGCGCTACAACATGGCGCCAACGCTGCAAGGGCGTGACACCGAGCTGAAATCAATTCTGGACTGGGCCGAGAACGGGGCGAACACGATTTCGGTTAGATTGCTGTCAGGTGGAGGTGGTAGTGGGAAGACCCGGCTGGCGGCCGAGGCGGCATCCCGGCTGCGTGAACTGGGGTGGTCCGCTGGATTCGTGCCCAGACATGCCAGTCAAGCCCAGACGATTGAAACAAGCTTGCGCAAATTTCTCTTAATCTTCGATTATCCTGAGGAGCGGATGGATGTGGTGCGTGCCCTTGTGCGCGCGATCCAGGACATTCCCGACAGACTGGTTGATTTCCCTATCCGAATCCTGCTGGTTTCCCGCCGAGAATTTGATGAATGGGGCGAAGTGTTGCGCGAGCTTGGCCCAAGAGCCGGGCGTCAGGAATTAACGGTTGTGGGGACGCTTGATGTCGATCAGGCGTTGGGGATGTTTCACGAGACTGCAACGAATTTCGCAATTCAGGCGGGCAAGGATCTGCCCGACCTATCGCAAGCCCGGGACTGGCTTGCATCCGATCCCGGACACCGTGTCCCGCTGGTCGTAATGGCCGCGTCCATCCATCAGGTTCTCACTGGGCAAGGAGGCTTTGGTTTTGGCGGCCCGGAACTGATTCGGGAGCTCGCGAATATCGAGCGGGATCGGGCAGCCCGGGTATCCCAAGACGCCGGGCTCGGGGTCGACGGGCTGTCCAGGCTCCTGTCGCTCGCTGCATTAACTGAAAGCGGGCTGAGCGATCAGCAATGTGAGGCGCTGGCAGAGCTGGGGGTATGCGAGAGTACCGGGCAGGGGCTGATTGACCGGCTTAAGCGCACACCCTGGCGCAGATGGCGCGACGATGGTCAAGGTTTTCACCTCGCCCGCCCAGAGCCTGACCGCATGGCCGCCACTTTTTTAGCGCTCAGCCTGCTGGATGATCCAACACACCGCTTGCCCGAGTGGCTTGCGGAGGTGGCTGTGCCACAGGGGGGCGGATTCAGCGATGTGATCAGCCGGGTCGGACATGATCTTCTGGGAATGCCTTTGCGCTGGTCAAGCGCTTTAGAACAAGCGCTCACCAAGATGATCTTGCAAGATCACGATCGCGCTGTTCTATTCCTCGATGTTGCCGAGAAGGAAGGCACGGTGTTTTCTGCCGGATTTGCAGTGGTTATCTCACAACAGCTTCTGGCCGTCGAGGGGCTCGATGATGATCGACGTGCGGGTCTCTTGAATAACCTGTCGGGCTTTCTCGGCGCCATGGGCAGACGCGAAGACGCGCTCAAGGCGTCGCAGGAGGCGGTGACGCTTTTCCGCCAATTGGCCGACGCCCACCCGGAGGTTTCCACGTCTGGCCTGGCAGCATCGTTGCACACTCTGGCGACCAGTCTCTTTCGTCTGGGCCGACGCGAAGATGCGTTCAGGGCGTCGCAGGAGGCGGTAACGTTAAGCCGACAATTGGTCGAGACCCGCCCTGAGGCGTTCACGCCCGGTCTGGCACTGTCGTTGACCACCCTGGCGAATAGGCTCTCCGATCTAGGCCAATGCGACAATGCGCACGAAGCCGCGCAGGAGGCGGTGACGCTAAGCCGGCAATTGGCGGAGGCCTGCCCGGAGGCCTTCACGGACGACCTGGCGAATTCGCTGAACACTCTGGCGACCAGCCTGTCCCGTCTGGGCCGGCGTGAGGACGCGCGCGAGGCCTCTCAGGAGGCGGTGACGCTCTACCGCCAATTGGCGGAGACCCGTCCGGACGCCTTCACGCCTGGCCTGGCACAGTCGCTGAACAATCTGGCGAACAGGCTCTCCGATCTGGGTCGGCATGAAGACGCGCGAGAGGCCCTGCAGGAGGCGGTGACCCTGAGGCGCCAATTGGCCTCGGTCCGTCCAGAGGCCCTCACGCCCCACCTGGCCGAGTCGCTGAATAATCTGGCGGCCGCACTCTCCCATCTGGGCCGACACGAGGATGCGCATGAAGTTGCGCGGGAGGCGGTAATGCTGCGCCGCCAATTGGCCGACACCCGCCCGGGGGCATATACGCCCGAGCTGGCTGGATCGCTAGGCAATCTGGCGAACATGCTCTCCAATCTGGACCGACACGAAGACGCGTGCGAGGCCGGGCAGGAGGCGGTGTTGCTCTACCGCCAACTGGCCGCGGCCCGCCCGGAGGCCTTCACGCCCGAACTGGCCGAGTCCTTGACCACTCTGGCGTCCATGCTCTTCGGTTTAGACCGGCTCGAAGACGCGCTCAACGCTGTGCAGGAGGCGGTGACGCTCTATCGTCAATTGTCCGAGGCTCGCCCGGAGGCCTTCACGCCCGACCTGGCAGAGTCGCTGAACAATCACGCGGCCATGTTCTCCAATCTGGGCCGACACGAAGACGCGTGCGAGGCCGGGCAGGAGGCGGTGTTGCTCTACCGTCAACTGGCCGCGGCCCGCCCGGACGCCTTCACGCCCGAACTGGCCGAGTCGTTGACCACCCTAGCGGCCATGCTCTTCGATCTGGGCCGACCCGAAGACGCGCTCAACGGTGTGCAGGAGGCGGTGACGCTCTATCGTCAATTGGCCGAGGCTCGCCCGGAGGCCTTCACTCGCGATCTAGCCGTGGCGCTGAACAATCTTGCGACCATGCTCTACGATTTGGGGCGGGGCGGAGATGCGCTCAACGCCACGCGGGAGGCGGTAGAACGGATGACCCCCTGTTTCCTAAGGAATCCATTGGGTTATGCGCAATTGATGGCTTCAGTGGTGCAACGCTATCTAGAACACTGTGAAGAAATCCGCAACGATCCGGACCTTGAAATGCTGTCACCGGCATTGAAGCTGTTTGAGCAATTAAATGAAGCGCAGCAGCGCGAATAGAGGAGATCAGTTCATGGAAGCTGTTATTTTTGTCGTCAAGGCTATGGCTGGGGCTGTTCTGTCAGAATCTGCTAAGGAAGCCTATGGCAGTGTGCGGGACTATGTGAAAGAGAAGCTTGGGTTAGGTCAGGCTGTCGAGCTGCTGGAAGATAAACCAAACGGGGACACCGAACAAAAGCTGCTGGCCGAACGCCTCGCAGCCGTTAACGCGCTGGAACACCCGGAGTTTCGCGAGAAAGTCGATATTCTGGTCGCAGCGCTGCAAGAAGTCACCGACGCACCTAAGCCGGCCAAGATTCTGATCGAGGATATAAAAGCGGGTGAAGCCACATTCCGCCGGATGACGGCTGAAGGCAGTGGGTCAGTCATCGTAAAGGGAGTCGAGTCTGACTGTTTGACGGTGGAGGATTTAATTTCTAAGTCTTGAATCAAATTTTCCAGCGTGATCATTTCGGCATCGGTGTTCTTCTTTTCCTGAGAGCGTTTAGATAGGAAATTAGGCGGGAAATCGCTAAAAATCCGGGCCTTCTTGGTAGGGTCGCAGATCTATTGCAAATCATGGTTTAGAGGTCTAAAGCGGAAATCGGGATAATGAATCCTAGCATAGGCGCCTGTTCAGTAACCGTCCGGTGATTCCACCTTGAGCCAAATCGCCTGCCGACCAAAAGGCTCGAAGCTTACCACCCGGTCGATTCCGGTCAGATCCAGAAA